>NZ_QREI01000001.1:0-978777 GCF_003386275.1 Winogradskyella pacifica | reverse complement strand
TGATACTATGACTTTTTCGTTCTTTACCCATTAAAATAAGGGCAGTATAGCGAAACCACAATTCTATATATTGGTGGAGCATAAAAGCCGCTTGATGAAGATTACTTTTTTCGACAAAAAACTTAGCACCATCCATAAATGCAGCCATTTTATAATGTTCTTTTTCGAAAATTGACTGTATCTGATTTAGCGTTTTTCCTGTTGCATAATACTCATGAAAATTATCTAATTCTGAATTTGGATTATAGAAGATTTGTTTTTCCCATGAGCAGCCATGAACAAAAAATAAGTTTTCTTCTTTTAATTGGTGATGGGCATATTCAAAAGAAAATATTCGATACAAGAAATCAGTTTCCTCTTGAAATATTTTAGCGATCATCGCTGATAATTCTTTGGTTAAGGAAGAACAATTTCCTTGCAGTATAACAATTAATAGTGTTTTGCTTTCTTTTTCTAATACAATCTCTGTCTTATAAATATATTTTATCTCAAGACAATTAATAAGCTTACTTATAATCTGTTTTATAGGTGAATTTGTTTTTTTATTCATTTCTAATAAGATTATTGTTTAGGTATACGGACAATTATTTCATATAATCGGAATAAATGTACTTATTTTAAGACAAAAAAACAAATAAAAGTTTATAAAATCAGAAAGATTTATCTTAAATAGTAACTTTATATACAGAAAACAGGATAAATACATGACTAATTTAGGACTCTACTTTGCTAAGAAATCGATAAATAGGTCGGACGTATCTCGTAAAACAGGTATTAGCAAAACAAGATTAAGTGAGCTTTCGAATAATATAAAAACACAATTAAAAGTGAAAGAGCTGTATTTGATTTCTCTCGCTATTGATGAAGACCCATGTGAATTATTAAATGAGGTATGTAAAGACCTTAAACTTCCTAAAGAGTGTTGATCAATAGATCATGGTGAGCTAAACTTTTTAATGTCTTCTTCATAGGATTGGCTAATGATTTAAATGAACCGCTTTATTTTTCGTGCTTGATTTAGAAGTATCACAAATTAAATCCACTCTACATAACGCGAGTAATCTTTACGCTTAAGTTAAAAATGAGAGTAATTTTTCGCTTTAAATTACCTTTGTTAATAAAACAAACGTAATCATTACCCTTGTATAGAATGACAAAATTTAATAACCTTCCTCTATTACCTCCACAGGCAAGCTTAGAAACGACTAAGGTATTGCGTAAAACGATAGAGGTTAGTAGGCATTAGCACAACTAAATGGAATGTTAACTAATTTGCCAAACCCTACGTTGTTTTTAGATACCATTCATTTGCAAGAAGCCAAGGCGAGCTCCGAAATAGAGAACATTATTACAACTAATGATGATTTATATAAGTCTTTGGTAGCAGACAAAAAGTTTGATAATCCTGCCACAAAAGAAGTCATTAACTATAAATAAGCCTTACGATATGTGCTAGAAAACGGTATCAAAAAACGTGGTGGTGACGAACTAGGTAAGACTATAATTTTTGCTAAAAATAGAAAGCACGCTCAGTTTCTAAAAGACACCTTTATGGACCTGGACAAAGAACAGTTTCGTTTGGTGCAATTCATTATATCATTAATCGGATTAAGTCTCGAGAAATTAGATGCTGCTTTTGCAATATTCATCAATGATTATAAGCTAAATGCAGTACAAATAGAATTTTTAGATACAATTAAAAAAATCTTAACCTCGTAATGATAAGATAGAGCCAAGTAAGTTATACGATGCACCATTTAAGAATTATCATAGTATGGGTATAGAGCCAAAAAACAGTACATAAGCAAAATATCATATGTCGTTATCTACAACAAACCAGCCAATTGTTCAAGAAAGTACTCATAAAGAACGTCATTATACTTTTGCAAAAGAGTTGTTTGAAAATTTAGGTTGATATGTTTCTTAATTGCCGTAATGCCATGCTAGTTGTTACTTTATGGTAAAACAAATAGTCAACTTTATAGGAACAACTATAAAGTTGTAAATGTTGATAACTAGTTTCTTTAGTGTTTTTATTTAAGAGGTTGATATGCTTGTGTTTATGTGGGGATAAGCAGCCAGCAACAGGATTTTTATTTTTATAGAGATGGCTGTGGTAAATAAATGTAAACAAAGACACTTTTAAAAGCTTGTAACAAAAAAAGAGAGAGGGTGGTATTATTTTAGTCTCCTTTTAGAATAAAAAAAATGCCCCGTATAAAAGACGAGGCGACTTAAATGTTTTCACAACGGAATAATCCTTATTGTGAATTGCTTTCAGATACTGTAAATATAGGGTTAAATTTTAAACTTTGCAATGAGGAAAACCGTAAGGTTTTGTAAAAAGATTATTGTAATTTTCTTATCTAAAAGATTTATATATGAAACGAATTTTAGGTTTAGATTTGGGAACCAATTCTATTGGTTGGTCATTAATACAAAATGATTTCAAAAATAAGACAGGTGAAATTGAGGGTGTTGGGGTAAGGATAATCCCAATGAGTCAGGATGTTTTAGGTAAATTTGATGCAGGTCAATCAATCTCACAAACAGCAGAAAGAACAAATTATCGTGGTGTTAGAAGATTATATCAAAGGGATAATTTACGAAGAGAAAGGCTTCATCGTGTATTAAATGTCTTAGGTTTTTTACCAAAACATTATTCTGAAAGCATTGATTTTAATATTCGGTTAGGACAATTTAAAGATCAAACTGAAGAAAAAATAAATTATAGAAAAAATGAGTTAGATAAATATGAGTTTATATTTTTTAATTCATTTCAGGAAATGGTTAAAGAGTTTCAAGAAAGGCAACCTCATCTTTTTTATCTTAAGAAAAATGGAGAAATCACTAAAATCCCATATGATTGGACACTTTATTATCTTCGTAAAAAAGCCTTAAGTCATAAAATAACTAAGGAGGAACTGGCTTGGTTGATACTCAATTTTAATCAAAAAAGAGGGTATTATCAATTAAGAGGTGAAGAAATTGATGACGATAAGAATAAGCAATTTGTTCAGTTAAAAGTAAAAGAGGTTATTAATTCGGGAGAGTCAGTTAAAGGAAAACCTTTGTATAATGTGGTTTTTGAAAATGGATGGCCATACGATAAACAAATTACTAAAACTGAAGATTGGATTGATAGAACAAAGGAGTTTATTGTAACCATTTCAACTTTAAAAAATGGCGATACTAAATATTCATATAAAATAGTAAATTCAGAACAAGATTGGGCGGCTATAAAAGCGAAAACAGAACAGGATGTTGAAAGGTCAGGGAAAACGGTTGGAGAATATATTTATGAGAGTTTACTTTTAAATCCAACACAAAAAATCAGAGGGAAATTAGTAAAAACAATAGAGAGAAAATTTTATAAAGCAGAGTTTAAAAAAATTCTTTCAAAGCAAATAAGTTTACAGCCAGAATTATTTAATAAGGAGTTATATAAAGCTTGTATTTTGGAATTGTATCCAAGAAATGAAGCACATCAAAACAATATAAAAGATAAAGGATTTGAATATTTGTTTACAGATGATATTATTTTTTACCAAAGACCTCTTAAAAGTAAAAAATCAAATATTTCAGGATGTCAGTTTGAAGTAAGAAAATTCAAGAAAAAGAATCATGAAACAGGTGTTTTAGAAGAAGTTGTTGAACCTGTAAAAGCAATTTCAAAATCACACCCATTGTTTCAAGAGTTTCGATTATGGCAATGGCTTCAAAATCTAAGAATTTATAAAAAAGAAATTAAAGAAAAAGATATTACAAATTCTCTTTTAAAAACAGATGTAGACTGGACAGATTTATATGATTTTCTTACTACAAAACAAGCAGTAGAACAAAAACAAATTATTGACTATTTCATTAAAAAGAAGTTTATAAGTAAAGATGAGAAAGAAAATTACCGATGGAATTATGTTGAAGATAAAAAATATCCTTGCTGTGAGACAAAATCGCAATTCGTTTCAAGATTAAGTAAAACTGAGGGGATAACTAGTGCTCATGAATTTTTAACTGATAATATAGAAGAGCAATTATGGCATATTATTTATTCTGTAACAGATATTAAAGAGTATGAAAAAGCTCTTAAAAAGTTTGCTAATAAACAACATATAGATGAAACTTCTTTTATAGAACATTTTATCAAATTCCCACCTTTTAAAAGTGATTATGGTAGTTTTTCTAAAAAAGCAATTGAAAAATTATTACCATTAATGCGAATGGGGAAATATTGGAATCTAGATAAAATTTCAAATCCTATAAAAGATAGAAGTATTGCTATCATGGAGCGTGTTAGTCAATTAGAGCTGAGTGAAAATTATACGTCTAAAGAATTAGCAGAAGCATTAATAGATGTTAGTGACGATGATATACCTAAACAACTTATAAAAAGTTTTATTTCTTTTAAAGAAAGAAATCCCTTAGTGGGATTAAATACCTACCAGGCTTGTTATTTAGTTTACGGTAGACATTCTGAAATAGGAAATATACAACAATGGAAATCTCCTCTCGATATTGAAAAATATTTACTCTCGTTTAAACAACACTCTTTACGTAATCCTATCGTAGAACAGGTGGTGACAGAAACGCTTAGAGTTGTACATGACATTTGGAAATATAAAGGAAATGGATCTGAAGATTTTTTTGATGAAATTCACGTAGAACTTGGTCGAGAAATGAAAAATCCTGCCGATAAACGTAAACAGATTTCGCAAAAAGTATCTGAGAATGAAAACACAAATTATCGTATTAAGGAAGTCCTAAAAGATTTGATGACAGATCCCTTAGTTGATGGAGGTGTGAGATCCTTTTCTCCTAGTCATCAAGATTTATTAAAGATTTATGAAGAAGGTGTTTATCAAAATCCTAATGCAAGATACGATGCTGTAAGTGAGGACGAAATTCAGAAAATTAGACGTAATAATAATCCGTCTAAAAATGAAATTACACGATATAAGCTTTGGTTAGAACAAGGCTATATTTCTCCTTATACAGGTAAGCCAATTCAGCTTTCAAAACTTTTTACTACCAATTATCAAATAGAACATGTTATACCACAGTCTCGGTATTTTGATAATTCTTTAAGTAATAAAATTATTTGTGAAAGTGAAGTAAATGAAGATAAAGACAATAAAACGGCTTACGAATATTTAAAAGAAAAAGGCGGAAGTATTATAAACGGCCATAAACTTCTAAAAATAGATGAATATGAAGCACATATTAGTCGTTATTTTAAAAATAACAGAACAAAACTAAGAAACTTGTTAAGTGAAGATATTCCTGAAGGCTTTATAAATAGACAACTAAATGATAGTAGATATATAAGTAAATTAATTAAAGGTTTATTAAGTAATATAGTACGAGAAGACAATGAAAAAGAAGCAACTTCTAAACATATAGTACCTGTAACAGGTAGTGTTACAGGTAAATTAAAAAACGATTGGGGATTAAATGATAAATGGAATGAAATAATAGCACCACGTTTTAAACGATTAAATACATTAACAAACTCAGAAGATTTTGGTTTTTGGGATAAGAAAATAAATGCTTATCGTATTCAAGTTCCAGATGAAATCAGCAAAGGATTTAATAAGAAAAGAATAGACCATCGCCATCATGCATTAGATGCTTTGGTAATAGCATGTGTGTCTAAAGAGCATATTAATTATTTAAGTGCGTTAAATGCCGAAAAGAAAAATTATGGATTAAGAGATAAACTCTTAGTTAAAAATGATAATGGGCATTATACTAAAATCTTTAAAATGCCTTGGAATAATTTTTCTGTTGAAGTAAAAAATGCTATTGAAGAAACAGTTATTAGTTTTAAACAGAATACAAGGGTAATTAACAAAACGAATAATAAGTTCTGGTCTTATAAAGATGAAAAAGGAAATTTAAATCTAGGAAAAGATGGGAAACCTAAAAAAATACTTAGAAAACAAATAAAAGGTGATAATTGGGCCATAAGAAAATCGTTACATAAAGAAACTGTTTCTGGTATTTACGAAATAAAAACACCTAAAGGGAAAGTTGCAACTTCTGTTAGAGGAGTGCTAAGCGAAATAAAAAACGAAAAACATCTAGCTAAGATAACAGATAGTCAAATTCGAGATGTTATTTTACCAAATCATTTAAAAAATTATTTAGATGAAAAAGGAAAACCTCAATTTGCCTTAGCCTTTAGCGATGAAGGTATAGAAGATTTAAATAAAAATTTAGTTCAACTTAATAATGGCAAAAAACACCAACCAATTAATAAAGTTAAATTTTTTGAGATTGGTAGTAAGTTTCAAATAGGAGAGAGCGGTAATAAATCCTCAAAATATGTAGAAGCAGCAAAAGGAACTAATTTATTTTTCGCAGTCTATTGGGATGATAAAAAGAAGAAAAGAAATTTTGAAACCATTCCTTTAAATGAAGTTGTAGCGCATCAAAAACAAGTTGCTCATTTACCTAAAGAAGATAGAACCCCTATACAAAGTAACCCCGAAAAAGGGAAATTCTTATTTACACTTTCTCCAAACGATTTGGTTTATGTACCAACCGAAGAAGAAAGAGAAAACCCTAATTTAATCGATTTTGATAATTTAAATAAGGAGCAGGTCAATAGAATATATAAAATGGTGAGTGCTTCTAATTCACAATGCTTTTTTCTTTTATCAAATGTATCAACTACCATTAAAAATAAATTTGAATATTCTGCTTTAAACAAGATGGAAAAAGATATTAATGGAATTATGATAAAAGATATTTGTTTGAAACTTAAAGTAGACCGTTTAGCGCATATTTCAAAAATTTAATTTATGATAAAACGCACACTATTTTTTGGTAATCCAGCCTATTTAAGTACTAAGCATGAGCAGTTGGTAGTTCGTTTTCCTGAAGACAATAAAAAAGAAGCCGTTGTTGCAATTGAAGATTTGGGCTATGTGGTGCTAGAGCATCCTCAAATTACCATTACCACAGGGTTATTGATGAAATTGGTACAAAATAAAACGGCTGTCATTACCTGTGATAAACAACATATGCCATGTGGATTTTTACAACCTATGGTGGGGCATACAGAACAGACAGAGCGCATGCGTTATCAATTAAAAGCCAGTGTGCCTTTAAAAAAACAATTGTGGCAACAAACAGTTGTCGCTAAAGTAGATAATCAAGCCAATCATTTATTAGAGCAAGGTAAAAAGGCTTTAAAATTAAAGCGTTGGATAAAGGAAATAAAAAGTGGTGATCCAGGAAATATAGAAGCGATTTCTGCCGCCTACTATTTTCAAACCTTGTTTAACGCGTTAGATGGGTTTAGTAGAAACCAGAAAGGAGTTGCACCCAATAATTTATTAAATTATGGCTATGCCATACTAAGAGCGGTTACCGCCCGTGCTTTAGTGAGTAGCGGACTATTGCCTTCGGTTGGGATTTTTCATAGTAATAAGTATAATGCATTTTGTTTGGCAGATGATGTAATGGAGCCTTACCGTCCCTATGTAGATGCCTTGGTCTATGATATGGTGGAAACAGGGTGTAATATAGAAGACTTAAATAAAAATATAAAAACAGAATTATTAAAAATCCCGGCATTAGATGTTGTTATTGATGGAAAAAAGAGTCCGTTAATGGTGGCTATGAGTCGTACAACGCATAGTTTACAAGAATGTTTTTCTGGAGTTAGCAGAAGGATATTATACCCGGAATTTAGTTAATATGTTACGTGTCATCTCGAGCGCAGACGAGCGGATGAAAAAGATAAATTTAACATTGGTCTCCACTGCGCACAACCTGCCATGCCATGATTCAAAATCGCTTTTCTAGATTAAATCAATATAGAAGTATGTGGGTATTAGTATTTTTTGATCTACCAACGGAAACAGCAACAGAACGAAAGGTTGCAGCTCGATTTAGAAAAAAATTACTAGACGATGGCTTTGTTATGTTTCAGTTTAGTATTTATATGCGGTTTTGTGCCAGTAGAGAAAATGCAGCAGTACATATTAAGCGAACTAAAAGTAATTTACCCAAGAAAGGAAAAATATGTATTATGGAAATTACGGATAGGCAATTTGGTATGATGGAGTTATTTCATGGGCAAAAAGAAGTTGATCCCGAAACACCAAGTCAGCAATTAGAATTGTTTTAGGATTAAAAAAAAGATTTCTAGCTTAAGTTGAGTAGAAAAACTGGGTTACTTTTTTATAAGCTAATAAGTGTTTTAAAAAACAGGATACCAGCTTTTTATGGCGGGTATCCTGTAAATGCTATACTAAAATAGTAATCTGAAAGCAATTCACAACACTGCTGGATATAATACTTTTGACAAGTATCCTGTAAATGCTATACTAAAATAGTAATCTGAAAGCAATTCACAACTGTATAACGGTGAGTATGACACTAAGTATTCCTGTAAATGCTATACTAAAATAGTAATCTGAAAGCAATTCACAACACGTAACTGAAAATGCAAAATTAGATAACTCCTGTAAATGCTATACTAAAATAGTAATCTGAAAGCAATTCACAACCGTTTGGATGCTCTAGTGACATTCTTTTGGCCTGTAAATGCTATACTAAAATAGTAATCTGAAAGCAATTCACAACACGTGCCACGTATAAGAACCGTTTAAATAACCTGTAAATGCTATACTAAAATAGTAATCTGAAAGCAATTCACAACTTATACAGTGTAATAATCGTCAGACTTTAACCTGTAAATGCTATACTAAAATAGTAATCTGAAAGCAATTCACAACTATTATCCCATCTAGCCTTAGTGCGTCTAACCTGTAAATGCTATACTAAAATAGTAATCTGAAAGCAATTCACAACATATGCAACGAGTGGCTTTTGGGTTTTTACCTGTAAATGCTATACTAAAATAGTAATCTGAAAGCAATTCACAACGAATACTCTTATTGTCTTTGATGAAAATAACCTGTAAATGCTATACTAAAATAGTAATCTGAAAGCAATTCACAACTACACCACCGTTAGTCTGTGAGTAGAAGTCCTGTAAATGCTATACTAAAATAGTAATCTGAAAGCAATTCACAACCAATCAGCGACGTTGTTTATACGTGTCAGTCCTGTAAATGCTATACTAAAATAGTAATCTGAAAGCAATTCACAACACATTACGGATGGACTTATAGCGGTAATTTCCTGTAAATGCTATACTAAAATAGTAATCTGAAAGCAATTCACAACACGAGGAGGACGCCGCAAAAGATTTGATCGCCTGTAAATGCTATACTAAAATAGTAATCTGAAAGCAATTCACAACTTAGGTGGTTAATGTAAATTTCTTTTACTTCCTGTAAATGCTATACTAAAATAGTAATCTGAAAGCAATTCACAACACTTATTGGCTGTGTATAATCTAACTCTAACCTGTAAATGCTATACTAAAATAGTAATCTGAAAGCAATTCACAACTGGATGATGACTTTGATTTATTGTTCTTTTCCTGTAAATGCTATACTAAAATAGTAATCTGAAAGCAATTCACAACAATACTTTTGAAATCATAATACCAGAATATCCTGTAAATGCTATACTAAAATAGTAATCTGAAAGCAATTCACAACACTGCAATTGATATCGCTTATAAAAAGATACCTGTAAATGCTATACTAAAATAGTAATCTGAAAGCAATTCACAACAGTTGGCGACTTGTTGATGTCTAGAACAAACCTGTAAATGCTATACTAAAATAGTAATCTGAAAGCAATTCACAACGGTAGAGATGTTTCCACGCAGTTTAAAGTACCTGTAAATGCTATACTAAAATAGTAATCTGAAAGCAATTCACAACCATTAGCCGACAACAGCTTAAACTACTACGCCTGTAAATGCTATACTAAAATAGTAATCTGAAAGCAATTCACAACAAGCCCAGGTATTTAGTTTCCCCGATCTAACCTGTAAATGCTATACTAAAATAGTAATCTGAAAGCAATTCACAACTATATTGTATTTGATAGCCATATCTTATATCCTGTAAATGCTATACTAAAATAGTAATCTGAAAGCAATTCACAACCAAGAACTACTATTGGTAATTGGAGATTTTCCTGTAAATGCTATACTAAAATAGTAATCTGAAAGCAATTCACAACAACCAAAGATGTAGCCATGAAGCTTGTTAGCCTGTAAATGCTATACTAAAATAGTAATCTGAAAGCAATTCACAACTGTTGGAACCGTATGTGTTGAACCTGGATACCTGTAAATGCTATACTAAAATAGTAATCTGAAAGCAATTCACAACATCCTGGATGTCTAATGACCAATAAATATTCCTGTAAATGCTATACTAAAATAGTAATCTGAAAGCAATTCACAACGGGTATGACACTACAAATCAAAAAAATAAACCTGTAAATGCTATACTAAAATAGTAATCTGAAAGCAATTCACAACTATCTCAATAAATTCACGTTCAACATCATACCTGTAAATGCTATACTAAAATAGTAATCTGAAAGCAATTCACAACATAATGAGATCGTTCTTTTCCATCTTTGAGCCTGTAAATGCTATACTAAAATAGTAATCTGAAAGCAATTCACAACACAAAGTTGTTAGTGATATTTCATTGCTAACCTGTAAATGCTATACTAAAATAGTAATCTGAAAGCAATTCACAACTTATCCGCTGTGATATCTCTCAATACTAAACCTGTAAATGCTATACTAAAATAGTAATCTGAAAGCAATTCACAACATGATGCATTTGACTACTGTAAACAAAACACCTGTAAATGCTATACTAAAATAGTAATCTGAAAGCAATTCACAACACGATCATCTTTTTACATACATTTTCTCCACCTGTAAATGCTATACTAAAATAGTAATCTGAAAGCAATTCACAACGAAGGTATTGGCGAAGATTTAGCTTTAACACCTGTAAATGCTATACTAAAATAGTAATCTGAAAGCAATTCACAACTAACGTTTAGCTTTGATAAAGTAATGACCTCCTGTAAATGCTATACTAAAATAGTAATCTGAAAGCAATTCACAACAAAAGTTGTTGTTATATGTTATATGATGAGCCTGTAAATGCTATACTAAAATAGTAATCTGAAAGCAATTCACAACCGTATGCAGCAGCTATTGAAGCCACAGCAGCCTGTAAATGCTATACTAAAATAGTAATCTGAAAGCAATTCACAACTATAGGTCACAATCACCATTATCAGTTCTTCCTGTAAATGCTATACTAAAATAGTAATCTGAAAGCAATTCACAACTATTAACGTACAGTACGAAAAGATAGATGGCCTGTAAATGCTATACTAAAATAGTAATCTGAAAGCAATTCACAACTGGTGGTTTATATTTTATAGATTTTTATCCCCTGTAAATGCTATACTAAAATAGTAATCTGAAAGCAATTCACAACGATAATATTATATTTGAAACAAATATCGGTCCTGTAAATGCTATACTAAAATAGTAATCTGAAAGCAATTCACAACTGATGGTCAAATAAGAAATGAAACAGATATCCTGTAAATGCTATACTAAAATAGTAATCTGAAAGCAATTCACAACGGAACCTAATATTTCTAAAGTTTTGGGTATCCTGTAAATGCTATACTAAAATAGTAATCTGAAAGCAATTCACAACAAGGCAAGCTACCATCAAACGTGGATATAACCTGTAAATGCTATACTAAAATAGTAATCTGAAAGCAATTCACAACTAGATAAATGCAATATAGGTGAAGCATATCCTGTAAATGCTATACTAAAATAGTAATCTGAAAGCAATTCACAACTTGACCATTAATATATGTAAGTAACGTGATCCTGTAAATGCTATACTAAAATAGTAATCTGAAAGCAATTCACAACATAAGTAAGTTGTCACTCACATCGTACAACCTGTAAATGCTATACTAAAATAGTAATCTGAAAGCAATTCACAACACAACAGCAATTAGATGGACGCGCTAAAACCTGTAAATGCTATACTAAAATAGTAATCTGAAAGCAATTCACAACTGAAAGCGAGTATTTAAAAGTATCAGCCCTCCTGTAAATGCTATACTAAAATAGTAATCTGAAAGCAATTCACAACTCTTTTAAATCATTGGTACCGCCTTCTTTTCCTGTAAATGCTATACTAAAATAGTAATCTGAAAGCAATTCACAACATATCTTAGTTTTAATAACGTATCTATTTCCTGTAAATGCTATACTAAAATAGTAATCTGAAAGCAATTCACAACGGAAAATGGGGTCGTTCATGTTAGTTATTCCTGTAAATGCTATACTAAAATAGTAATCTGAAAGCAATTCACAACACAACAGCAATTAGATGGACGCGCTAAAACCTGTAAATGCTATACTAAAATAGTAATCTGAAAGCAATTCACAACTAACGTAGTGGTTATTTCCTTTCTACCTTACCTGTAAATGCTATACTAAAATAGTAATCTGAAAGCAATTCACAACTTCTACAGTGTCGCTCTCTTGCTTGCTCATCCTGTAAATGCTATACTAAAATAGTAATCTGAAAGCAATTCACAACTGAAAGCGAGTATTTAAAAGTATCAGCCCTCCTGTAAATGCTATACTAAAATAGTAATCTGAAAGCAATTCACAACTCTTTTAAATCATTGGTACCGCCTTCTTTTCCTGTAAATGCTATACTAAAATAGTAATCTGAAAGCAATTCACAACATACACAACAATATTTAATTTTGTATTTTCCTGTAAATGCTATACTAAAATAGTAATCTGAAAGCAATTCACAACAACCTCTCTAATTCTACCTTGCTCAGTGTTCCTGTAAATGCTATACTAAAATAGTAATCTGAAAGCAATTCACAACCGGTTTAGAAGTCTCTCAAATAAAAAGACACCTGTAAATGCTATACTAAAATAGTAATCTGAAAGCAATTCACAACTGAATGGGATCTAACTAAAAAGACTACTACCTGTAAATGCTATACTAAAATAGTAATCTGAAAGCAATTCACAACAGCGTGAACGTGACCCGTTGACCTATTTTTCCTGTAAATGCTATACTAAAATAGTAATCTGAAAGCAATTCACAACTTCCTCTCTACATTCAAAACTATATCCTTTCCTGTAAATGCTATACTAAAATAGTAATCTGAAAGCAATTCACAACCATCTGCTCTATTTGATAACTGTTAATATGCCTGTAAATGCTATACTAAAATAGTAATCTGAAAGCAATTCACAACGCGTTTAAACGTGTTATTTAAGCATAATTTCCTGTAAATGCTATACTAAAATAGTAATCTGAAAGCAATTCACAACTAAGGGCAGTCGCATAAATCAAATATTTGCCTGTAAATGCTATACTAAAATAGTAATCTGAAAGCAATTCACAACAGTATCTTGCGACGACAAACACGGAAGTCTCCTGTAAATGCTATACTAAAATAGTAATCTGAAAGCAATTCACAACGACAGGTGTCCAAGGTTTTGTCAGGTGCTCCTGTAAATGCTATACTAAAATAGTAATCTGAAAGCAATTCACAACTACATGCCTTTGTTTCGGTCTTCAAACTTCCTGTAAATGCTATACTAAAATAGTAATCTGAAAGCAATTCACGACAACTAAAAGCCTTAAAGGTTTTTCTTTGTATCTATTTTGTACCTTATGTTTTATAAAGCCATATTAAAAAAGAATGGCCCTGGCCTAAATTAAACAGTTGAATATATCATAACCTTTATAAGACTGGGTTAATCGAATTCTATGTAAAAATGAAGTCATTAATAAATGTTTAATATCACTCCTTCTTTTATCATTTGATTCAAATTTACACTTCAACCCTTTGTTAAATACTTATAAGACACATGAGAGATAATAAGTTTATATCTAATCAATAGACTAAACTATTAGTTTCTTTATTTGGGTAATTATAAACTAGTCTATATCTTTGGTTTATATTTTTAAATAATACTACACTATGAGTTTAGAAAAAGAACATAAAATAAACTCTCTTTTGCGTGGCTGGCCACAAAATGCTGTGTATCTTACATCGTGGTTAGTGGAAAACGGGTATTCACATCAGTTATTGAGCCGATATAAAAAGAGTAATTGGATTACTTCTCTAAATAATGGAGCATATGTGAGAAGTGGAGATTCAGCAACCATAGAAGGAGCTGTTTTTGCATTACAATCACAAAGTCATGTTAGTATTCATCCGGGCGGAAAATCAGCTTTAAATCTATTAGGAAAGGCTCATTATCTGGAATTTTCAAGACAACAGTATATTCTTTTTGGAAATGAAAACGAGCGAATTCCTTCTTGGTTGACAAATTATAATTGGGAAATGAAGTTAAACTATTATCCTACATCATTCTTGCCTGCTGATTTTGGTTTTACAGAAGTTGAAATAAATGGATTTTCTATAAAAGTATCAGGTGCAGCACGAGCAATAATGGAGTGTTTGTATTTAGCTCCTAAAAAGCAAGATTTAAAGGAGTGCTATGAACTCATGGAAGGTTTGAATAATTTACGTCCTAATCAAGTACAGCAATTGCTCGAAGCTTGTAAATCAGTAAAAGTAAAACGATTGTTTTTATATCTGGCTAATAAGTGTCGACATCCGTGGTTAGAATTTGTAAGCGTTGAGAACATTGACTTGGGAAAGGGGAAACGACAAATTGTCGCCGATGGCGTATATGATCCAAAATATAAAATTACAATTCCTAAAAATTTGGTGGATGAATAATTATAAGCATCAAGTGCGATTACTTCTAAGTGTAATTCCTGAAGTAGCAAAAGAAAAATGCTTTGCTCTTCATGGGGGTACGGCTATCAATTTATTTGTAAGGAATATGTCTAGGTTGTCAGTTGATATTGATTTAACATATATACCTATAGAAAATAGAACAACTTCTTTTTCTAATATTAATAATGCCTTAGGAGAAATAAAGAAACGCTTGAATACAATTTTTCCAAATTTATTGATCGAACATCAAAAGGACAAGCTAAAATTACAGATAAGTGATAAAGGTGCTTTAATTAAAATTGAAGTAAATCAAGGCATCAGAGGTTTATTGGGTGATACGAGTACTTTGGTTTTATGCAATAAAGCGCAAGAAGATTTCGATGTCTTTTGTTCAATTCAAGGAGTTTCGTTTGGACAATTGTATGGTGGAAAAATAGTTGCTGCGTTGGATAGACAGCATCCAAGAGATTTATTTGATGTAAAGGATTTGTTAGACAATGAAGGGTTTACAGAAGAAATAAAAGAAGGTTTTATCTTTACGTTACTGAGCAGCAAAAGACCTATTAAAGAAGTTTTATTTCCAAATTTAATAAATCAAGAACAAGCTTTTGCAAATCAATTTATGGGTATGACAGAAAGGCTTTTTTCGTATGCGGATTTTGAGCAAACTAGGGAGAAGCTAATTGAAAATATACAGGAAGAATTAACCGAAAGCGATAAGAAATTTATTGTGAATTTTGAAAACACGTCTCCGGATTGGAGCGTTTATGATTTTGAAAAGTTTCCGGCCATACAATGGAAACTTCAAAACTTACAATCCCTTAAGGAAAGTAACCTGGAAAAGCATACTTCCAATATGAAGGAACTGAAAAGATTACTTATCAATTAGTTTAACACATCTTTTTTAGAAATACCTTCAAACCAAAATTTCGATCGCATTATCTAAAACTGAATTGTCAAATTCTTTAAGATAAGTTTGTGTGATACTGAGGTTTTGATGGCCCATGGATTCACTAATAATATCGGTCGCTACCCCTTTTTGTTTTAAACAGTTAGCAAAACTATGTCTGGCGACATAGCTGGTTATGGGTTTATCAATTCCACATATTTCGGCAATCTCTTTTAATTCTTTGTTATAGCGCTGAAGGGTTTTATGTTTTCTGTTTTCCAATTGTGGAGGGGTCAAGTTGTTTTTTAAAAGAATAGGAAATACATATTTAGTATCAATGGCAAACTCTTTATAATAATTCAAAATCTCTCGAACAGGGGGTAGAATTTTAATTTTGAAATTCCCTTTAGTTTTAGATCTCGTATAATATATTTTATCATTGTTAATTGCTTTCCACTCAAGTTTCATCATATCCACAAAGTTCATTCCTCTAGTGTAAAAACTAAATATGAAATAGTTTCTGGTATTGACGTACCGTGGATATCTTGCTAAGTCGAAATCTCTAATTTGAAGGATTTCTTCTATTCTTAAAGCCTTTTTGAGATTTTTACCTTTTAGTTTTGATACCTTATATATTTTAAAGGGATAATCCTGTTCTTTAGCTATTTTTCTTTCAATAGCAAAGTTATATAGTGCTCTTATGGTTCTCATTCGCACACCTATACCACCATCGCTTCCTCCTCTTGACCTTAAGAAAGCTTCATATTTATTTAAAAAGGAAGGGGTGATGTCTTTAAAGTTAAGTCTAGTGCTTTTATGAAATAAATTTAAAGAAGCGAACACTTCTTTATTTACGCGTGCATTGCCTGTTCTTCCTGCATAAATCATTTCACCAATAATTTCATCCCAAAAATAAAAAACATTTTGATGTACTGGATTAGACACAAGTCTAAAGCGATTTTCAAAATCTTTTAGTGTGAAATCACTTTTTTCCATTTCTAAGTCGGAAAGAATTTTTAACGCTCTATCCTTGAATTTAAGAAGTAACCTGTTATTTTGGATATTATTTGAATTCTTATTGGTAAAGCTCCCTGTTGTTTGATTCCACTCCATCGGGAATGCTCTAAATATTGTTTTAAAATATTTCGATTTTCTATCTTTCGACACTCTTAAAGAGATAGGATAACTACCATCAGCAAGTATTGTTTTTCTCAATACGGTTTTTACGGTTGACATAGACTTAGATTTAATCAGTACAACATCTGTACAACAAATTGCCTTTTAAAGGTAAATCATATGCAAATAAAAACAAAACAAAATCTTATAAATAACTGATAGTGAATACATAAGGTGCTAAATATTGCTAAATGAAAACTAAAATAATCTGTCTCATAATCAGGTGGTCCTTGGTTCGAGCCCAAGTGGGACCACTAGTAAAATCAAGCCTTACAGAAATGTAAGGCTTTTTTTATAAAGTAGACGTTTTAATCTTATATAGGACGCCCGAAGCTAAAAAGCTTTGCTTAAAAATTAAATCATCCCTCCAAAAAATACATGACACCCTATAAATGCGATTACGGATAAAATAATACCCACTAAAAAAATATTAAAGGATTTACGAAGTAATTTAAATTTACGATCAATTGTTTTACCTAAATGGTAAGTGTCTGTTGCAATGGTTTTATATAACTCATCACCTTCATTCATTAAGTTGGTAATGTTATTTACGTACTCATCTTCTTCCATCTCATGAAAGTTCCCATAAAACATTAAGTTTTTTGTCTCACTTTTTCCATGAACTAATTCTGGTCGTGTTGCAAAAATTGCAAAGGCAATTGAAGCTAGATTCGTGAACAATATCATTACTACAGGAAAGATTAGGTGAGGATCTGTACTTAATTGACTCATTACCGTACCTAGAATCAATGATAAAATTAAAGCGTTTATGGATATTAAAATATTAGATTTTGTATCTATCATCGTGTTTAGAGTATACTGATTTTTAGATAACAATCTAAATAATGTTTCTACTCCTCTTTCAGACCTTGGTGCAACTTTCGCCAATTTCTTTTTTAATTGCTTTAAGGCGTCTTTATCAATATCTAATTCTTCCATTAAATATTTATCCTCTGCCTTTACTTTTGATTTATCGCCCATAGTTGGATGTTTTATAATTTAGACCATATTTAAAAATATGATCTTTTTACAAATTTACGACTACTTAATTCTTAATCAATAATAGAAATAACAATTGCTCAGTTATAAGATGTATTATTCTATAATTAATAAGAAAGTAAAACAGAGATAGGGTATAATTACTTTAGCAAAAGTGATATGGAATGATTTAAGCCTAAATACCTTTACCTAATTTTTAGTAATATTTGTTTATCCTTCTTAAAAATTTGTTGTTCATAATTTTAGTTTTAAAAGGTTAAAATATTAATCAAAAAAGGCCTTGAGTTCTTTTTTAAGGTTGTCCCATTGATCAGCATCTCCAGAAATGATTTGGCTCACTTCTTTTAATTTTGAAGTTCCAAAGCCAACAGCCTCCTTTAGCCCTATATGCGGTGGTAGAGATAATTCACCGCTACTTACAACCGCATCAATAATAAATGGCTTAGTACTTACTTTTGCCATTTTTATGGCATTTTCTATGTCTTTAGCTTTTTCGACTCGGACCCCTTCTCCACCGCACAAACGAGCGTAGTCTGCAAAATTGACATTTTGTTGTTCTAAAGCGTCCAAAGCAGGTGCGAGTCCTACTTCCTCCATTTCTAATTTTACAAAACTTAACTGAGAATTATTGAGAATAAGGATTTTAACAGGAAGATTATATCTTACAGCCGTAATAAAATCTTGCATTGCCATATTGAACGCTCCATCTCCAGAGATACACCATACTTCTCTGCCAGGATTGGCCATTGACGCTCCCATAGCTGCAGGAAGTCCGACAGCCATAGAACCATGATTAAATGAGCCCATAATTCTTCTGTTAGTATGAAATGAAATATGATGTGCAGCCCATATGGCCGAGGTGCCTGTCTCAACTGTAAAAATGGCATCGTCTGAAGCATATTCATTAATATAACGTGTAAATATTTGTGGATGTAACGGTTCGTTATCGCGCTCTGGTGATGCTTCCTCTAATTTACTCTTTTTCCATTTGGTGAATTTTTCGTTTAATGTTGAAAGAAATTGGTCATCAGTTTTTTCTTCAACTAATGGAATTAGTGCTTTCACAAAAGTATTTACGTCACTATGTATACCAATGTTTACACTTGTTCTATTTCCTATATTTTCTTCTCTTATATCAACTTGAATAGTTTCTGTATCGTGAGGTAAGAAATCAGTGTACGGAAAATCGGTAGCGAGCATGAGCAACAAATCACATTTCATCACTGCATTATAGCCTGTTGGATTGCCTATTAGTCCTGTGAGGCCAACCGTATTTTCGGTATCGTGGTCAAATATGTCGGTTGCTTTTAGCGTATGTGTAATAGGGGCTTTTAATTTTCGGGAAAGGTCAAGGATTTCGCTTCTGGCTTCTCTGCAACCATGACCTGCAAGAATAGCAACCGTCTTGGCACTATTAATGGCTTCTACGGCTTTCTTTACGGAGTCATTACCAGGCATTAAAATAGCATCAGAATTATAAATAGGTCTTAACATTTGTTCGTTTTCTGCTTCCATTCCGGCAACATCTGCAGGAAGTTCAATTCGGCAAACTGTTTTTCGGGAAACTGCAATCTGAATAGCACGTAAAATGACACGTGGTGCCATTTCTGGTGTTTTAATAATAGCTTGATAATCACAAACATCATCATATACTTTTGTAAGATCGACCTCTTGAAAATAATTTGTTCCCTGTTGTATTTGGGGAACTTGTCCTGTAATGGCGATTACCGGTGTTCGTGCTTTTTTAGCATTATAAAGGCCATTAATAAGATGTAAGGCTCCTGGTCCAACGGTTCCGGCACAGACGGCAAGCGAACCTGTAGATTCACTATCTCCAAACGCTGCAAATGATGCATTGCCTTCATGTTTAAAGCCAATCCAATTAGCATCATCTCTTTTTTCTATAGCTTTCACAAAAAAGTTAAGAGCATCACCCGTAACACCGTAGATGTTCTTAACTCCAGTAGCTATTAATATTTCCAATAATTGTTCTGATACGTTTTTAGACATAGTTTTATTTTAATAAATGGTATATAAGCCACCATTTGTAGTTAATATTATAAAGGCTGCAATAAAAAATATAACGTCATAATGCCAACCAAAACCTTCTTCTGCGTAAAATCCTGTTTTCCACTCAAAAATTTTCTTATAGATGGCTCCAAGCATTGTTATCATAATCAATATAGCTCCCACTTGCGTGAAAATTCCTAAAATAATAGATACTGCTGCAAGCATTTCCGTGATGCCCAATACCATAGCAGCCGATGCTGGCATCCCCATACTTTCTCCACGTTCTTTAGGGTTTATTGCATGACTTTTACCGCTACTAAAAAAGACCATTCCAACACTAATTCGAAGTAATAAAAGGGCGACAGGGCTTAAAAAAGTGACATCTATTAGTTCCATAATTCTGTTTTTTTTATATGGTTAGATTATCTAAAGAATTTTATAGTATTGATTTGATATTAAATCAATGTAATCTTTAGTAACTCATCTTATTGACGCATTCCAGAAAGAAAAGAGCTGTATCGCATTTTCTGCATCAAATTATTCAAATAGCATCTCTACTTATACAATTTCTTTACAAATGCTCCAATGCTTAAGCCTTGTACAATTATTGAAAACAATACGACTACATAAGTAATATATAAAATAAGCTCACTGGATAGATCATTTGATAAGCTTAAGGCAAGAGCAATTGATATTCCCCCACGTAATCCTCCCCAAGTTAATACAGCGACTGTTTTTATTGGCTTTTCTGCTTGGTGTTTTAGTAGTGAATAAGTAAGTAAAACAGAAATAAAACGCGCTACCAATACAATGACAATAGTAAGAACACCTAATAATAAATGTGTGAGGTCAAATTCTAACAGATGAATAGCCAATCCGATAAGTACGAATAAGATGCCGTTAAAAACATCATCTAAAATTTCCCAAAAAGAATTGATGGCTTTTTGTATAGCGTTTTTATCTTCGTTTACATGAATTTTGTTTCCTATTAATAAACCTGCAACAACCATTGCTAATGGTGCCGATATGTGTAGCATAAATGCGCCTGCTGTTCCTCCCATGACTACAGCAAGTGTAATCATTACTGCCAATTGTGGGTTTTCTTTTAATGATTGAATGCATTTTAAGCCTAGAAAACCGATGAGTAATCCGTAAAGTAATCCGCCTACTGCTTCTTCTAAAAATAATGTGCCTATTTCTGTCCCTATTTCAGCTGAACTGTGTTCTCCTGTTGCTGTAGCAATTAATAATATACCAGAAAAGACAACAACACCAATACCATCATTGAACAAGGATTCTCCTTCTATTTTTATACCTAAACTTTCAGCAATATTTGCTTCTTTTAAAATAGCCATCACCGCAATTGGATCGGTAGGTGAAATTAAAGCACCAAATAAAAGTGCGTGCAGAAAAGGCAATTCTAAACAAATCCATTGTGCGCCAAAAAACACTAAACCACCGACTATAAATGTAGATATGAGAACACCTAACGTTGCAAACAACAAAATTGATTTTTTCTCTTTTTCGAGTGCGGCGAGGTTAACATGCAGTGCGCCTGCGAACAATAAAAAACTTAAAATACCATTGAGTAATAGTGTTTTAAAATCGGCGTTAACAATAATATCACAAAAGAATCTGTAAAATTCTGGAAAAACAGATTCGCTTAACATTATAGGAATGATTAAGAGTAAGCTTAACATCATCAACCCAATAGTTGTTGGTAGTTTTAACCACTTATAATTGATGTAGTTAAAAAGTGCTGCGATTGTAAATACAATACTGAAAGATTCAAACATGTTATTTTGATTTTGTATTAATATATTATCCAACAAAAACACCGATAACAATGGCAAGGTAAAATTGCCTATGATGTTAATTTATAACTGCAACATAAGCAGGGCTAAAATCACTTAACATAAAATGAATAGGCGTTAAGAGAAAATTACAAATACTTAAAAGGGCGATTAACTATTTGCAATTCCGCATTAACCTTATTTACTGTATCTATCTATTGTTTAAATTAAAACACTTTCATTTTAAAAGTGCTGTATTTTACTTTGAATACTTGTACTACTTTTTGGCTAATATTTTGAGTTTATATGTAGAAAGTACAGAAAGAAGTACAGCAATAACAACAAGCATCATTACTGGTTCTGGTCTTGCAAAGAACTCCATTATTAAACCGCCAATCATTGTTGCCAATAATAAAAAATAGGCCAATTTCCCTAAGTTATTTGTGTTCTTAATAGTATATATGATAAGAAGAATCGCAATTACGAGTTCCACACTACCTGTAAATACTCTAAAAATATCTGGATCTAACGGTACTAACGATTTAAACTGTTCAAACCCTTGAACGCTTTTTTCAATTCCTACTAATTTTGGAATTGCAAAAAATAGCATAAGCGCAGCGGCTATTAAATTACTTGCTTTATTAATTATTTTCATTTTTAGTTTGTTTAATATGTTTTATTCTTAAATTAAATTTACATCTGTAACACTTTTAAAAGTGTAGGTCTGTTATGTTTATTGCGTTTTTCAACACGAATTCCTGAAACACCACAATTTTCTGCATATTTTGCAAAGCTTGGGTTAGTTAGTGGTGTTTGCCACACGTCCCTTCAGAACCAGCTGTTACGGTTTGTATACGTCCTTCTGGAAGTATTTTTCTATGGTCTAGAACCTTAAATTATTTTTGTTTTTTCATAATAAAATTGATTTAATTAGACCTAATTTTAAAACTGAAATTGATGAATATTCACAGGTCTAACGGAATATATTATCAACAAAATAAGCCCAAACGTGGATACAACTATGACTAAAATTTCCAAAGATGTTGAAACATTATAAATGTCATTACTACCAGTTATTACTCCAGTTCAGAATAATAACCAGTAATACTTTTGTGGTTATAGTTCGTTGTTTTTTAGCACGTTTATTGCTTCTTCAAAAAATGCGACACCTTCAGATTCTACAATCGTATCTGCATTAAGAACCGCACCTTTAAAGTCATCAGATTTCCATTCTCCAGATGGCAATTTTGGTAATTGTAATGTGTCTATTGTACCACCATTTTTGTATCCAGAGATATATAAATAATGTTTGTTGCTAATAGCATCAGGAATTGCTAACCCTAACCCAATAGTAATATCAGAATCGGGTAATGCATTATAAATACCAGAATCAAAATGATGTGGCCAGACTCTAATCGATGTATTAAGATCGTAGTGTTGATCGATTTTTTCAAGAACTGACTGCGCTAAAACACGTAGGTTTTTGAGTGTATTCAATTGGTCAGAATCTAACAATTCAAACGTAAAAGAATTGTCTATAGCATAAGGTAAATCGTAGTGAAACGCGTAGTGATATGTTTTATTTAAGTGCGCTTTAGACGTGTCCGATAACCAACTTAAAACCTCAGCATGCATTGCTCCATCTAACTCAAAAGTTGTGGTTCCTTTATTAGATTTCCATTGTAATGCGAACTTTTCATAATCTAAATATAATTGATCACCATTGTCTGAAAGTATATGCGTACAAAGACTTCCATTGTCTTTATCAAACCCTAAGTTAGTATGGCTGTCGTCTGGTTGTTTTTCTAAAAAGCTTATTCCTGCTGCAGCTAAATATTGAGCCGCTAAATGCATTTGTTTTTCCATAGTCTGTTTTTTTATTTTATTCCTGCGTAATTAATTCCTGTAAGTTGATGTATGTCGTGGTCGTAAGTTGAAAGGTCATCGTGATTGAATTTAGAGATCCTATCATAACCACAAGCACGTGCTATAACTTTGATTAAATCGTTACTTGCTTCAAAGTAGTTTTGTAATTGTTTAGCTGAAGAATCGATAATCAATCTGCTACGTAACGATTCTTTTTGAGTCGCAATCCCTACCGGACAGTTATTACTGCCGCAAGCACGCATCCCTAAACATCCAATAGCTTGTAACGCTGAGTTAGAGACTGCAATAGCATCTGCTCCCAACATCATGGCTTTTGCAAAATCCTCAGCAACACGTAAACCTCCTGTAATAACTAAAGTGACATCAGTTGCACCAACTTTATCCATATAAGCTCTTGCTCTTGCTAATGCCGGAATGGTTGGTACATTAATATGATCTCTTAAAATTGTAGGAGCAGAGCCTGTTCCGCCACCACGACCATCGAGAATAATATAATCGACACCAACATCGAGTGCAAATTGAATGTCTTTTTCAATATGACTGGCCGCAATTTTAAACCCGATAGGAATGCCTCCTGTGCGTTCTCTAACTTTATCTGCAAATACTTTAAAGTCTTCAACCGTATAAAAATTTGGGTTTGCAGCTGGTGAAATTGCTGTTTCTCCTTCTTTTAACCCGCGAACTGCTGCAATTTCAGCACTTACTTTATTGCCTGGTAAATGTCCTCCAGTTCCTGTTTTTGCACCTTGACCTCCTTTAAAATGAAAGGCCTGTACGTTATCTAATTTATCCCAAGAAAATCCAAATTGAGCGGATGCTAATTCGTAAAAATATTTGGAATTACTCGCTTGCTCTTCTGGTAACATGCCACCTTCACCAGAGCAAATTCCTGTGCCTGCTAATTGTGCTCCTTTTGATAATGCTATTTTAGCTTCACGAGATAAGGCTCCAAAACTCATATCACTTACAAAAAGTGGCATGTCTAGTTCTAAGGGCTTTTTTGCCTTTGGCCCAATCACAACTTTAGTTGCAACGTCTTCATGATCTAATAAAGGTCTCGATGCTAATTGTGCGGGTAAAAACTGAATATCGTTCCATTTAGGAAGTGTATCTCTATCGACTCCCATAGAAGCTGAGAATCCATGATGACCAATATTTTTTAGTCCATTTTGAGCCAATTCTTTTATATAACCTGTATATGGCTCTGTTTCTTCTGGATGGGTATCTGCGTAGGCTCCTAAATACGTATCGCGATTAAAAGGCTGTGGACTATTTACTAAATAAGCATCAATTTCGAAAGCATCTACAAATAAATCATCACCTTCAATTTTGGTAGAAAACTTATGAAGGACTTCTTTGTTATTATATTCTGAAACTCCTGAATCTACACGATAATCCCATCCGTGAACTCCGCATATAAGATTATGACCATCTACATGACCGTCGGACATTAGTGCTCCTCTGTGCAAACATCTTCCGTAAAGTACAGAAATATCATCATCAAATTTCACGATGACTAAGTCTAATCCGTTGACCAGTGCATGTTCTGGTTGCTTATTTTCTAAGGAGCTTACTTGAGCAATGACTACTGGTTTTTTCATGGTTTAGGTTTTGATTTAATGTATAATATTTTTAGAATAATTAAACTACTAAAGAGCAATAAGGAGTAGTAACACATTGGTGTACCTGAAGCTGTTTTTGGGCATTCGGCATGTCCTGTGAATTGCATAATTGAAGCTATTAAAGCAATGCTACCAGCAAGCCCTGTAAATAAAAAATATAAGACATTACCCTTTTTTAAGAGATGTGATATTAGTGGAATAATAAAACAGATTAGAACAACCAAACACATTGGTATGTCCATTATTTTAGGACAACCTTCACCTGTTTTAAATTCTTCAATAACTAGCCCTCCTGCACCAAATAATCCTATTATAAGGATTGCAAGAATGCTGTAATATGTGATTTTGTTTGACATTAGTTTTTAATTTATACGCTACTGTTTTCATTAAAACAAAAACAAAAGCGTACCAGCCTTTAAAATAGTGCTAATGCTATTTAAGGTTATTGATAATAGTTATAATAGGTAAGTTAAATCTTTTTTTAAATACAGAAAAAACTTAAATATCAGGTAGTTATTAGGTAAGATACGCTAAAAAAATTCTACGTCACTTATATTTTATAATTCTTCTTCAAGTGTCTCTAAAGTTGACTTTTGCCTTTCAACTTCAGCTTTTAAATCGATAATAGTATTGATTTTTGGATTATCAATACTAATCTCATTATCATTAGCCAACCAAACTTTTATGTTTAAAACTCTAGATTCTTTGCCTAAGCCAAATTGAAGTAATGCGGTTTGATCACTAGCTAAACCCTCTCCTGTTACTAACCATTCGGTCAGCGTTTTTGTTGGCGTAGTTACGGTTACTTTAGCAGCTTGTACGTTAACAGACTCTCCTAAATCTACCTGTAGATAATTATTGGTTCCACCTTTATTTATATAGGCTAATGCAGGTGTATCAATATTTACCCAAATCATATCTAAATACCCATCTTGATTAAAGTCACTTACTAATGACGTAATAGCAAAGTGAGGATTTGTAAGTCCACTCTCTTCTTCGGTAGGTGCGAATGTTCCATTTTCCTTTTGAATTAGAACACGACTCGGTAATTTGAATAATTTACTTGGAGGGAAGTCTACATAATTTTCGGCCACCATTAAATCTTGTAAACCGTCGTTATTAAGGTCTGCAAAAGTACAACCCCATGCAAATTCGTAATCTGCTATTTTGGCTTTTTCTGCTACATCGGTAAATTTAAAATTTCCTTCGTTTTTAAATAGCATCCATTTATCAGTAAATAAGGATGTATCTTTTATATCTCCTTGTGCAATCATATTAGGGAGTGTACTTCCTGTATTAGAGAACATAAAATCTACCAAACCATCATTGTTATAATCACCCACAGCGAGTCCCATTGGATACGCAAATTTCTTAGTCAAAGGATTGGCTTTCATGGTAAAAGTTAAGTCCCCATTATTTTTATAGGTACGTACTTCTCCAGTATCATGTACCACTACTAAATCTTGCCAACTATCATTATCGATATCAACAAAAACACCTTGAAATGTATTATGTACATAGTCTAAACCAGCAGATTTAGTAATAGTTTTAAAAGTGTTATCACCATTATTAAGTAACAACTCGCTTGTAGAACCATAATTGTAATCTTCAAAAATATTTTGCCCTTCCATCAATTCTTTTTTAAGATAGGTAGCTAAAAAGATATCTAAATCTCCATCTTTATCAATATCGGCTACCGTTATTCCGGCAGGATTAGATTTTTCATTGATTGGAGTATCAATAATAGTTTCTGTAAACGTTCCATTGGTATTAAAATAAATGCGAAGTCCGTCTTCTCGGCCTAAAATAATATCCGTAAATCCGTTATTATCAAAATCGGCAGAAACCACACCAACAGTTGTCGTTGTATTTCCTTTTTTAGGCAAATTGACTTCTGAAGAAATATTTACAAATTCATTATTCCGATACGCAAAAATTGCATCTTCTTGTTCCATACCACCACCAAAAAAGACTTCATCTATATTATCATTATTAATATCGATTAACGCTGAAGGAACAATAGGCAATGATTTTTTGCCATTATATTGATGCACAAAATCTAAAGGGATAGGGGTGAATTTTGGAATTTCATTTTCCGCAATAGTTATATCGTATTTATCAGAAACTGAATCTCTCCAGAAAAAACCAACTAACACTAGAAGGAGCAGTAGTATGGCAATACTTAATAGTTTTAAAAATTTCTTAATGAGTTTCATTTGATATAGTTTTTAGTTGGTAGAGTGATAGTGCAAATAAAATAAAGTGAGTTACATTCATTAGTATGGGTAACATGTGCTTACCTATTGAAGGGATTAGTTTTCCTAAAACTACCAATAAAATAAGTATAACAATGGGATTGAAAATGGCCATCCATTTTTTATAATACGTGCCGCCTTTTAAAATAGCGATAGCAAAAACAACAGAAAGTGTAGCTATAATTATACGAAGCGCTTTTACTAACACTTCCATATGATCGGTGTAATGTGCTAATAGGTTTTGGTATGTTGAAGGATCTATAGTATCCTTTAAGTGCACAATATTACCTATTGATGCTCTAGAGCCTATCCAAACACCTCCAACAGCAAAAGCAACAAAACCAATGGCCAAAACGAGTCTTGCTAAAGTTTCGTTACCAGATTTTAGCATTCTATATATATGTATGTATCCTGCAAAATAAAAAGGCAGTCCAATAACAGCTAGGAAATGTCCTGTGGTAAGATGCTCTAAAGCTACAAATTTGAAAAACTCATAACCCTCAGAATGTTCTAAAATGGAAGGTGAATAGTGTAGAAAATATTCGCCTAATCCTACAAGAATAGAGGCGATAAGACCAAGGTAGCCTAAAATTTTGGTTAGTTGCATTTAGTTTTTGATTGGTTGGTTCTTGAATTTGTCGAGAACTGTTAAAATTCCTTTCAAAAAAAATAAATATCTGTATATAAGTTGGTTGTGGGTAGTTTTAATCCACGGTAGAAGAAATAATTTTAATTTATGGTGTAAAAAGACTTGGGTTGTCTTTTAATGCAGTAAGTGTAGACATGTATCCTAAATTGAAAATAGCGTCCACATTGCTCATTCCAAAAGTGCCATAATTGACTAAGTCTTTAGGGCTTATTACCAAATCACAATCCGGGAATTTATTCGTAGATTCTGCTGTAACTTTAATTTTATAGGCACGTTCTATTACTGAGTAAGAGTGTTTTAAGTCCTTTATACTAATCTCTTTTAAAGGATTAACAAATACACCTATAATTTTATCACAATCTTTTTTTAAGGGTTCAACAGGAAAATTATTTAATGTGCCTCCATCGACATAGAATTGTCCATTAATTTCGGTTGGTGTAAACACACCAGGAAAAGAGGCTGAAGCTATAATAGGTTTTATAAGTTGCCCTTTGCTAAACATCTTAGACGTTCCATCAATAATATTAGCTGCGGGAATGAATAAAGGCTTTTTTAAATCATTAAAATTATCTTTCGGAAAATAGGTTTTGAGGTCATCATAGAAGTTTTCAGAGTTTAAAAATCCAGGTTTATTTCGCGCATACCTTTTAGTGTGAAAAAGCGGTATGGTTTTAAAGAACGTTAACATTTCTGACCAGGAAACTCCAGCAGCATACAAGGCGCCGACAATAGCACCAGAACTCGTGCCTGCAATATGTGTAGGAAAGATGCCGTGCTCTTCTAGTGCCTTAATGACGCCTATATGTGCTGCTCCACGAACACCACCACCAGAAAGTACTAATCCTATATTCATGTTATAAAAGTACAAAGTTGCGTCGACTTATTAGCCGATTTTTCAATGGATTGTCTGACAAATAATTAATAAGGTTCTACGTAACTACAATTCAAAAAAGCAGATAATTACATCGGTATTTCTAGAATATAGTGGATAAGCTATAACAGAATTTTATATTGTCTTTTGAAATAAAGGCAAACCCCTTGAAGAAATCGAAAAATTTTGGGAGTAAATCTTTTATTGCTCAACTTATTTGAAAGCATCTGCAGCTTCTTTCGTCTATTGCAAGTATTAACCTGTAATCTAAGCAGATGTTGTTTTTAAAATAACATAGTATCGGGATACTTTCATGATACTTTAGGACTAGATTGCCCACAAAATAAATTGAAAATGGTTCAAATTCTAGTTGTTGAAGATGATGTGCATATCGCAGAATTGGTTACAATAAACCTTAAAGACGATCAAACAAGCGTAAAAAGTTGTTATAATGGTAACGAAGGTTTTTTAGAAGCCTCCACAAATGCTTATGATCTTGTTATTTTAGATTTAATGTTACCTGGTAAAAAAGGCTTAGATATTTGTAGAGAGTTAAGAGCTTCAAAAGTTAATACGCCCATACTCATGCTCACTAGTAAAAGCGATGAGATCGACAAGATTTTAGGTCTTGAAACTGGAGCAGACGATTATATGACTAAACCCTTTAGTGTTCGTGAATTGCAAGCCCGTGTAAAAGCGATCATTAGGCGCCAAAGCTTCGATACAACAAGCACGACTTCAGAAGAAGACCCAGATTTACCAGTATTAACGCGTAAAGATCTTGTGGTCAATCAGGAAATGCGAAAAGTAGAATTACAAGGTGAGCGACTTAATCTTACGCCCAAAGAATTTGAATTACTCTGTTTATTAGCCAATAACGTTGGTAAAACCTATAGCCGTGCGCAATTATTACACCGCATTTGGGGCTATGAGTTTGAAGGTTACGAACATACTGTAAATTCTCATATTAACCGCTTACGCGCAAAAATAGAACAAGACCCTGGAAACCCCGAATACATACTCACCACTTGGGGAGTGGGCTACCGATTTTCTGAATCCTAAGACCTTATGAAAACAAAAAACACCTTATTCTACAAAATTGCTGGTGTGCTCACCCTCTTATTTGTAGTACTTGCCTTTTTAATTACCAAAACATCGACACAACTTTCGGAAGATTATCACGATGAAATTACCCAAGGCTTAAATAAAAATGTCTCAGGATTTATTGTTGAAGAAATCCAAGGACTCTACGACGGCGATTCGGTAGTGGGTGCTAAAATGAGCAGTTTAATGCATCATGTTATGGCCACTAATCCTGCGACTGAAGTCTACTTATTAGACTTAGAAGGGAACATTCTTAAGCATGTTGCCATGAATAAAGAGGTGAAAGCAAAACGCATTGATTTAAAACCTGTAACCGAATTTATCGCCCAAGATGGAGAGGTGTTTATTAAGGGTGACGACCCAAAATTACCGGGAACTAAAAAAATATTTTCAGCAGCACCTTACCTTTATAAAGATAAAAAAGTAGGTTACATCTATACGATCGTTGGTGGTAACGATTACGACTCGCTAATTAATAAACATGAGGCCAGTTATATTCGTAAACTCAGCATGCGTAATATTTTATATGCACTATTTGCAGCCTTATTGGTGGCCTTACTTTCCATTTATATTATCACAAGAAATTTCAATAAAATTATTGCGGCGTTTACATCTTTTAAAAATGGGGATCATGATGCTCGTGTTGTAGGTGTGCAGCATGGCGAAATGGGATTATTGGCCAATACCTATAACGACATGGCCGATACCATTCAGAGTAATATTCAAGATTTGCAGAGTGTAGACAACTTACGAAAAGAACTTATCGCAAATATTTCTCACGATCTAAGAACACCTATTGCGTCTATTCAAGGTTTTGTTGAAACCATCATGATTAAAGGAGACAGCCTAGAAGAAAAGGAAAAGCAGCGTTACATGGAAATAGTGCTTAAAAATTCGGAACGTCTTAAGAAATTGGTGAACGATTTGTTTGAGTTAAGTGTTTTGGAAGCCAATCAAAAAGCCTTGCAGCCTGAAGCCTTACAGATGGCAGAAATTATTCAAGATATTGCCGATAAATACCGCATTATCGCCAAAAATAAAGGAGTAAGTATAAATACGGTGTATTCTAAAGATCTCCCTTTTGTATACGCGGATATTGCCTTAATTGATAGAGCATTACAGAATATCATAGACAATGCGATTAAACATTGTCAGCAAGGAGATGTTGTTACCTTAGAGCTTTACACAGCAAATGATCAGGTGATGGTAAAGGTGTCCGATACCGGAAGCGGTATAGAATCTCAAGAGTTACCTTATATATTTGAACGCTACCGAAAAGGCAAATTCTATTCCGATGCCACAAAAGGTAGTGGACTAGGCTTGGCCATTGTTAAAAAGATTATGGACCTTCACAATTCAACTATCAAAGTGAATAGTATTTTAAATCAGGGCACCGAGTTTTATTTTAATCTGCCAGTGCTTAAAAGAACCGCTTCGTTATAAATTTTATATAATAGTTTATACTATAGTTATGGCGTTGTTATAATTTGGTGATACTCTCGGAGGATATTTGTAGATATATAATCATTAACACATTTACAATGAAAAAATTTAAATTTATTACACTTTTATCCGTTATTACCCTTTTTGCAAGTTGCGATAATGACGACGACAGCACGATAGTAAACTTAACCCCAAGTGAAACTTCTAACTTTACAGTAAGTATTGAAAATATTGGAAGTGCCTATAGTTTTATAGACTCTGGAGTATTTAATACCCCTGTAGGCGATGCAAGTCCTGGGCCAGCAACGCCGGGAAAACGTTACGAATTTACCGTTGATGCCGGTAGAAGTCAAAAATTATCTTTTGTAACCATGTTAGCAGCAACTAACGATTTGTTTTTTGCTCCTGATGGTAACGGTATTGCGTTTTATGATGACAATGGAGATCCTATTTCTAGAGACGTTACCAATCAAGTTTATTTATGGGATGCGGGAACAGAAGTCAACGAAGAACCTGCAGTGGGTCCTAATACAGTTGGCATGCAATCTGGTCCTGATACTGGAGCGGTAGAAAACGGAAACGTATTAAAAATTGCAGATGTTACCAATGGTTTTATGTTTGATTACCCAGCGGTAAACGAAATAATTTCTGTAAGCATCACTCATGTAGAAGGTACACTATTTACTGTTTCTATAGAAGATTTAACAACAGCAAGTTTAGAGACTAGCGTAGGAACTTCTGTTGCGCCTTTATCACCTGGTGTTTATGTGATTCATGGTGGTGAAAATCCTTTGTTCACAGAAGGTGAAGCGGATTACGGACAAGGTGTTGAATCGATTGCTGAAGACGGAAATGCAGCACCTTTAAGCGACTATACTGCAGAGAATACTGGAGTGACTTACCCATCATCTCCTGGAATCTTTGTGGTTCATGAAGGAAATACGATGCCATTATTCACATCGGGAGTTACAGATTTCGATTTAGGATTAGAACATATCGCTGAAGATGGAAATACGGCTGTTTTAGCTGATAATCTAAGTGGGTTAGAAGGCCAAATTTCAGGAGCTGTGTTTAATACTGTAGATGGAGGTAGTGGTCCTGGGCCTTTATTACCAGGAAATACTTATACGTTTAGCTTTACAGCCGAAGCAGGAAATAGCTTATCATTTGCAAGTATGTTAGCCGCTACAAATGATGTATTGTTTGCTACTCAAGATACAGGAATTGAATTATTCAGTGCAGACGGAACCCCTTTAAGTGGAGATATTACAAATGAGGTGTACTTATGGGATGCCGGAACTGAGGTTAACGAGCAACCTGCTATTGGTCCTAATACAGTGACTAATCAATTAGCTGCCGATACTGGAATCGATGAAACGGAACCAGTTCAATTATTATCTAATGTTAACGATGGTTATAGTTACCCAAATGTTGATACCGTTCTTAGAATTACAATTACCCCAAACTAAAATTTTAAAACCTAGTGTATAATCCGCGTTTCACTTAATTGTGAAACGCGGATTTTTTTATGTGACTTAAGACGTCTAAACATATGATTTAAGGACGCAGCATCGTTTTTGCCAATCAAACAAAGAAGATATGCATCCTTTTTTGATATCGTTCGTGGCTAGTCTTTCATTGCTGTGTAACAATTGCTAAGTTTTTACGACCTATTATAATAAATAGAAATGTTTTGAATCTAACAGTAAATCCCATAACACCAGAAGACAAAGAAGCCTTAATGCGCGCAAAATCTAGCATGCAAAATTTAGGTTGGGCAATTCGTAATGTCAATAAAATTGGTAATACGGTTGAAACAGGAATTAGCTACGTGCCAGAAAAAGTATTAGTTAAAGTGCAGAAGATTACAGAATCGGTATTATTAAAAATTATAAAAGCTAATTTATTAACCATTCAAAAAAACAAAACATTTAAAAAGCCTTCAAAAAACACGTATAAAAGTATTGTAACAGGTACAGGAGCATTAAGTGGGTTTTTCGGATCTTCTACAGGTTTTGGTACTGCTATTTTTGCTTCAGAAGTGACACTTACCACTAAGTTTTTAATGCGTACGATTATGGATATAGCGCGTAGTGAAGGTGAAGATATTTATACTTTAGAAGGGCAGATGGCATGTCTACAAGTTTTTGCGCTTGGTGGAGATTCTATAGATGATGACGGTATGGAAGCCAGTTACTACACCACGCGTATGGCATTAAATTCAGCATTAAATAACGTGTCAGCAGCTGGTATAAAAATGAGCTTAGATAGTTTGGTAAAAGGAGCAAGCGCTTTGGGATCTAATGCTGTTGGTAGTTTTTTATCTAAAATTGCTACGAGATTAAGTCTTCTTATCAGTGAGAAATTTTTAGCACAAGCTGTTCCTATTGTAGGCGCTATAGGGGGTGGTGGATTAAATTATGTGTTTGTAGATCACTTTCAGAATATGGCAACGGCACATTTTACCATAAGACGTTTAGAGCGAAAGTATGGAGAGGCTGAGGTTAAATCGATCTATGAGGCTATAAACGCAGGTATTAAAGAGAAGTAAGGCTTTTTGTATACTTTTCTTAGGTCTTCAATAAAAAAACCAACCAAGAATTTCTTCAAGGTTGGCTCTGCTATTAATCAATTAAGTTTGGAAATTTAAATTAGAACTTTGTAATTAAGGTGATTAATTACAGGTATTGTTTTTGAATTCTAAATCGTCAGTAGTCCCAATTTCAAAACTGACTTCCACATCGTTATCATTGTCATCATTATCAAGTTCATCTAATATCCAAGTATCATTGATATCATCAAAATCTGGAATATTAAAGGTTACATTGATGTTATTTCCTGAGCCACTAGCAGTCCAAGTGCCATTTGCTGTATTTTCATCCCAAGTCACGGTAACCGTATGGTCTGCTGAGAAATTAAAGAAGTAACCTACATAATTGCTTTCTAAATCGATATTGTTTCGTTCTAAATCTTCAATATACCAATCTGAACACGCTGTTAAAATAGTTTCTAATTGTTCGGTAGTACAAGTATTACAATCGTCGTTATGGTCATCATCATCGTCATTAGAACAAGATAATAAGCTGAAAACTAGTAGAGCGCTTAATAAGATTTTGGATGTAAACAGGGGTTTTATAAAATGTGATTTCATAATATTTAATTTTAGGTATTAATTAATTTTAAGGATTAGTTACAATTGTTGTTTTTGAATTCTAGTTCGTCGTCATCACCAATTTCAAAGCTGACTTCAACCTCATTGTCATCATCGTCATTATCGATTTCATGTAAATTCCAAGTACTATTGATGTCATCAAATCCTGGAATATCAAAGGTTACTGTGATGTTATTCCCATTTCCACTTGTCGTCCAAGTTCCATTGGCAGTGTTGCCAGTCCAAGTGACTGTAACGGTATTATCTGTAGAGAAATTAAATAGGTAACCTGTATAGTTGTCTTCTAAATCAGTGTCATTACGTTCTAATTCGTCTATATACCAACCCGAACAAGCTGTTAAAATAGATTCTAATTGGCTTGGTGTACAGTTCGTACAATCGTCATCGTCATAATCGTAATCATCATCTTCATCGCAATCGTCACCAAAATCATCAATGGCATCATCAAGCTGATTAAAATTGTTAATTACAATTTCGGCGCCATCGGCAATTATGATACTTATAGGGAATTCAAAACCAATTAAATCATCTTCGTCTATATCATCTATAAATTCATAAAGGTCATAATCATTGGTAAATGTTAGTGTTGCAATAACTTCATTATTGGTGTTAAAAACGGAAGCTGAAATTGGATATACAAAATCTAGACATTCTATGTCATCATCAAATTCATTTTCATCATTACAATCATCAGCATAATCTTCTAGCTGATCTAAACTGTTAACTTGAATTTCAGAATAATCTGAAAAAATTATGGTGATAGGAAAATTGATAACAACGTTATCGTCATCGTCATCAAATTCGTCAAGAATATCTTCAAGATCATCATAATCATCAATGTTGGTAATGGTTAATTCTACTCCATTTATGGTTGCTGTTATTGGTAGTTGAATGGTAAAACAATTGGCATTATAAACGACGTTATCTACTGAGCCGTCGTTCATAGTGACTCTTTGAATCTGACTCGCCAAAGCTGAATTAGCTTGTAATGTAGATTCTGCTGGTGGATCAATACTTATATCATCTTCGGTTCTACAAGATGTCATTGTTAGGAATAAACCTAATAAGGCAAAAAGATAAGGTTTGATAGTTTTCATAATTAATTTGTTTTTTATGATCATGGTTAAGTTTTTCATTTAATAAGGCGCTTTAATTACTGCCTTTATACTTAGAACAACTCAGTAATTAAATGTCCCAAGAAATTTATTATTTTTTTATTTAATTGAAATTTGAGTCGTTTCAAATTCTGAATGGTTGCTTTTACTTTTAATAGGTTGATTCATGTATTATGTCATTTTAAATTGAACGTATAGTTTTAAAACAATCACATTGTATAATCTCCCAAAATTATTTTAATTAAATTTTTTAATGGTGATTTCGAATCTAATTTTAGAATTTAAATTTGATGCTTTAGTAACGTAATCTTTGGCATGGTCTTTAAAAAAAAGTATACTTTTGGTAATTCAAATTTCAAAAAAACACTTTTAATTGTCTAAGTCGCTCCACAAAGATATCTGTGATAAACTACGCTTTTCTAAACTCTACGAAAGGTATGCGCAAAGCATGAGTACTATTTTGTATTACAAGTATGGTGATTTATTAAACCCATCAGATAAAGTGCAAGATGCCTTTATTAAATTATGGGAAAATTGTGCTAAAGTGGCACCTGAAGCTGCAAAATCTTATTTATATACGGTTGCAAATAATATGATGCTTAACGAGGTGAAGCACCAAAAGATTGTTTTTAAGCATCAAGAAGTAAAGCCTAAGGATTATACCAATGAGACGCCAGAATTCATGTTACGTAAAAAGGAATTTTTAAAGCGTTACGAAACAGCTTTGTCAACATTAAAAGAAGAAGAACGTGTCGCTTTTCTTTTAAGTAAGGTCGATGGAAAAACCCATAAAGAAATTGCGGAGTTATTAAATATTACCAAAAAAGTAGCTGAACACAGAATTTATGCTGCCTTAAATAAGTTGAAAGATCAGTTGGAAGAACTGAATTGAAAATAATTTTGGGACAATTGAAAGTTGAGTTGTTTTATAAGTATAGCATCAAGTTATGGACAAAGAATATTTACTAAAAAAATGGTTGGACAACAACTTATCTGAAGCAGAGGCGGAAGCTTTTAATGCTTTAGATGATGCGAAGCTGTATAATGAAATAGCAGAAGAAGCACAGCGATTTAGTGGTCATCATAATGCAAAAGTGCCTGCGTTTGAAGCTTTAGAAAGCCAGTTGCAAAATAAAAAGGCTTCGTCAATTAATTGGATGAATATAGCATCACGATTTGCAGCTGTTTTTGTTATTGGTTTAACCTTATTTTTGTTTTTAAATAGAGATAATACCAATACAATTGCAACCGATTTAGCACAAAAAGAAACCATTACACTTCCTGATAATTCTAGAGTAGAACTTAATGAGTTGTCTCAGCTTACATATAGTCCTTCAAATTGGGATAACGAAAGAACCTTAAATTTAAAAGGAGAAGCCTTTTTTGATGTCGAAAAAGGAAAGCAATTCGATGTCAATACTGATTTTGGAAAAGTAACGGTTTTAGGAACCGAGTTTAATGTATTTACAAAGGATAGTATTTTTAAAGTAACCTGTTATGAAGGTTTGGTGCAAGTCAGTTATAACGATGCGGTTATAAAAGTACCAGCCGGTTCAGAGTTTATTTTAAAATCAGGAACGGCTAAAAAATCTATTATTGCTACAGCAGAACCGTATTGGCTTAAAAATATGAGTGTATTTAAAAATGCATCGGTACAAGCAGTGCTTTTTGAGCTTGAAAGTCAATATAACATCACAATTACGGATTCCATTGCTCCAAATACGTTAAGATTTACAGGCGCATTTGAGCACGATAATCTTAATAATGCTTTAAAATCAATTACACAGCCTCTTGGTTTGACCTATGAAATTATAAATAATAAAGAGGTCGTCATACACAATGCTAAAGATTAAGTATATAACTTTTTTAATAAGTGTATTAATTTGCTTTTCAGTAAAAGCACAAGCTAATGATGGAAAAATATCTATCATACAAGCGCTTAATGAGATCTCTAAAACTCATAATATTAATTTCAATTATAAAAGTGACCTTCTTAAAGAAGTCTATGTCATCCCTTTAGATGATGATCTAAGTCTTAGTACTAAAATTGAAACCTTAGAACAACAGACCAATTTTATTTTTACCAAAATTAGCGACGTGGTCTTTAGTATCACCAAGCCCATTACAATTTGTGGTTATTTGCGAGACAACATAGAAAATCCGCTTTATGGAGCAACTATTCATACAAAACACAATTACACAGTAACTAATGATGATGGCTATTTTGAAATAGAAGTACCATCATTAGAGACGCTTCTTACCATCCGATTTATAGGTTTTAAAACCATAAAGCGTCAAGCTAAGTTTTTTAAATTAAATAGTTGTGAGGCTATTACTTTAATTGAAGAAGCTGAAGTGTTTAGTTCTGTAGTGCTCAACGGCTATATTGTTAAAGGTATAGACAAGCAACAAGACGGAACCATAGCTATTGATTATAGCAAGTTTACCTTGCTGCCAGGACTTATAGAGTCTGATGTGTTGCATACCGTTCAGGCATTGCCTGGTGTACTAAGTGTAGATGAAACGGTTTCTAATATTAATATAAGAGGAGGGTCTCACGATCAGAATTTATTGCTTTGGGATGGGATAAAAATGTATCAATCCAGTCATTTTTTCGGACTTATTTCAAGTTTCAATCCGCAGATCACACAAACGGCAACCGTAATTAATAACGGTACAGATGCTTCGTATACAGACGGTGTTTCAGGAACCATTGATATGCATTCTAGTAAAACAATCGAATCCAATTTTAAAGGCTCTTTTGGAATTAATCTTCTTAATGCCGATTTATTTTTAAATGCACCAATTGGAGAAAAGTCTTCAGTTCAAATTGCAGGACGCAAATCTATTGATGAATTGGTAAGAACACCAACCTACAAAACGTATTTTGAACGTGTGACACAAAATACAGAAGTAGCAGAAAATACATCTAATGTTAGTAACTCAAATCAAGCCTTCGATTTTTATGATGCGTCTTTAAGGTGGCTTTATAAACCATCGGATAAGGATTTTGTACGATTAAATTTCATGTTAGTTCATAATGATTTAACCTTTGATGAATCTGCGCTTTTTAATGGAGTAGAAGAAACGCGAGAAAGTAGTATTTCTCAAAAGAGTATTTCGGTAGGCTTAAATTATCGTCGGCAATGGAATGATAAATTAAGTACTGTGCTCAATATTTATAATACAGATTATACATTACAAGCTGTAAACGCTAACGTTATGGCAGAACAGCGTTTCTTACAAGAAAATATAGTGTCTGAAACCTCGGCAAAATTGGAAGGGCTTTATACTCAAAACTTATGGCAATTCAATTTGGGCTATAATTTTATTGAATCTGAAATTACAAACCTAAATGATATTGATGTCCCAAGATTTGTAAGACGTGATTCTGAAGTTTTACGAGAACAAGCGGTTTTTGCTCAGACACAGTTTGAAAATGAAACTAAAAATCTTACCGTAAAGTTAGGAGTAAGGGTCAATTATATTGAGAAGTTTGATGAAGTAATTATAGAACCGCGTTTCAGTGTTAGGAAAGCTTTAGGTAGCCATTTTGAATTAGAAGCATTAGGTGAGTTTAAACATCAAAACACCTCGCAAATTATCAACTTTCAAAATGATTTTTTAGGAGTAGAAAAACGTCGATGGCAACTTACAGATAATGATAGTATCCCAATAATTAAAAGTAAACAAGCTTCATTAGGATTGCTTTACAAAAACAAAGGTTGGTTAATTGATGCCAAAGCGTATTACAAAAAAGTTGATGGCATAACCACGCAAAGTCAGGGGTTTACCACCAAGTATGAATTTGAAAAAGAAAAAGGAAGCTATGATGTTTTAGGAGCTGAGTTTTTAGTCCGAAAAAATTTCAATAATCTAAATACGTGGTTGAGTTATTCATATATAAAAAACGATTATACCTTTGAAACGCTTGAAGAAATAGAGTTTCCCAGTAATTTTGATATTACACATGCCTTTACATTGGGAACAACCTATAGTAATGAGTCGTGGAACATTTCTGCAGGATTAAATTATAGGGTAGGGAAGCCAACATCGATTCCGGTATTAGAAAATGAAATTACAGCCAATGATATCAATTTTGATAGCGCAAATAACGAAAGATTGCAAGATTATTTAAGAATCGACGCTTCCGCGCTTTATAAATTTAAGATAAATAAATTGTTTCGTTCGGAAGTTGGTGTTTCCGCTTGGAATATCTCAGATGTTAAAAATCCAATTAATAATTATTACAGAATTGATGCAGAGAATAATGCAATAAAATTTTCTAGATATTCGTTAGGGATTACTACGAATGCTGTTTTTCGTCTTTATTTTTAGAAAGCGTTGGTAGTTAAACGCTTATTTTGTTATTTGAGCGAGTACACTATGTTGGTTATGTAATTTTAATATTATATTTGCGTTAAGTAAAAATAAAAATGTAGGTAACTTCCCTATTTCAACCTCATTTTATGCACTTTGTCGATAAAATTTACCGTTTGTAGATGTTTTTAATGAATTTAATTTTGTCAACTCATTTTTTTTAATACTTTTACACCTCAATTAACAGAATGCATAAGAAAAATATGTTTGTTTCAATCTTAGTTTTTTTTGTAGGGTTCGCTTCTATGGCTCAGGGCACTACTGGATCTGTTCCGCCGCCGCCAGCACCACCACCACCGCCTGGTCTTCCAATTGATGGAGGCATAGTAGTTCTATTTATACTTGCGTTAAGCTATGGTATTTATAAGTCTAATAAATTATCTCGTAAAAACGCTTAATGCCTTAGGTCATTAAGACGTTTTACATATTTCCCAATAACATCAAACTCTAAATTTATCGTATCACCAACGTTTAATGTTTTAAATGTGGTATGATTAAATGTATAAGGTATAATAGCTACAGAAAAACGATTCAATTGAGAGTTTACAACCGTTAAGCTCACTCCGTTTACAGTAATAGACCCTTTTTCGATGGTAATATTATTAAGATCCTTATCATATTCAAAAGTAAAAACCCAACTACCTTCGTTTTCTTTTATTTCAATACAAGTTGCTGTTTGATCTACATGCCCCTGTACAATATGGCCATCTAAGCGGTCACCCAGTTTCATGGCGCGTTCAATATTTACACATTCTTTTTCTTTGAGTAATCCTAAATTGGTTTTATCGAGTGTTTCTTGGATTGCTGTAACCGTATAAGTATCTCCTGTAATACCAACAACGGTGAGACAGACACCATTATGAGCGACACTTTGGTCTATTTTTAATTCATTTGTTATAGCGGTATGTACTGTAATATGAAGATTTCCACCATCTCTATTTAGTTTTTCAATTGTTCCGAGATCTTCTATAATGCCTGTAAACATAATTTGTACTTTATTTAGTTAAATTTGCAGTTACAAAGTTAAAGACAAAAAATGAAAAAAGACGAAAAGATAATTGTAGGAATTTCTATTGGTGACCTCAACGGTATTGGTGCGGAAATAGTCATTAAAGCTTACGAAGATCCAAGATCTTTAGAATTAAATACTCCTGTGATTTTTGCTTCGGCTAAAACAATGCAGTTCTTTAAGAACCATTTTAATAGTAAAATTAATTTTTTTAGTATTGATTCTCCAGAAAAAGTGGTTCACGGAAAAGTTAATGTAGTTGAAGTTTGGAGCGAACCTGTAAAAATCGAATTTGGTACAGAGGACAAAAAGATAGGAGAATACGCTATAAAATCTCTCGAAGCGGCTACCAATGCTTTAAAAGAAGGTACGATTGATGTATTAGTAACCGCACCAATTAATAAACACAATATTCAATCGGAAAAATTTAACTTTCCTGGTCATACAGATTATTTAGCTAAAGCCTTAAATGGAAAAAGTTTAATGTTTATGGTTTCTGATGAATTGAGAGTGGGACTTTTAACAGATCATGTTCCGCTTAAAGATGCTAGCAATGCGATTACCGTAGACCTCATTAAAGAAAAAATAGCAACGGTTACTAAATCTTTAATACAGGACTTTGGAGTAAGAAAACCTAAGGTTGCTGTTTTAGCTATAAACCCACACGCTGGTGATAATGGAGTAATTGGTAACGAGGATGATACGATTTTAAAACCTACTTTAGAAAAAATTAAAGCTGGTGGTACTTTAGTTTACGGACCCTATTCAGCAGATAGCTTTTTTGGTTCTAACACCTATAAAAATTTCGATGCCATAATAGCGTCTTATCACGATCAAGGTTTAATTCCCTTTAAAACAATTGCTTTTGGGAAAGGTGTAAATTACACCGCAGGTTTAGATAAAGTGAGAACGTCTCCAGACCATGGTACGGCGTATGAAATAGCAGGAAAAGGGATAGCAGATGAAAGTTCAATGAAACAAGCAATCTTTACTGCAATCGAAATTTTTAAACATAGAGAAGACTATAATTATTATAGTAAAAACCCTTTAAAAAAGGCTTCTAGATAGTTATAAACAAAATTTGTTGATATCTAGGCTTTAAGTAAGGAAAAATTTATATATTTGCACGCTCAAATTGAATGTGATAATGAAGGCATTAAAATCTTATACTATCCCTTTTGTTGGATTAAAAGAAGGAATGCATCATTTTGATTTTCAAATTGATAATACGTTCTTTCAGCATTTTGAATATGATGAATTTAATGCAATTGATGTTAAAATTGACCTAGAATTCGAAAAAAAATCAACACTTTTAGAGTTGTATTTTTCGGCTAAAGGCACAGTAAATGTTAATTGCGATATTTCAAATGAACCCTATAACCAGGCTATTAACGACGATTTTAAGTTAGTCGTTAAATTTGGTAACGAGTATAATGATGAGAATGAAGACATCTTAATTGTACAACATGGGGAATATGAAATTAATATAGCACAATATATATATGAGCTGATTATTTTAGCAGTTCCTATTAAAAGAATTCATCCAGGTATTGAAGACGGTTCGTTACAGACTGATATACTTTCAAAATTAGAAGAACTAAGTCCAAGTGAGGACCACAAAGTAAAATCATCAGAGGATATTGATCCTCGTTGGAATAATTTAAAAAAACTATTAACGGATAAATAACATTTAAAATGGCACATCCAAAGCGTAAAATATCGAAAACAAGAAGAGATAAAAGAAGAACACATTATAAAGCTTCTGTACCTCAAATAGCAACTTGCCCTACAACTGGTGAGCCACACTTATACCACAGAGCTCATTGGCATGATGGTAAACTATATTACAGAGGTCAAGTTCTTATTGACAACTCTGTAGAAGAAGAAAACGCAGCATAAGTACTATGCATGCATACAAGAAAACGCTCCTATGTGAGCGTTTTTTTTGTTATTATTTTTTGAATAGAGCAAAAACCACTTACTTTGCGTTACTATTTGCTAGAAAACGAGGAAAATTGAATAAAACGTAACATTTTTTATCGATTTTTCATACTTTTAATTAATCTAAAAGCTAATAATGAGTAAAATCACAGCAGCAATTACAGCTGTCGGAGGCTATGTTCCTGAGTATGTTTTAACGAACAAAATCCTCGAAACAATGGTTGAGACCAATGATGAGTGGATCACATCAAGAACAGGCATAAAGGAGCGTCGAATTCTTAAAGAAGAAGGTAAAGGCACATCGTTTTTGGCCATAAAAGCGGCAGAAGACTTAATTCAAAAAAAAGGATTAGATCCTAAAGAAATTGATTTAGTTATTGTTTGTACTGCAACACCAGATATGAAAGCGGCTGCAACAGCTGCATATACAGCAACACAAATTGGAGCTGTAAATGCATTTTCGTACGACTTGGAAGCCGCATGTTCTAGCTTTCTTTACGGCATGTCTACAGCGACAGCTTATATAGAGGCCGGACGCTACAAAAAAGTTCTTTTAATAGGAGCGGATAAAAATTCATCATTTATTAATTACGAAGACAGAGCAACCTGCATTATTTTTGGTGATGGAGCAGGAGCGGTTCTTTTTGAACCTAACGAAGAAGGTTTAGGTTTACAAGATGAATTATTAAGAAGTAACGGCGAAGGTCGAGACTTTTTACAAGCAACTTACGGTGGTTCTTCATATCCTATTAATAAAGATACTTTTAAAGAAGGTAAACATTATATTTTTCAGGATGGGAAAACAGTGTTTAAAAATGCTGTTTTTAATATGGCAGATGTCGCTGAAAAGGTTATGAAAAGAAATAACCTTACTAACGCTGATATTTCATGGTTGGCAGCACACCAGGCTAATAAGCGTATTATTGATGCTACAGCCAATAGAATTGAATTAGAAAGTGATAAAGTAATGATGAATATTCAGAGGTACGGTAACACCACTTCTGCAACATTACCTTTATTATTATTCGACTACGAATCACAACTTAAAAAAGGTGATAAAATTATATTTGCTGCCTTTGGTGGTGGATTTACTTGGGGCTCAATTTATCTTAAGTGGGCTTATAACTCCTAATTAAAAAACTAACTAACAAAATATCTAAAATTATGGATATAAAAGAAATTCAGAACTTAATTAAATTTGTTGCTAAATCTGGAGCAAGTGAGGTTAAGTTAGAAATGGATGATATTAAAATCACCATTAGAACTGGTTCAGAAAACGAGACAACATTTGTACAACAAATGCCAATGCAAGCTCCGGTAATGCAACAACAGATGCCAGCTCAACAAGCAGCTTCACCTGTACAAGAAGCGGCTGCACCTGCAGAAGACTCAAAATACATTACTATAAAATCTCCAATAATTGGTACATTTTATCGCAAGCCATCTCCAGACAAACCCGTTTTTGTTGAGGTTGGTACAGATATTAAAGAAGGAGATGTACTCTGTGTTATCGAAGCAATGAAATTATTTAACGAAATAGAATCAGAAATTTCTGGTAAAATCGTTAAAGTACTTGTTGATGATTCGTCCCCAGTAGAGTTCGATCAGCCATTATTCTTGGTAGATCCATCATAACCCGATTTAAAATTCCAAAGTATAATTTCTAAATTTATAGGAATTTGGAATTTGAAATTTTAAATACATAAAAGTTATGTTTAAAAAAATATTAATAGCCAATAGAGGGGAGATAGCGCTTAGAGTTATTAGAACCTGTAAGGAAATGGGCATACGAACGGTAGCTGTATACTCTACAGCAGATGCAGAAAGTCTTCATGTTAAGTTTGCAGATGAAGCTGTTTGTATTGGACCAGCGCCAAGTAGTGAGTCTTATCTTAAAATATCAAATATCATTGCAGCTGCAGAAATTACAAATGCAGATGCTATTCATCCTGGTTATGGATTTTTGTCTGAAAACGCAAAATTCTCAAAAATATGTGAAGAGCATGGTATAAAATTCATAGGTGCGTCTGAAGATATGATTAACCGAATGGGTGACAAAGCCAATGCTAAAGCAACCATGAAAGCTGCCGGTGTACCTTGTGTTCCCGGAAGTGAAGGTATTATTGAAACCTTTGAAGATTGTGTAAGAGTTGCCAAGGAAACCGGTTATCCTGTAATGCTAAAAGCTTCTGCCGGTGGTGGTGGAAAAGGGATGCGTGCCGTTTGGAAACCAGAAGATCTTCAAAATGCATGGGAATCTGCGCGTTCAGAATCTAAAGCAGCATTTGGTAATGATGATATGTATATGGAGAAACTCATAGAAGAGCCTCGCCATATCGAAATACAAATTGTTGGTGATTCTCGCGGAAAAGCTTGTCACTTATCAGAACGTGATTGTTCTATCCAAAGACGTCATCAAAAATTAACGGAAGAAGTGCCTTCTCCGTTTATGACAGATAAATTGAGAGCTAAAATGGGTAAAGCTGCGGTTAAAGCTGCTGAATTCATTAAGTATGAAGGTGCTGGTACTGTAGAATTTCTAGTAGATAAACATCGTAATTTCTACTTTATGGAGATGAATACACGTATCCAAGTAGAACACCCAATTACAGAGCAAGTTATTGATTTCGATTTAATTAGAGAACAAATATTAGTTGCTGCAGGAGTGCCAATTTCTGGAAAAAATTATACGCCTAAATTACATTCTATAGAATGTAGAATTAATGCTGAAGATCCGTTTAATGATTTTAGGCCTTCACCAGGAAAAATTACAACATTGCATGCTCCGGGTGGACATGGAGTGCGTTTAGATACACATGTTTATGCTGGCTACACCATTCCGCCAAATTATGATTCTATGATTGCTAAGTTGATTACAACGGCTCAAACTAGAGAAGAAGCAATAAATAAAATGAAGCGTGCATTAGATGAATTTGTGATTGAAGGTATTAAAACAACGATACCATTTCATAGACAACTAATGGATCATCCAGAATATTTAGCTGGTAATTATACCACTAAGTTTATGGAAGACTTTAAGTTAGAAAAACAAATTGAAGACTAAAATTAAAACCCAAATGTAAGTTTGGGTTTTTTTTGTACCATATACTATGTAAGAAGCGCCTGTTTTTATAGGGTAACGAGTTTTTTAATATAAAAAAAACTTAACTTTATAAGCTATAAAAAAAGAAAATTATGCTTAAGAATTACGTTTTAAAAATTAGCACAATTATTATTGTGCTTTTTTCAATGGCTGCTCAAGGTCAAAACTCCTCTAAATTATGGACGAGTCTAAATGCTGAAAAAGCAAAACAATCCGAACAGATTTCAAGAAAAATAAATCTTAAATCTGAAAAATTTTTTCAACTAAAGATTGAACAATTAAAAACGAAACTTCAAACTATTGGTGATAGAGAAAATCCAGGAAATACGATTATTTCTTTTCCAAATTCAGATGGTGAACTAAGTCGATTTAAGGTTTTTGAAGCTTCAATTATGGAGCCAAAACTACAGGCTCAGTTTCCAAATATGAGATCTTATGCTGGTCAAGGGATCGATAATCCTACGGAAATAGTTAGGTTTAGTATTACGTCTAAAGGCCTTCATGCCATGTTTTTAGGAACATCTAATGGGACTCAGTTTATAGATCCATTTTCTAAAGTAGGGAATATATACACGGTTTATTCTAAACGAGATTTAACAGAAAGCGATTTTGAATTTCAGTGTGGTGTTATAGATGAAGATTTGGATTTAGATGCTAAAACGTTTAATGATCCTATAACTAAAAATGCTAGTGATGGTACTTTGAGAAATTATCGTACAGCTATAGCATGTACAGGAGAGTACGCAGCTTTTCATGGTGGAACGGTTGCTGGCGCAATGGCTGCGATAGTGACAACGATGACGAGAATAAATGGTATTTACGAAAGAGAATTATCAATTACAATGACCTTGGTGGCTAATAATGCTAATTTAGTTTATACTGATGCTGCAACTGACCCGTTTGATAATGACAATGGGAACTTGTTAATTCAACAAAGTCATAATCAAATTACCGCCCAAATTGGTACTGCTAACTTTGATATAGGACATACATTTAGTACCAGTTCATCAGGAGGCTTAGCAAGTTTAGGATCTACTTGTGTTAATAGTAGAAAAGGTAAAGGTATTACTGGCTCTACACAACCAATTGGCGATGCTTACGATGTGGATTATGTGGCTCACGAACTAGGACATCAGTTTGGTGCACCACATACCTTTAATGGTACAGTGGGTAGTTGTTCAGGTGTAAATAGATCTTCTTCTTCAGCTTATGAACCAGGTAGTGGAACAACTATTATGGCCTATGCAGGTATTTGTGGTTCTGATAATATACAAATTGGTAGCGATGCTTATTTTCATCAAAACAGTATAAACACAATATGGAATCATGTAACGAGTTCAGGTGCTTGTCCAGTAGATGCAGTACCAACAGGTAACACACAGCCTGTTGCAAACGCAGGTGCTAATTATATAATACCTCAAGGAACACCATATAAATTAAATGGAAATAATTCTAATGATGTAGATGGTATGGAAACCTTAACTTATACATGGGAGCAGTACGATTTAGGGACTGCTGGATTACCAACTGAAACTACAACTACTGGTCCGTTAGTAAGATCTTTTGAAGGTACTAATAATCCTGTCAGATACGTACCGAGATTAGAAGACATTTTAGTAAATGGTGGGACATCAACAACATGGGAAAAATTAGTAACTATTAGTCGTAATATTAATTTTATGTTAACTGTTAGAGATAATGATGCTAGAGGTGGACAAACAGATTCAGATCAGATGACAGCAACAGTTACCACGGCAGCGGGTCCATTTGTAGTAACGTCTCAAAATGTAGATGGGGTAACTTGGGATGTAGGCACAACTCAAACGGTAACTTGGAATGTTGCGGGGACTACAGGTAATGGTGTTAATGAAGCAAATGTAAATATTCTATTAGCTACTGATGGTCAGAATTTTGATACGGTTTTAGCTTTAAATGTGCCAAATGATGGTTCACATGATATTACAGTACCAGATGTAGCGTCTTCTAGCAATAGAATAATGGTAGAAGCAGCAAACGGAATATTCTTTAATGTCAATAACGAAAATATAGCTATTGGAGTTGCTATAACTTGTGATACCTACAGTGCGAGTGGTGATAATATTGGAGTAAGTATCGCAGATGGAACAGGTTCAACTACGCCTATAAATGGTCCTGTATTACAACGTACGCTTAACGTTCCAGATAATTTTACTATTGAGTCTCTTAAATTAAATATAGATGTAGATCATACTTTTGTAGGTGATTTATTAGTACAGTTATTACACCCAGATGGCGTTACGGAGGCCGTTATTTGGTCAGGAAATTGCTCAAGCAGCGATGATATACTCATTAAATTTGAAGATGGTGCATCTGCAATAGATTGTAGCGCTACAGGCAGTGGGAATACGTATAGCCCGGTTGAACCATTATCTATATTTGAAGGTTTAGATTCTCAGGGAGATTGGACAATTCTTATCGCTGATTTCTATTCTGGCGATACAGGGATATTGCAAAATTGGTCATTAGAATTTTGTTCAGAGTCTCTAAGTGTTGATGATAACGAATTAGATCAATTAAGTATTTATCCAAATCCAAATAATGGTGCATTTAATATTCAGTTTAATCCAAAATCTGGAGAAGACGTTTCTGTCGCTGTTTATGATATTAGAGGCCGATCAATTTATACGAAAAGCTTTCAAAATACAGGTAGATTTGAAGAAACAATTCAGCTTAATAATGCACAATCGGGTGTTTACTTATTAACTATTGTAGATGGTTCACAAAAAGTGACTAAGAAAATTATAGTAGATTAAGAATATAATTTATTAATTTAAAAGCTCCTAAATCAGGAGCTTTTTTTATGCTATGAATTTATCATATTGGGAAATAAAAAACTGGCTAACTAACATTGATTATACAATTGTTGGTAGCGGCATTGTAGGCCTTAATTGCGCTTTACAACTAAAACAACGATTTCCAGATGCTAAGATTTTAATTCTTGAAAAAGGAATGCTTCCACAAGGAGCGAGTACTAAAAATGCAGGTTTCGCATGCTTTGGAAGTTTAAGTGAAATTATTGACGACTTAAATCACCATTCGGAAATTGAGGTATTGGATTTAATTAAAAAACGAATCGATGGATTGCAATTACTTCGTAAAACTCTAGGCGATGAAGCTATCGGTTATCAAAACCTCGGAGGTTATGAGTTGTTTTTAGATTCTGATGACACTTTATTTAATTCATGCATTGATAGGCAGGAATATATCAATCAATTTTTACAGCCACTATTTAATACCAAAGTGTTTTCCTTCAAAGAAAACAATCTCGGCTTTAAAAACATAAAATCGAAATATTGTTTTAATTCATTTGAAGGTCAGATTGATACTGGTAAAATGATGAATGCTCTATTGTATAAAGTGCAATCTTTAGGAATAAAAATATTGAATAATTGTACTGTTGAAACCTTCTCAGAAGATTTAAATTCAGTGAAACTAAACACTAATCAATTTGAACTTTCAACCCAGAAACTTTTTATAGCTACAAACGGCTTTGCTAAACAATTCAATATCCCCGAAGTTCAGCCAGCAAGAGCACAAGTTTTAATTACTAAACCTATTGAGAATTTACCTATTAGAGGAACATTCCATTTAGACGAAGGGTATTATTATTTTAGAAATATAGACAACAGAATCTTGTTGGGTGGAGGTCGAAATCTAGATTTTAAAACCGAAGCGACCACAACATTCGGTGAAACAGAAATCATTCAAAATAAACTTGAAGAACTTTTAAAAACCACTATTTTACCACAGACTAATTTTGAAATTGATCATCGTTGGAGTGGCATAATGGGAGTCGGTAAACAGAAAAAAGCAATCGTAAAACAATTATCAAACCATACGTATTGCGGAGTGCGTTTAGGTGGAATGGGAATTGCAATCGGTAGTACAATGGGTAAACAGTTAGCTCAATTATTAGATTAATTTATGAAAAGATTATTTCGGTTTTTAATAAAAATCCTTTTATGGTTTGTTGCGCTTTCTATAGGTTTGGTGTTTCTATTTAAATACGTTCCTGTTCCTGTAACACCTTTGATGGTTATTAGATATACAGAAAGTGAAGAAGCCTCTAAAATGTGGAAACACGATTGGGTGTCCATAGATAAAATATCTAAAAACTTACAGTTAGCTGCTATTTGTAGTGAGGATCAAAAGTTTTTAGACCATAGCGGTTTTGATGTCGAAGCCATTGAAAAAGCCTATGAACACAACAAAAAAGGAAAACGTATTAAGGGAGGAAGTACTATAAGTCAGCAGACGGCAAAGAATGTTTTTTTATGGCCAGATCGCAGCTGGTTACGTAAAGGCTTAGAAACCTATTTTACGTTTTTAATTGAAACCATCTGGAGTAAAGAACGCATTCTCGAAGTATATCTAAACAGTATTGAAATGGGACCGGGTATTTATGGTGCTGAAGCAGCATCAAAGTATTGGTTTAAAAAATCAGCATCAAATTTAGACGCTTATGAGGCCGCAGCAATCGTTTCAGTATTACCTAATCCAAGAAATTATCGGGCAAATCCGGCCTCGGTATATATTCAAAACCGAAAACAGTGGATTGTAAAACAAATGAGGTTCTACGGAAAATTAGACTTAAAGAAGTAAAAATGACTATAAAAGATGAATTATATAAGTCCTGTTTAAAGTTTGTTAACGACCGTTTATTAACGGTTCAAAACACTATTTTAGACATCCAAAATTCCTTACAATCAGAAACCAAAAGTAGCGCTGGAGATAAGCATGAAACAGGCAGAGCGATGTTACAGTTAGAACGTGAGAAAGCGGGACATCAATTAGCTGAAATTGAAAAGCAAAAGCAAATACTTCAAAAAGTAAATAGTGAGTCAAAGCATACTAAAGTTGCCCTAGGTAGTATTGTTAAAACAACAAAATCTAATTACTTTATTGCCATAAGTGCTGGCGAAATCCGTATAAAAGATTGTAAGATTTATGCTATTTCTGTGGCGACACCAATAGCACAATTACTACTTTCTAAAGCTGTTGGTGATACAGTTCAATTTAGAGACGATGTGTTTACAATTACTAAAATTGAATAGTAAACGTTAAACTCGTTTTATTGTTTTCTTTTCTAACGTAACTTAACAACATGTATATTAGAACGAAGAACTTTGTGTTTTACTAAAAGCTTTAAATGAAGAAAAAACACTTTGATGTTATCGTTATTGGTGGTGGATTAGCCGGATTAACAAGTGCAATTCATTTAGCGAAATCTAAATTAGAAGTCTTACTCATTGAGAAAAATGAGTATCCAAAACATAAGGTTTGCGGAGAGTATGTATCTAATGAAGTATTGCCTTATTTAGAATTTTTGGGTTTTAATCCATTTGAATTCGGTGCAAAACAAATTTCTAATTTCGAATTAACTACACATAACAATAAAAGGATTGTAGCTAATTTACCGCTTGGTGGTTTTGGTATGAGTCGTTACGAGATGGATTTTCAACTGTATCAATTAGCGATTAAAAACGGTATTTCCGTACTTCAAGATTCTGTAGTCGATGTCAATTTTGAAGCAGACAATTTTCAAATCGAAACAAAAACGAATCAAAGTTTTCAAGCTAGAATAGTTATTGGAGCATATGGCAAACGCTCAAATTTAGATATTCAGTTTAATAGAAAATTCATTAAAAAGAAATCACCATATTTAGGAGTTAAAATTCATGTTTCAGGAGATTTTCCTCAGGATAAGGTCGCATTGCATAATTTTAAGGGTGGTTACTGTGGTGTTTCAAAAGTAGAAAACAATCATATTAACTTATGTTACATTACTAATTTTGAAGCTTTCAAAAAGTATAAAGACATTGCAACATTTCAAGAAGAAGTACTTTTTAAAAATTCCGAATTAAAGACACTTTTTAAGACTACAATACCACAATTTGAAAAGCCAATAACCATAAGTCAAATTTCTTTCGAAACGAAACAACCCGTAGAAAACCATATCATAATGTGTGGTGATACGGCTGGTATGATTCATCCGCTATGCGGAAATGGTATGGGAATGGCAATTAGAAGTGCGCAATTAGCATCTGAATTGATTATTGATTATCTTCAAGGAAAAATTGAATTGCGCAAAACACTAGAAAATCAATACACTAAAAGTTGGAAGAAAACTTTTGGTCTAAGGTTAAAAGCAGGACATAGCATTGCGTATTTGTTTAGACAAGATTGGTTAGCACCAAAGCTGTTAACAATATTGCGATGGTTTCCGTTTTTAATGCCAATGATTATTAAAATGACACACGGTAAATCTATGAAAGTGAAATGAGCTTATTTTTAGATACCAAATTAAGAAGTAACAAAACCGAAATCATGGACGATTTTTCTCTTAAGGGAGAATTGCTTCGTGATACTTTGAATAAACTCGGTAAGATTAACAAATGGTTGGGTGGTAATCGGGTAACCTTAGATGGAATTGCACAACTTTTAAAAAATCAACCTAAAGATAAAACCTACAGCATTATAGATTTAGGTTGTGGTCATGGAGATATCTTAAGATTAGTAGCAAACTATGGAAGAAAGCACCAGTACAATTTTAAATTAATTGGAATAGATGCTAATGCAGATGCTATTGCTTATGCTAACGAACTGTCAACTGATTTTCCGGAATTAAGCTTTGAAAGCATTGATGTTTTTTCAGATCAATTTGAAGTTTTAGAGTTTGATATTGCTTTAACCACTTTGTTTTTGCATCATTTTAAGGATAAGGATATTTTAAGTTTATTGAAGCGTCTTTCAGAAAATGCTAACTTAGGAATAGTGGTCAACGATTTACAGCGTAGTAAAATAGCTTATAGGTTATTTCAATTATTAGGATTAACAATTTCTAACGATATGATAGTTGAAGACGGATTAACTTCAATTTTAAGAGCTTTTAGCCGAAAGGATTTGGAAAAATATTCTAATACATTACATCTAAAATCAGAGATTCGTTGGCAATGGGCTTTTCGTTATCAATGGCTTATTCGAAGTTGAGTGTTTATGAAGATTCGTTTAAAGATATAAACAACTAAAAGAGACTTACAAAGTACTTTTATTACTTAAAGTAAGGATTTTAAAAATGGTAAATATAAGTCGCCTTTAATAGAAAATATATGGCAGTAAAAATAACAGCAGTAGCAAAACAATTACCAAAATACAGCAGAGAAACTAAAGATATTTTACCCTTTGTTGAGTTATGGTTAGATGGCCAAGAAGAACGTTTTAAACGAAAAGTCTTAAAGATTTTTGAAAATGCAGCTGTAGATAAGCGATATTCTATAATGGATCCTGAAGAGGTTTTTGTAAGCACCTCTTTTGAGGAAAAAAATGATATTTATACTAGAGAATCTATAATATTAGCGGAAGCGAGTTTACAGAAAGTTTTAGATAAAGCAAATTTACAACCTACTGATATCGACTATATTATTACAGTAAGTTGCACAGGGATTATGATTCCGTCGTTGGATGCTTATTTAATAAATAGCTTAAAAATGAAACAAGACATTGTTCGTTTACCAGTGACAGAAATGGGATGCGCAGCAGGAGTTTCAGGAATAATATATGCTAAGAATTTTCTAAAAGCAAATCCAAATAAGAGAGCAGTTGTTATTGCAGTAGAAGCGCCAACCGCAACTTTTCAGCTTAACGATTTTTCTATGGTAAACATAGTCAGTGCAGCTATTTTTGGAGATGGCTGTTCAAGTGTAATTCTATCATCTTACGATCATGAAAAAGGACCAGAAATCAAAGACGAAGCCATGTATCATTTTTATGACGCCAACCACATGATGGGTTTTAAATTAAAAAACACAGGCTTGCAAATGATTTTAGATCAATCTGTACCACAAACCATTGCAGATCATTTTCCAAAAATTATACACCCGTTTTTAGAACGAAATAATTTAACTATTGAAGATATTGATCATTTGATATTTCATCCAGGAGGAAAAAAAATAGTGCAAACGGTTGAGGATTTGTTTGGCGACTTAGGGAAAAACATAGATGACACCAAAGAAGTATTACGATTGTACGGAAATATGAGTAGCGCAACTGTCCTCTATGTTTTAGAACGTTTTATGGATCGGAATTTACCAAAAGGTGACAAGGGAATTATGCTAAGTTTTGGGCCAGGTTTTTCCGCACAACGTATTTTGTTAGAGTGGTAATGGTATGATAAAGCAAGACATCATTAATTGGCTACCTTACCAAAAACCATTCTTATTTGTTGATGGTATTGATGCTATTTCAGAAAATGGAATAACAGGTCATTACACATTTAAAGACGATGAAAGTTTTTACCAAGGTCATTTTAAAGATCACCCCATAACACCAGGAGTGATTCTTACAGAATGTATGGCGCAAATTGGTTTGGTATGTTTAGGTATTTATTTATTGAACGACGAATTAAATGTTTCAAGTCAGCCAAAAATAGCTTTAACATCACATCAAATGGATTTTTATTTGCCTGTTTTGCCTAATGAAAAAGTAACTGTAATTTCAGAAAAAGAAGTCTTTCGTTTTAATAAGTTGAAATGTAAAGTGAAGATGCTAAATGAAAAGGAAGAATTGGTTTGTAGAGGAATGATATCAGGAATGATTAAAGTTTAATTTATTCAGACCTATCAGCTTTCAAAAATCAGATAGGTTTCAGAATTATAAATTTTTCCCTTTTAGAAAGGTTAAAACAAGATGAAAAATAGAGTAGTCATAACAGGATTAGGAATTGTAGCACCCAATGGAGTTGGAGTTCCCGATTTTACAAAAGCTTTAAAAGAAGGTACGTCCGGAATCACATGTCATGATAACTTAAAAGATTTTAAATTTTCATGTCAGATTGGTGGTGTTCCTCAAATTTCGGACGAAAAAAAATCACAATATTTTACAGATTTACAATTAAGAGGATTTAATAGTTCAGGGATTTTATACGGATGCATAGCAGGTATTGATGCCTGGAAAGATGCCGGTTTTGATATGGATTCTGAAAGCCAATTAGATTATGATACAGGTTTAATTTTTGGAGCAGCAACCTCAGGAGTTGAAAAATTTAGAGAGGCAATTTATGGTGTTGACGATGGTAATGTAAGGCGTTTAGGAAGTACGGTAGTTTTGCAAACCATGGCAAGTGGTGTAAGTGCGTATTTGAGTGGTATGTTGGGTTTAGGAAATCAAGTAACCACAAATTCTTCAGCCTGCACTACAGGAACCGAAGCGCTATTAATGGGTTATGAACGTATTCAAAATGGAAAAACCAAACGTATGTTAGTTGGTAGCTGTAGTGATCATGGTCCTTATATTTGGGGAGGCTTTGATGCTATGCGTGTAATGACTTATAAACACAATGAAAGCCCAGAAGAAGGATCGAGACCAATGAGCGCCACAGCAAGTGGATTTGTACCAGGAAGTGGTGCGGGAGCCGTGCTTTTAGAATCATTAGAAAGTGCTTTAGAACGTGGTGCTAAAATTTATGCTGAGGTTTTGGGAGGTGAAGTAAATTCTGGTGGTCAACGACAAGGTGGTACGCTAACAGCACCAAACGCCGAAGCTGTACAACGTTGCATAAGAAAAGCAATTGAAAATTCGGGAATTACCTCAAATGATATTGAAGTGATTAATGGACATTTAACAGCGACCTCAAAAGACAGTTTAGAAATTGAAAACTGGTCTAAAGCTTTGGATAGAAAGGGAAGTGATTTTCCATATATAAACTCTACAAAATCTATGATTGGGCATTGTTTAGCAGCTTCAGGCTCTATTGAATGTGTTGCAAGTATTATACAGCTGAAGAATCAGTTTGTAGCACCAAATATTAATTGCGAAGATTTACATCCTGAAATAGAAGCGCTTGTTGATTCAAATAAAATTCCAACAGAAAAAACCGATTTCAATTTTGATATTATAGCGAAGGCGAGTTTTGGTTTTGGTGATGTCAATGCTTGCGTAATTTTTAAGAAATTTAACTATTAAATAGATTTATAAAAAGCAACGTTATTACGTTTTTATCACTTTACGTAACTTTATATATTCAAACTAAAATTAAACTAGACAAGAATCCCGTGTTCAACAGAAATAATTATGACTAACGACGAACTTATTACAAAACTAAAAACCATTATTGAACCTTATATTCAAGATGAGGTAGCTTTTAAAACGCTTTCTGAAGACACAGACTTTATTAATGATCTAAAGGTTAATTCAGCAAATCTTGTGGATATCATTTTAGATATTGAAGATGAATTTAATATTAGATTAGAAAATGAGGACATGGAAAAAATGTTAGATGTTAAAGCTGCTATGCTAATTATAAACACAAAATTAAAGGCCTAATGGTTGGCAATGATATCGTGGATTTAGAGGAAGCGAAATTTACTTCTCATTGGCAACGACCGCGTTATTTAGAAAAAATTTTTACAGAGACAGAACAGCAATTAATTAAGAACTGTACGAATCCATTTCATGTGGTTTGGAGATTATGGAGCATGAAAGAAGCTGCATATAAATTATATGTGCAAGTAAACCCAAGCCAATTTTATAGTCCGAAAAGTTTTGAGTGTAAATTTGAATTTGAAAACGGTAATGTAAAGTATAAAAATTTCGAATGTCAAATTAAGACTAGCATCACTTCAAAATACATTTTATCTGAAGCCAGACTTCTTGATGACCGCATGACTTCCGAAGTCATAGAATTTAAAGATAAAACCTACAAAAATCAGAGTGCTGTTTTAAGAAATGCACTATTAATTACGCTTTCAGAATTATATCAGCTTTCAAAAGAGGATTTAAAATTTCAAAAATCAGAATTTAATATCCCTACAGTACTGTGTAATTCCGTAAATATACATGTGAGTTTAACGCATCATGGCCATTTTGGCGCTTATGCAATTTAGTAGGTTTTGAAATTTTGACGATAACCTAAAGCAAGAATTGGGTTATTGAAACAAAAAATCCGAATCTTTTTTTAAGACTCGGATTCTTTAATAGATATAATCTAAGTTTTGCTTACTTAGATTCAGCATAACGCTTTTCTACTTCATTCCAGTTAATCACATTAAAAAATGCGTCAATATAATCTGGTCTTCTGTTTTGGTAGTTTAAGTAGTATGCATGTTCCCAAACATCTAATCCTAAAATTGGTGTACCTTCACATTTAACACCTGGCATTAATGGGTTATCTTGGTTTGGTGTAGAACACACTTCAACTTTTCCTCCTTCATGTACACATAACCATGCCCAACCAGAACCAAATTGTGTTGCAGCTGCTTTAGAAAATGCATCTTTAAAGGCCTCAAAAGAACCAAATTTTGCTTCAATAGCATCTTTTAACTCACCAGATAAGCGGCCTTTTCCTTCAGGATTCATAACATCCCAAAACAAAGAATGGTTGTAAAATCCACCACCATTATTTCTAACGGCTTTGTTATCCATATCTAGGTTAATAAGAATGTTTTCTATAGTTTTTCCTTCTAAATCAGTTCCTTCAATAGCAGCATTTAATTTAGATGTGTAGCCTTGATGATGTTTAGTATGATGAATCTCCATTGTGCGAGCATCAATATTTGGTTCTAAAGCATCATAAGCATATTTTAATTTCGGTAATTCGAAAGCCATAATCTTAATGTTTTAATTGGTTTATAAATTCTCTCAACCCAAATTTACAATTTTGTCACTGATTTTCTCTTAATAAACTATTAAGATTCCCTATTTTGGTATAAAAATTATCTCTTGCAAAATTCAGCCTTCAAAATATATAACGCTTCTGCAGGCAGTGGAAAAACATTTACATTAGCCAAAGCCTATTTAAAAATACTGATTCAGTCCACAAGTCTCGATCAGTTTAAATCTATTTTAGCCATAACATTTACCAATAAAGCCGTTGGTGAAATGAAAGAGCGTATTGTAGATATGCTAAAATCATTTTCTTCGGAAAACAGCTTAGTAAATCCCCACCCCATGTTTGTGGCTATCTGCGAGGAACTAAAAATAGCACCAGAAACGCTTCAAACAAAATCGAATCGCATCTTAAAACATATAATTCATAATTATGGTGCTTTTGATATTTCTACCATCGATGGCTTTACGCATCGAGTGATTAGAACTTTTGCGCACGATTTAAAACTGCCTATAAATTTTGAAGTGGAGCTCGACCAAGAAAGACTTCTCAATGAAGCGGTGGATAGCCTTATCGCTAAAGCGGGAAGTGATAAAACTTTAACGAAAGTCTTAGTGGATTTTGCGATTGAAAAAGCCGATGATGATAAAAGTTGGGATATTAGTTATGACTTTAATAAAATTTCAAAATTACTAGTAAATGAGAATGACGTGTTTGCCATTCAAACCTTAAAGAAGAAGACACTTGAAGATTTTAAAAACTTAAAGCAACAATTATCTCAGGAAATTCAACAGCAAGAAGAAACCATTATAAATACCGCTGTAACAGCGTTAACCTTAATTGAGGAATCGGGATTACAATTTAATGATTTTAATAGAAGTTCATTGCCCAAGCATTTTGAAAATTTAAAAAACAAACGCTTCAGTATTAACTTTGAATCGGCATGGCAAAACGACTTAATTGAGGGTAATACCCTGTATCCAAAACGTGTTTCGGAAACGGTTGCTTCAACCATAGAAAGTATTCAATCTCACTTATCAGCGGCTTTCGTTGCTACTAAAAAAGCAATTTTCGAGTTAAAACTTAAAAAAGGATTTTATAGAAATATCACTCCGCTGTCCGTATTAAACGCTATAAAAAATGAGTTAGATGCCTTAAAGGCTGATCAAAACAAAATGTTGATTTCAGAATTTAATACTATTATAAGTAAAGAAATTAAAAATCAACCTACACCATTTATATATGAACGTTTAGGTGAAAAATTTAAGCATTATTTTATAGATGAGTTTCAGGATACCTCAAAAATGCAATGGGATAATTTAGTGCCTTTGTTAGAAAATGCACTATCAACCGCTAATGGTTCTGCGATGCTCGTTGGTGACGCTAAGCAAGCGATTTATAGATGGAGAGGTGGTGAAGCCGAACAGTTTATAAAACTGTATAATAAAATTGATAATCCATTTCAGCTTGAAGCCGAAGTTTTAGCTTTAGATACCAATTATAGAAGTGCAAAAGCGGTTATTGAATTTAATAATTCATTTTTTGAATTTCTTAGTGCGAGTACTTTTAGTGAAGTCGCTTATGCGGAACTTTATAAGTTAGCCAGTCAAAAAACTCATAATAAATCTGAAGGCTATGTGAATCTGAATTTCTTAAATGTTGAAAAAGAGGATGACATTCACGAAATGTACGCAAGTCAAGTTTTACAAACCATAAAACAATGTCAAGATAACAGCTTTCCGTTAGATGATATTTGTGTATTGGTGAGAAAACGAAAAGAAGGAGTTGCGATAGCTAATTATTTAAATGAAAATGGTATTAAAATCACTTCATCAGAAACCCTACTTTTAAAAAATTCTGATAAGGTTAATTTTATCAATTCATTTTTAAAATTACTGACTCAACCCAATAACGACAGTCTTAAGGTGGAGGTGCTTTCCTATTTAGCGGAGCAACTTCAGATTAAAGATAAACATCAGTTTTTTATCACTTACCTCACGGATGACTTAAACGAGATGTTTGTGGGTTTAAAAGCGTTAGATTTATATATAGACATTAATCAATGTTTACAATTACCGCTTTATGAATTGGTAGAACATGTTGTACGATTACTCCATCTTAATGAAAGTTCAGACGCCTATCTTCAGTTTTATTTAGATGTTGTTTTAGAGTTTACTCAAAAACAAAATTCGGATGTCGCTGCATTTGTTAACTATTTTGAAAATAAAGCAGATAAATTAAGTGTTGTCACTCCAGAAAATATGAATGCCGTTCAGATTATGACCATTCATAAATCTAAAGGACTAGAGTTTCCTGTGGTCATATTTCCGTATGCGGATCTCGATATTTATAGAGAGATAGAACCCAAAGTTTGGTTTCCTGTACAGGCTGAAAATTATAGTGGGTTCAATACCTTACTTCTTAATTATAATAAAGAGGTAGAGCATTTTGAAGAGACAGGATCACTTATTTATAACACACATCAATCGCAATTAGAATTAGATAATATCAATTTATTGTATGTTGTGTTGACTAGAGCTGTGGAGCAATTATATATTATTTCGAAAAAAGATATTACGACAAAAGGTGAGGTGAAAAAGAATACCTATGCTGGTATGTTTATTAATTTTTTACAACATCAAAATAAGTGGACCGACAACCAACTCAATTATAGTTTTGGAACTTTAAAACCGAACGACAATAGTTCCGAAAAGGAAATTACTGCTAATCCTTTAAAATTTATTTCTGTAGCCAAAGAGGCTCACAATTTAAATATTGTCACCAAATCAGGTTTACTTTGGGACACACAACAAGAAGCGGCTATAGAACGCGGAAATTTAGTACATTTAATATTATCTAAAATTATAACGGATGATGATGTTGATTTCGCTTTTAATGATTTATTGATTTCGGGAGATGTAACAACCGAAAACAAAGAAGAGTTAATGACTTTAGTTAGAAATGTTATAGAACATCCCATGTTAAAGACGTATTATCAAGATAATTTTAAGGTTTATAATGAACGCGATATTATTACGAGTACTGGTCAACTATTACGGCCAGACCGATTAAATATAAACGCTAACAACGAAGCTATAATTATTGATTATAAAACGGGTGATGCTAAAAGATTTCATGCAGCACAATTAAGTGATTACGAAGCTGTTTTGAACCAAATGAATTTAAAGGTAACGCATAAGTTGGTGGTTTATATAAATGATACAATTGAAGTTCTTGAAGTCTAATTTTTCATAGTATCTTTGTTTCATATTCAAAACCAAACGCAATGTACGGAGATATAAAAAATCATTTACAACAAGAAATAGAATCAATAAAAGACGCTGGTCTTTTTAAAGAAGAACGTATTATTACCTCTCCACAAGGAGCAGAAATAACGCTTACTACAGGACAGAAAGTTTTAAACTTTTGTGCGAATAATTATTTAGGCTTATCCTCACACCCAGATGTTGTACAAGCAGCTAAAGATACAATGGATACCCATGGTTTTGGTATGTCTTCAGTTCGATTTATATGTGGAACACAAGATATTCACAAAGAGTTAGAACAAAAAATTGCGGACTTTTATGGTACTGAAGACACCATATTATATGCTGCAGCTTTTGATGCTAACGGAGGTGTTTTTGAACCTTTATTAACAGCAGAAGATGCTATTATTTCAGATTCATTAAATCATGCGTCAATAATAGATGGTGTAAGATTGTGTAAAGCGGCAAGATATCGTTACCAAAATAGCGATATGGCAGATTTAGAAACACAATTAATCGATGCAAATGCGAAAGGAGCGCGTTTCAAAATTATTGTAACCGATGGTGTGTTTTCTATGGATGGTTTAGTAGCACCCTTAGATAAAATTTGTGATTTAGCAGATAAGTATGATGCTATGGTGATGATTGACGAATGTCATGCTACAGGATTTATCGGTGAAACAGGAATAGGAACTCTTGAGGAAAAAGGAGTTTTAGGTAGAATCGATATCATTACCGGAACTTTAGGAAAAGCACTAGGGGGAGCAATGGGAGGTTACACTACAGCCAAAAAAGAGATTGTTGAGCTTTTACGTCAACGCTCTAGACCTTATTTGTTTTCAAACTCTTTGGCTCCTGCAATTGTTGGAGCTTCTATAAAGGTTTTTGACATGCTTAAAAACGATACAACATTAAGAGATAAAGTAGATTGGAATACCAAATATTTTAAGAAAGGAATGAAAGAGGCAGGCTTCGATATTGTCGATGGAGATTCAGCTATAGTTCCAGTCATGTTATACGATGCCAAACTGTCTCAAACTATGGCTAATAAGCTACTTGAGGAGGGGATTTATGTTATAGGTTTCTTTTTTCCTGTAGTTCCAAAAGATAAGGCTAGAATTAGAGTGCAACTCTCTGCTGCTCACGACAAAAGCCAGCTGGATAAGGCCATAGAGGCCTTTGTAAAAGTAGGAAAAGAGCTAAATGTTATCTGAAACCATTATAATTTTAACCCAATCGCCTTATTTTAGGGCGGTTTTGCAATATTTTTATATATTTGTCTTTGTTAATACAGTTTAACAACTTATTTTTGCCAACAATTAACACTTAAAATTTAAATTAATTAGAATATGAAAAATCTTAGCAGATTATTTTTTGTCGCAGTGCTTATCGCAAGTTTTAGCACTTCTAATGCACAAGACAAGAACAATCCATGGGCCATTACATTTGGAGCCAACGCAGTTGACTTTTACCCAGTAGGAGAAGACGCACCACAAGGAGACTATTTTGACGAATACTTCAACGTATCTGATCATTGGAATATTCTACCTTCAATTTCAACACTTTCAGTATCAAGATACCTTAGTGACGGTTTTGTATTTACTGCTAAAGGTTCTATAAACAGAATAGATAAATTTGGTTCTAACTCTGACCCTATTACAGGTGCTGAAACAACGAATAAAGTTGATGATTTAACATACTACGGTTTAGATGGTAGAGTTTCTTATAGCTTTATGGATATTATTAACTCCAATACAATTGACCCTTACTTAGGTGTTGGTGGTGGTTACACTTGGGTTGATGAAATTGGAGCTGGAACTTTAAATGGTACTTTAGGATTTAAAGTATGGTTATCTGAAGGTTTAGGTTTAGATATTCAGTCTACTTATAAGCATTCTTTCGAAGATTATTTACCAACACATTTCCAACATTCAGTTGGTCTTACGTTTAAGTTTGGTGGTACTGATACAGATGGTGATGGTATATATGATCAAGATGATGCTTGTCCTGAAGAAGCTGGTTTAGAGATCTTCAATGGTTGTCCAGATTCTGATAACGATGGTATTCAAGATTCAAAAGACGATTGTCCAAATGTTGCAGGTTTAGCTGAATTTAATGGTTGTCCTGATTCTGATGGTGATGGTGTAATGGATAAAGATGATAAGTGTCCAGATGTTGCTGGTTTAAAAACTTTAGGTGGTTGTCCAGATGCTGATGGTGACGGTGTTGCTGATGCTGATGATAATTGTCCAAACGAAGCAGGTCCTGCTGCAAACAGTGGATGTCCTTGGCCAGATACTGATGGTGACGGTGTATTAGATAAAGATGATAAGTGTCCTAACGAAGCAGGAACTGTTGCAAACAATGGTTGTCCAGAAGTTAAGCCAACTGCTCCAGTAATGGAAACTTTAAATGAATACGCAAGATCTATTTTATTTAATTCAGGTAAGGCAACTTTCCAGAAGCAAACAGATCAAGTATTACAGTCAATGGTAGCTATCTTTAAAGAATACCCACAAGCTAACTTCTCTTTAGAAGGTCATACTGATTCTGATGGTTCTAAATCAATGAACCAAGCTTTATCTGAAAGAAGAGCAAGTGCAGTTAGAGATTACTTAATTGCTAATGGTATTAGTGCTGATAGATTAACTGCTGCTGGTTTCGGTGAGTCTAATCCTATCGCTAGTAACAGTACAAGTGCTGGTAAAAAAGAAAACAGACGTGTAGAGGTGAAGTTGAAAAACTAATCACATCTAAAATATATTAAAAAAACGCCCCGATATTCGGGGCGTTTTCTATTTTTATAGAATGATAAGTTTTATAAAATCGGTACTCGTAGATCTTCAAAAGCAAGGCTTAAAACTAGATGATCTATATTTCATTCTACCAAGCAAACGTGCTGGTGTTTTTCTGAAGCACCACCTTTCTACATTAATAGATCAGCCTATATTTGCTCCTCAAATACTCAGTAGTGAAGAATTTGTAGAAGAGTTATCTGGTTTACAAAACCTGCCGAATACAGATTTACTATTTAGACTTTACGAAACGTATAAAGCGTTAACTAATGAAGAGGAACAAGAGTCTTTTGAGTCTTTTTCTAAATGGGCTCAAATCTTATTACAAGACTTCAACGAGATTGATCGTTATCTTATACCTCAAGAACACATTTTTGATTACTTAAACGCTATCAAAGAGCTTCATCATTGGTCTTTAGATCCTGACCAAACCGATCTGGTTAAAAATCATTTAAAGTTTTGGAAACAGCTTAAAAATTATTACACGGCCTTTACGGATAATCTATTGCAATCAAAACAAGGGTATCAAGGTTTAATTTATAGGGAAGCTGTAGATAATTTAGAATCTTACATGGGCAATTGCAAAGGAAAAATCCATGTGTTTTTAGGTTTTAATGCTTTGAATACCGCTGAGTCTCAAATTATTCAGGGTTTACTGAAAAACGATTTGGCTCATATTTATTGGGATATTGATAAAGCATTTATTGATGATGCAATACATGATGCTGGTTTATTTACGAGACAGCATAGAAAGCAATGGAATTACTTTGAAACGCAACCTTTTAATTGGGTCAGTAATCATTATAACGAGCCAAAGAATATCCAAGCGATTGGGATTCCTAAATTGGTTGGCCAAGCTAAATATATTGGTCAGCTTTTAGAGGAATTAACAGAAAAGGAGACTAATTTATCCAATATTGCTGTCGTTTTAGGTGAAGAACAACTATTACTTCCGGTATTAAATTCAATACCTAAGAATATAACTAAACTCAATGTTACCATGGGTTTGCCATTACAATTTGTACCTTTGGCGTCGTTTTTTGAGCAATTATTTACCGTTCATAAACACAATCCGAAACAATTTTATTATAAAGATGTTATTGGCTTACTGTTGCATCCTTCCGTTTATCCATTGTTTGAAACTACATCCACAAACGCTTCAAGTGCTATAGTAGCAAATATTCAAAAAAATAACACGGTTTATATTACTGTGCACGAGCTTAGGGAACTTACAAGTTCGCATAAAGAACTTATAGAATTACTCTTTCAATCATGGAACGATAATCCGGAAACAGCTTTAAAGTATTGTTCTGAATTGATTTTAAAAATGAAAGCAAATTTCGATAGCGAGAAACAAAATCACAGTTTAGAGTTAGAATATTTATATCGCTTTAATACCTTATTTAATCAACTGTCCGAGTTAGATACGACCTACAAGCACCTTAAATCAATTATAGCACTACAATCTATTTACAAAGAACTGCTAAGCTCAGAAACTTTAGATTTTAAAGGAGAACCATTAGAAGGACTTCAAATTATGGGGATGTTAGAATCTCGTGTTTTAGATTTTGAAACAGTGATTATAAGTTCTGTAAATGAAGGTATTCTTCCTTCCGGAAAAACAAATAATTCCTTTATCCCTTTCGATGTAAAAATTGAAAATAAACTACCAACCTTTAAAGATAAGGATGCGGTTTACACCTATCACTTTTACCGACTTTTACAACGTGCTAAAAACGTATACATTTTATACAACACAGAAATTGATGCTTTAAAAGGCGGTGAAAAAAGTAGATTTTTAACACAGTTAGAAGTGGAAGGCATTCATGATATAAAGAACACAATTATATCACCAGATGTTCCGATTATAGAACAGAAACTAATCGAAATAATAAAAACGCCTTCAGTAATTGAACAAATAAAAGTATTATCTGGTAAAGGCTACTCCCCGTCGTCATTAACAAGCTATATTAGAAATCCTATGGATTTTTATTACGACAAAATTTTAGGAATTAAAGAATTTGATGAGGTTGAGGAAAACATCGCAGCGAATACTTTAGGCTCTGTTATTCATAATTCCTTAGAGGATTTTTACAAGCCACTAGAAGGCTCTATTTTAACTGTAGAACATCTTAAAGATTTCAAAAGTCGCACTAAACAAATGGTCACCAAGCATTTTGAAGAACTCTACAACAAAGGTGGTTTTTCTCAAGGTAAAAATCTTATCATTTTTGAAATTGCCCAACGTTACATTTCAAATTTCTTAAACTTAGAACTAGAGAGTATTAAACAAGGCAATGAGATTAAAATTCTTTCTATTGAAGCTGATGAAGCTATCAACATTAAAATTGAAGGTTTAGATTTTCCTATTAAGCTAAAAGGGAAAGTGGATAGAATTGATAGCTTTAATGGCATGACTAGAGTTGTAGATTATAAATCTGGTAAGGTGGAACAAAATAAAGTTGAAATTGTTAATTGGGAAGACTTGACTTCAGATTACGATAAGTACAGTAAATCGTTTCAAATTTTGTGTTATGCCTATATGATGCGACAACAAAACTTGATACAATTACCTATTGAAGCTGGAATTATTTCGTTTAAAAACTTAGGTGAAGGCTTATTGAAGTTCGGAAAAAAAGCGTCGTCTCATGCCAGGTCAAAAGACCAATTAATTACGAATGAAACCTTAGATAATTTTGAAATAGAACTCAAAAAACTGATTTTAGAAATCTGTAATCCAAAGCTTAATTTTACTGAAAAGGAACTCGACTAATGATAATTGATAAAAACATAATTTTAGAAAGAGACGGTAAAAAACCGATCTTAATTGATGCCTTTTATTCTGAAGATAAAACAAATCAGCCTATCATCATATTCTGCCATGGTTATAAAGGGTTTAAAGATTGGGGAGCATGGAACCTAATGGCAGAAGCTTTTGCTAAAGCCGGATTTTGCTTTATTAAATTCAACTTTTCTCATAATGGAGGTACTATGGAAAATCCTATTGATTTTCCGGATTTGGAAGCTTTTGGAAATAACAATTACACTAAAGAATTAGATGATTTAGATGCAGTTATTACTTGGTCTCAAAATCGTTTCGAATCTAATATAAAGATAAACACGAATGCTATTTGTCTAATAGGGCACAGTCGTGGTGGAGGTATTGCGATATTAAAAGCTTCGGAAGATCAACGAATCACCAAGCTTATCACATTAGCAAGTGTTAGTAATTTTGAAAATAGATTTGGTACAGAAGAAGTGATTAAAAAATGGAAAGAAGATGGTGTTAAGTATGTTGTAAACGGTAGAACGAAACAGCAAATGCCTCATTATTATCAATTTTTTGAAGATTTTAAAGCGCATGAAAAAAGCCTGAATATTGAATCTGCCACCAAACAAATAGACATTCCAATTCTCATTATTCATGGTAATAACGATACTGCTGTAAATATAAATGAAGCCTACAGTATTTACGAATCGAGCAGAAATAGCAAGTTAGAAATTATTACTGGAGCGGATCATGTGTTTAATACCAAACATCCTTGGAACGAAAATAATCCTTCAGGCGAGTTAAACACAGTAATAAACAGTATTATTGACTTTGTGAAATAAAAAAAGCATGCCTAACGCACGCTTTTTGTGGAGAAGATCGGGCTCGAACCGACGACCTCTTGACTGCCAGTCAAGCACTCTAGCCAACTGAGCTACATCCCCAAATAATTATTAATAATAGATTAGTAAAAGTAAACAATAAAATGATTCGTTTAGCAGAAGAAAAAGATATTCAAACAATTTTAGAAATCACAAAATCTTGTGCTAAATCCATGATTTCTAATGGTGTTTTTCAATGGAACGACGAATATCCAAATTTGTCTGCTTTTCAAAATGATATAAAGCGTAACGAGCTTTATGTTTTAGAGTTAGATAAGGTTGTTAAAGGTTGCATTGTGATTTCGACACTTATGGATTCAGAATATATACCTATTGAGTGGTTGACTAAAAATGAAAACAATATTTATATTCATCGATTGGCTGTTCATCCAGAACTTCAAGGCAAGGGTTGTGCGCAGCAACTGATGTCGTTTGCAGAGCAATTTGCTATTGACAACCGCTATAGCTCTATTCGATTAGATACCTTTTCGCAGAACAAAAGAAACCAAAAGTTTTACGAACTTCGCGGTTATAAACGATTAGGAAATATTCATTTTCCAAAGCAAAGTGAATTCCCTTTTCATTGTTACGAACTAGTATTGTGAGCACATCTATAACTTTAAAACAAATTAACAAATTGGCGATTCCTGCTTTAATTGCGGGAGTGTCTGAGCCTATTTTATCTTTAACTGATGCTGCAATCATTGGTAATATGGAACAGAACGCCACAACATCTTTAGCGGCAGTTGGTATTGTAACGACATTTTTATCCATGTTAATTTGGGTGTTGGGACAAACAAGAAGTGCTATTTCTTCAATTATTTCGCAATACTTAGGTGCCGGAAACGTGGAAGCAGTGAAGAATTTACCTGCCCAAGCTATCTTTGTAATTACAACACTCAGTCTTTTAATTATAGCTATTACCTATCCCTTAGCTTCGCATATTTTTAAACTTTACAATGCCTCGGGCGACATTCTAAATTATAGTGTAGACTATTATCAAATTCGGGTTTTTGGATTTCCCTTTACCTTGTTTACCATCGCTGTTTTTGGAACTTTTAGAGGGCTTCAAAACACCTATTTCCCAATGTTAATTGCTATTTCTGGTGCATTGGCGAATATTATTTTAGATTTTGCTTTTGTTTATGGTATTGAAGGGGTTATACCTGCCATGCATATCAAAGGTGCGGCTTATGCTAGTGTTATTGCTCAATTGATTATGGCGTTACTTTCAGCATATTATTTACTTAAAAAAACGGATATTCCATTAATCGCAAAGTTGCCTTTTAATCCTGAAATGAAACGTTTTACGCTAATGATTCTTAATTTATTCATTAGAACTATCGCGCTAAATATTGCCTTGTATTTTGGAACTAGTTTCGCTACAAAATATGGTGAGAGTTATATCGCAGCCTATACTATTGCTATAAATCTTTGGTTTTTAGGAGCTTTTCTTATTGATGGTTATGCAAGTGCTGGTAATATTTTATCAGGAAAATTGTTAGGTGCAAAAGATTATAAAAGCCTTTTAGAATTAAGCAATAAACTGATTAAATATGGTATTTTCGTTGGGCTTTTTATTGGAGTAATTGGGGCTATATTCTACTATCCTCTAGGAAACCTTTTTAGCAATGACGAAGCAGTATTGACTGAATTCTACAACGTATTTTGGATTGTTTTGGCCATGCAACCTCTATGTGCCTTAGCCTTTATTTTCGATGGTGTTTTTAAAGGACTTGGTAAAATGAAATACCTCAGAAATGTCCTGGTTTTTTCTACGCTTGTTGTTTTTGTACCTATTATCTTTTGGACGGATGCTTTAGACTATAAACTTTACGGCATTTTTATAGCATTTACATTTTGGATGATTGCTCGCGGTTTACCATTAATTATAAAATTTCGAAAAACATTTATAACACTTGCCCAAAACAATTAAATTTGAATCATAAATTATTTTAAGTAAATGAACCTGATTATAACAATACTTCAAGAGGTTAATATTGACGAAAAACTAAAAGGTGCGCCAGATAGTGGTTATGGCGTCGGTGTTTTTATAGGCTCGCTCTTGCCTTTTTTAATTTTGGTCGGACTTGCTTATATAGTTTATAGGTATAACAAAAACAGATATAAAGACGAATAACATGGATATACTTGGTTTTTTTAGTGGAAATGGCTTATTCCTAATTTTAGGAATAGTGCTTATTATTGTCTATTTCTATAATAAAAATAAAAGACGCTAAAAGCATTTAGCGGGTTTTTAACCAACCTGTAATACTCAATCTTTGTGTATTTACAGGTTTTACTTCGTGCTCTAATTCTTGGCTTTCAAAAATAACTACTTTGCCAGGAAATGGATAAATAATCTTGTCTTCACCGTCTAAATAAAGGACCAATTCACCACCGTTTTCAGGTTTCCAATCTTCACTATTTAAGTAACACACAAAAGATAATTTACGCCTATCATCATTCTGAAACGTGTCTAAATGACGTTTGTAATAGGTGTCCTTAGGGTAAATGGCATAATGAAATTCTTTCTGATTAATACCGAGGAAACAGGTGCGATTTAAGTAGTCTTTTAAATCATTAATTTTATTGAAGAATAATTGTTCGGCAAAATTGATGACGTTTTCATCTATCCAAAGAATAATATCACCACGTACAGCTTTTTTAACCAGCTCGTTAGTTTTATTTCCAATAGCCGATTTTTTAAACGCATCTTCTTCATACTTTAAAAGCAACGAGTGTCTTAAAGCAATAACTTCATCCTCTGAAAAAAAATCATCAACAATACTATATTTTTGCGATGAAATATCTGAAATAACACGCTCATAAAGCGTATTTTCAACAAACGGAATAGCTTCAAAAAGACTGCTCACGTTAGGCTAAGCCAAGAATTAGTTTTCATAGTTTCTAAAAAAAGTAGTCAAATGTAGACTAAAAACCGATTCCTTTTACATTTATAATATCTTTGCACTATAATTTAGAATCGCATGAGCAAAATTCGCATTACAAAACAGTTTTCTTTTGAAACAGGTCACGCACTTTATGGTTACGATGGTAAGTGTAAAAATGTACATGGCCATAGTTACCGACTTTATGTAACTGTAATTGGAACTCCAATTTCGGATGCTTCTAACGTGAAATTCGGAATGGTGATCGATTTCGGTGATTTAAAGAAAATTGTAAAAGAGGATATTGTAGATGTTTTCGATCATGCTACGGTTTTTAATAAGAACACACCACACGTTGATTTAGCCAAAGAATTACAAGATAGAGATCACAACGTTTTATTAGTAGATTACCAGCCAACAAGTGAAATGATGGTCATTGATTTTGCGGAAAAAATAAAACAGCGTTTACCTGATAACATCAAATTACATTCATTAAGACTATCTGAAACAGCGTCTTCTTTCGCCGAATGGTTTGCTAGTGATAATGAATAAATCCAATCACATACATATTGCCGACGGAAAAAAGATCTATTTCGCATCAGATAATCATTTAGGAGCACCTACAAGTGAAGCCTCTCGTCCTCGAGAAAAAAAATTCGTAGCTTGGTTAGATGAGATTAAGCATGATGCTGCTGCTATTTTTTTAATGGGAGATCTCTTCGATTTTTGGTTCGAGTATAAAACTGTTGTTCCAAAAGGCTTCACAAGAACTTTAGGGAAACTCGCAGAAATTAGTGATTCCGGAATTCCGATTCATTATTTCGTGGGTAACCACGATTTATGGATGAATGGCTATTTTGAAGAAGAATTAGGTATTCCTGTATATCATAAACCTGAAGAATTTACGTTTAGTTATGGCGCTTCGACTACGCTCAGCCACCAAACCATTTTTATTGGTCATGGTGATGGTTTAGGACCAGGAGATAAAGGCTATAAACGCATGAAAAAGGTGTTTACGAGTCCTTTTTTTCAGTGGTTATTCAAATGGATGCATCCTGATATTGGAATCAGAATAGGACAGTATATGTCTGTAAAAAACAAAATGATTTCTGGCGATGATGATGCAAAGTTTTTAGGAGAAGACAATGAATGGTTAGCGGTATATTGTAAACGTAAGCTTGAAGATAAACACCGAGACTATTTTGTGTTTGGTCATAGACATTTGCCTTTAGAAATTGACTTAAATGAAACGTCTAAGTACATTAATTTAGGGGACTGGATTCAGTATTATACCTATGGAGTTTTTGACGGTGAAAATTTTGAGCTGAAAACCTATTAATTTTGTCCTGTTTTTACTTTAACAGAAGCATAGGTCGATACAGAATATGGCACCACAAAGCATAAGCCAAGCTTTAACCAATTTACCTTTTCAAAATTTAAATGATATAAAAGGTCTCCTTGGTTGATAATATTTAAAATACAGCCAACCACTATAGCGACTTTAATCGAAGAGATGACGATGTCTTTTTCTAAAGCTATTTTAAGCAGTTTTAGAATCATGCTAAATGAAATGTTTAAATATTTTGCTGGCAAAAGTAATAAAAATGATAAGGCTTAGTGGTCATTTTACACGTCCTCTTTTTCAAATTCTTCAATATCCACGGTAAGGTCTAATTCTCGTAGCGTTTTATTTTTAATTCCTATTCCCGCAACGGTTATTAGTGTCATAACTCCACCAAAAATAACGGCAACAGAAGGGCCTAAAATTTTAGCTGCTATACCGCTTTCAAAAGCACCAAGTTCGTTTGAAGAACCTACAAACATAGAATTAACAGATGCTACACGACCACGCATATGATCTGGAGTTTTTATTTGCAAAATGGTTTGTCTTATAACCATCGACACTCCATCTGTAACACCAGAAAAGAACAAGGCTAAAACACTCAGCCAAAACAATTCTGAAAACCCAAAAATGATAATGCATATGCCGAATCCAAAAATGGAAATCAGTAGTTTTTTGCCTGCGTTTTTATTTACTGGTAAATACGTTGTTATGAACATGGTTAGTATACTGCCAATAGAAACAGAAGCATTTAATATCCCAAAACCTTTAGATCCAACGTGTAAAATATCTTGAGCAAAAACAGATAATAAGGCTACAGCTCCTCCAAATAAAACCGCAATCATATCTAAAGATAAAGCACCTAAAATAGCTTTATTACTAAACACAAATCGCAGTCCAACTTTCAAACTTTCTTTTACAGACTCTCCAATATTTGGGTTTAAAATCGGTTTCTTCTTAATAAAAAAGGTAACGCCTAATGCCAGTGTTACTAAAGCAAAAACGATACAAAGCGTGGTGTGTACACCAATCCAATCAATAGAAAAACCGGCGAATAAAGCTCCAGAAACTGTAGCGGCTTTCCAAGTGCTACTGCTCCAAGTTGCTGCATTCGGATAAATTTTCTTAGGAACAATTAAAGCAATTAATGAAAATATCGTGGGACCAAAAAACGATCGTAAGAAGCCACCAAAAAACACTAAAATATAAATAAAAATTAAGATGGTTTGTGTTTCCCAATCTCCAACTATTCTGTCCCATGTTAAGAAAAATAGGCCTAAACTAATTAAGGAAAATGCCGCAATACAAAGTGCAAAAAGATTGCGTTTCTCTTTTTGATCTACAATATGCCCAGCAAAGAGCGCCATGGAAAAAGCTGGAATTATTTCCATTAAACCAACTAAACCTAAATACAATGGATCTTTAGTTAAAGAATACACTTGCCATTCGATGACAATAAATTGCATAGACCAACCAAAAACCAAAGCAAACCGAACCAATAAAAAGATGTTGAATTCTTTGATTCTTAATGCTGCGTATGGATCGTTTTTCGCCAATTTGGTTTAAAGTTACTAGACCTAGCAGGTTTTAAAAACCTAGCAGGTCTGCAATTGATTCAATACAAATGTATAATAAGCAAAGGTCTTATTTTACTTTTGTATCAACTTAAAAGCAACACGTCTATTTAATTGGCGTCCTTCTTCTGTGTTATTAGTTGAAATAGGTTGTGTACTTCCAAAACCAAAGGATGTAATGCGTGTGACATCTAATCCTTTTTCAATTAAATAATCTAAAACTGCTTTGGCACGTTGTTCTGATAATTCTTGGTTTCTGGCTTCTAATCCAATAGTATCTGTGTGACCATAGATTTCAATATTTAATGTAAAATTAGTTTCTAAATGTTTGTAAAGTTGATTGAGTTCTTCTTTTGAAACAGCTAACAATTCGGCTTTATCAAAATCGAATAATACATTTTTGAAGGTGTAAATCTCATTAGTTTTAATGATAGGTTCTTCAAGCGTTTTAAGGGTTTCTTTTTTGATATTCTCTTCTTCTTTTTCTAAGGGTTCAATGGAAACGTCATCGATATAGTAATAGGAAAACGATTCATATTTAGTTGGTCTAGCTTTACTTCTTTTAGTGTCGGTATTTGTATTAAAATTTCCTATAGCAAAGTAATTTTCAAAACCATTTGCGGTATATAGAAAGGAAACCTCCATCCAGTTTTTATCATTATCGTAGAATTCTTTGCTGAACGTTGGTCGAAATGTTAAATTAGGAATTCGTTTTGCAAAGTTTTTTGCGTTGATATTCACTTTGCTTTTGGATGCATTGAATTTCTCAGACGTCATCATAATCCCCAATTCTTTGAGGGCATATCTTGAGTTTTCCGCTAAACTGATATAGAATTTAACTTGATATTTCTTCCCTCGCTCTAAGGTAGTTTTTAATGTACCTTGAACATATTCTCTATAGTCTTTCTTGAAATACGCATATATACCAGCATAACCATTTCCGGTTCTGGCTTTTTGATAACCATTGAAGTTTTGGAAACCCATTTTCTCGCTACACGAATTAAAATAATCCGTTGTGCCATTATTGGGAATCGTCCAGTCTTTTACATTCCTATGAAATAAGCTCATATCTCTAGGGCAATCATAGAAGTGTTCAAAACTTGGATTTAAAACTAAGTTTTGACTATTTGAAATAAAGCCACAAAGAAAGAAGAGCAATACGACTGGTTGTTTCATATACAATCAACGAAGAGTTATGAGTTTTATTCTTTTATATCCTTCAATTTCAACTGTAAACTGACGTTGCCATTCCAATGATTTTCATCAATAGCATAGGCAGCACTAAATGGTCGTTTGCTTTTAATAATATCAATTTTATCGCCTAAGCCAAAACCAATACAGACAATTTTATCATTGAAGGATTGCGTCACTGTTAATCTAATGTGCTTATCATCTTCACCTACACATTTTCCCCAGCCAGTATCTTTTAGGTTTTGGGACATAAACGTTGGTGACATATTCCCAGGGCCAAATGGTGCAAATTGTTTTAGGATTCGCATGAGTTTATCATTAATTTGACCAAGTTCTATTTCTAAATCAACTTTAAGCTCTGGTGTTAACAATTTTGGGTCAATGGTTTCCTTAACCACACTTTCAAATTTAGCTTTAAAGGCGTCGTAATTTTTGGGATCTAAAGTTAAGCCTGCGGCATATTTATGACCTCCAAATTGTTCAATGTGTTCGCTACAGGCTTCTAATGCATTATACACATCAAAACCTGAAACGGAACGTGCAGATGCTGCTAATTTATCTCCGCTTTTGGTAAAAACAAGTGTGGGTCTGTAATAGGTTTCTATTAAACGTGATGCTACAATACCAATCACTCCCTTGTGCCATGATTCGTCATAAACAACAGTGGTAAATCCTTCTTGCTCGTTATTCTCTTCAATTTGAACTAAAGCTTCTTCTGTGATACGTTTGTCCGTTTCACGACGATCGGTATTAAAATCATCAATTTCTACGGCATATTTTGCTGCTAAATTAAAATCGGTTTCAGTTAAAAGGGTAACAGCATGATTACCGTGTTTCATTCGTCCGGCGGCATTAATTCTCGGGGCGATAATAAAAACGACATCTGTTATGGTAAGAATGTCCTTTTTAACCTCAGCGATAATCGCTTTCATTCCAGGTCTTGGGTTGGTATTTATAATGTTTAAACCCATATAGGCCAAAGCTCTGTTTTCATCTACAATGGGTACAATATCTGCACCAATGGCAGTAGCTACTAAATCGAGATATTCGGTTAAATCTTCTACCGTTTGCCCTTGGTTTGCAGCTAAAGCAGTAATTAGTTTAAAGCCCACACCACAACCACAAAGTTCTTTAAACGGATAATCGCAATCGTCGCGTTTGGGATCTAAAACAGCCACCGCATCTGGAATTTCGGATCCTGGTCTATGGTGGTCACAGATTATAAAATCGATGCCTTTTTCTTTGGCATAAGCTACTTTTTCTATGGCTTTTATACCACAATCGAGCGCAATAATTAACGAAAACTCATTATCGTCAGCAAAGTCAATACCTTTATAAGACACTCCGTAGCCTTCATCATAGCGATCAGGAATGTATGTGGTAACGTTTAGAGTTCTCGTTTTTAAATACGAAGACATTAAAGCTACAGATGTTGTGCCATCCACATCATAATCACCATAAACCATTATATTTTCACCAGCTTTGATTGCCTTTTCAATGCGTTCAACCGCTTTATCCATATCTTTCATTAAGAATGGATCATGAAGCTCGCTAAAACTCGGCCTGAAAAATGTTTTGGCAGCATCAAACGTGTCAATACCTCGTTGCAACAATAATGTTGCTACAATATCATCGACTTGAAGTGCTTCTTTCATCAATGCCACTTGAGTGGCTTCTGGTTTTGGTTTTAATGTCCAACGCATAATGTCTTATATCGCGATTATTACTTTGTACTTTCGTGAAAATAAATATTAGTTTCAACAGTTGCAAAACGACGAAACATTTCCATCACACCACAATATTTATCAACGGATAAATTTACAGCACGTTCGCATTTTTTTTGATTTAAATCCGCACCGTAAAAATGATAATCTACTACTACAGTGTGGTAGTATTTTGGGTGTTCATCGGTTAATTCCCCTGTAACATCCATTTTAAAATCATCTATTTCTACTTTCATTTTATCTAACGTAGAAATAACATCTAGACCAGAGCAACCGGCTAGAGAAGATAACATCATGGCTTTGGGTGATAAGCCATTACGTTTGTCAGTACCTTCAATATTTGTGTCCATTATTACGGTTTTTCCGCTTGGGTTATCAGATTCAAAGGTTAATCCGCCTTTCCACTGTGTTGTTATTTTATTTGAAATCATTTTTTTTAGAATTTAAAAATTATAAATAGTAATAGCATTTCTGGTAAGTGACAAAACTTAAAATACTATCTTAGTTCATTCAAAAATAACACTAAAAAAATAACTATGGCATTAGTAACACCATTGTCTGCGGACCATGATTTAGAAACCAAAGAATTAGCGGAATTCTTTAATGAAACGCTTGGATTTTGTCCAAATTCGGTTCTAACCATGCAGCGCAGACCAGCAATAAGTAAAGCGTTCATCAATTTAAATAAAGCAGTTATGGCCAATGAAGGCAAAGTAACTTCAGCTTTAAAACGTATGATTGCTTGGGTGAGTAGTAATGCTACAGGTTGTCGTTATTGCCAAGCACACGCCATTAGAGCAGCAGAACGCTATGGAGCAGAACAAGAACAATTAGATAATATTTGGGAATATAAAACGCATGCTGCTTTTTCTGATGCAGAACGTGCAGCTCTCGACTTTAGTTTAGCAGCTTCAATGGTACCAAATGCTGTGGATGCCGAGATAAAAGAACGCTTGTATCAACATTGGGATGAAGGAGAAATTGTAGAAATGTTAGGCGTCATTTCTCTTTTTGGATACTTAAACCGTTGGAATGATTCTATGGGCACTAATATCGAAGAAGGAGCTGTGGAAAGTGGAAATAAGTATTTAGGGAAACATGGTTATGAGGTTGGTAAGCATGATGGGTCTCAGTATTAATTAAAATTTTTTTTATGAAGCTATCAAAATTCACGTTTCTAATCTTAATAAATGTTTTGTTATTATTTGGATGTAAATCTTCTGAAAAGGATAAGAATGATGATTCTTTTACTTTTATAGAAAGGCATGCTTACACTATTAATAATTATAATGGACTAGATTATTATAGGCTTAACAAGACTAAGAAATTTATGGATGGCTACTATGTTGTCGGAAATAAAATGGCTAAATGGGAGGAATTTGAGTTTGATGGTGGGTTGTTAAATGGCGATTATATTGTGTTTCATCCCAACGGTGAGATGTTTTCTCATACCAAATATTCTAAAGGGAAAAGACATGGTGATGAACTAATGTATTATCCTAATGGTGTTTTAAACAGCAAAAACACTTATAATAATGACATATTAGTAGGGAGTAAATACACGTATTTTAATAGTGGAAAAGTGTTATCAGAATCTAAAATTGAAGATGGTAAATCTATAGAAACACAACATTTTGATGTATTAGGAAATATTGTATCGCAACGTTTTATAAAAGATGGTAGGACAATAACTCAGGGAATTGTTAAAGGAAAAGTTTATTCTGAAATGGTATCCTCTAATTACGATAGCTATGAAACTATAAAATTTTATAATGAAGATGGAAGTACTAAAATTTATTTACAAAGAGAAGAAGAAAATGATACGATGTATATTATAGAATTAGATGACAACGGAAAAGAAGTAAAACGCGTGAATGTTAAGGCTAATCCTGAAGAAGGTATGAAATACGCTGCATATTTTAATTAGGTTTTAGCTCCATCTATTCCTTGAGTATGTTCTTTACTTGTTTCTCTAGTTCAGGCACCACCAATTCCTCAAACCAAGGATTTTTACTTCTCCAAAATCGATTAGTTGGTGATGGATGCGGAATCGGAAAATAGGTTGGTAAATACTCTTTATAATCTCCAACCGTTTCGGTTAGTGTTCGTTTTGCGTTCTCTTTTAAATAATACTTCTGCGCATAAGCGCCTATTAAAATAATCAACTCAACATTAGGCATTTTATCTAATAATTGCTGATGCCATTGTGGTGCACATTCTGGTCTTGGTGGTAAATCGCCCGTTTTTGCTTTTCCAGGATAGCAAAAACCCATTGGTATAATCGCAAAATTTTCGGTGTTATAAAATTGTTCGTCAGTTACGTTGAGCCACTGTCTTAATCGTTTTCCGCTTTGGTCGTCCCACGGAATTCCAGAGGCATGCACTTTTGTTCCTGGCGCCTGACCAATAATTACAATTTTAGATTTTGGGTTTGCAGTTGCTACAGGTCTTGGTCCTAAAGGTAAATGCGTTTTACAAATGGTACATTGACTTATATTATGAAGTAATTCTTTCATTTTTTAATCCTCATCCTTCAGCATACTCTTTAGATCATTAGTATAAGATGGATATGTAAATATCTGCTTTTTAAAATCACGAATTGTTAAACCTTCATTCATGGCTAGAGTCAAGATATTAATCGTTTCATTCGCTTGAGAACTTAATAAATTGGCACCCACAATTTTTTGAGTACGCTCATTAACAATAATTTTATAAGCGTAAGCATCGGCATTTTCTTTTTTAGAACTGTACCAATCCGAAGCATCTCCTTTATAAACGATCACATTTTTGTATCTGCTTTTAGCTTCTTCTTCAGAATAACCTACACTCGCCAATTGCGGTTTGGTAAAAACAACAGAAGGTACTAATGGGTTTTCAAACGCCTTAGCATTACCATTTATAATGTTATGGCCTGCAATATAACCTTGTAATCCTGATAAGGGTGTTAACGGTAAAGATTTACTCGAAACGTCTCCACAAGCGTACACATTTACGTTGCTCGTACTTTGCATAAAATCATTAACCAAAACCCCAGATTCATCAGCTTTTATACCAGCATTTTCTAAATCTAATTTTTCTACTGCTGGCACACGACCTGCAGTATTAAATATCTTTCTGGCTTTTATTGATTTTGTTTTACCGCCTTTTTCATACGTCAGTTTTAAGTTTTTCTTCAATTTTTCTATGGAGATCGGTGTTGTATTAAACATGAACTTAACTCCATTTTTTTCTAAAACCTTGGTTAATTTTTCAACCAAAAAGGAATCAAATTGTGTTAACGGACTATCTCCAACTTCAATCATAGTAACGTCACATCCCAACGTTGAAAGCATATAACAAAACTCCATTCCAACATAACCCGAACCAATAAATATGGCTGATTTCGGAATTTTTTTTAAATTGAGAATGTCATCACTAGTTTTTAATAAGTCGGAACCTTCAAGTTTTAAAGTTCTTGGAACGTAACCTGTAGCGATTACAAATTTATCTGCCGAAATGGTTTTTCCTTCAACTGTAATTTCATTTTTACTAATGAATTTTGGGGATTGATGATATAAATCAATGCCTAAATCCATTAAGTCATTTTCTGTTGAAGATGGTACAGGTTTCGTGAAGGACGTTTTAAATTTCTGAACAGATTTCCAATTAATTTTAGGTGACTTCTTAATCCCAAAACCTTTAAGTTGGTTGGAGTGTTGCACTAAATCTGCAAATTGCATTAGTATTTTTTTAGGATCGCAACCTCGTGTTGCACAGGTGCCTCCAAATTCGCGTTTATCTGAAATAGCCACTGTTAATCCTGCTGCGATACAAGCTTTTGCCGCTGTTTGGCCTGCAATACCGCTACCAATAACAAATACATTATAATGTTTAGTCTCCATAATTTAAGTTTGAATTAGAAAATTAAGGAAAGAATATGATAATGACTGATGCTGTCGCTGTAAAGGTTAACCCAATTACGAAACGTGCTTTTATTTTTTCTTTAACGGAAAGGTTTCAAAGTAGAGACCTTCAAAGCCTGTTTTAACAAAATTTCGGATGTTTTGATGTCCTGTTCCGTCCGGATGTATTAAAACATCTTCAAAATAATAGTTGCCAAAACAAGCTAAGGTTTCTTCTGTTGTTAAATTTTGATCTACAGCAAAGGCGAATAGTTTACAAGAGCCTGAGTTTTCATCTTTATCATTGTTTAATGTTCCATTTTTAAAAGCTGTTGGAGTAAACTCGTAATGGGCTTCTATGATGTTCATGGTTTCAGAAAATTCAATCTGTTTAGGAGTAGATTTAAGTGTCTCTAAAAAATCTTTTAAAATCATAAGGCTATTTCTGTTTTCCGTCTACGACAATTACAATTTCGCCTTTTGGTGGTTTGTTGGTGTAATGATCTAAAACTTCTTTTGCTGTTCCTCTAATAGTTTCTTCGTACAATTTTGTTATTTCTCTCGATACAGAGATTAGTCTATCTTCTCCAAAATATTCACAGAAATGGCCGAGTGTTTTTATAAGCTTATGTGGACTTTCATAAAAAATGATAGTTCTAGTTTCTTCGGCTAAGAGTAATAATCGTGTTTGTCGTCCTTTTTTTACAGGCAAAAAGCCTTCAAACACAAACTTATCGTTAGGTAATCCACTATTGACTAGTGCTGGGACAAATGCGGTTGCGCCTGGTAAACAATCCACTTCAATATTGTTTTCTACACAAGCTCGTACCAATAAAAAACCAGGATCTGAAATTGCAGGAGTTCCTGCATCACTAATGACAGCGATAGTCATTCCTGCTTTTAATTTTTCGATTAAATGGTTCACCGTTTTGTGCTCGTTGTGCATATGGTGACTTTGCATTTGCGTGGTGATCTCAAAATGCTTTAAAAGTTTTCCAGATGTTCTGGTATCTTCAGCTAAAATTAAATCGACCTCTTTTAAAACGTCGACAGCTCTAAAAGTGATGTCTTTTAAATTTCCAATTGGTGTTGGTACTAAGTAAAGTTTACCCATATTTATTTCTCGAAAAAATGAGAATATTTTAAAATTATTATCTAGTCTCTTAAATATTTACCTAAAAAATAGGACGGAAAAAGAACTATTAATCCGTAAAAAGAAAAGCCAAAAATACCATGACCAGCATAATGATGGGCTGCGGTTGCTAAAACTAAATCAAAGAAAAAACCTGCATAAGCCCATTCTGTTAGCCATTTACTTTTTCGCCACAAAACCATTGCAATACCAAGAAGTTTTAAAATAGCAAGTGGTATTACAAAATAGCTTGGGTAATTAAGACCTTCAAAATAGCCCTTAATCATTTCGGTATTTAATAGATACATCTGTGCTGAATACAGAAAAATTAGGCACAACACAATGGTACAGAACCAATAAATAATTTGTTTGACTCTCATTAATTAAATTTTCCTTCTATTAATTGAAGAAAGCGTTCTTCATAGTCTTCTTTCCCTACCCAATTATTATAATCAGGTTTTACCATTTCTAAAATTAATGATTTAGCTTCAGTCAAAGATCCAATGGTGTTAATTTGAGAAATAACACGATCATAATCTTCATTTTCTCCTTCAAATAAATGTTTAATAAAAGCTAATTTATCGTTTAGTCCTATTTTTAGATTTTGGCTTTTTAACTTATCATTTAAAGATTTATTTGCAATTTCTACGTCACGTTTTTGAGCAACTTCTATAGGTTCAAATTCTGGCATTTCATCAAAACCAGAGGTGATATCTTCAAAATCAATAGAAGATTGTTCTACGTTAGTTTCTTTAGGTAAGACTTTTTCTGATGTAGTTGTTTTTTCTATTACATGTTTTTCTTCAACGTCTTCATCAGGCATATGTGATACTAAGTCTTTAATTTTAGACATTACAGGTTCCATTATACCATCATCTTCAGTTTCATCTAAATGAACGTAAGTTTTATCTTCAATCTCTATGTTATCACTATATTTATTATTGAATGCAGTATCTAACATGTCAAAAAACGATGAGTCGTGACCAATTTTAGGAATTCTGTCTTCAAAATTTTCTTGCGCAAATTTTAAAACAGTTAGTTTTTCATAGAGTACAGCGACTTCGTCATGAAGTTTATTAATGTCTTCTCTGCCTGTTAATTTTAGAATCCTATGGGCAATACTAACTAATTCTGATTCTAATTTCTTTTTCATAGTTCTAAATTTTTATATTGAAGCACTTTAAGGCTTTTGAGTTTTCGAAATTATTTTGAATGTCTTATAAAATAAGAATATAATTTCTTTATGCTCTTTTCGTAAGTTTTGCTTTCGATTTTTTAATAAATTTGTCTCACCTTTATAAAATCGAAGATCAACTTTGATTTAGTGCTAAAATTACAAAATGTTTCTCGAAAATACAGTAAATCAGAAAGAACAATTTGGGTGGATTGAAGTCATCTGCGGATCTATGTTTTCCGGTAAAACGGAAGAGTTAATTCGTCGATTAAAACGTGCCCAATTTGCAAAACAAAGAGTTGAAATTTTTAAACCTGCTGTAGATGTTCGTTATGATGAAGAGATGGTTGTTTCTCATGATGCGAATGAAATCCGTTCTACGCCAGTGCCTGCAGCTGCCAATATCCCAATTTTAGCAGATGGCTGTGATGTTGTTGGTATTGATGAAGCCCAATTTTTTGATGATGAGATTGTTCGCGTTTGTAATGATTTGGCCAACAAAGGTGTACGTGTTATTGTTGCAGGATTAGATATGGACTTTAAAGGCAATCCTTTTGGGCCTATGCCAAATCTTATGGCGACAGCAGAGTATGTTACTAAAGTACATGCCGTTTGTACAAAAACCGGAAATTTAGCACAATACAGTTATAGAAAAGCATTGAGTAATGATTTGGTTTTACTTGGAGAAGTTGACGAATACGAACCTTTAAGTAGAGCTGCTTATTATAAAAGTATGCAAAGAGATAAAGTAAGACAAATGAATGTGAATGATGCAGAGGAAATAGATTCTAAAGACGAAAATCGTAATGTCTAAAGCTCTAGAAACTATTCTCGAAATTGATTTAAGTGCGCTAACGCATAATTTCAATTATTTAAAGTCGAAACTTCAGCCGGAAACAAAATTTTTAGCCGTAGTGAAAGCCTTCGCTTATGGTAGCGATTCTGTAGAAATTGCAAAACATCTTCAGAAATTAAACGTAGATTATTTTGCTGTTGCTTACACGCAAGAAGGAGTAGTTTTAAGAGATGCAGGAATTACAACTCCCATTATTGTACTTCATCCACAGTCTGTAAATGCAAATATACTTATCGATAGATGTTTAGAGCCTAGCATTTATAGTGCGCATGTTTTAAGTGAATTTATTAAAACTGCTGAAGCGCAATCTCAAAAAAATTATCCGGTTCATATAAAATTTAATACAGGATTAAATAGACTCGGTTTTAAAAATAACGATATTGAAACCATTGTTACTTCGCTTAAAAACACGTCATCAGTTAAAGTGAAATCTCTGTTTTCACATTTAGTGGCTAGTGAAGATCCCAACGAATTAGAGTTTTCCAATCTTCAAATTGAACGGTTTAAAACAATCGCAGAAAATTTTGAAGAAGGCATAGGTGATAGACCTTGGTTACATATGTGTAACACTTCTGGTATTCTTAACTATCCTGAAGCGCATTTTAATATGGTGCGCAGTGGTATTGGACTTTATGGATTTGGAAATTCTGATGAGGAAGATAAAAACCTCAAACCTATAGCAAGTTTAAAATCTGTGATTTCTCAAATTCACGAGATTGAAAAAGGAGAAACCGTAGGTTACAACAGAGCTTACATTTCTAAAGGATTGGAAAGAACAGCAACCATACCAATTGGGCATGCTGATGGTATTAACCGTATTTATGGAAATGGAAATGGTTATGTAATGATCAATGGGGAAAAGGCACCAATAATTGGTAATGTCTGTATGGATATGATAATGGTAAACGTTACAGATATCAATTGTAAAGAAGGAGATGAGGTTATTGTTTTCGATTCTACTTATACAGCAAGTAACTTAGCTGAATCAGCACATACAATTTCTTACGAAATTCTAACCGCAATATCGCAACGTGTTAATCGCGTTTTTAAGCGTTCATAAGCTATTGGTTTTTTAAAATGTGACTTTTTTAATTACCTTGTGTCTGATTAACTTAATAACTAACTATTAAAAACACGAGATTATGTTAAAAGAATTTAAAGAATTTGCAATGAAGGGCAACCTTATAGACATTGCTGTTGGTTTTGTAATGGGTGCCGCTTTTAAAGAAGTAGTTACCGCATTTACAGGAGGTATTGTATCTCCATTAATTGGGATGATTTTCGACTCAGACTTTAAAGCGTTGAGATACCAGTTAAAAGAGGGAACGTTAAATGATGCTGGCGAAATGGTTGGTGATGTTTTCTTAGAATACGGTACATTTTTAACTAATGTAATTGATTTTATCATTGTAGCATTTGTAATGTTCCTTGTGGTAAAAGGTGTTAATAATATGAAAAAGAAAGAAGAGCCTGCGCCAGCTGCGCCTGCAGGACCATCTGAGGTTGAGTTATTAATCGAAATCAGAGATTCATTAAAAAAATAAATCACGTATAGCGTCATCGCTACACTACTATTTTTAACTAAACCCAGACTGTAACAGTCTGGGTTTCTTTTTGTAATTACAAAATCAATAATTTATACCCTTTATTTTTATTAGAATTTTAAGACTAATTGAAGGCTTTACTTAAAGAAATATTATAATTTTGAGAGTTCTAAAAATATGTTTTATGAAAGTAGCAATTGTAGGTGCAACAGGCATGGTTGGTAACGTAATGCTTAAAGTATTAGAGGAACGTAATTTTCCTTTAGATGAGTTATTACTAGTAGCTTCAGAACGTTCTGTAGGTAGTAAATTAAAATTTAAGGGTAAGGATATTGAAGTGATTAGTATTCCTACTGCTATCGAAAAACGTCCAGATATTGCGTTATTTTCAGCAGGTGGTAACACGTCTTTAGAATGGGCACCAAAATTCGCAGAAGTTGGTACAACAGTCATTGATAATTCTTCAGCATGGAGAATGGACTTATCAAAAAAATTGGTAGTTCCAGAAATTAATGCTGGTGAGTTAGAAAAAACAGATAAAATTATTGCTAATCCTAACTGTTCTACGATTCAAATGGTAATGGCATTAGCACCACTTCATAAGAAGTATAAAATTAAACGTATTGTTGTTTCAACATATCAATCTGTATCTGGTACAGGTGTAAAAGCTGTTGAGCAAATGGAAAATGAAATTGCAGGTATAAAAGGTGAAATGGCATATCCGTATCCAATTCATAAAAATGCAATTCCACATTGTGATGTTTTTGAGGAGAATGGTTATACCAAAGAAGAGATGAAATTGGTAAATGAAACTCAAAAGATTCTTAATGATAAATCGATTGCAGTAACAGCAACTGCAGTTAGAATTCCTACAGCTGGTGGTCATAGTGAAGCAATCAATGTAGAGTTTCATAATGATTTTGATGTTAGTGAGGTAAGACAATTACTTAACGATACAGATGGAATTACAATACAAGACAATTTAGATGTTAACGTATATCCTATGCCTATGTATGCTAATGGTAAGGATGATGTTTTTGTTGGTCGTATTAGACGAGATGGCTCTCAACCTAACACTTTAAATTTGTGGGTGGTTAGTGATAACCTTAGAAAAGGAGCGGCGACAAACACCGTTCAGATAGCAGAATATCTTATTAAAAATGCTTTAATATAGTTTCTTTTAAAGCAGATTAGATTATTTTAAAATAGCGTACATTCAAGGATTTCAACCGATTATTTGTGTAATTAGTTGAAATTCTGCATATATTGTCATTCCAAATATACTCTTAGTGGTTTGTTATTAACAAGCAACTAAAACCTTACATTTAAAATGGAGTGCTTATTTAAAAAAATCTAGTTATGAAAAAAATACTTCTTTCTGCTTTAGTGCTAACAATTTTTGGGTCTTGTAAAAATGAAAGCGAAACTGTGAAAATGACTACGATAGATTACCCTGAAACGAATAAAATAGATACTGTAGATACATATTTTGGTGAGTCTGTAGCAGATCCCTACCGATGGCTAGAAGACGATAGAAGTAAAGAAACTGAAGCTTGGGTTAAGAATCAAAACGACGTTACTTTTGGTTATTTAGAGCAGATTCCTTATCGCGAAGAATTAAAAAAACGTCTTACAAAACTTTGGAACTACGAAAAAATCGGTGCACCATTTGTAGAAGGAGATTATACGTATTTCTCTAAAAATGATGGTTTGCAAAACCAATCCGTAATTTATAGATACAAAACAGGAGGTGATCCTAAAACAGCTGAGGTTTTCTTGGATCCAAATACGTTTAAAGAAGACGGAACAATTTCGTTAGGAGGTATGAGCTTTTCTAAAAACGGAAAGACATTAGCTTATGCGATTTCTGAAGGTGGAAGCGACTGGCGAAAAGTTTTGGTATTAAATGCTGAAACTAATGAGATTATTGAAGACACATTGGTTGATATAAAATTCAGCGGTATGTCTTGGTATAAAAATGAAGGTTTCTATTACTCTAGCTACGATAAGCCAAAAGGAAGCGAGTTATCTGCTAAAACGGATCAGCATAAAGTGTATTATCACAAATTAGGAACAAAACAATCCGAAGATAAATTAGTCTTTGGTAGTACCCCTGAAGAAAAGCACCGATATATTGGAGGTGGAGTTACGGAAGATGATAAGTATTTGGTTATTGTCGCAAGTGTTTCAACTTCTGGAAATAAGTTGTTTATCAAAGATTTATCACAACCAAATAGTAAACTTGTAACTATTTTAGATCACACAAATAGTGATTCTCACATTATCGAAAATGTAGGTTCAAAGCTTTACATTATGACCAATTTGGGTGCGCCAAATCAAAAAATTATAACCGTAGATGCTTCAAATCCAACTCCAGAAAATTGGGTGGATTTTATTCCTGAAACAGAAAATGTTTTAAGCCCTTCAACTGCTGGAGGTTACTTTTTTGCCAACTATATGGTAGATGCGGTTTCAAAAGTATCGCAGTACGATTATAACGGAAAACTAATAAGAGAGGTTGAATTACCAGGAATAGGTACGGTTGCTGGTTTTGGTGCAAAGAAGGACGAAACAGAGCTATATTATTCATTCGCTAATTATGTAACGCCAGGAAGTATTTATAAATACAATATAGAAAACGGGACTTCAGAATTATATAGAAAGCCGAGTATTGATTTCAATCCAGAAGACTACGAAAGCAAACAGGTGTTTTACAAGTCTAAGGATGGTACAAAAGTACCCATGATTATTACGCACAAAAAAGGTATAAAGCTCAATGGTAAAAATCCAACGATTCTTTATGGCTACGGTGGATTTAATATCAGCTTAACTCCAAGTTTTAGTATCGCAAATGCGGTTTGGATGGAGCAAGGAGGTGTCTATGCAGTACCAAACCTTAGAGGTGGTGGTGAATATGGAAAAGCATGGCACGATGCAGGGACACAGCTTAAAAAACAAAACGTTTTTGATGATTTTATTGCGGCAGCAGAATACCTTATATCAGAAAAGTATACCTCATCAGATTTCTTAGCCGTAAGAGGTGGCTCTAATGGAGGTTTGTTAGTTGGGGCAACAATGACACAACGTCCAGATTTAATGAAAGTGGCTTTACCTGCTGTTGGTGTTTTAGACATGTTACGTTACCATACGTTTACAGCTGGAGCTGGTTGGGCTTACGATTATGGAACTGCTGAAGATAATAAGGAAATGTTTGAGTATTTAAAAGGCTATTCGCCTGTTCATAATGTAAGAGAAGGAGTGAAATATCCAGCAACATTAGTTACTACAGGAGATCATGATGATCGTGTGGTACCAGCACACAGTTTTAAATTTGCTGCAGAATTGCAAAGTAAGCAAACCGGTACTAACCCAACACTTATTAGAATTGAAACAGATGCTGGCCATGGAGCGGGGACACCTGTAAGCAAAACGATTGAAGAGTATACAGATATTTTTGGGTTTACCTTATATAATATGGGATTTGAAGTATTACCAACTAAAACAGAGGAAAAAGTAAAGGGCTAATAATTAGAACCTATTAACTTAGTTAGTTGAGTTGCCTTCAGGTGTCATACTGTAATTTAGGGAGTAAAAGAATTTGAACATATTAAATATTTGATATTTTTTGTAGGACTTTTAAATCTTTAACTGTCTTGTTATTAGTGTGTAATTATTGCAAATGAAAAAAAAATACTTTTTATTTTTTCTCCTAACTTTATTTCTGTTTTCATGTGGCAATGATGATGGCTTAATCCCTTTGGCTATTGAAACACATCCTGATACTTTAACCATAGCACAAAATTCAGAAATTGAAATTTTTATATTCCTAAACGATTCCAACATTCCTTCAAATGGGGAATTATCATTAAGCCACCCCACCAAAGGTAATGTGGTTGTAATTGATAGTAATAATACTCCCAATAACCCGAGTGATGACCATTTAAAATATACGGCAAACCCAAATGAAGTAGGTTTAGATAATTTTGAATATACTATTTGTAGTGTCTCGGGTGATTGCAAAACAGAAACAGTATCAATTACCATTACAACGAGCTCTAATGTGCTTTATGATTTAGAGAATATGCCGTTTCAAGCGCTGTCCGACTATCAATTTTTTGATGGTGATTTAAAAAATTTAGAGCCGACTAATGGTGTTATACCTTATACCTTAAACTCCACTTTGTTCAGTGATTACGCAAAGAAGAAGCGTTTTATTTGGATGCCAAATAATAATAAAGCGTTGTTTGTAAATGAAAACGAACTTTTAGATTTTCCTGTTGGAACAATTTTAATAAAGAATTTTTACTACGATAATGTACTACCAGAAAACACAACGCAAATTATAGAAACACGACTTATAATTAAAAAACACGAAGGTTGGGTTTTTGCAAATTATGCATGGAATACTGAGCAGTCTGAAGCTGCTTTAGACATGAATGGAAGTTATATAGATTTACAATGGCAACAAGAGGGCATAACTAAATCTGTAGAATATAGAATTCCATCAGGTCCCGAGTGTCACACCTGCCATAAAGTGAACGAAATTGCGCAACCTATTGGGCCTAAGGTTAGAAATTTAAATTTACCTTATATTTACAATGATGGAGCGTCTAATCAATTAGAAAAATGGGTTAGTTTAGGATATTTAGAAAATACACTTCCTGAAACAATAGCAAAACTCCCAGATTATAATGATTCTAATGCGTCATTGGATCAACGAGTAAGAGGTTATTTAGAAATAAATTGTGCGCATTGCCATTCAGAAAGTACACATTGCTCATATAGACCAATGCGACTAGATTATTTGTCTACAGAAGACGCAACAAATATGGGAGTATGTGTAGATGCAGAAACCGATCTAGGATTTGGTCTTGGTCACATTGTAGAGCCTGGAAACGCTAGGAATTCTGTACTGTACTTTAGGGTGAATTCTACTGAAGTTTCAAACAGAATGCCGCTGTTGTCGCGTACAATTGTGCATAAAGAAGGTGTTCAATTAATAGAAGAATGGATAAACACATTAAACATAAACTGTAATTAATAAAATTGATATGAAAAAAACACTACTTATTACATTGGTTCTAACGTTGTTTTGCGCTCACAGTTATGGCCAGGAATTAAACAAATTTGCGAATTGGCCTAACAATCAGTGGGTGCTGTCTGGCACTTATGATGCAGCATATTTAGATGCAGATCCAACAACAACGAGCGCATCATTTTCATTTAATGATGATGAAGCAGGAGGAGCTTCTGATAATACCATTGCTGCTGAATCTCCTATTATAGACTTAACTAACGCTTTTAATGCCAATGAAATTGAAATAAAAGTGGAGTTTGCATATGTTTATAATATATATCAAAATGATCAATCTTTATTCTTACAATACTGGGATAATAGTACTAGTCAGTGGGTTAATTGGGGGACCGAAATTTTGCCTAATTCATCAACTCAAGGCAATTTTTGCAATGCTAGTTCTACAAACTATTCTAGCGAATTATTAGATATTTCTGGGTTTTCAAACACGCAATTAACAGGGTTTAAGTACCGCATGTTATATGACGATAATGATTCTTTCGGATGGGGCTTTTGTATTGATTCTCCTACGATAAGTTCTTCTGCATTGTTGCCTTGTCCAAATGTTTCATCGATTTCTCTAAGCAATATCAATACGGTTAGTGCTATGGCTAGTTGGACTGCTGGTGGGTCAGAAACGTCATGGGAAGTAGTAATTCAATTAGCTACAGATGGAGTGCCAACATCTGGTACGACATCGGCAATTACTAATTATAGCTTTACCAACCTTTCGCCAGGAACAGCTTATAGGATTTATATTAGAGCAAATTGTGTTGCTGATGGTTATAGTTATTGGGAAACCGTAAGTTTTACGACTGGAACAAATAATACGGGAGATCCAGTATCATTCACTACCAACCCGATAAATACAATAGGTGTATATGATATTGCACTTGTAGATTTAAATGGGGATTTTTTAGACGATGTTGTTTCTGTAAGTACTAATAGTTTAAATATACATTATCAAGTGGCTTCTGGTGGTTTTAATATGACAAATATACCAACGCCAGGTGTTACTAGTGGACCAAATTGGAGTTTGGCTGCAGGTGATTTTGATCGTAATGGCTATAATGACCTTTTATACGGAGGTGGTGCGCGTGTTACTTTTTTACAAGCCAATAATACAGGTACAGGCTATAGTCCAATATCAGGATCAGAGTATGTGTTCTCTCAACGTTCTAATTTTGTGGATATTAATAACGATGGTCACTTAGATGCCTTTGTTTGTCATGATGTAGATCCCAATGTCTATTATATTAATGACGGATCTGGAAATTTAACATTCCATCAAGGTCAAAGTGCCGTATTGCCAAACGGAATAGGTTTAGTGCCAGGTGGTGGTAATTATGGTACTGTTTGGATCGATTTTGATAATGATAGAGATATGGATTTATTTATTGCAAAGTGTAGAGGGGGGTCTTCAATTAGTATCAATGAACTATGGAGAAATGACGGTAATGGTGTCTTTGTAAATATTGCAGATAGTAATGGTTGGTACGACACAAATTATCCAAGTGTAGGTCACGATAATTCTTCTAATTTAGGAGACTTAGTACAAACATGGTCTTCTGCTTGGGCAGATTTTGATAACGATGGAGATATGGATGTTTATGTTGGGGCGAGTAGTACTTCTGACGGGTATTCTAAGTTGATGCAGAATAATGGAGATGGCACTTTTACAGATGTAACTGCTGGCTCTGGGGTTCTATCGGCAACAATGGGAATAGAAAATGCGCCGGCGGATTTTGACAATGATGGTTACGTAGATATTTTAAGTAATGGAGACATATTATTTAATAACGGGGATTTCACATTTACTAATCACTCCTCTAATATGCCCCCAAGTGGTGCTATTGGAGATGTAAATAATGATGGCTTTTTAGATGTTTTTCGGAATGGAAATATTTATTTAAACAATACAAATGCCAATAATTGGATAAAGATAAATACCGTAGGAACAATAAGTAATATCAATGGTATTGGTGCTAGAGTAGAAATACAAACATCTAACGGCACACAAATAAGAGATGTGAGGAGTGGAGAAGGTTTTGAGTATATGAGTTCGTTAAACACACATTTCGGAATTGGTAATTCAACAAGTATTAATAATATCACTATTTACTGGCCGTCTGGTACTGTAGATTTTATTTCAAATCCGGCTATAAATACAGCACATACTATTGTTGAAGGTTCTGCCTTGACCGTTATAGATGAAACTTTAGTAGATGTTTCTATTTACCCTAATCCGGTGGAAGCAGAACTTACGATCAAAACTTCTGCAAACGTTATTAATAAAATCGCAACAGTTTTTGATATTAATGGGAAACGTATTCTTAGCCAAAAACTAGATTCAAATACTATTAACGTTTCAAATCTAACTAGTGGAATTTACTTTTTAAGATTAGAATCTGAAGGGAAAATTATAAAACGAAAGTTTATAAAAAAATAATTTTAGACTATAAATAGTTTAAAGCCGTTTGAGAAATCAAGCGGTTTTTTTTATGACAATTCTTTAACGATGTAGTATTTTTGTAATATGCTTCAAGTAAAAAATGTCACTTTCGGGTATTCTAAAACTAAGGTTTTAAAAGCTATTTATTTTAATGTTAAAGCCGGAGAAAACCTTGCTATTATTGGCGAAAGTGGCTCTGGTAAAAGCACGCTGTTAAAACTTATATACGGCGAGTACGATTTAAAACAAGGGCAGATTTTTTGGAAAGATGAAGAGATTCTTGGTCCAAAATATAATCTGGTTGTGGGTTACGATTTTATGAAATACGTGACCCAAGAATTCGACTTAATGCCGGTGATTACAGTTGAAGAAAATATAGGTAAACACTTATCACGCTTTTACCCTGAAGAAAAACAAAAACGCACTGAGGAATTAATAAAAGTGGTAGAACTTGAAGCCTTTGCAAATACCAAAGTAAAATTCTTAAGTGGCGGACAAAAACAACGTGTGGCCATTGCTAGAGCATTAGCAAAAGAACCTGAAATCTTATTACTAGACGAACCGTTTAGTCATATTGATAATTTTCAAAAACAAGGTTTGCGACGTAATGTTTTTAATTACTTAAAATCAAAACATATAGCGTGTATTGTTGCGACTCACGACAGAAATGATGTGCTTGGCTTTGCTGATGAAATGATAGTGCTTAATGAGGCTGAAATCATAGCTAAAGACACACCTCAAAATTTATATAAAAATCCTAAGCAACCATTAATCGCCTCATTTTTTGGCGAATTTAATGTTATAGAATCTTATGGGATTGTATATGCTAATCAGATTCAAATTGTAGACGACTCAGATTTAAAAGCTGTTGTGAAAACGTCTTATTTTAATGGAAGTTCGTGGTTGATTGAAGCGGATTATAAATCTGAATCAATATTTATTGAGCATAATTTGGAGTTAAAAAAAGATGCGGAAATTCAATTTTCAATCTCTTCATAATTTCTTAATGAAGTTTTTAGTTTTTTTAGCATTCTGTTCCTCAATTTTAGTGGTTTTAAAACTTCAATAGTATCACCAAAGCCTAAAATAAGACGTTCCAATTCAAAATTAATTTGCACAAAAATATTGAAAATTACACCGTCCTCTTTTTCTTCAATAATACGCTGCGACGGATGAAAAGGTTTTGTAATGACATAAGGAGCGTTTTTATGATCTATTTTAAATTGAATCCGTTCAGCTCTAGAATTTGAAACCGTAACACCAACAACATCTCTATAATAGACGTCACCATCAATTTTGAAATCTTCATAAATTTCATCATCAAGCGATACAATTTCAGTCATTCTGTCTAAAGCCAAAGTGATAAATTTTCCTTTCTGATTAGCTAATAAAAACCACCTGTTATTAAATTCTTTTAGTAATTGTGGATGTACAATCATCACACTAGCATTACGAGCTTTAAAAGATTGATAAGTTACTTCAATCACCTTTTTAGTTTGAATAGCATCGTATAAAACATCGATAAATTCAAGCCCTTTTAGCTGTTCATTTTTATCTAAATGAATAATAGCACGTTTGTCTTTCTGTGATGAATTTACGGAGTCTTCCAAACGTTGTAAAACACCATCCATTTCTTTAAATAACGAAAAATCTTTGAACTGTCTCAGTAACTGAATCGCCTCATTCATCACTTTTATATCCTTATCGGTTACAGGAATATTAATAATACTATAATCAGCATCCTCATATTTATAAAACTTACGATCATAAACCACAATGGGTGCATTATAACCCAGCTTGTCGCTTCGCATCATTTGTAAATCTAACTGAACAGTTCTTTTGCTGACATCAACAGCTTTGCCTTCGTATTCGTATAAAGCATCCGATACCGCTTCAATTAGATCGTTAAGCGTCCATTGTCTAAACTGGTTTTGAAGACATTTATCAATGGTTTTATAGCGTATTAATGCGTTTTTGTTTACTGCCATTTTATTAATTTGAGCTAAAGTTCCTGTAAGGTTTCAATCCTTAAATTTAAAAGAAAATATTCACTACGCAAAAACATTGCGCATATCAATCAAATATTTGTCTCAAATACTAAATCAATGGAAACTTTAAAACTTAAAATATACGATGTATTAAAAGAAGAAATAACCATTTCAGAATTTGAAAATTGGTTATATAATTCTGAATATATGAAAACTGAAATCAAAGCAGATTCATTATTATTTGATGTCATAAATATTAATTATAGACTCGAAAATTCTTTGAAAATCCTAAAAAATTTGAGCTTAAAAAATTTTTCAGAAGAAGAACTTTTAATTTTTAAATTAGAATATAATTGTTACAAGATAGTTAACTCGGAAGATACTAAAAACTATAAAAAATATGTTCTAAACATAATTCAGGATTTTGAATTTGACAATGACTTTGAAGGCTTTGGGGAGTTTTACTATATCTACTACTCTTTTGATGGTTATGATTATAATCAATATCAAAACATATCATCCAATAATCTAAATTCAAAAACCAAACATTTAGCAAATTCACTATTAAAAAGCTTGAAAAATTGTAATAGTATTGAGGAAAAAATTAAAACGCTTAAGCTTAAAAAAGAACCCGAAAATGACGAGGAAAATATCAATGTTTTAGAGTTTAAAAGTTTACAAAGCAATAAAAAATTAACCTTAGTTCAAAAATTATTTGCATTTCTCAAAAAAATATAATACTTCGTATTATGGTGCTCAATTTCAAGCGATTTGAAAAATAAATTTTGTAAAGTCAAAAAAAAAGCTAAATATTTGCATCGCAATAAATTAATATTTTGGCCGCTGAGCGAAGTCGAAGTGAGCTAAATTGCAACCAAAATCAGATTAAAAATTAGAAACTATGAGTTTATGTATAACATATCAAAACGATCCAAAAGGAATTCTGCCTTTTGTGATGCTTCGTGATTATCGTTAGATAAACTTTTCAAATTTATAAATGAAAAATCCGAAGCCAGTTAAACACTGTTTCGGATTTTTTGTTTTCCACTATTAGCGATTCTGCTAAACACATTTCCACAAACAGTAATTATAAAACGAACATTATGTCATTCTGAGCACAGCGAAGAATCTCATGTATAGTTCAAACGAATTTATTAATAATTAAAAAAGATCCTGAATCAAGTTCAGGACAATGAAAACCATGGACACGAATTTGTTAAACAATTACGTGCTTAAAGCCATAGATGCTTATCCATACGAATTAGAAGAAACTGTAGAAAATCTAAACTACGCCTTATCCTATGAATCTAACAATGCTTATGCTTTGTATTTAATGGGGCGTTTACAAGCCGAACAATTTGGCGATTACGAAAAAGCCAAGCAGTATTATGCAGAGGCTTTGGCAAGCAAACTAGATTTTCACAAAGTGTATGCGCACTACATTTTAGTTTTAATATGGAATGAAGATTACGACGAAGCTCAAAAATTAATTGATTTCGCATTGACTGTAAAAGGAGTTTATAAAAGTGAAATCCAACTATTTCAAGGCTGCGTTTTTGAATGTCTTCAGAAATATAAGAAAGCATTAAAGGCTTTAAAGCTCGCAAAGCGATTAGGTTACAATAACAGTTACATCAGCTTTATAGATTCTGAAATGAAAAGAATCAAAAACAAAATGAAGCCTAAAAAGACTATAAAAACCAAGGGCAAGAAGAAAAAGAAGAATAAAAATAAAAAATAATTTAACTGCGCAAAAACATTGCGTAATAGCTTGAAATATTTGCAGTGTAATTAATTAGAAGTCTTTTGGAATCAGACTTTAAAAGTAGCGCTCTGCTAGAAAAGGAATCTAGCAGAGCTTAATAAAAGTTCTTTAACATAATAAAAAACGGAAGCATTGAGCAATTGGTTGGCTCGCCTGACTGAAATGCGTTTTTACGCATTCAACGAATCTTATTTATAAAAATAAAAATTGTTGAGTTAAAATCTGATTTCATAATGAACGTGTAGGTTCGAGTCCTACTGCTTCCACATCAAGCAAGTCTTGTTAAGTGTTTCTGTATAGCACTATTGTATAAATCCTTACTGTTTAGTATGAGGTTTTTATATGCAACTTGACTTGAAGGCTTCGGTTATTAGCCAAATAATAATCCCCTCTATAGGTCATGGGTTCGAATCCCATTCTCAATTCGCTTGAGATAGTTCAGTTTGGTTAGAACAATAGAAACATCGTAGGTTCGAATCCTACTCACACAAATGTGTGATGGTCGAGTGGTCGAAGACTCTACCCTTTTAGATAGTATGTAATGGACTCATAATCCATATCCCAGAGCTGGTCAACTCACAAAAAGGACCACCAAGTGCGTCACACTTTAAATGGCAAAAACAAAGTGAACTAAAACTCGCAATAGCAACTTGTTGTTAGCGCAGTCTAGAAAACACCTTGACATACAAAATGTATTATAGGTCGCTTTAGGTATTCTTTTAAAGATTCATTTTTCAATAAACGTTTCGGAAATAGTCGTTTCTGTATTGATAAATCATCTGCAAAACAAGTCTTAAAACACTTAAAATCTATTGTATTTCCGTAGTTAGAAAGATGGTTTTCTTTCGCTTTGTTTTAATTGAATAGTCATTCCGGAAAACGGAATTCTATTATAAATGTATAACCGTTCTGAAGTAAAAAAAAAACTAAAGGACAAAAAATTAGAAATCATGAACCATCCATAACTATAAGTTAGTCGTCTGGTTCAGGTGATTAAATGGATGCACCATTTGATAATTAAATAACAATAAAGCAGAACAAATGAATAGAGAAAGAATTCATGCAGGTACAGTAGGTTTGGTGTTTAAAAATGGTAATTACACGCGTGTTATTACAGAAGGAAAACATTGGATAAAATTTAGCGAGCAAGTCTTAAGATGCGATTTGTCACAAGCTTTCAGTGCGCCAAAAGCATTAGAAATCTTGCTTAAAGATGAGGTTTTAGCAGCAATGTTAACTCTAATTGATGTAAAGGATAATGAGATTGTTTTGGTTTACGAAAACAAAAACTTTAAACGCATCTTAACTGCTGGTCGTTATACATTTTGGAACAGCTTAATTGACTACAAATTTGTAACTGCCGATTTAAGTAAAATCGAAATTACAGAAGATATCAGTAAAGCCTTGTATAGCAATATGCAATTGCGCCAATATATTAGAACTTTTGAAGTTGCCGCTTTTGAAAAAGCCATTATGATTGTTAATGATACGTTTGTTAAAATTCTTGAACATGGGACTTACCATTTCTGGAAAAACGAGCAAACCATTAAAATCGCAAAAGCCGATATGCGTCAATTGCAATTAGAAGTTGCTGGTCAAGAATTATTGACCAAAGACAAAGCGACCGTTCGTATTAACTTTTATGCACAATACCAAGTTACAGATATTGAAACGGCGTTAATGCAAAACAAAGATTTCGAAAAGCAATTGTACACAATTTTGCAATTGGCATTAAGAGCATTTGTTGGCGCTTACACTTTAGACGAATTGTTAGAGCAAAAGGAAACGATTGCCGAAGCTGTTTTGAAAAACGTAAAAACACAAGCCACCAAATTAGGTGTTAATGTATTGCATGCAGGTGTTAGAGACGTCATTTTACCAGGTGATATGAAAGACATCATGAACCAAGTTTTGATTGCTCAGAAAAAAGCACAAGCTAATGTAGTAACCAGACGAGAAGAAACAGCTTCTACTCGTAGCTTGTTGAATACAGCGAAATTAATGGAAGACAACAACATGTTGTTTAAATTAAAAGAGATGGAATATGTTGAGAAAATTGCTGATAAAATTGGCGAAATCACAGTTGCTGGTAACGGTAATGTGATTGAACAATTAAAAGATATTTTCTCTGTGAATAAGTAAATTCTATAATCCTGCAAGGTTTCAAAAACCTTGTAGGTATTATAAGTAGCCAAACCTACAAGGTCAAAAAAAAGACCTTGCAGGATAAATAAAATTCAAGTACGCAAAAATATTGCGTAGCACACTATAATATTTGTAGTGTTATTAAGATGTCATTCAGGGTGTCACACTGAGCGCAGTCGAAGTGCAAAGCGAAGAATCTCACAAAAGAAAGAAAACATGAAAACTAGAATAACAGGTCACGATTTAAAAGCCTTAGGTTTTACGCAAGGGAAATGGATGAAAGAAGCCATTACTTATATTAACGACAACAAATTAGAAGGAGAAGAAATGGAAACGTATTTAGAGCAATTTAAATCACCAGATCCTATTGCCCTACATAAAACACCTATTGACTTTTCTATAAACATCAAAGCAGAAAACGAAGAAGAAAAAGACAACGTAGCTAAAGTGATTAACTCAATGCAAACACTGATGAAAACACCAACATTGGTTGATGGCGCCATTATGCCAGATGCTTGCCCAGCTGGTCCAGACGGAACAATCCCTGTAGGTGGTGTTGCAGTAGCAAAAAATGCAATTCATCCAGGAATGCATAGTGCTGATATTTGTTGTTCTGTAATGCTAACCGATTTCGGAAAAGCAGATCCAAAAGATATCTTAGATACAGCACATGCTAATACTCATTTTGGTCCTGGAGGACGGGATAGAGATTCGCAGTTTAGGTTTCCGAAGGAATTGTTAGAAGCTTTTGAATCTAATTACTTCTTAAATGATGGTAATATGATTCAAATAGCACGATCGCACTTAGGAACTCAAGGAGATGGTAATCATTTTTTATTCGTTGGAACTTCTAAAAAAACAGGAAACACAATGATAGTAACACATCATGGCTCTAGAGGACCTGGAGCACGTTTGTATACCAAAGGTATGAAAATCGCGGAACGATTCAGAAAAGAGTTGTCTCCAGATACTAAGAAACAAAATGCGTGGATTCCTTTTGAAACTGAAGAAGGACAATCGTATTGGAAGGCACTTCAAATTATAAGAGACTGGACAAAAACAAATCACGAAGTGTTGCATAATTCAGTTGCAGAATCTTTAGAAATAGCTATTGAAAACCGCTACTGGAACGAGCATAATTTTGTCTTTAAAGATGGTGATTTATTTTACCATGCCAAAGGAGCAACACCTTTGGATGCGAGGTTTATGCCAGACATTACAGGACCACGATTGATTCCGTTGAATATGTCTGAACCTGTACTTATTGTTGAAGGTAATACCACAAATACCAATTTAGGTTTTGCACCACATGGTGCAGGTAGAAACGTGAGTAGAACACAACATAGAAAAAGTAAAACGGGAACTACAATGCAAATCTTTAAAGAGGAAACGCGTGGATTAGATATCCGATTTTTCTCAAAAGAAATTGATATTACCGAGTTGCCATCTGCTTATAAAAATGCACAAAACGTAAGAAATCAAATGGAAGAATACGGTTTAGGTAAAGTCATTGACGAAGTTATGCCTTATGGTTGTATTATGGCTGGCGATTGGCAAAAGAATGCACCTTGGAAGGTAAGACGAGAGAAGAAAAAACGAAATAGAAAGTAAACCGTAGAAAGGGATAAAAAGTAGGCTGACTTCGGTTGGTCTGCTTTTTTTTTAATGAAAAGGAGAGGTCGTTATTAAAGTTGCTGATTATGAGATTATTAAAAATGAAAAAGGATGAACAGTTGTTCATCCTTTTTGCCCCAAATCTACCATAAACTTAACCTACTTATGTTATGGTGAGTCAAATATAAGCGGACAATATTGTAAGTATTGCATTTTTTGGATAAACGACCTATATATTAGTCTAAGCGTGGAAAGTGCAGTGTTTATAAGAAAATAACTGTATAAATACACATTATGTATAAATATAGGTCTTAAAGTGTTATTTCAGTAAAGGGCATAAAAAAAGGTGAACGAAGTTCACCTTTTTTTGCCCCAAATCTACCATGAACTTAACCTACTTATGTTATGGTGATACCAATGTATATTTAATTTGTTAAAACGAATCAACAATCGGATTAAGTGCGTTTTTATCCGATAAAATACATGTTTTATCGGATAAAAGGCCTTTTGTGCTCGGTTTTAGTATGCGCGTTCTTTATTTCCTTCGTAAAAATTAATAAAAGCTCTATTTACAACTCTATTTCCACCTGGTGTAGGATAATCTCCTGTAAAATACCAATCTCCTAAATTCTTAGGACATGCTTTGTGCAGGTTTTCAACAGGTTGGAAAATAATTTTAACTTCTGCTTTTATATCTTCACCACCTAATAATTCCGAAATCTTATCAGAAATTTGTTCATCTGTAAAATTAGCATAGATCTCTTTTACATAATTTACAATATTCTTGTCCTTCATTTGGACTTGCGCTACACATTTCTTATAAATCTCTTCGACAATATGGTATTGGTTATTGTCTTTTAATAGCTCTAAAGCAGCTTTAAAAGCGATTAGTGTTTCAAGGTTTGCCATGTCTATACCATAACAATCAATATAACGAATTTGAGGAGCAGAAGAAACCACGACAATTTTCTTAGGGTTTAATCGGTCCATCATTTTAATGATACTCTTTTTAAGCGTTGTACCTCTTACAATACTATCATCAATGATCACTAAGTTATCTGTAGGCTTTATAACACCATATGTAACATCATAGACGTGTGCAACCAAATCATCTCTACTACTATCTTCGGTAATAAAGGTTCTTAGCTTCACATCTTTAATGGCTATTTTTTCAATTCTTGGCCGTTCAGATAAAATTTCGGTAACACGATCCGAAGATAGTTTTCCATTCCCATCAAGTATAGATTTTGTTTTCTTTTCGTTGAGGTGATCTTCAACGGTTTCAATCATACCATAAAATGACGTTTCCGCCGTATTAGGAATATATGAAAACACACTATTTTTGGTGTCATTATTAATCGCTTCAAGTACTTTCGGCATTAATAAACGACCAAGCATTTTGCGTTCTTGGTAAATTTCAGCATCACTACCACGAGAAAAATAAACACGTTCAAAAGAACAAGCTTTACGTTCTAAAGGCTCTAATATCTTCTTAATTTTTGTTTCACCAGATTTTTTTGTGATAATAGCATGGCCTGGATCCAATTCCTTCACCGCTTCAAAAGGAACATTAAAAACGGTTTGAATTACAGGACGTTCTGATGCTACGACAACAATCTCATCATCTTTATAATAGTAAGCTGGTCTAATTCCAGACGGATCTCTTAATACAAAAGAGTCACCATGGCCTAATAAACCTGCCATAGCATAACCACCATCCCAATTTTTGGCTGCATGCTTTAATATTTTACCAACTTTTAAACGTTCAGCAATTAAGGGGGAACATTCATTTTTATTGTAGCCTTCTTTTTTAAGGTCTTTGTAAATTTTTGAAACAGCATCATCTAAAAAATGACCTATTTTTTCCATTACTGTAATGGTGTCTGCTTTCTCTTTTGGATGCTGACCGATTTCAATAAGATTATCGAAAAGTTCATTAACATTAGTCATGTTAAAGTTACCAGCAACAATAAGGTTTCTGTGCATCCAATTGTTTTGTCTTAAAAACGGATGAACACTTTCTACACTATTTTTACCAAATGTACCATACCTCACATGCCCCAATAATACTTCGCCAATGTACGGAATGTGTTTTTTCTGTAAATCAACATCGTCTTGGTATTCCGGGTGAGTAGTGAGCTCGTGGTTAATACGTTCGTTAATTTGAGCAAAAATATCCTGTATCGGTTGCTGAGCAATAGATCGCACACGACTGATGTAACGTTCACCTGGTTTTACGTCTAATTTAATACTTGCAAAACCAGCTCCGTCTTGTCCACGGTTGTGCTGTTTTTCCATCATTAAATACATTTTGTTAACACCATAAAAAGCACTTCCATACTTTTCTTTATAGTATTCTAATGGTTTTAAAAGTCTAATAAGTGCAATTCCGCACTCATGTTTTAACGCATCGCTCATGATTAATTTTTTCCGCTATTTATTTTATGTGAAATAAAAAACGCGCTCAATTTCTGAGCGCGTTAGTTTATGTTAATTCTATATCAAATTGAGTCAGACTCTTAAATTGGTCTAGACGTTTGTAAATTTCTTTATCTGTTAAATTTTGCATGCGCTCGGTGCCAAATTTTTCGACACAAAAGGAGGCTAGAGTTGAGCCGTAGATGACTGCTGTTTTCATATTCTCAAAAGAGAAATCACCTGTTTTAGCTAAATAACCAGCAAAACCACCAGCAAATGTATCACCAGCACCTGTTGGGTCAAATACTTCTTCTAAAGGTAAAGCAGGAGCATAGAATACATTATCATCATGAAACAATAATGCTCCGTGTTCTCCTTTTTTAATAACTACATATTTCGGACCCATTTCATGAATCTTTCTCGCAGCAACCACTAAAGAATATTCTCCAGTTAATTGTCTTGCTTCTTCATCATTAATGGTAATAACATCGACGTTTTTAATCACAGAAAGTAAATCATCTAAAGCGATGTCCATCCAGAAATTCATAGTGTCTAAAATGGCTAACTTCGGCTTCTTAGACATTTGGTCTAATACACCTTGCTGTACAAGTGGGTGTAAATTACCCAACATCACAACTTCTGAGTCTTTATAGTTTTCTGGAACAATAGGATTAAAATGCTCTAAGACATTTAGCTCAGTTGCTAACGTGTCACGAGAGTTCATATCGTTATGATACTTGCCACTCCAAAAGAAGGTTTTGCCTTCTTTTACAATTTCGATACCTTCAATATTTACATTTTTGTTTTTTAATAGATCTAAATATTCTTGAGGAAAATCTCCACCAACAACAGAAACTGCTGCAGAATCTACATTAAAATTTGAAGCAGATAAACCTATGTATGTTGCTGCACCACCAAGGATTTTATCGGTTTTACCAAAAGGTGTTTCAATGGCGTCAAAGGCTACAGTGCCAACAATTACTAATTTACTCATAAAAGTAGTTTGGATTAAAGTGCAAATTTACGTAAAATTTATTCCTTGTGAAACATCAATTAATGCAATACAAAATAGATTTATTTCCTGCCGAAATCCGCAGGAATTTCTCCCCAAGCCTTAGTTTCCCATTTCACTATAGTTGTAGAATATTCATTAGTCTTTAGCCATTCTACAGCACGATCTACCAAGTCGTAAACCGGTTTATTTTTAGCACTACGTTTTAACTTCGAATTACAAGTTTTTTTACGTACCCAACTCATAGCCGTTCTAGAATCCGTATACATAATACGCTCGCTATTGTGTTGTTTTAAAAAAGCTAAGCCATGAACTAAAGCTAAAAACTCACCAATATTATTAGTGCCTTGTTCAAAAGGGCCTTGAATAAAGAGTTGTTTTTTTGTCTTTGTATCTACACCTCTATATTCCATAATACCAGGATTTCCGCTTGATGCGGCATCTACTGATATGGAATTGTAATTAGGTTGTCCTATTTTTTTTAGCTCAGCTTCGGAAAGTCCACTCGAAAACGATTTATTCTTTCCTATATAATCAAAGTAATTTCCTTCTAATGCTTTTTCGGCTTCATCACGCGTAGCGAATGATTTGTATTGTGCGCCTTGGTAATCTTTAATTTGGGCCTTACAGGCATTCCAAGTATTATAGACTCCTTTTTTATGGCCTTGCCAAACAGTATAGTATTTTTTTTTCTTTTTACTCATGTTTACCACCCGTGAAAACGGGAGTCTCTTTATGTTATTCTGAATGAAATGAAGCATCTAGAAAGGATGCTTCAACTCGCTTAGTACGACATCTGAATTATTGATTTAATATTTTCTCAACCACCTTAGGAAAGTGCTCCATTTCCAATAAATGAATCTTTTCAGCGACATCTTCTGCTGAATCGGAAGACAAAACAGTGCATTTTGCTTGAAAAATAATGGCTCCTTCGTCATAATTTTCGTTTACATAATGTATTGTAATGCCAGTTTCGGTCTCTTTATTTTCTACAACAGCGTTATGAACATTCATACCATACATGCCTTTTCCTCCATATTTTGGGAGTAATGCAGGGTGTATATTTATCACTTTATTAGGATATGCTTTAAGTATGAACTCTGGAAATTTCCAGAGAAAACCAGCCAATACAATAAGATCTGGTTGAGACGTTTTTAGGATGTTTAAGACATCTTCAGACTTAGAAAACGCAATCCTATTGAAGGATAAGGCGCTAATATTTAGTTTTTTACAGCGATCCAAAACTTTGGCATGAGGATTGTTAGTTAGTACTTGGATAACAGACGCATTATCGCTGTTGTGAAAAAACTTAATTAAATTTTCAGCATTAGAGCCACTTCCGGACGCAAAAATTACAACACGTTTCATTTACAGGTATATTTCTTCAAATTATTCAAACAAAAAAAAGAATAATAATTAACAATTAAGGTATAACTTAAAATACTTCTGTTTATTTTTACTAAATTAAAAACACATTTTATCGGTAAAGATGAATATTCAAATAAAGTTTTTTATTTTTGCCGTCTAATTAAAACTTAAAATTAAAAAATTATGTCAGACATTGCATCACGAGTAAAAGCGATTATCGTAGATAAATTAGGTGTTGATGAAAACGAAGTTGTAACTGAAGCAAGCTTCACAAACGATTTAGGAGCGGATTCATTAGATACTGTAGAATTAATAATGGAATTCGAAAAAGAATTCGATATTCAAATACCAGACGATCAAGCTGAGAACATTGCTACAGTTGGTCAAGCGGTTTCTTATATAGAAGGAGCAAAATAATAACTCAAATTTTATGGAATTAAAGCGAGTCGTAGTAACGGGTTTAGGTGCACTTACGCCAATAGGAAATACCAAAGACGAATATTGGGAAGCTCTTATAAGTGGAAAGAGTGGTGCTGCTCCTGTGACACATTTTGACCCTGAAAAGTTCAAGACAAAGTTCGCTTGTGAAATAAAAAACTTTGAGGTTACTGACTTTATTGATAGAAAGTTAGCAAAGCGAATGGATAAGTTTTCACAGTATGCAATGGTCGCTTCGGACGAAGCAATTGCAGACTCAAAACTAGATTTAGACGCTGTAAACAAATTAAGAGTCGGAGTCATTTGGGGAGCTGGTATTGGTGGTTTAGAAACATTTCAAGACGAAGTGTTAAACTTTGCTGCTGGTGACGGAACACCTCGATTTAACCCATTCTTCATTCCAAAAATGATTGCTGATATAGCACCAGGAAACATATCTATAAAATATGGTTTTATGGGGCCTAATTATACTACAGTCTCTGCATGTGCGTCTTCTGCAAATTCAATGATCGATGCCTTAAACACAATTCGTTTAGGTACTTGTGACGTGATTATTACAGGAGGAAGTGAAGCTGCAGTTACTATCGCTGGTATGGGAGGGTTTAATGCTATGCATGCCATGAGTACGCGAAATGATGATCCACAAACAGCTTCTAGACCATTTGATGCTAACCGAGACGGTTTTGTATTAGGTGAAGGTGCTGGTGCGATTATCTTAGAAGAGTACGAGCATGCAAAAGCAAGAGGAGCTAAAATCTACGCAGAAGTTGTAGGTGGAGGTTTATCTTCAGATGCTTATCATATGACAGCTCCACATCCTGACGGAATTGGTGTTGTTGCGGTAATGAAAAATTGTTTAGAAAATGCTGGTTTAAATCCTGAAGATGTAGATCATATTAATACACACGGAACTTCAACACCTTTAGGTGATGTTGCGGAGTTAAAAGCTATATCTGAAGTATTTGGCAGTCATGCTAAAAACATTAATATTAATTCAACAAAATCGATGACAGGTCACTTGTTGGGTGCTGCTGGTGCTATTGAGTCTATTGCCTCTATATTAGCTATGCAACATGGTATTGTACCACCAACAATCAATCATGAAACGGTTGACGAAAACATCGATCCAGAATTAAACTTAACGCTCAATAAAGCTCAGAAACGAGATATTAAAGTCGCGATGAGTAATACCTTCGGATTTGGCGGACACAACGCCTGTGTATTATTTAAAAAACTAGATTAATCCTGAATGAGTTTCATTCGTAACATATTAAATTCCCGCTCTCAAGAAGACGGGAATTTTTTTTTAAAAATTAAGGAGATCCTTGGGTTTAAACCTAAGACTAAAGCACTCTACATCACTGCTTTTACCCATCGTTCTATGAATTTAAAGGACGATAAAGGTAATACCATTAATTATGAGCGCTTAGAATTTGTTGGGGATGCCATACTAGGATCTGTAATTGCTGCATATCTATTTGAAAAAGTACCGCATGGAGATGAAGGCTATCTCACAAAAATGCGTTCTAAGGTTGTTAGTAGAGAACATCTTAATAAGTTGGGTGAAGAGTTAGGACTTATCAATCTTGTTGAAAGTAAAATACCAACATCTAATTTTGGAAATAATATTCATGGCAATCTTTTTGAAGCTTTAGTTGGGGCTATTTACTTAGATAAAGGCTATCGCTTTTGCGAAAAATTCATTTATAAGCGAGTTATTAATCCACATGTAGATATTGAATCTTTAGAAGGAAAAGTTATTAGCTATAAAAGTTTACTAATAGAGTGGTGCCAAAAAGAGAAAAATACTTTCGATTACGATGTGTATGAAGATACAGGTAAGGATGAGTTAAAGCATTTTTCTGTAAAACTTACCATAAATAATAAAGTGGTTTCTAAGGCACGAGCAACATCTAAGAAAAAAGCGGAAGAAAAAGCCTCTAAACGCGCATTTTTTGCTTTACAAAATCAAATAACCAAGCTTCAATAGTATTTAATCTCTCAACAAAATTAAATCAATAGAACTATAACGTTTTCGTAGATTTTAAGAGCTAATCTTAGCATTTTCTTAATAAACTTAAGTTATTATTATACTATATTTACACTTCAAAGTTATAATTGTATGGCTTTACACAAACTTCAGGTAGATGATTTCTACGATGATTCCTATAAACTAATTGCGATTCATTGTAGGGTAGAAGATTATCGATTGGCCTATTTGCTGAACAAGCATTTAGAGCTTAAGTTAGAACGTAAGGATGCAGATATAGACTTTAAATATTTAGAGTCCTCATACAGTATTTTTGAATGGGATAATGAGACAGAATACGTGATGTGGAATTTAATTTCTAACGTCTGTAAGAAGGAGGAAGATAGTTTGCACAGCACAGGAACATTGTTTAGCGATACTGAAAAAGTACTTAAAACGTTTCACCTAATTCCTGAATTTAAGAAGGTAGACTATTTCATTAAAATTTCAGACGAAATACAGAATGTAGACGAAAATCTTATTCTAAATAAGTTAAAAGCCATTCCGCAAATTATAACAAGTTATACGGTAGATCCGTTAAAAATAAGGTCGAAAGACCATCTAATTTTTTGAATTGATGTCAAACAAGAAAACAAAAATAGTAGCCACACTAGGTCCTGCAACGAGCACCAAAGAAGTATTGAAAGCAATGCTAGATGAAGGGTGTAATGTATTTAGAATTAACTTCTCTCATGCAGATTATAAAGACGTTGAAGAACGTATAAAAATGATTAGAGAACTCAATGAAGAGTTTGGGTACAATGCTTCAATTTTAGGAGATCTTCAAGGTCCTAAATTACGTGTCGGAACCATGAAAGGTGAAGTATTTGTAAATCCTGGCGACGAAATTATTTTTGCTACAGGCGAACGTTTCGAAGGAACTAAAGAACGCGTCTATATGACGTATGATAAGTTTCCACAAGATGCAAAACCAGGTGAACGTATTTTATTAGATGATGGAAAATTAATTTTTGAAGTTGTTTCTACAGATAAAATTTCTGAAGTAAAAGCAAGAGTTATACAAGGAGGTCCTTTAAAATCTAAAAAAGGAGTTAACCTTCCAAATACAAATATTTCGCAACCTGCTTTAACAGAAAAAGATATTGAAGATGCTATTTTCGCCATTGGGCAAAAAGTGGATTGGATTGCTTTATCATTTGTGCGTCATGCAGAAGATTTAATGGAATTAGAACAGTTGATTTCTCAACATAGTGATCATAAAATTCCAATTATAGCTAAGATTGAAAAGCCAGAAGCTGTTGAGAATATCGATAAAATTGTTGCGTATTGTGATGGTTTAATGGTAGCTCGTGGTGATTTAGGTGTTGAAATTCCTGCGGAAGAAGTGCCGTTAATTCAAAAGCAGTTAGTGCTAAGAGCTAAACGCGCTAGAATTCCTGTAATTATTGCGACCCAAATGATGGAAACCATGATTACAAGCTTAACACCAACACGTGCAGAGGTTAATGATGTTGCCAATTCTGTTATGGATGGTGCAGATGCTGTAATGTTATCTGGTGAAACATCTGTTGGACAGTATCCGGTTCAGGTTATTCGTCAAATGTCAAATATCATACGAAGTGTAGAAGATTCTCCACTTATTGAAGTGCCACAATCTCCACCGCATATTCGTACAAAGCGATATATTACTAAAGCTATTTGTTATCACGCGGCTAATATGGCAAATGAGATAAATGCAAAAGCAATTTCTACATTAACAAATAGTGGTTATACAGCCTTTCAGATTTCGGCATGGAGACCATCTGCTCATATTTTAGTATTTACATCAAACAGACGTATTTTAACGCAACTAAGTTTACTTTGGGGTGTTACAGCGTTCTATTATGACAAATTTGTAAGTACAGATGAAACGATTGAAGATGTAAACGCAATTGCTTGTAAAAAAGGATATTTAGAAGTTGGTGACATGTTAATTAGTTTAGCAGCAATGCCAATACAAGATAAAGGAATGGTAAATACATTACGAGTTTCAGAAATTGAAAGTTGTAGTTTTTAGAGACTAGCCTTAATAATTAAGATAAAAGAAATGCAGTATTGTTGTTAAACGATACTGCATTTTTTATGTTGAAAAATGTATGGTTTAATCTTAATTTCGGTTGTATAAAATCATATAAAAGTTAAAAGCTAAATTTTAACTGAACACTAACGGTTTTTTTTTCTTGATCTGATGACTTGGGCTTTTTAGGCTTTTCGGTATTTAGATTAGATAAAGAGATGCCTAAAAGCCGAACAGAATTATTCAACTTATTTTGATAAAGTAAATCTTTAGCGGTTTCGAGTATAATAGATTGATCACTTACAAAATAGGGTAACGTTTTACTTCGTGTTTGCAACGTAAAGTCGCTATATTTTATTTTTAAAGTTATGGTTTTACCCGAGACTTTACTTTTAGTAAGTCGTTTTGAAACCTCTTCTGATATATGCTCTAATTTTTCGAGCATAAAAATTTCTGATGATAGATTTTTGCTAAACGTACGTTCTGCTGCTAATGATTTTCTAATCCGGTTGGGTTTAACTTCACTGAAATGAATACCGCGTACAACATCATAGTAGTAGCGTCCAGATTTACCAAAGTTTTTATCTAAATACTCTAAGGATTTTGCTTTTAAATCTTTACCCGTAAAAATGCCTTTTTGATACATTTTTTCGGCTGTGACTTTGCCTACACCATAAAATTTGCGAATGTCTAAATCTTCTAAAAATTGAAAGACATCTTCTGGATTTACTGTTTTCTGTCCGTTGGGTTTATTATAGTCGCTAGCTACTTTAGCAATAAATTTATTAATAGAGATACCTGCGGAAGCCGTTAAGCCTACTTCATTAAAAATCCGTTGTCGTATCTCTTCTGCAATTAATGATGCACTAGGGAATCCTATTTTATTTTCTGTGACGTCTAAATAAGCTTCATCTAGCGATAAAGGCTCTACCAAATCTGTGTATTCTAAAAAAATCTTTCTAATACGCTTAGAAATTTCAGTGTAACGTTCAAAGTCTGTTTTTACAAAAATAAGTTCGGGGCATAGTTTTATAGCCAACCGACCAGACATCGCACTTTTTACTCCAAATTTACGAGCTTCATAACTCGCAGCACTAACAACACCTCGTGTTCCACCACCTCCAACAGCAATAGGTTTACCTTTAAGTTCGGGATTATCCATCTGCGCTACAGAGGCATAAAATGCATCCATATCTACATGAATTATCTTTCTTATTGGTAAATCGTTAATCATACTGTAAATTTAGGCATTAAATGCCTTTTAAATTGTAATTATTAAGACTTGTAATGATTGAAATAGAACGAAAATTTTTGGTAAATTCTGATGCTTTTAAAACAGAAGCACATACTTCCTACGTTATAAAACAGGGTTTTTTAAATAGTGATAAAGCGCGAACAGTTAGAGTAAGATTAAAAAATGACAAAGGATATCTAACGGTTAAAGGTAAGTCTACAGCGAATGGTTTGTCGCGTTTTGAGTGGGAAAAAGAAATTTCAAAACCTGAAGCTGAAGCCTTATTGCAACTATGCGAACCTGGAATCATTAATAAAACGCGATATGAAGTAAAGTCTAATAATCATGTTTTTGAAATTGATGAGTTCTATGGTGATAATGAAGGTTTAATTGTTGCTGAAGTTGAATTAAATGCTGAAAATGAATCGTATAAAAAACCATATTGGCTTGGTAAAGAAGTCACTGGAGATCTAAAATATTATAATTCTTTATTAATTAAAACCCCTTATAAACTATGGAAACATTAAAACGAGTACTAGTCTTATTGGTTTTTATTTTTGGCATTGTCTCATGTAAAGAGGAAGTTAAATCAGAAATCATTACGGAAGAACCAATTGTTGTAGAGCCTATGGACAAAGTTACTGAAGAACCTGAAGCTCCTAAATTAGAAAAACAATCTATCGCGGCTCTTAAAGAGGAATTAACAACAAGAGGCTTTAAAGTTTTTGATTATGTAAATGAGAAAACAAATGATACTGTATTAATGCAACAATATTTTATGGCCTTTCTTAAAGATGGACCAATCCGAAACCAAAATGAAGAAGAAGTTGTTATTCTTCAAGAAGAGCATTTGGCTCATTTGGGCAAAATGTACGATTTAGGTTATGCAGATATTTCAGGACCCTTTGGTGATGATGGTGATATAAGAGGCATTACTATTTATAATGTGCCAACACAAAAAATGGCGGATAGTTTAGCTAATTCTGACCCAATGGTTAAGGCAGGTCGTTTAATCATTGAAATGCATCCGTGGTGGGCAGCTAAAGGTTATAAATTGCGTTAATAAAAAAAGCTCTGAAATAATTCAGAGCTTTTTTTCATTCAATAATAATAGTGTTTATTCTGCAGCAAGTGCTCCGCTAACAATAATAAACTCAGAACGTCTGTTTTCTGCATGTTGTTCTTTAGTACAACCTGTTGCGCAATTTACTTTAGGTTCTGTTTCTCCTTTACCTTCACCAGAGATACGAGCTTCATCGATTCCCTTAGATATTACATACTGAACGGTAGTTTTTGCTCTACGCTCAGAAAGTGCGTTATTATAAGAATCTGGACCTCTATTATCTGTATGTGATGTTGCTTTAATAACCATTTCAGGATACTTAGTCATTATTTGAACTAATTTATCTAATTCAAAAGCAGCTTGAGCTGTGATGTTAGACTGATCAAACTCGAAGAAAATTGGGGCTAAATCAATTGTTTCAGCTGCAATTAACTTCTCAATAGGATCTAAAGAAATCTGAACATTATTTTCTTCTTCGTTAGTACCTTTTACTTGTACTTTTTTACTGTCAAAACCGTCCATAACAACTTCTAACTCGGTGTCTTCTTCACATTCTACAATGAATTCTACAACACCTTCTGCGTTAGTTGTTTTTGAAACTACTTTATTTCCTTCAGCATCAAATAAAGAAACAGATGCTCCACTTAGAGGTTCGCGAGTTTTATCGTCTAATACTGTTGTAGTGATTAATACGTCACATAGTGGTTGTAGTTTTTTAAATGAATATACATCATCACTACCTTTTCCGCCGTCTCTGTTAGAAGATACAAATCCTTCATCCTTATCTTCGTCAATAGTGAATGCAAAATCATCTCCGTTACTGTTGATAGGAATTCCTAGGTTACGGATAGGTGCCATTTTTCCATCAATTTCTTTTGTGTAAAAAACGTCTAATCCACCAAGACCTAAATGACCTGTAGATGAAAAGTAAAGTGTATTATTACTACTAACATAAGGGAACATTTCTTGTCCTTCTGTATTTACTTTTTGACCTAAATTTACTGCTTCACCTAAAGTACCGTCGTTATTTATTGGTGCTTTGTAAATATCAAAACCACCAAAACCTCCTGGCATATCTGAAGCAAAATATAGAGTTTTACCTTCTGCACTTACCGCTGGATTTTTAACTGAGTAGTTTTCGCTATTAACAGATAACGTTTCAACAGTATCCCAATCCGTACCTAATTTAGTAGCTTTAAATAAATAAAGTTGACTAAATTTTCTGTTACTTAAAGAATCTTTTTGAAAATCTTTTTCATAAAAGCTTTCTCTAGAAAAATACATGGTTTTACCATCTGGTGAAAATGATACTAAACCTTCGTGGTATTTCGTATTAATTTTGTTATTCACTAACTCAGCTTCTTGGAATGTGTCATCTGTATTTTTAGTAATTGTATAAATATCTAAAAATGGTTGATCGTTCCATCCATAAGTTTTACGACTATCGTTACGACCCGATGTAATGTACAATTTACCATCGTTCATAATCCCACCGAAATCTGACTGCTCAGAGTTAAAGTCAGCATTCTGAACATTAAACTTTTTACCTTGTTCTAATATTTTAGGAAGGTAATTAGGGTTTTTTCTAAATGCAGCAGCACGATGATCAGAAGGACGCATAGATGCAAACTTTTCCATTTGTACATTAGAAGCTTCGTACTTTCCATTTGCTTTTAGCATTTGTGAATACTTATATACCATCTCTGGTTTATCTGATGTCTCCAATGCTTTGGCGTACCAGCGTTCAGCAGCTTCAGTATTAAAGATGTTGTAATAACTTTCAGCAAGTTGTGCGTAAACATAAGCATCAGCTTCACCTTTATCTACGAGCTTATTATAGCTTTCTATGGCCTTTACAAATTCGTATTGAGCAAATTGCTTATCTGCTTTTTTAGTATCTTTATTCTGAGCAGTTAAGTAAAAGCCGCTCATCAGAGTAATTAATAATAATATTCTATAGTTTTTCATAATTGTTTTAGCTTAACTGATTAAAAGTATCTAGGTGAACGAGAAACACGTTTCGAAAAATTAAGATCAAACAATAGCATGACCTCGTGAGATGCTGGTGCGTACGCTTTAATATCTGACGATATAGCGTCGTAAGCATAACCTATTCTCAAAGAAGGTGTAACAGCAAAATTAACTAAACCTGAAAATGAGTCGTCTAATCTATAAGACGCACCAATTTCAAATTTCTTATAGAATCTTGCATTGACGTTAACATCAAACGATGTTGGTGCATCAAATGCAGACTTTACCATTACAGAAGGTTTAAGTTCTGTATTAGGTGAAAGATCAAACACATAACCACCAGTTAAGAAATAGTGCTGTGTTTCTGATCCTATTTTATAACCATCAGCATCTAAATGAACCGATGATAATAAATTTGGTACTGATAAGGATACATAGTACTTGTCCGTATAATAAAAGAAACCTGCTCCAATATTAGGTGTTGTACTACTAATATCTTGTGCGAAAAATGGATCTGTATTATCTACAACACTTACATCAGAATTTAAACCAATGTCGTGAAATGTAGCTCCAGCTTTTACCCCGAATGCTAAACGGTGTTCACCACCTAATTGTAGCGTATAAGAAACATCTACGTAAGCATTTGTTTCTTTAACCGGACCAATTCGGTCAGAAATTACAGATAGACCTATACCTAGGTTATTACCTATAGGTGTGTGCCCAAAGAACGTTCCTGTTTCTGGTCCACCATCAATCTTAGTCCATTGATTTCTGTATAATAGTCCAAAAGAAAGATTTTCTTTTGAGCCTGCATACGCAGGATTAATGACATTCATATTATACATGTACTGCGTGTACTGAGGGTCTTGTTGCCCATGCATCTGAAATGCTAAAAGCAAAACCGCTATAATAGAGAGTTTTTTCATTATAATAAGTTGATTCTGTTAGTTAAGTTAATTCTGTTAATTGATTTATCTGTTTATGTATACCCAAGCACTTTTTGTTTTTGCACCACCTTCGTATACAACGGTATAGAAATAAGTACCTACTGGTAACTCATTGCCATCGTTAGTTTGACCAACCCATTCATTTCTATAATTGTTTTTTGAATATACTAGGGTTCCGTTTCTATTAAATATTTCAAGTTTAGTAACATTAAAGCTACTTAAATCAAAACTGTCATTCTGACCTATTGAAACACCTGGCGAAATACCTTCTGGGAAAATACATGTTTCAGCTTCTTCAACCGTTTGAGTAATTGTATTAGAACAACCGCTCGCATTAAATGTTATTGTAGCCGCGTATTCACCTGCAACCACAACATTAGTTAATGTTAAACCACTACCATTAAAGTCAACACCATCTAGAGTCCAAGTAACAGTTACATCAGCTTCTGTAAAGTTAGTAGGTATGATACCTATCGTCTTAGTTGCTGTTGATGGAGGAGGACAAACGATATAATCATACTGAAGATCAAATTCAGCCAACGGTACTAAATTAATTTCTAAAGCAAATGATGTTGTTTCGTAACAACCTGTAACAGGATCTTGTGCTCTTACATAGATTGTTTTACCTCCACTAGCGTATGAATTAGGTAATGCAGCTGTTCCTGCCTCTGCATCATCAAGTGATGTGTGATATGAAATAATCATGTTTGGATCTGCAGTAACATCACCATTTATTGAGACTAAATCAAATACGGTTTCACCATCTACAACACCATCTAAATCATCACAGACAACAAAATCGTCAGGCTGATTAATAACTGGTCTTGCATTTACAATTAATTCTACTTGAGATAATTCTCTACATCCAATAAATCCATTGTTATATGCAGCAGTATCTTCTATTCTCATAATTAGTGTTTCTCCAACTGAGGTATATGGTGATGCTACAGCGTCAATCAATTGGTTAGCATTAGCAGTACTTGTATAGTAAGTTATTGTAAAGCCATCTAAAGCGAGAGATGTTGATAGAGCGTCTAAATCAAATTGTTCTGATCCATCTGCTTCTGGTCCATCACATGCTGTAATGGTTTGTGGAGCTAATGATTCTGGATCCTTATAAAGATTTGCAATAACAACTTGAGATAATGCATTAGCATTACACTGTGAATCGAACGCCTGTACTTGGTAGCTACCTGATTCAGTAACAACAAGAGAGGTTAAGTTTTCACCTGGTATTACAGTTCCATCTTTTGTCCATACAAAATCATCTGCAAATGGTGAGTACGTTTCTAGAGTTATAGATTCGAAACCACAAACTGATACTTCATCCGTTTCATCTGGATCATTAGTAGGATCAATAGGAACTTCGTTACTAACAATAGAGGCATTAATATCTGCTATTGTACTACCAGAGCCAGGTTGACCAACATTTGTTTGTCTCACTTGAATAACACCAGCGCCTTCTGCATAATTAGTAATTAGTAAAAGGTATATTTCACCCTGAACAGCACCTGTAAGTGTTACATCTTCTACCGGAGCTGCAGAATAACTACAATCTACTTCTGATGATAAATCACATAAACTATCACCTGGTGCAAATGGGCCCCAAAGAACAAAATCGACATCTAGCTCATCTCCAATCGGATTGTCATTTTCGTCAAAAGCAGTATTTTGAACCATTTGAATGAAAAGATCACCAGAGGTTCCAACTTCTAAAACACTGTAAGTAGGATTAGGTGTTGTAAATAGACATTCAATTTGGCCATCACCAGGAAGTTCATTTATAGTGTTGTAAGTATATAATATATCACTTGCATCACTACCACTACAATAATTGTCTGCTAAGTCACACGTTAAATTAACAGGCGCAACGTAAGGTGTAATACATAAATCAAATGTGGTGTCTTCGTTTGAAGTACCAAAAGAGAATACTCTAATATAGTATGTGTTTCCTATCGTAAGTTGCGGTGTAGCAGTAGATAATTCAGCGTTAAAAAAGCCAGTTTCAGCACAAGCTATTTCAACTAAGCTGTCACAAGTTCCTTCATAAAGCGCATGTCCTAGGTTAGTATCACTTCCTGCAATATTTGCTAAAGCAATTAATTGAGATTCACTTTGTGCTTCAAATTGGAACCAAACATCATCGTCAGCAGATCCACCACATGAAGGGTCTGGAATATCAGACGTAGTTGCCGCTAATATTGTCCCTGAGGTTCTAACTGCGCAGAGTATGTCGTCATTAACAACTGCTACTGTAGCGTTACATGGATTATCATTAACTGGAGGACAACCTACAACCACATAATTATTACTGCTAATTGTACAATTGTTATCTTGTTCGTTAGTAATAAATATTTTTACCTCAGTACCAAAATCAAATGGACCTATTGGATAGATACCAGCATCAAACGCCTGAGTTGTGTCGGTATTAAAACTATTCGCAATTTCTAAAGATGTTGCATCACCTACATCGGTAATATTAACTTCAATAGAAAATGAGTCGGTGGTACAATCTGTGACTACTGTATATTCTGCTTCTGCTAGTGTACAATTTAATTCTTGTACATTAAGCGTAAAATCTAAGGTAACACCCCAACTGCCATTGTAACAAGGGTTTGGAGTTGCTTGAGCAAAGTCTGTTGAGACTATGCGCATTCTATGCTCACCTAATGGAGCCGTAACAGGCATAAGAAATGAGGCATCTTGTGTATGAGGGTTGCCACCACCAGATGATACACCTTGGTATACAATCTCAGTAGCATCAAATACTAAATCATCGTTAAAATCAACCCACATAATAGTATTGTATGTTGCGCTATGTCCAAACTCAATTTCAATATTAGTATCAAGTCCTCTAAAAACATTAACAGCAGGAGATGTATTATTTTCGTAAGTTACATCACCGGCACTAGGGAAATCTGTAACGCCAATTGTAACATTATTAACACCATCACCATCATTAGATGTTGGAAAAGAGGCACAATAACCTGTAAAGAATTCGAATGGACCATTAAATGAGCTTATATCACCAGGACCACATATGGCTTGTACATAATACTCATAACTAGTATCTGATGTTAAACCTTCTAAGATATAAGGGTTTGAAGCAACATCGTTTATAAGTGTACCGTCACCTAAAGCAAAACCAGCTTCACCATATTGTATATTCCATGTTGTAGCAGTTCCATTTTCTGTCCAAGCTAATTCAGTAGAAGTTAGACTTAGGTTTGTACCTAATAAATCTGTAGGTTCAGGACAGGTTGGAATACCTCTTACTCTAAAGTTATCTACAAATATATCATTGTCTTCACTATCAGAAACAGTTCCGCTAGTACCGTAGAATGCAAACTGTACTATTTGACCCCCATATGGTGTTAAGTCTATTACAGGGTGTACGCCCGTAATTGGTAGTGCAGATGTATTATCATAAGTAATTAAAGCCGTCCATGTTAGGCCATTATCAGTAGACATTAAAAATTGTACAACATCATCAGAACCTAAAACACCTGGTTGTGTAGAACTAGCGAAATCCATAATTCCAAAATCAAATTCTACTTGAAAAGGACCACCAGTTAAATCAAATTGCGGTGATAATATCCATTCATTTAAAGGATCACCAAAAAATGGAGTGTAAAGATTTAACTTATATGCGCCTGTGGTACCGTTATTAAGAAATCCATCAGAAGTCCAAGAGCTCGCTCCTAAATCTGTAGGTCCAGTGGTTGGATTACCATCATCAGCCTCATTCCAACATTCTGGGATTACGGTAAAAGTAACATCTGCGAAGTTTTGAATATAATCTGGGGTTATTACGTCACATAATGTAGTAAATGTAAAAGGTCCAGTCCATGCACTTAGGTCACCTGCGCCACAATCGGCTTGAACGTAGTAGTCATAACTTGTTAATCCAGTTAATCCTGTAGCATTATAGGGGTTAGAAATACCAGTATCGGTTGCTAATCCTGTTGGTTCAGTGCCATTTGTTACAATTTCAATATTCCATTGTGGTACTGTTCCTACTTGAGACCAACTAAGTTCTGCGCTATTTGCACCAATTCCATTTGCTGCTAATGCACTAGGTGGAATACAACTTGGAGCAGGTAAAACATTTATAGTAAAGTCCATTGTAACCCCCCATGTGCCACTATAACAAGGGTCTGGTGCCGCAGCTGTTTGATTAAAGTCAGCAGTACCAACTCTCATGTTATACATACCTAAAGGTACATCTGGCATTAAAAAAGATGCATTAAATACAGTTGGGTTATTTGCTACACTTGTACCTTGAAAAACGATTTCGGTGTCATTGTCAAATATTAAGTCATTGTTGAAATCTATCCAAATATTCGTGTTATAGGTTGGACCTGTAGTAAATGTAATTTGCATATTTGCCGTTACGCTAGACTGCAAGTCAACAGTTGTTCCGGTAAAATCTTCATAGGTAACATCGTCACCCGCAGAAATAAAAGTTTCAGTTCCTAATTCTACTTGTCCAATACCATCTCCATCAACAGATGTCGGTAAAGATTCACAATAACCAGTAAAAAAAGTAAATGGTCCTACCCATTCGCTAACACCGTCAGCCGTACCACAATCAGATTGGTAATAAACAAAATATGATGTAGATTCTGTTAAACCTGTAATTGAAATTGCAGGTGTGCCAGTAGCTGTATCTGTTCCTGATGCTTCACCATTTCCAGGAGTAAAATCAGTAGTATTATATTCTAAATTCCATGCTGTTTCTGCGTCTCCTGCATTCCAGGTTAAGTCTACAGTCGTAGTTGTTAACATCGTTGTAGCCATTTCTGATGGCTCAAAACAAGTTGGGCTTTCATATATTGTAAGAACAATATTAGACCAGTTAGCATCAGAATTTGGATAACTCTGACTTATTTCAATGTCTAAAAAACCATTTGAAGTAGGGTCATATGAACCAGGAAGAAGACCTGAAAATGTAATCTCGGTATCTTGCCCGGCTGCGCCATAAGTGGTTGGTGGCTCAATCATTGTAATAGACCCTGAAGCTGTTGTAATTACGAGACCTGCTTCGGAAGACCAAGGTCCTCCACCGCCTGCAGTCCAATCTGCAGTTAACAGAAACGAATAATACGATCCCGAAGATGAAGCTGGTACGCCAGCTACATTGGCTGCGTTATTAAGATTAAAAGTAATAGGTGATAAGTTTTCCACATTTGTGGTGCCTGTAAGTGCGGGGAAATCATATTGTGCACTAGCCGTCAGGAAGAAACTTAGCATGATTAAAAATAGAGTAATTTTTTTCATTATTAATCGGTTTGTTAAATGGTTCATTGCCTTTGTAATCATCTGATTACAAAGATATTTGTTTGTTTGGCAAAAAAAAAGAGTTGCAAATCGTATAGATACCGTTGGTTAGACGATTTTTCTATCCGAACCCGAATATATAAAAAATGACTATTAACATGTTGTTAACATTGCTAAAATAGATTAACTACCGTATTAATCGATAAATGGGTTGGCTATTTTTTATGAAGGCTTCAATTCGATAAAAACAGGGAAATGATCGCTGTAACCTCCCTTATATTTTTTGCCTACAAAGGTTCTAAATGGCTGACCTTTGTATTTTCCATCAAATTGAGTAAGAAATTTACTATTAAAAACTTTAGCATCGCTGTATACTAAGTTAGAATTGCTAGTATCAAAAAAGTTAGTAGAGACTAAAATTTGGTCAAACAAGTTCCATTGAAAATTATGACTTAGACTTCCGTTATCTCGAGACCAAACGGTTTTAAATGGATTAAAGAGACCACTTTCTTCTTCAAGTAACAATAAACTATTACAATTAGGATTATCATTAAAGTCACCCATTACTATAATTTTAGCGTTTAAGTTTTCCTGTTTAAGCTTCTTAATTATAGAATTCACAACATCTGCCGATGCTATGCGTTTAAATTCAGTTTCTCGTACACCTTCTCTACGAGATGACCAGTGATTAACAATTACGTTAATAGATTCATTATTTAGTTCTCCTTGTACCAAAAGAATATCTCTAGTATAATCTTGCTCTCCTTTTTCATTTTGAAGATATACCGAAAAGGTTTCAGAATGCGTTACTTTAAAAATATCAGGTTTATATAATAGGGCTACATCTATGCCTCTTTCATCTAAAGAATCAAAATGAATGTATTTATAATTTTCATCAATAAGGTTTTTGCTATTTACTAAATCTGAGAGGACGTTTTGGTTTTCAACTTCGGCTAAACCAATTATTACTGGTGCTGATTGATTATCTTCATTACCTATTTTAGGAATCACTGTTCCTAATTTCAATAATTTATTTTGATAGCGTTTTAAAGTCCAGCGTTTTTGAGATGTTGGTAAAAAATCTCTATCATTTGTTAAAGGGTCTTTTTTTATGTCGAATAAATTTTCGATATTATAAAATGCAATTGTATAAGGGTCAATATTATTATTCATAGGATTAAATATAGGTTTTTAAAATATTAATAGGACTAATCCATTTGCTTAACTTTGTACTTTAATATATTATGATAGAAAAGAAAAATATAGATTTAGAAAAAGTCGTACTCATTGGTGTTGTTACCCAAAATCAAGATGAAGAGAAGTCACAAGAGTACTTGGATGAATTAGAGTTTTTAACCTATACAGCAGGTGGTGAAGTCATAAAAAGATATACTCAAAAAATGGCGCTACCTAATCCTAAAACTTTTATTGGTACAGGGAAAATGGAAGAGGTTGCTAGCTTTGTACAAGAAAATGATATTGGTACTGTAATCTTTGATGACGAATTAACTCCGGCTCAAGAACGAAATATTAGTAAGATTCTAAACTGTAAGATTCTCGATAGAACGAATCTTATCTTAGATATTTTTGCGCAACGTGCACAAACAAGTTATGCCAGAACGCAAGTAGAATTAGCGCAATGTGAATATTTATTACCCCGATTAAAAGGAATGTGGACACACCTCGAACGTCAAAAGGGTGGTATTGGAATGCGTGGACCTGGTGAAACCGAGATTGAAACGGATAGACGTATTGTTAGAGATAAGATAGCTTTATTAAAAGCCAAGATAAAAACGATAGACAAGCAGCAAGCTGTGCAACGCGGTAATCGTGGAAAAATGGTACGCGTAGCTTTAGTAGGTTATACCAATGTAGGGAAATCTACATTAATGAATGTTATTAGTAAGAGTGACGTATTTGCAGAAAACAAATTATTTGCAACACTCGATACTACGGTTAGAAAAGTAGTGATTGGTAATTTACCTTTTTTAGTAAGTGATACAGTTGGGTTTATTAGAAAACTCCCTACACAATTAGTAGAATCGTTTAAGAGTACTTTAGATGAAGTAAGAGAGGCCGATTTATTACTTCATATTGTAGATATTTCACATACTAATTTTGAAGAACATATTGAATCTGTAAATCAGATTTTAGACGAAATTGAAAGCAAGGACAAACCAACGATAATGGTATTTAATAAGATTGATGCTTATGAAGCCGAACCGTTTGATGAAGAAGATTTAATAGAGGTTCGTACAGAAGCCAATTATACTATTGAAGAATGGAAAAAAACTTGGATGAATAGAGTTGGTGATAACGCTTTGTTTATTTCTGCTCTAAATAAGGAGAATATGGAAGAGTTTAGAAAACGTGTTTATAAAGAAGTGCGAGAAATCCATGTAACGCGTTTTCCATACAATCATTTCCTATATCCCGACGTTGAAGATATAGAATAAAAAGGTCTTTTATATGAAAGCTTCCCAATCACGCTTTACAACTTCGATTAAAAAGATATTAAAAAATAAATGGATAAAATGGCTCGTTATTCTCATAGCAGCCATTTTGTTATTTCTATTTGGTCTATATATTAGTATATATGTAGGCTTATTCGGCAAAGTCCCAACGATAGAAGATATCAGTTCTATTAAGCAAGAGCAAGCCACACAGCTTTTAGACAAAGACGAAAAATTAATAGGAAAGTACTATATCTATGACAGGCAGCCTGTAGCGTTTAAAGATTTACCTAAACATCTTATTGAAGCTTTAGTAGCCACAGAAGATTCTCGTTTCTATGAGCACGATGGTATAGATAACATTAGTTTAATGCGCGTGTTTGTTAAGAATTTAATCCTTCAAGATAAATCTGCAGGTGGTGGAAGTACGATAACCCTTCAATTGGCGAAAAATCTATATGGAAGGGAAAATTATGCGTTTTTCAGTATGCTAATTAATAAATTTAAAGAGTCTATTGTAGCGCAGCGTATTGAGGACGTGTATTCTAAAGACGAAATTTTAACCTTATATCTCAATACCGTCCCATTTTCAGATAATACCTATGGTATAGAAAGCGCGTCCATTAAATTTTTCAATAAATCAGTACAAGATATTTCCATTATTGAAGCGGCAACTTTAGTCGGTACATTAAAAGCCAATACCTATTACAACCCAAGGGTGCATTTAGATCGTAGTAAAAATCGAAGAAATGTGGTTTTAAATCAGATGAAAAATTATGGTTACCTTTCAGAGGATTCGTTAGCGTATTATTCAAGTCAAGATTTAGAATTAGAGTACCGCTCTTTTAATCACGATTTAGGTTTAGCTCCTTATTTTAGAGCTGAAGTAAAGAAACAACTAGAGTCTATTTTAGATACTTTAAAAAATCCTGAAGGCGAAGACTATGATCTTTATAAAGATGGACTTATTGTACATACTACGTTAGATTACAAAATGCAGGAATTAGCGGAAGCCGCCATGAAGGAGCACATGAGTAAACTTCAAGCCGATTTTGAAACATCGTATGGTAATAATTCGCCTTGGGAAACAAATTCTAAACTATTAGAACGTGCGATTTCTAAATTAGACCAAGTAAAAAGATATAAAGACCAAGGATTAACGGAACAGCAAATTAAAGATTCTTTAAATATTAAGCGACCTACAGATGTATTTAGTTGGAAAGGCGACACCATTAAAAATATATCTACTATAGATAGTTTAAAGCATTATCTTAAATTTTTAAACACAGGAATGTTGTCTGTAGAGCCGACCACAGGAGCGGTAAGAGCTTATGTTGGTGGTATTGATTACAGATATTTTAAATACGATCATATTTCACAAAGTGAACGCCAAGTCGGATCTACCTTTAAACCCTTTGTATATACTGCTGCTATAAATAATGATTTAAACCCATGCACCTATTTTTCTTTAAATAAAGTAACGTATACCAATTATGACGATTGGACACCTACGAATTCTGGAAGTGATGAAGAAGATCCTTATACTAACTACACTTTAGAAAATGCGTTAAGTAATTCTGTAAATACTATTTCTGTTAAGGTTTTGGAAACGGTAGGTATTCCGAAAGTTTTAGAGCAAGTTGAAAAGTTAGGAATTTTAAAAAAACTACCCAATGAGCCTTCATTAGCTTTGGGAGTTGCAGAAATTAGTTTGAAGGATTTAACAGGTGCTTATGCGAGTTATCTAAATAAAAGCAAAGCTGTAACCCCCTATTATATTACTAAAATAGAAGATAAATCTGGAAATGTCATCGCAACATTTAAGCCTGAAATTTCTAATGAACAAGCCTATAGCGATTATACAAGACAAGTACTTCTAGAGATGATGAAATCTACGGTTAATAAAGGCACGGCATCACGATTGCGAAGTACCTACGGATTAAAGAATGATATTGCAGGTAAAACAGGAACTACACAAAATAACAAAGACGGTTGGTTTGTTGGCTTAACACCTAATTTAGTAACTATAACTTGGGTTGGTAATGATAATCACAGCATCGGATTTAAATCTACAGGTATGGGACAAGGAGCTAATTCAGCCTTACCTATTTTTGCGAAGTTCTATCAGAAATTGAATAAAGACAGTGATTACAAATCAATAACCAGAGCACAATTTGAAAAACCTTCAGAACAAGTTCTTAGCGATCTAGATTGTGAGCCCACAAAACGCGACGGGTTTATTAAACGACTCTTCAAGAAAAAAGAGAAAAAGAAAAAGTTTAATTAGAGTAATATAATTGTATAAAAAAACCTGTCTAAATTTAATCTAGACAGGTTTCTTATTTTAAAAATGTTGTTGTTAGAAAGCGTAGCTTAAACCAACGGTATAGTATGATTGTATTTTGTTGTCTACAGAATCAAAAGTTTCAGTAGCATTACCTAAAGTGTTAACCGAGTAATCTAATGCTTCTTGCTTATTACTACGTAAGCCAAAATCGAAACCAACACCAATCATTTTCCATAATTTGTAGCTAAATGAGTTGGTCCAAGTAAAGTTAGATAAATCAGAAGATTCATAACTTTGGAATGCAGAAAGATTCGTTTTAAAGCTTATAGCACCAATTTGTCGTGTATAATCTGCTACAATTTTTGCACCTAAAGAAGATTCAAAAATAGTGCTATCATCAGCAAAAACAAAGTTGTAGTTTAAAGGGTGAACCACTACGATTAAGTTTTCAAGAGGTGTCCAAGTTGCACCAATACCAAGGTCTAAATATCCAGGGTCATTAAAGTTATCTAATACTGTTGTTCTGTATTCCCCTAAAGCAGATATAGCAATTTTTTCACTTAATTTATAACCATAAAGCGAAGAAATATTAAAAACATCTGTCGTAGATTCAAAAGAATCACTGTCCGTAGCATCATCTTTATTGTCTAATTTTACCCATGCAAAATTTGTAGTTAAAGCGTTTCTCCAAAAATATTTGTCTTCAATTTTATTAGCAAATGCATTAAATGAAATACCAATATTACCAGAACTGTTATTTGGTGTTCCTTGAGAATACCAATCGTTAAATTCAGATAAGCTACCACCAATAGTACCAAAAGCACCTATTCTCCAGCCTGGTAAAGCATCAATTTGTTTTTGTATAGCATTCGCTTCTCCTTGAAACTTGTTGGCTTCTGCTTGTTTTTCAGCTTTTTGAGCCTGTAATTCTTCCTTAGTTTGAGAAAAACCAAAAGTAACAGATAGCATTAAAATAGCTATTAATAATAGTTTTTTGTTCATAATCAATTGTGTTAAATTTTTAAGTTGCAAATATAAGTATTAAATGATTTCTGTTTATAGTTACGAAATCACTTTTTAGACCCTATAATCACTAAAAAGTCACACTTATGGGGTTATTATTTTCTTTTAAAGAGCGGAACAGAAGAACAAGCCTCACCAAACATAATAGATCTTGCTATAGGTTTTAATTTTTGCGATAGTAATGTTAAGGCATTTGAAGGTACAGGCTTATGAGAACATCCTTTAATAATTACAGGTAAACCTTCGTATATTGAAATATCTAAATTTGAAATAATTTCAGCATATAAAATAGACTCTAAATCACTTAATGAACCTATTACAGAGAGTTTAGCATAGGGTTGAAGTTCTATAGAAATTAGCATATAAGCCCAATCTGGCACTATAGCATCGGTAGAACAATGTAAAGCCACATAGCACTCTTGGTATTGCGACCAATTGTGCTCTGCTACAAAAGCTCTGAAGTCTTTTTCTCGAAGTACTAAGCCTTCCATTAACCAATCTTTTATATCAAAAAGAACACGTTCTCCCTTTGGGTAATAGTCTTCTAAATCTATAACTTTTAGTTTGCTGTTTGCAATTCTATTAATAATTTCTTCTGCCATAATACAAAGGTAAATGATTTACTGATAGCCTTCAGCTTGTAGTGTAAACAATTCAGAATACAAGGCTTGGTTTTTCATAAGTTCGTCATGTGTGCCAATTTCTAAGGCGCTTCCATGTTCTAACACTAGAATTCTGTCTGCTTGGCGAACCGTACTAAATCGGTGCGAAATAATAATACTGGTCTTGCCTTCGGTTAGACCTATAAATCGTTCAAATACTTCGCTTTCTGCTCTGGCATCTAGGGCTGATGTTGGTTCATCTAAAATCATCACTTCAGCATTTTTCATGTAGGCTCTTGCCAAAGCTACTTTTTGCCATTGCCCACCAGATAATTCTTGTCCGTTAGCAAAACGTTTTCCTAATTGCTGGTTGTAGCCGTGTTTTAATTCAGACACCACTTCGTTTGCTAAACTTAATTCCGCGGCATTTTCAATTTTGTTTTGATTATGTAGCTCATCGATATTTCCAATCGCTATATTTTCTTTAACGGTAAATTCATATCTAAAGAAATCCTGAAAAATGACTCCGAAGTATTCTTGGTATTCTGCAATATTGAAACGGTTAATATTTATGCCATCTAATAGTATTTCGCCAGAAGTAGGCTCGTAAAAGCGTAATAGTAATTTTATTAAAGTGGTTTTTCCGGCTCCATTCTGTCCTACAAATGCTAGTTTTTCACCGGCTTTCAGATTAAAGGTAATGCCTTTTAAAATGTCGACTTCAGAATTTGGATAGGCAAAATGAACATCTTTAAACTCAAAACCTTTAGTGATTTTCTTCGGTAGCGGAATGTCTTCTTTTACTTTTGAAACAATTGAAATATCTATAAAATCGAAATAATCTTTTAGGTATAAAGCACTTTCAGAAATACGTGTGAATTTTGAAAAGAAATCTTGAAGATTTCGCATTAAGCGATTAAAGGAACCGGATAAAAAGGTTAATTCACCCAATGTAATAGCACCTGAAAGTACACGGTAAATAATAAATACATAAGCTCCGTAATAACTTAATGAGCCTAAAACATTAAATAAAAAACCTAAAGCAGAACGCTTTATCGCTAATGATTTATTGAGTTGGTAATATTCTTCGGATAGGTTTTTAAAACGATTTACCACAAAATCGGTTAAGCCAAAAAGTTTAATTTCTTTCGCTGTTTTATCGTTTGCACCTATAAATCTTAAATAATCTAACTCGCGGCGTTCTGAAGTCCAGCTTCTTGCTAAAGAATATTGTTGTTGGCTAAAACGTACTTCGTTTATAAATGAAGGAATAATACTTAGTACCAACAGAATAATTAAATAAGGCTCAAAGTAAATTAAACCAGCAACAAGTGTTGCAATAGAAATGGCACTTTGTGCTTGCCCAAGAACATTAGACATTAAGCCAACACGGCCATTAGTTTGTGTTCTGGCCCGTTCTAGTTTATCGTAAAATTCAGAATCTTCTAATAAACTAATATTAATCTGATTGGTTTTCTTAATTATAGTTATTGATGTCGCAATACTATATTCATCGCCAAGCAAGCCATCAGTTAAGGAAATGGCTCTACTTACTAAATCAGAAAGGATAATTAATGCAAACTCCACTGCAACATAGGTCCACAGCGAAGTATAGTCTGGTACATCTAATGAAATTTGTAGTATAATTTCATCTATAATTAGTTTCCCTATCCACAAAATGATAACAGGAAGCAAAGCCCCAATGAGTCTACAGAATGCAGATAATATGAAAAGACTTTTGTTAACTCTCCAAATTTCTTTAAAAAATCTAGGGATGTAAACTAAAGCATTAAATGACGATTTAATACTGGTTTTTTTATCGTCTTTTAAAGAGTTTGGACTGCGTCTTGGCATGTATTCATTTTAATTAAAGCATCCCAAGCTCTAACTTAGCTTCTTCACTCATAAGTTCTTGTGACCAAGGTGGATCGAAAGTGATCTCTACTTCAGCATCTTTAACTTCATTAATAGACTTCACTTTTTCTTCAACCTCTAAAGGTAACGTTTCAGCTACCGGACAATTTGGCGTCGTTAAGGTCATTAAGATTTTAACTTCAAAATCTTCGTTTACAAAAACATCATAGATTAATCCTAATTCGTAGATGTCTACAGGGATTTCTGGATCGTAAATAGTTTTTATAACTCTTAAGATTTTTTCTCCTAATGCTGCTGTATCTATAGTTGGTTTGCTCATGTCTTTAAATTTGTGCGTTTATAATTTTAATTGTTCTGAGTTCGTTTTTAACTTTTAAACAAAAAAGATAAACTAGTTTAATTGTGTTTGGTATGCTATGGCATACATTTTTAATTGCTTTATCATACTAACCAAGCCGTTTGCTCTAGTTGGTGATAAGTGTTCTTTTAGTCCGATTTTATCAATAAAATCTGTGTTAGCTTCAAGAATGGCTTTAGGATGCTGATTAGAAAATACTCTAATCAATATCGCTATAATACCTTTAGTTATAACGGCATCGCTATCTGCAGTAAAGTTCACTTTGTCATCTTCCATAATGGCATGAACCCAAACTTTACTTTGGCAACCTTTTATAATATTATCCTCGGTCTTATATTTTTCGTCTATTATTGGTAAGTCCTTACCTAAATCTATCATGTATTGGTAGCGTTCCTCCCAATCTTCAAACATAGCGAACTCATCAATAATTTCGTTTTGTACGTCTTCAATAGTCATAGTCTCATCCTTTTGTGCAAAATTACAAAATCGCTACTGTTTTACGGAGTTTTCTTTAATGGATAACACTTTATTAACTAAAGCTTCAATGGCCTTTGGAGGATTGCCATGGTCAAATGTCGGTGTCATATATTCTATATCACCTATTTGTAACGCTAAAGTGGCGTGTGCAGCTCCATCGTGCTGATGGTTTTGAGACGGTGGTGTTAGTTTAAATAGGCCTTCTAAATCTGTAGCATCGATTAAACTTTTAAGCTCATTCCACTGAGTGGCGTCAATGTTATAATTTTTAATATTTTGAAGACTTCGATCTTCAGAAATAGCGATTTTATTTTTCGAAATAAGAATGAAATTAAAAAAACCTCTTGTGGAAGTTTGATATTTAACAGCCGTTATATAATTATCGTTAATCTCATCACTTTTTTTAGTTGTCTGAGCAGTACGAGTCGCTGTAATTAAAATCTTATCGTTTGCTAGAAGTGAAATCCCACCATTAGCATCTACGGAAAACGAATCTACTAAACTCAAAGATTTTAAAAAATACGCTTCAATGGCCATAATGTTTTTAGAACATAATTTTTTTGTCGCTCCAATATCTCCAAATGTAATAGTCTTATTTTCTTTTGAATAATTCCCGAAGAAACTATTGCAGCCAGCTGTTCCATTAACTTTATTTGAAGTTTCATCAAAAGTTATTTCGAGTTTGTTTAAAGTAATATCATTACCTTCTAATTGCGTTATATAATACGTTCCTGAAAGATGTTCTTGCATGGTTTTGCTGTTTTCAACAACTTCTGTATTCGATTTACATGAGCTTACAGTAATTAAAAGCGCGACTAAACTGAGTATAAATTTCATGATTTATAGTTTTTAAATAGGTAAATACACTTTTAATGCCAAAGTCTACGAGAGCATCATAATTGCTTTCTTTAAAGCCGTAATAAAAGCATCAATTTCTTCTTTTGTATTATAAAACATAAAAGACGCTCTAATGGTTCCTGGAATCTTGTAAAAGTCCATAATAGGTTGTGCGCAATGATGACCTGTTCGTACAGCGATGCCCATTTTGTCTAATATAGTCCCAATATCATAAGGATGAATAGCCCCAACATTAAAAGATATAACAGAAGTTTTCTCTTTTGCCGTGCCGTAAATTTTTAAGCCTTCAATTTTTTGTAGTTCTGCTGTTCCGTATTCTAACAATTCATTTTCGTATTCAGCGATATTTTCGAAACCAATAGCATTCATATAGTCTAAAGCCGCTCCGAAGGCGATGCCTCCACAGATGTTTGGTGTACCCGCTTCAAATTTATGTGGTAGGCCAGCATAAGTCGTTTTTTCAAACGACACTTCTGCAATCATTTCTCCTCCTCCTTGGTAAGGTGGCAATTTATTTAGCCATTCTTCTTTTCCGTAAAGCATTCCAACGCCTGTTGGTCCGCAAATTTTGTGGGCAGAACACACATAGAAATCCACATCTAATGCTTGAACGTCTGGTTTTAAATGGGGGCAAGATTGTGCTCCATCAACCAAAACAGCTGCACCAATGGCATGTGCTTTTTCTATAATATATTCAATTGGGTTTATAGTCCCTAAGGCATTCGAAATATGGTTTACAAAAACCAGTTTTGTATTTTCATTTAAAAGTGCCTCGTATTCTGAAAGTATTAAGTCTCCATTTTCATTCATGGGAATGACTCTCAAACTAGCTCCTGTACGTTCACAAAGCATTTGCCATGGCACAATATTACTATGATGCTCTAAAGCTGAAACAATAATTTCGTCACCTTTTTTTAAGAGTGAAGAAAAACCATTAGCAATTAAGTTAATGCTATGTGTGGTACCAGAAGTGAAAATTATTTCATGACTTTGCTTGGCATTAAAATGCTTCTGGATTTTTAGTCGTGCTTGTTCATAAGCATCTGTTGCTTCTTGGCTCAAGCTATGTACACCTCTGTGAATATTAGCATTGTAATTACTGTAATAATCTACAATAACATCAATGACTTGCTGAGGTGTTTGCGATGTTGCAGCATTATCGAAATATATGAGTGGTTTCCCGTTGACTTCACGTTGAAGTATTGGAAAGTCTTTTCTTATTTTTTGTACGTCTAACATGTGTTTCTTTTAAAGCTGAAACCTCAAAGGTTTGAAAAATCTTTGAGGTTTTTTATATTAAAATTTCTAGTATAATTGGCCTAGTTAGATAATGAAACTCACTAGTTATATTTATACTTTATAAATCAAACCCAATATTTACACCCAATTTATTCGCAATAATTTTAGTAATTCTATTTTTAATCTCAGGGATTTTCACAGAATCTAAAACGTTATTACTAAAAGCAAACATTAATAAAGCGCGGGCTTCTTTTTCAGGAATTCCTCTAGAACGTAAATAAAACATTGCGCTTTCATCTAGCTGACCAATAGTACAACCATGAGAACATTTTACATCGTCTGCAAAAATTTCAAGTTGAGGTTTGGTATTTATGCTGGCTTTATCGCTAATTAAAATGTTATTATTTGCCTGAAATGCATTGGTTTTCTGTGCTAATTTTTCAACGACAACTTTACCATTAAACACTCCTGTTGAACTATCGTCAAAAATACCTTTGTAATCTTGGTGGCTTTCACAATTTGGTTCAATATGATGTACTAATGTGTTGTGATCTACGTGTTGTTTATCACCAATAATGGTAATACCTTTCATGGTAGAATCTATACGCTCTCCGTTTTGGTAGAACTCAAGGTTGTTTCTAATTAATTTTCCACCGAAAGAAAAGGTATGCACTTTGGCTAAACTTTCCTGCTTTTGATTGATAAAAGTGTTATCTATTAATGACGCAGTTTGTCTATCGTTCTGAATTTTATAATAGTCAACAATCGCACGTTTGTTCGCGAAAATTTCTGTCACACTATTCGTTAAAACAGGGTTATCCGTTAAACTCTGGTGACGTTCTATTATCTGAACATGCGAATTTTCATTTACAACAATCAAGTTACGAGGTTGCAACATTACGGCAGCTTCGTTTCCTGTTGAAAAATGAATGATTTGAATCGGTTTGTCAACCACCTTATTCTTAGGAATATTGATGTATGCACCTTCCATTGAAAATGCTGTATTCAAAGAAGATAAACCATCTTTTTTCGCAATTTTATTGAAATAATTATCAATAATTACTTTGTATTTAGGTTTGGTTAAAGCCGCAGACATTAAACAAACATCTAAACCATCATGCGTGGTTTGTGATAAATGAGAGGCGTATTTTCCATCGATAAAGATGATTTTGTACGCATCAATATCGTGAATAAAATATTTTTTTACGTCTTTAAATTCTATGTCATTGTCGTGCTTAGGAAATACACTATAGTCGTGTTTTAAAATAGAATTCAACGATGTATATTTCCAATCTTCTTGACGCTTAGAAGGAAATCCTTCAGCTTCAAAAGTCTTTATAGCTTCAGTACGAATATCATGTACTGACGAGTGCACATCGACCGTGTCCTCAAATGCCATAAATGACGATACTAATTTTTCTTTTAAACTCATGTTTTTAAGTCTTCAGTAATAAGTCCTCAGTCTTCAGGTTGCTCAATCGCAAACTATAAGTTGAAGAATTAGTACTTGATTTAATGTTTTTGCTACAAATAGTCATATCCGAGTAAGTTAGTGCTTACTGAAGACTGACCACTGCCTACTAATTAAGCGTTAACCTCTTCTTTAATCCAATCGTAACCTTTAGCTTCTAACTCGTGGGCTAATTCTTTACCTCCTGATTTAACAATTTTACCGTCGAGTAATACATGTACAAAATCTGGAACGATATAATCTAATAAACGTTGGTAATGCGTAATAACAATTACAGCGTTGTCTTTAGACTTTAATTTATTTACACCATTGGCTACAATACGCAATGCATCAATATCTAAACCAGAATCCGTTTCATCTAAGATGGCTAATTTTGGTTCTAACATTGCCATTTGAAAGATTTCGTTACGTTTCTTTTCTCCTCCAGAAAACCCTTGGTTTAATGAACGCGATAAAAATTTACGATCAATTTCTAAAAGCTCAGATTTTTCTCTGATCATTTTCAGCATATCTTTTGCGGGCATGTCACCTAAACCTTTTGCTTTACGCGTTTCATTGATGGCTGTTTTTATAAAGTTAGTTACGCTAACTCCTGGTATTTCAATTGGGTATTGAAATGATAAAAACACACCTTTATGTGCACGTTCTTCAGCGGCTAATTCATCGATGTCATCGCCTTCTAATAATATATTTCCTTCTGTAACTTCGTACTCTTCTTTACCTGCAATTACTGAAGCTAGAGTACTTTTTCCTGAACCATTTGGGCCCATTATTGCGTGAACTTCTCCTGCTTTAACTTCGAGATTAATACCTTTTAAAATGGCTTTATCTTCTATACTTGCGTGTAAATTATTGATCTTTAACATAGTCTTAATTTGCTAATTTTATAACGTCTTCTTTATTTGGGTCTGGTGCTTCTACTTTTAAGATTTCTTTGATTTCTACTTTGTATTGCCAGCCTTCTTCGTCTTTGTTTTTTTCGAACTTTCTAACTCTTACGGTTACAGGAACCATATCAGTCGCTTCTTTTTTAAATGCTTTTGTTTGCGCATCTAACTTGTGCATATTCATATCAATTACAACACCATAAATTTCTGTTGATGTTTGTAAAACTGCCGCATCTGCGAAATATACAAAGTCTCCTTTTAGTGTTATAAATCCATCATTTTGATCGAAGGATTTTGCACGATTTTCTTCAAGGTTAACCTCTTGTTTTGTTTCGTTTTTACAAGAAATAAATAGTGCAAGGCACATTAGTATTACGAGTGAGTTTCTTAACATTAGTCTAAATATTTTGGATATTTTGGTAATCGGTTAAAATCGTCGGCACTGTGCTGAATGTAAACATCGGCATTAGTTTCTTTTGCGAAAGCCTCAAAAAGGTCCATGCTTTTTAGGGTGGCATCTACATCGTAATTAAAACTTGGAACCCCCTTATTATCTCTATTTTCTTGAAAATGATATAAATCACCTGCTAATAATATATTGCCAGCGTTTTCTAATTTTAAGAATAACGCCTGATGTCCAGGAGTATGCCCTGGCATGGATTTAATTACTACCGTTCCATCACCAAAAACATCATATTCTCCATTAAGTTTTTTAACATTAGTTAAAGCGGCAATTGCAGCATAGTTATCATCTTGTTTTTGTTCTTCGCTCGTAATGAAATCGTATTCTGCGGTTTGGACTAACCAAGTAGCATCAGCAAATTTTGAAGCCGAACCAGAATGGTCAAAATGCGTATGTGACAAAGCAATAAAATCAAAATCCTCTGGTGTTAAATTCAACGCTTTAAGTTGAGAGACTACAGAATCCTTACGAGACACTGTAAATGCTCCATCTGGCGTTGTAAATGGATCTTGACCAACCAAACCTTCAGCTAAACCAGCATCCCAAAGCATTCGACCTTTTGGATGTTCAATAATATAAAAAGCATCAGCAAAAGTTTTTGATTGTCCTTGGTAGGTTGTGTCTTGAGAAAAAATCTCTAACATGTTCACTTGTACTGTTCCTCCGTCTAGTGCATATAATTTTACACCTTCCTTTTGAGTTGCTTCAGCTTCAGCTTTGGCATCATTATAACCGTCTTTAACTCCGTCTTTGAAGTCTTTACACGATACAAATGCTAAAGCTAAGGTTAATATGAATAGTGTTTTTTTCATGCTTGATAGCTATTTTTTAGATGTTATCCTACAGAACCTTCTAAGCTAATTTCTAATAATTTTTGAGCTTCCACAGCAAATTCCATTGGTAATTTATTGAGGACTTCTTTACTAAAACCATTTACAATTAGTGCAATTGCTTTTTCGGTATCAATACCTCTTTGGTTACAATAGAAAATTTGATCTTCACCAATTTTACTGGTCGTAGCTTCGTGCTCAATCATCGCAGTTTTGTTTTTAGCTTCTATGTAGGGGAAGGTATGTGCTCCACATTCATTTCCCATTAATAAACTATCACATTGCGAAAAGTTACGTGCATTATCTGCACGAGGACCAATCTGAACCAATCCACGATACGAGTTTTGTGATTTACCGGCTGAAATTCCTTTAGATATAATTGTTGACTTTGTGTTTTTACCTAAGTGAATCATTTTAGTACCAGTATCTGCTTGCTGATAATTATTAGTCACCGCAATAGAATAAAATTCTCCTACTGAATTATCACCTTTTAAGATACAAGATGGATATTTCCAAGTTACCGCAGAACCAGTTTCAACTTGTGTCCAAGAGATTTTTGCGTTTTTCTCACAAAGTCCTCTCTTAGTAACAAAATTGTAAACACCACCTTTTCCTTCTGCATTTCCTGGGTACCAGTTTTGTACAGTAGAATATTTTATTTCGGCGTCATCCATGGCGATTAGTTCTACAACCGCTGCATGTAATTGGTTTTCATCACGACTTGGTGCAGTACAACCTTCCAAATAAGAAACGTAACTGCCTTCATCAGCAATAAGAAGTGTTCTTTCAAATTGACCTGTTCCACCTTGGTTTATTCTAAAATACGTTGATAATTCCATAGGACATTTAACGCCTTTTGGAATATAACAGAAAGAACCATCACTAAAAACGGCTGAATTTAAAGCCGCATAAAAGTTGTCTTTTGTTGGGACAATGGTTCCTATATATTTTCTTACAAGTTCTGGGTGCTCTTTTATAGCTTCAGAAATACTCATAAAAATGATACCTTTTTCAGATAATGTCTTTTTAAATGTTGTGGCAACAGAAACAGAATCAACAACGATGTCCATCGCAACATTATTCATTTTCTTTTGCTCATCTACTGAAATTCCTAGCTTTTTATACATAGCTAAAAGATCAGGATCTACATCGTCTAAGGTTTTGTTTGGATCTACAGAAACAGGTGCAGAATAATAAGCAATTGCCTGAAAGTCTGGTTTTTTGTAACGTACATTTGCCCATTCAGGCTCAGCCATTTCTTTCCAAATTTTAAAAGCGTCTAATCGCCATTCTGTCATCCATTCGGGCTCTTCTTTTTTCATTGAAATAGCGCGAACGATGTCTTCATTTAATCCAATAGGGAATGTTTCAGATTCTATATCTGTGAAAAAACCGTATTCGTATTCTTTGGTTTTTAATTCTTCTCTAAGATCGTCTTCTGTATATTTTGACATGTGTGTTTTATTTTTTATAGTGAAAAAGATTCACCGCAACCGCAAGTTCGGTTGGCATTTGGGTTGTTGAAAACGAAACCTGTTCCGTTTAAGCCTCCAGAATATTCGAGTGTAGTACCAATGAGGTAGAGAAAGCTCTTTTTGTCAACAATGATTTTAATATCATTAACTTCAAATACTTTATCATCTTCAGCAGCTTGTTCTTTGTCAAATTTTAAATCATATGACAAACCAGAACAGCCTCCGCTCTTAACACCAACTCTAACGTAGTCTGTGCTTGGGTCGTAACCATCATCAGTCATAAGTTCTATGACTTTCTTTTTTGCGTGATCAGATACTTTAATCATATCGTTTAACTAGATTTGTTCTAAATAGAATGCAAATATACGATATAACAAAGGTTTTACCATAGGTACTAACATTATATTAGCATATGGTTTGATAGGGTTTGGCTATTCAAGGTAAACCGAGAAGAATGTGTAATTATACAGCTACTTTTGTTTTAGGTATACGTCTAGTAAGACGGTATAATTCCCGTAATGTATCTGCGATTTGAGTGTTAGAAACGGTAATAGTTTCAAAATTTCCATGACGATCCGTAACCACAACTGTATCGCAATGCGAACAGGTCATTTCAATGGTGTGATCAATATTCGTTTTAGATCGTTGATAGTTATGGCCAAAAATAGCACATGGTAATGCTTTAGTAGAGTTAGGTTTCATTTTTATTGACTTAGGGTAGAGCAATTTAGTAAACCATATCTAAATCATGTCAAAATGCCTACTTTTTCGATGAAATGCATATGGTTTTGATATTTTTAGAATAAAATATACCGTTTAACGGGAATTTTTAAAAAAGAAATGGTACAAATAATCGCATCCAAAAACCTGCAAACATGTAGATGAATATCATGATTTTATGTGGTTTTAGTTTTTGATTTGAATTAAATTAGGAATAAATAATTCTATTCATGCAACCTATTCAAAAAAAGCACAATATTTTTGCATTATGATAGAAGATAAAAACCCACAGCGTACTCCTTTGAGTGAATTAGGAGAGTTTAAATTGATTGAGCACTTAACCGATCATTTTAAAGTCACCCAAAAATCAACAGTAAAAGGTATTGGTGATGATGCTGCAGTACTAAGCTTTGGTAAAAAGCAAGTGGTTGTTTCTACGGATTTGTTGGTAGAAGGTGTGCACTTTGATTTGAGCTATGCTCCTTTAAAACATTTAGGTTATAAAGCTATCGTTGTTAATTTATCTGATATTTATGCGATGAATGCTATGGCGACACAAGTGACCGTTTCTATAGCGGTTTCTAATCGTTTTCCATTAGAAGCATTAGAAGAATTGTATGCTGGTATTACTATGGCAGCTAAATTTTACAATGTTGATGTGGTTGGTGGTGATACAACATCATCTACTTCTGGTTTAATTATTTCTGTAACTGCGATTGGGGAAGTTGAAAAGGGAACAGAGGTATTGCGATCAGGTGCAAAACCAAATGACTTATTAGTGATTACTGGTGACATTGGTGGAGCTTTTATGGGGTTACAAGTGTTAGAACGCGAAAAAGAAGTGTTTAAAGTGAACCCAAATAACCAACCTGATTTATCAATGTACACCTACATTATAGAACGTCAGTTAAAACCTGAAGCTCGAAAAGATATTGTGGAATTATTGAAGGATTTAGATGTGAAACCAACGAGTATGATAGATGTTAGTGACGGAATTTCTTCTGAAATTATTCATTTATGTAAGCAAAGTAAAGTTGGCGTAGATCTTTATGAAGAGAAAATACCATTAGATCCTCAAGTGATTTCTACCTGTGAGGAATTTAATTTAGATAGCACTACAATTGCTTTAAATGGTGGTGAGGATTATGAACTGTTAATGACAATTTCTCAAGAGGATTTTCTAAAAATAAAAGGTAATCCAAATCTAACAGTTATTGGTTACATGACAGAAGAAGACAGAGGTATGCACTTAGTTACAAGAGCTGATGAGAAAATTCAGATTATAGCTAAAGGTTGGAATGCGCTTACAGATCAAGCATAAAAAGCTTTTGCCCTTTTTCTAGGCGCTTGTTATGTACGCGATTTAATACGCGATTGATTTCTTTGAATTTTGGGGTTAAGGGAATAAATTTTCCATCGCCATCAATGGTCATTTCTGTTTTACAGTTTTTACACTTATATTCTTTAACATGATAAGTAACATTTTTGGACACTTTATAATCGTGACCAAACAATGAGCAATAAATGTTTTTCATTAACTAGTTTTCTTAGAGATATTATCACTTTTTATAGGGATTTAAATATAAGAAAATTAGTTACTTAGAAGTTATTAACAATTAACAAATCGATGAACTGAGTGTTTTTCGCTTTAAACGCATCGATTTATTGTTGTAAATGCGTTCTAAAGCAGAATTAATCTCCTGGTATTTAGCTGTTAATTCTGTGAGTTGACCATTGCTGTTTGTTGTCAGTTGTTTTTTACAGCATTTACAAGTGTATTCATTGACGTGATTAGTGACTTTTTTGGTAATCTGATAGTTGTGTCCAAATAAATCACAATAAAATTTGTTAGGTGTCATAATAGGTTGGTTTACAAATTATTTTTTAATCTCTCTGGTAAACTTAAAAAATAAAACAAAATAAAGCGTTTAAAGGGGTTATTTTTCGACAAAGTGTAAAATATTGTAAGATAATTCTGATTTGTTTTCGATGTAACTCATATGGCCTTCTGAAAATTCTATAAAATCAATGTCTGTGCCTCTTATGTTCTCGGTGATTTTTACTGTGTCAATTAAACTATCCTTTTTGCCAGCAATAATTATTTTTTTGCATTTTAAGTTTTTCAAAATATCAAAACGATCTGGTCTAAGTTTCATGCCTTCTTGGGCAGCAATATAACCTTGAAGTGGTGTCTTTAATGCTAATTGAAGTGCTTTTTGATAGGCAGCTTCATGTTTAACTTTACTTTCAGGCGCAAATAAATTAGCAAAAGACATTTTTACTAAAACCTCAAAATTTTGCTGTGCCATTTCAGAAGCACGTGTTCTAATTAACTTTCTAGCGTTATCATCAGCTTCATATGTAGAATTCATTAAGCATAGACCTTTAAACAATTCCGGTTTCTGTTCTGCTAAGGCTAAGGCTACGTAACCTCCCATGGAATGACCAACGACATGCGCATTCTCAATATTTAAATGCTCTAAAACTGCTAAAACGGCTTCCGCCATAGCTTCCATGGTGTGCACATAGCCAATACAGTCTGTTTCGCCATGCCCCAATAAATCAATACAAATAACATTATTAGTTGTAGAAAACTCAGTGACTAAATCTTGCCACATCGCAACACTTTCGAGAAAACCGTGAAGTAATACAATAGGATTTCCTTCTCCTTCCGTCGTATAATGAATGCTGCTATTTTTGTAATTTAAAATCATGTTTGCAAATATAAATTTTGAAGGTATTACTGTCTACTAATCATTATAACATTTTAGTATCTTTGAAATCTTTCAAATTAAATTAAAAATCTAATGGGTTTAAAACGCTTTTTTTCAATAGTTCTTTTGAGTTCTGCTTTCTTATTAAATGCTCAGATTAAAGAGCAACAACTCGATAAGCTTATAAAGGAAACTTTAACAACCTTTGATGTCCCTGGTATTTCTGTTGGTGTTTATAAAGATGGAAAAGTCGTTTATGCTAAAGGTCATGGTGTGCGTTCGCTAACCAATAAAAAAGACATGAACGATGAAACGTTAGTTGGTGTCGCATCTAATAGTAAAGGATTTACGTGTTTTGCATTGGCGATGATGGTTGATGCTGGGGCGTTGAATTGGGATGATAAAGTGCGTAAACATATTCCAGAATTTCAATTACACGATGCTTGGGTAACTGAAGAATTTACGGTTAGAGATTTGGTTACACACCGCAGTGGAATGGGATTAGGTGCTGGAGATTTAATGTTTTTTCCTGAAGGCAGTGATTTTACAGTAGAGGACATTATTAATAATGTAAAATATTTAGAACCTGAAAGTTCATTTAGAAGCAAATTTGCATATAACAACAATATGTTCATTATAGCAGGTGAAGTTTTAAAACGGGTGAGTGGTTTGTCTTGGGAAGACTTTATTGAAACCAAGATTATGAAACCAGTTGGAATGACAAGTAGTAAAGCATCTTATAATCGTGTTTCAGATAAATCGAATATCATTGATGCGCATACGATGGCAGAAGGAAAGGTAATTCAGATTCCACACGATTGGAGTGAAACAGCTAATCCTGCAGGAGGAATTGTGAGTAATATTCCAGATATGTTAACTTGGGCTCAATTTTTAATGAATGATGCGGTTACCCAAAATGGTGAACGTTTATTAAGTACTAAGCAGTTTCATGAACTTTGGCAATTGCAAACTCCTTTAAATGTATCTCCAAATGATTCATACGATTCTAATTTTAAAGGCTACGGATTAGGTTGGTTTGTTGCCGATGTTAAAGGTGGTTTTAAACAAGTGTATCATACAGGTGGTTTGTTGGGAACCGTAACACAGTTTACTATGATCCCAGATTTAGATTTAGGCATTGTGGTGTTAACAAATCAAATGAATGGTTCTGCTTTTAATACCATCACAAATACAATTAAAGATGCTTATCTCGGTTATGAAAATCGAAATTGGTTAGAGAAGTACGGCAAATCTAATGCCGATAATATTATTTATAACGACAGTATAAAAGCTGCAGTGTATTCAAAAGTTGAAAAGGCAAAAACGCTTAAATCAATTCCGAAACCAAAACAAATTATCGGGACTTATACAGACGATTGGTTTGGTGATGTGATGATTTCTCACGATTCAAAAAAAGGATACACTATAAAGAGTAAGCGTTCATCAAGATTGTTTGGTGAGTTGTTGCCATTTAATGCGACTACTTTTGTGGCGAAATGGAACGATAGAAGTTATGATGCAGATGTTTACGTGAAATTTACCTTTAACGAAAAAGGAGAAGCGGTTTCAGCGACCATGAACTATATTGCACCAATTACTGATTTTAGTTTCGATTTTGGTGATTTAGAACTTAAGAAAACGAACTAGGTGGATATAAAACGCAAAGAACTTTTAATTACCAGTTTTGCATTGTTCTCATTATTTTTTGGAGCGGGTAATTTACTGCTACCACCTTTATTGGGGTATAACTCTGGTGACGATTGGATTTTGGTGACTATTGGCTTTATGATTACCGCTGTGGTAATTCCAATACTTGGGATTCTTGCGCATGCCAGACTTCAAGGGACGTTATTCGATTTTGGTAAAAAAGTATCTCCAAGCTTTAGTTTAATTTACTGTATTTTAATCTATATAATTGCAGTGGCCATTCCGTCGCCAAGAACGGCTGCGGCAACGCATGAAATTGCAATCTTTCCAGCTTTTGGAACTTCACCTTTATTAACGAGCTTTATTTATTTTTCGCTTGTGTTGGTTTTTGTGCTTAATCGCTCAAAAATATTAAGTCTTATCGGAAAATTTTTAACGCCGTTTATTGTTATCATGCTTTTGGCAGTCATTAGTATTGGCTTATTTTCTTCTGAATTTAGTACAGGGATTTCTCAATTTGAAACGCCTATTGCTACAGGGATTCTAGAAGGCTATCAAACTTTTGATGCTATTGGAGCGGTGGTTGTTGGAGCTGTAATCATTATTTCCTTGAATTTTAAAAACATGGCTGTTGAGGCGTACAGTTCTAAGCGGACGTTGATTCGTAAATCAGGTTTTATAGCAGGTTTGGGTTTATTTGTTATTTATGCCGGTTTAATTTCTGTGGGAGCTTATTATAGTTCTGAAATTAATATTAATGCAGATTTAAGTAGTGATATGCAACGTGCCAATTTATTACGAGATATCAGTATCTCGGCGTTAGGTGAATTTGGAAATACCGTTTTGAGTGTTCTAATTTCACTAGCGTGTTTTACAACGGCCATTGGTATTGTGGCTGGTACGGCAGATTATTTTAAAGGCTTGTTAAACGATTCTCAAACGGTTTATGTTATTACAGCTGTTTTAGCAAGTGTTCTAGGAGTTGCTATGGGTCAGTTAGATTTTAATTCCATTATAGTTGTTGCGATTCCAGTATTATTATTTATCTATCCTATTACGATTGTACTTATTTTATTGAATGTATTGCCCGAAAAAATAGCAACGCCATTAGTGTTTAGAATGGTGATTCTTGTGACCTTTCTTTTTAGTATTCCAGATGTTGTTGGTTTTATTAGTCCGTCTGAAGATTTAGCAATGGTTACCAATTATATTCCGTTTTCTAGTCAAAGTTTAGGCTGGGTGTTACCCGCTTTTTTAGTCTTTGTGATTTCGTCTTTTGTGCAACAAAAAATGACAACTAGATAATGAAGTACATGGGAAGCAAGGCGCGTTTTGCCAAAGATTTACTGCCAATTATTCTGAAAGACAGAAAAGAAAACCAAGCTTATCTTGAGCCTTTTGCAGGTGGTATGAATATGATCGACAAGGTTGATGGTGTTAGGATTGCCAACGATCAGCACCAAGAACTTATGGAGATGTGGCAAGCTTTGGTCAATGAAAATTGGGATCCACCGCAATTGGTTACTGAAAAAGACTACAAGCATATCAAATATAACCAAGAGCAATACCCAAAACATGTCGTGGGTTATGTTGGGTTTAATTCTTTCGGTGGAAAATGGTTTGCGGGTTACAGACGCGATAAGGAAGGTAAACGCGATTATTGGGGAGAACACTATCGTAATATTACGAAGCAAGTCCCAAACTTAGAAGGCGTAATTCTATCTTGTAAATCGTATACCGAATTAGAAATTCCAAAACAAAGTATCATCTATTGCGATCCTCCTTATGCTTCTACAACGAAGTATCGAGACGGTTTTGATCATGAGAAATTCTGGGAATGGTGCAGGCAACAAAGTAAAGCGGATCACCAAGTATTTGTTAGTGAGTATAATGCGCCAGAAGATTTTAAATGTGTTTGGGAAAAACCTGCAAAAACAACATTTTCTTGGCATGCTGAGAACTTAGCTCCTAAAGTTGCTTTGGAGCGCTTGTTTATTTTTGAAGGCTAAACCGTATTAGAAATTTGACGTTTTGTAATGAAACAAGGTCAATCATTATGTATTTAGTTCTAGTCGCTTAAATTTCTTTTTTGAAGCGTTTAAAAAGCGTAATGGTCTTTTTGGTGTTAATAAAATACACACCGGTAAGTAAAACAGCCGCGGCAATTAAAGATTGCGCCGAAAAGGTTTCATCTAAAAAATACCATCCTAAAATTAAAGCCACAATTGGGTTTACATACGTTGAGGTCGCTACTTTTTCTGGAGACACTTTGCTCAATAAGTAGTTAAACGCCGTAAAAGCAACAATGCTTCCAAAAATAATAAGCATTCCCATAGAGTTGATGATTTCGGTATTCCAGCTCGAAAAAGGGAGTCGTTCTTCGCCAACAATAAGGCTGCCGATTAATAATAGGCTACCTCCAAATAGCATTTGGTAACCTGTATTCACAAAAAAGTTTGAAGGTAAGTCGGCTTTTGAAACAAAAAGACTACAATAGGCCCAACTTAGCATGCATATAAAAATCATAATCATTCCGGTAACCATGCCTTCTTGTCCAATCATTTCACGTTGACTCACTAACAAATAAATACCGATACAGCCAATTACAACACCTAATATAGACATAGGTTGAATCTTTTTACCTTCTAAAATTCGCAATAGAATTAATACAACTAAAGGTTGCGCCGAAATTTCTAAAGCAGCAAAACCGCTATCAACAGACTTTAATGCCCAAACGACTAAACCATTCCCAATCGTTAAAAACAAAAAACCGGCAATTGCTGTATTTCGTAGTTGTCGCTTTGTGATTTTTAAAGGAATTTTTAAAAATTTGGCAATAGTAAAAATCAAGATACTTGCTGTGATAAATCGGATAGAAGCAGCGTATAATGGAGCTAATTGACTAACTAAAATTTTGTTCAACAGATATGTGGAGCCCCAAATAACATAAATCGAAAAAAATGCTAGTAGTATATAAAGACGTTCTTTAGTCAATTTCATACCGTTTAATTTAGAAATTAGTAGTAATCAAAAAACTTGCAAGCTACATTATGTAGCTTGCAAGTTTTTTAATATTTAAGGATATTTTAAAACTAAGAATTCATGATATCCTCAATCTCTTCAACTTCAATAGGAATATTGCGCATTAAATTAAATGGTTCTCCTTTTTCTTGTACGACGACATCATCCTCTAAGCGAATACCAAAACCTTCATCAGGAATGTAAATTCCGGGTTCAACAGTAAAGACCATATTAGCTTTCATTGGCTCAGTTAAAATCCCATAATCATGAGTGTCTAATCCCATGTGGTGAGATGTGCCGTGCATAAAATACTTTTTGTAAGCAGGCCAGTCTTTGTTTTCGTTTTGAACGTCTGCTTTGTCTAATAAACCTAAGCCTAAAAGTTCTGATGTCATTAGTTTTCCTACTTCAACATGGTATTGTTCCCATAATGTACCAGGAACAAGCATTTTTGTAGCGTCATTTTTTACACGATTTACAGCATTATAAACTTCTTTTTGTCGGTCATTAAATTTTCCTGAAACCGGAATGGTACGCGTCATATCACTAGCATAATTAGCGTATTCTGCGCCAGCATCAATCAATATTAAATCACCAGCCTTACATTGTTGGTTGTTTTCAATATAATGCAAAACGTTAGCGTTGTTTCCTGAACCAACAATTGGTGTGTAAGAAAAGCCTTTAGAACGGTTATTAAGGAACTCGTGCATAAACTCAGCTTCTAAGTTATATTCATAAACGCCAGGCTTTGTAAATTTTAAAACACGTCTAAATCCTTTTTCGGTAATGTTACAGGCTTGTTGAATTAAATCTAATTCTATTTGATCTTTTACAGAACGTAAACGTTGCAAAATTGGATTGCTTTTAGCAACACTATGTGCAGGATATTTGTCTAATAGCCATTTTGTAAAGCGGTCTTCGCGTGTTTCTGTTTCTACATTGGCTCTGTAATGTTCGTTGGTGTTAATGTAAACGGTGTCGCATTGTGTCATTAATTCAAATAACACCTTTTCCATGTCTTTTAACCAATACACAGTTTTTATTCCAGAAGTTTCAAATGCTTTTTCTTTAGTGAGTTTTTCGCCTTCCCAAACAGCAATGTGTTCATTCGTTTCTTTTAAGAAGAGAATCTCGCGATGCTTTTCCTTAGGGCAATCTGGAAATAATACCAAAATACTTTCTTCTTGGTCCACACCACTTAAATAAAATATATCTCTGTGTTGCGCAAAAGGAAGCGTGCTATCTGCACTTATAGGATAAATATCGTTAGAATTAAAAACAGCTAAACTACTTGACTTCATTTGAGCCATAAAGTTTTTACGGTTTTTTATAAATAGTTGCTTATCTATTAAATCGTATTTCATGAGAGTAAAATTTTAAATGTTATCACACTGAGTGCAGTCGAAATAAATTCTATGTATGCGTGTGAAATGTTGTGATTTCAGTTCAATATCAAAAGTAGTGAAACTAATACTGTAGGCAAAAGTCAGAAGCTAGAATCTGTTAGAAATTAAGAGATATTTATGAAGTTTCAGTTTGAAATACTAATTTTGAAATATTAAAAGCGTAACCTTTAAGTAAGAACTCTAAAAATGTTATCGGTTATAGATTTTTTGTGCAGACTATTAACGATCTATTTTAAAGATTAAATCGTCATGTAACTAGATTAAATTCATTCTAAATAAATTAATAATACTAATGCGTAGTTGGGAAAACGTTAATTGCGCAGTATCTTTGTTAGACTAAATAAATCAAAATATACAATGAGCGGAATTCTAAATTCGTCGATTGGAAGAAAATTTGCCATGGCACTTTCGGCTTTCTTCCTAATGATTTTCTTATTACAACACTTTGCAATTAATCTATTATCTGTTTTCAGTGCAGATACTTTTAATGAAGTATCACACTTTATGGGAACGTTTTGGGTCATTCAATATCTGATGCAACCTGTATTAATTTTTGGTGTTATTTTCCATTTTGTAATGGGATTTGTACTTGAGATAAAAAACAATAAAGCAAGAAATATTTCTTATGCTAAAAATAATGGTGCTGCAAATTCTACTTGGATGAGTAGAAATATGATTTGGAGTGGAGCTGCAATTTTAGCTTTTATGGGACTTCATTTCTACGATTTTTGGTTTCCAGAAATAAACACCAAATATATTGTTGGTGATATGTCTGGGCAACTTGCTAACGGAGAATTTAGGTATTTCGAAGAGCTTCAACACAAGTTTGTAGACCTTTGGAGAGTTGTACTTTATGTAATTGCTTTTGTTTTCTTAGCATTACATTTACTACACGGATTTAGCTCAGCCTTTCAGTCGGTTGGTGCAAATAATAAATACACAAAAGGATTAAAGGGATTTGGAAAAGCATATGCAATTATTATTCCATTAGGATTTATATTTATTGCATTATTTCATCACCTTAATCATTAAAACATATCTAATATGGCTTTAGATTCAAAAGTACCAAAGGGTTCAATTAAAGATAAATGGACCGATTATAAAAATCACATCGATTTAGTAAATCCTGCCAACAAACGTCATATTGATGTTATTGTTGTTGGAACAGGATTAGCTGGTGGCTCTGCTGCTGCAACATTAGCCGAGTTAGGCTATAATGTAAAAGCATTTGCTTACCAAGATTCACCTCGTAGAGCGCACTCAATTGCAGCTCAAGGTGGTATTAATGCAGCAAAAAATTACCAAGGTGATGGTGATTCTACTTATAGATTATTTTACGATACCGTTAAAGGTGGTGATTACCGCTCTCGTGAAGCTAACGTTTATCGTTTAGCTGAGGTGTCTGCTAATATCATTGACCAATGTGTGGCTCAAGGTGTTCCTTTTGCACGTGATTATGGTGGATTATTAGACAACCGTTCATTTGGTGGTGTTTTAGTTTCTAGAACATTTTACGCTAAAGGACAAACAGGACAACAGTTATTATTAGGAGCGTATTCTGCAATGAATAGACAAATTGCTCGTGGTAAGATCGAAATGTTTAACCGTCACGAAATGCTAGACGTTGTTATTGTAGACGGAAAAGCAAGAGGTATTATTGCTCGTAATTTAATTACTGGTGAAATAGAAAGACATTCGGCACATGCTGTTGTTGTTGGTTCTGGTGGATACGGAAATGTATATTTCTTATCAACAAACGCTATGGGATCTAACGCAACTGCAGCTTGGAAAATTCATAAAAAAGGAGCATATTTCGCAAATCCTTGTTATACACAAATTCACCCAACATGTATTCCACGTTCGGGAGATTACCAATCGAAACTGACTTTAATGTCAGAATCATTGCGTAATGATGGTCGTATTTGGGTTCCTAAAAATATGGAAGACGTTATGGCAATTAGAGAAGGTCGTAAAAAACCAACTGATTTGTCAGAAGATGAACGCGATTATTACTTAGAAAGACGTTATCCTGCATTTGGTAACTTAGTACCTCGTGATGTAGCATCACGTGCAGCAAAAGAACGTTGTGATGCTGGTTATGGTGTTAATGCAACTGGTGAAGCTGTATATTTAGATTTTGCTTCTGCTTTTGAACGTTACGGAAGAGAGCAAGCTAAAATTCATAATATCACAAATCCTTCAGACGAAAAAATTTACGAATTAGGTCAAGCGATCGTAGAAGCGAAATATGGAAACTTATTTCAGATGTATGAAAAGATTATAGATCAAAATCCATACAAAACACCGATGATGATTTATCCTGCAGTACACTATACAATGGGTGGTGTTTGGGTAGATTACAACTTAATGACTACGATTCCTGGTTGTTATTGTATTGGTGAAGCTAATTTCTCTGATCATGGTGCAAACAGACTTGGAGCTTCTGCCTTAATGCAAGGTTTAGCAGATGGTTATTTTGTATTACCATATACTATAGGTGATTATTTATCTGATGATATTCGTACTGGGAAAATTCCAACGGATACTAAAGAATTTGATGAAGCAGAAAAAGAAGTAAGCGATAGAATTAACTTTTTCGTAAATAATAAAGGAACAAAATCTGTTGATTATTTCCATAAGAAATTAGGGAAAGTAATGTGGGACAAGGCAGGGATGTCTAGAAACGCAGAAGGTTTAATAGAGGCTATGGCAGAAATTAAAGCCATAAGAGAAGAATTCTGGAAAGATGTTTCTGTACCAGGAACAGCAGATGAAATGAATCCTGAGCTTGAAAAAGCTGGGCGTGTTGCAGATTTCTTAGAACTAGGAGAATTGTTTGCAAAAGATGCTTTAATGAGAGAAGAATCTTGTGGTGGACACTTTAGAGAAGAATCTGCAGAATTAGATGGTCCTCAAAAAGGAGAAGCGAAGCGTAATGATGAAGACTTTGCCTTTGTTGCTGCTTGGGAATATAAAGGAGAACCGGCTAATGCTGTATTACATAAAGAAGAATTAGAATTTAAAGATATTGAACTAAAACAACGTTCATACAAATAAGAAAGACGATATGAATTTAACACTTAAAATTTGGAGACAAAAAGACTCAAAAGCTAAGGGTCAAATGGTCGATTACAAAGTTACTGATATTTCAGAACACATGTCTTTCTTAGAAATGATGGATGTTTTGAATGAGCAATTAGTAAACTCTGGTGAAGAACCTGTAGCATTTGATCATGATTGTCGTGAAGGAATTTGCGGTATGTGTTCTATGTACATTAATGGTGAAGCACACGGACCAGATAGAGGTGTAACAACATGCCAGTTGCACATGCGTATGTTTAATGATGGTGATACAATTACTATTGAGCCATTTAGAGCAGCAGCGTTTCCTGTAATTAAAGATTTAGTTGTAGACAGAATGGCTTTTGAGCGTATTCAACAAGCAGGTGGTTATATTTCTGTAAACACTTCTGGTAACACTCAAGATGCTAACAGTATTCCTATTTCTAAGCATGCAGCAGATGAAGCTATGGATGCTGCAACTTGTATAGGTTGTGGTGCTTGTGTAGCGAGTTGTAAAAACTCTTCAGCCATGTTATTTGTTGGTGCCAAAGTATCGCAATATGCGTTATTACCACAAGGACAAGTTGAAGCCGTAGATCGTGTTAAAAACATGGTTGCGCAGATGGATTTAGAAGGTTTTGGTAACTGTACAAATACAGGTGCTTGTGAAGTAGAATGTCCTAAAGGTATTTCCTTAGAAAATATTGCACGTATGAATCGTGAGTATTTATCTGCGACTTTAAAAGGTTAACAAATTCCTGCGAAAGCAGAAATCTTATTATACAAAATCCCAAGCCTAATCATGACTTGGGATTTTTACTTTTCTTATATTTCAATTTTATTATAGACTTATGCAAAACCCAGCATCTTTTTACAAAGAGCAATTAGAATTAAATCAGGTAGCTTCTAAACGTATATTTAAACAGCTAAGCTTATATAGTTTACTTAGACTTGCCATTTTTGTGCTTTCAGGAATTGGAATTTATTTCACTTATGAGAATTGGAAAATTGCCGCAGGAATTGCTGTTTTAGGTATCTCTAGTTTTCTTTTTTTACTAGCGCGCTACACAGATTTAAAATCGAAGCGAAATCTACACAAACGATTAATTGCGATTAATGAAGAGGAATTAAAAATAGAAAAAGGTGATTTTCATGATCGTCTAGAGGGTTCAGAGTTTCAGGATCCTAAACATTTTTTTAGTTTAGATATCGATTTATTTGGGAAAGGATCTTTCTTTCAATTTATGAATAGAACAGCGCTTAAAGAAGGAGCTCAGAAATTAAGTGCCAATTTGCTTTCTAACGATATTACCAACATTAAAGAACGACAAGACGCTATAAAGGAATTAGCAGATTTACCTAAATGGAGACAAAACTATGTTGCTGTAGCGCAAGGAGTAGAAATAGAACATTCTGCAGCCTCTATTATTTCATGGTTAAAAGACTATAACCCTTTTTTAGGTAAGACACAGCTTGCATTAACTATTGGTTTTAGTATCGTATCGTTGGTGATCTTAGGATTGGGAATTGCGGAAATTATCCCAGTTACAACCATTGGGTATTGGTTATTAGTGGGACTTGGAATTACCGGTATATATTGGAAAAAGATTGATACCGTAGCACATCATACTGGAAGAGCGAAAGATACGTTTAGGCAATACGCATTGCTTTTAGAAGCTATTGAAACGACAGAATTTAACTCTGAACTATTACAAGAGAAACAAAAATTGATCAGGTCCGAAGACCAGAAAGCATCCGAAATATTCTCAAAGTTTTCAAAAGCACTGGATGCTCTAGATAACAGAAATAATCTTATTTCATTGGTTTTAGGCAATGGTTATCTATTGCTAGATATTAGAAACAGTTATAACGTTGAAAAATGGATTTCTAAATACGGCCATAAAGTAGATGATTGGTTTGAGGTGGTTACCTTCTTCGATGCGTTTAATAGCTTCGGAAATTATGCATTTAATCATCAAAAATTTACCTATCCAGTACTAACGGATGAACCCGTTACGATTTTAGCAGAAGGTTTAGGGCATCCATTGTTAAATGCTGATAAGCGTGTTGACAGTGATTTAGAATTAAAAGAAGAACAATTTTTTATTGTTACAGGAGCTAACATGGCTGGTAAAAGTACGTTTTTAAGAACCGTTGCGCTTCATATCGTCATGGCTAATGTTGGATTGCCTATTTGTGCTAGACAAAGTAAATACAAGCCTATTAAGTTAATTACAAGTATGCGTACAACGGATTCGTTAACGGATGATAGCTCGTACTTCTTTAGTGAGCTTACTAGATTGAAATTTGTGGTAGATACGATTGAAAATGATAAAAACTACTTCGTCATTTTAGATGAAATTCTAAAAGGAACCAACAGTACAGACAAAGCGATTGGCTCCCGAAAATTTGTTGAGAAACTAGTAAAACAACATGCCACAGGAATCATAGCAACACACGACTTAAGTCTTACTGAAATTGAAACCGAGTTAGAAGCCGTAAAAAACTATTACTTCGATGCCGAAATCATAAACGACGAACTCTTTTTCGATTATAAATTAAAACAAGGTGTTTGTCAAAATATGAATGCGAGTTTTCTTTTGAAGAAGATGGAGATTATATAAGAATATGTCATTCTGAGCGAAGCGAAGCATTTTTATTCTATAATAAGGATGTAACTATGAGATTCTTCGCTTTGCTTAGAATGATAGAAACAAAAAACCCTCTCTAAAAATAGAAAGGGTTTTAATATTTGATAAGAAATTTATTTCTTAAGCTTCAAAAGCTTCGATAGAAACGTAAGACTTGTTGTCTTTTTTCTTAGTAAATTTTACTAGGCCGTCAACTTTAGCATGTAAAGTATGATCTTTTCCTTGGTAAACGTTTTCACCTGGATGGTGCGTGTTTCCACGTTGTCTTATGATAATGTTACCAGCAATAGCAGCTTGTCCACCAAATATCTTAACGCCTAAACGTTTTGATTCTGATTCTCTACCATTCTTCGAACTACCAACTCCTTTTTTATGAGCCATGATCTTAAGGTTTTATTTTGTTAATATTAATGCAATTGAAAATTACTTTTCAATTCCACCGTCTAATCTGTCTTGTAATTCTTGTAACTCGTCCCACTTACCATCTGCAGCTAATTTAGCTTGCTTTGGCCAAGTATCAGTAACGATGTGTGCTAATCTTGAGCTAGCTTCAGTAAGCACAGTGCTTAATTCTTCTGGCTTAGCAGCAGCGATTTTTTCGAAAGTTTCGAAACCTGCGTTTACCAATGCTTCAGCAGCTTTTGGTCCAGCACCTTCAATTTTCTTTAAATCGTCAGCTTTACCAGTTGCTTTTTTAGGAGCAGCTTTTTCAGCTTTCGGTTCTGCTTTTTTAGCTTCTTTCTTTGGAGCAGCTTTTTTAGCTCCAGAAGCAGTAATACCTTCAATTACGATTTCAGTTAAAGATTGTCTGTGTCCGTTTTTTACACGGTAACCTTTACGTCTTTTCTTTTTGAAGACGATTACTTTGTCACCTTTAAGGTGTCTTAAGACTTTTGCACCTACTAGTGCTCCATCTATAGCTGGGGCGCCTAAAGTAATATTGTTACCATCAGCAATTAAAAGAACGTTGTCGAAATCTACTTTCTTACCTTCTTCTGTTGCTAAACGGTTAACAAAAACTCTTTGGTCTTTTTCAACTTTGAATTGATGCCCTGCTATCTCTACAATTGCGTACATAGCGTAACGTTTTTATTAATTTGTTTATTAAAAAATGAGCTTTCCTCTCAGAAAGCGGATGCAAATATACTTCTAAATTATTAATAGGCAAGCGTTTTAAAGGTTTTAGAGCTGTTTTTACTTTAAATAATTGATAGTTTAGGTATATTCATTAAAATTACCATCTGTATAAGGGATAGTTTTTACGTTATATTATGTTAAAAGTTAAATCATTGTTTATTTTTGTAAGACTTTTTGTAACAATATGCATTTAGTAGAGACAAACAGTTAAACAATTTAAATTTTAAACAAGACTACAATGAAAAACTACTTACTGGCTTTGGCTTCTTTGTTGTTTATTAGCCATCAGGCAATAGCACAAAAAGTTGAATTTGAGGAATTTGATTTAGACAACGGATTACACGTTATTATGCACCAAGATAATACGGCGCCAGTTGTTATTACATCTGTAATGTATGATGTAGGAGGAAAAGATGGAGATAGAGAACGTACAGGATTTGCACACTTCTTTGAGCACCTTTTATTTGAAGGTTCTGAAAATATTGGTCGTGGGGAATTTATGAAAATTATACCTGCAAATGGAGGTACATTTAATGCAAATACGTCTCAAGACAGAACGTACTATTATGAAATCTTCCCTTCTAATAAATTAGAGTTAGGATTATGGTTAGAGTCGGAGCGTATGTTACATCCTGTTATTGACCAAGTTGGTGTAGATACACAGAACGAAGTTGTAAAAGAAGAAAAACGTCAGAGTTACGATAATAGACCTTATGGAAGTCTTCTAAAGACTATAGGTGAGAATCTTTTTGAAGTTCACCCTTACAAGGATGAAAATATTGGTAAATTAGAACATTTAGATGCTGCTACTTTAGAAGAGTTCAATGCGTATTTCGATAAATATTACGTGCCAAACAATGCTGTATTGGTTGTCGCAGGTGATATTGATTATGCTAAAACTAAAAAATTAGTACAAGATTATTTTAGTGCTGTTAAAAAAGGTCCAGACGTAGTGCGTAATTTCCCAAAAGAAACACCAATTACTGTAACCAAAAAAGCAACTGCTTTTGATAAGAATATTCAAATCCCGGCAATTATAGCGGCATACAGACTTCCTGGTCAATCTACTAAAGATGCTTATGTGTTAGATATGATTTCTAGTTACTTAAGTGGAGGAAAGAGTTCTGTACTTTACAAAAAGTTAATTGACGAGAAAAAACAGGCTTTAACAGTACAAGCGGTTAATATTGGTCAAGTAGATTATAACATTTTTGCTTTATTCGCTTTACCACTAGGAGAGGTTAGTTTAGATACATTATTGGCTGAGATTGATGAGGAAATTGTAAAACTTCAAGATGAATTAATTAGTGAGCGTGATTATCAAAAACTTTTAAATCAGTTTGAAAATGATTTCGTAAGCTCAAATTCTAGTGTTGCAGGTATTGCAGGTTCTTTAGCAACATACTACTTATTATATGGTGATGTAAATATAATTAACAATCAGTTAGACACTTATAGATCTATTACTAGAGAAGACATTCAGGCAGCGGCTAAAAAATATTTAAGCCCTAACCAACGAGTAGAAATTGAATATCTACCAAAAAAAGAAGATCAATAATATGAAAACAGCAATTAACATGAACAATAAAATAGTAGCCTTTTTCGCATTATTTATAATGACTATTGGCGCCAGTGCACAAATAGATAGATCTCAGCCCCCTGTGGCGGGTCCAGAACCAGAAATCTCAATTGATAAGCCAGAAGAGTTTACATTAAAGAATGGTTTAAAGGTACTTGTGGTAGAAAACCATAAATTACCAAGAGTATCTTATTCTTTAAGAATCGATAATGCTCCTGTGGCAACAGGGAAAAAAGCAGGTATTGAAAGCTTAATCGGAAGTATGTTAGGTAATGGAACGACAACTATTTCTAAAGATGACTTTAACGAAGAAATTGATTTCTTAGGAGCAAGTCTAAACTTTGGAATTAGTGGCGGTTTTGCAAGTTCATTAACGAAGTATTCTGATAGAGTATTAGAATTAATGGCAGATGCAGCTATCAATCCATTATTAACAGAAGAAGAGTTTGATAAAGAAAAAACAAAATTACTTGAGGGTTTAAAAGCAGATGCTAAAAGTGCAGATGCTATTTCTGGGAGAGTTGGTTTGGCTTTATCTTATGGAACAAATCACCCTTATGGAGAATTTGTAACTGAAGAGACTATCAAAAATGTAACTTTTGGAGATGCTGTTGCGTTCTATGAAAAGTACTTTAACCCAAATCATGCTTACTTAGTTGTGATTGGTGACGTAAAATATAAAGACGTTAAAAAGCAAATTCAAAAATATTTTAAAAATTGGTCACAGTCTGTAGCTGTTAACAGTACAGTACCAAAACCAAGCGCTAACGTACAGTACACACAAATTAACTTTGTTGATGTACCAGATGCTACACAATCTAATCTTTCTATTACAAATAATGTTAATTTAAAGATGAATGATGAAGATTATCATATCGCTTTAATTACCAACAACATCTTAGGTGGTGGTGGTGAAGGTTATTTATTTAAAAATCTTAGAGAAGATAAAGGATATACATATGGTGCTTATTCTAGTTTAGGAACAGACAGATATGGCGCATCTCGTTTTAATGCAACTGCTAAAGTTAGAAATGCAGTAACTGATAGTGCTGTTATTGAAGCTTTAAAAGAAATTAAAAGAATTAGAACAGAACCAGTTGATGCTCAGCTTTTAAAAGATGCTAAAGCGAAATATGTAGGTAACTTTGTAATGGCTTTAGAGCGTCCGCAAACTATTGCAAACTATGCACTAAATATTAAGTTAAACGATTTGCCTGAAGATTTTTACACTACATATTTACAAAAAATAAATGATGTAACTGTAGAAGATATTCAACGTGTGGCCAACAAATATTTTAAAGAAGATAACTTAAGAATTATTGTTGTAGGTAATGGTGCTGAAGTTTTAGAGAATTTAGAAAAAACAGGAATTCCAATCAAGTACTTTGATAAATATGCAAATGCAACTGAAAAGCCTGTGTTTTCTAAGCCATTACCAGCAGGTTTAACTGCCGATGCTGTTATCAATAATTATATTACTGCAATTGGTGGTGAAGCGAATTTAAATAAGATTAATACAATTTTAGTGAATTCTGATGTAACTATTCAAGGAGCACCATTTAAGCCAAAAGCGACAGTTAAGCAAATGGCACCAAACAAATCTTATATGGAAATTGTTGTAGAAGGTATGGGTGCTGTAATGCAACAAAGTTTTAACGGTGAGAGCGGCTATATGGTTCAACAAGGGCAAAAAACTGTTATGGACGATAAAATGCTATCAGTTAAGAAAGCTGAAAAAGGATTGTTTCCAGAATTGTATCTTGATGCTTCTAGCTTAGAATTAGAAAGTATTATGACTATTGATGGTGCAGATGTTTATAAGGTTAAAGTAACAAATGGAGATGTTGCATCTTATAGATATTACGATACTAAAACTAACTATTTGGTAAGAACAGAAGAGTCTGCAGAGATGGGAGGACAAACAATGACAACGATTACTGATTATTCTAACTATAAAGAAGTAGACGGTGTGAAGTTTCCTAACACTATGAAAATAGCAACAGGACCTCAAGTTTTATCTTTTGAGACTACAGAAGTTAAAATTAACGAAGGAGTATCAGATGCAGATTTTAACTAATCACATTTAAATATTAATAAAAAAACCGAAGCTTTCGCTTCGGTTTTTTTATGGGTATTATTTTGGTTTAGACTGTGGTTTATGAGATAAATAGACACCAATCAAAATAAGTATTGACGCTAAACCTTGTATATAACTTAAATTCTCGCCATCTAAAACTCCCCAAATTAAAGCGACAATAGGCATAATGTAAGTTACAGAAGACGCAAAAACTGGAGTGGACATTTGTACCAATTTAAAATATAATATTTTGGCGAGTGCAGTACCAAAAACAGATAGTATAGCAACATAAACTAAGGCGTCTAATAACTTTGGATTAGAGAGCGTTTCTGCCGTAAAGAAGTCACTAAATAGTAATACAATTAGTGCAGGAATAACAATGAAGGCATAATTGCCAGCAGCAATAGCCAATGGTTTTACGTCTTGTAAATAGCGTTTTATAATATTGACGTTTGCGGCATACATTACTGTTGATGCAATTACAAAGCCTGCATATAAATAATTTTGATTGGGGTTTAATTCAGATCCTTTTAAAATTAAAATTGCCGTACCAATAAAGCCGATAATGACGCCAAAAACTTGGCGCTTGGTTGATGTGATTCTAAAAACAGCAAAGCCTAATAAAATCGTGTTTAATGGCACTAATGAGTTTAATATTGATACTACAGCACTATCAATTTCTGTTTCTGCAATGGCAAAAAAGAATGCTGGTATAAATGAACCTAAAAGCCCCGAAATTAACAACCATTTCCATTTAGATTTTGGAATTGTTTTTAGTGTATTAAAACCAAAAGCCAAAAGAAGTAGTCCTGTTATAATAGTTCTAAGCGCTCCGAGCTGATAAGCTGTAAGTCCTAAAAGCGATTTCTTAATAAGTATAAATGAGCTTCCCCATATAATGGATAGTATTATAAGGTATATCCATTTCAAATTAGGGGTTTTCGTACAAAAACGCTGTAATTGAGTCATAAAATTCGTTAATTGTTTCGCAAGGAACGTCAATATTTGTTAGTTTTAACCAAAATATTAATACTTTAAATCAATGAAGATATTTAAGACAATAAGTATAGTAGCAATTGTGGCTTTGGTTTTTACCTCTTGTAAAAATGAATCAGAACCAGAAGTAAAAACTGTAGATGTAGAAGTTGCTAAAAAAGACGTTGCTAAAACTCTAGATCCTAATGCAACGTATGCTAAAGTAGAGTTTGGAATAGACGGAATGACTTGTGCTATGGGTTGTGCTAAAACTATTGAAAAGAAGATGGCGAAAATGGAAGGTGTAAAATCTGCAAAAGTTGATTTTGATGCGCGTTTAGCTATGGTAGAGTATGATGAGGCTAAAGTAACGCCTAAATCTTTAGAAGAAGCAGTTGGTAAAGTGTCAGATACTTATAAGGTTAAAGACATGCATGCTGTAGATGATTTTGGCGCTGATAAGAAAGTTTGTAAAGCAGACTGTAAAGAGGCTTGTTGTGCAAATAAAACAGAGGGCGAAAAAACAGCTTGTAAAGCAGATTGTAAAAAAGAATGTTGTAGTAAAGAGAAAGTAACTGAATAAATTCAGATAACATAAAATAGTATAAAAACGCTATCCGAAAGGGTGGCGTTTTTTTATTGAACTTGAAGTAGTATAAAAGCTATTGCAAAGCACCCTAGAGGGAAAAGCCATAGTAAGTATATAGAAGTGTCACTGCGTTTAGATTTAGCGTTAAGAATCATTCGTTTCTTTCCGTTGTAACGCATCCAGTTTTTAGAAATTATAAACAATGCGACTATTGAAAATAATACCCAAAATTTTGTAGAAGACATCACTTGCATGTTCATTTGGCTCGCAAACGCCATAAGAAAGGCAGCTATTACAAGTACAATAGACACTTCTAAAGCACTAATATAAAGTAAAGCTATATTGATGCTTTTTTTGCCTAAAGTTTTTTTATAATGGCTAAATATAGAGATGTATAAGGTGTCTAACATAAAGATTGTATCCTTTTTTTTAAGGGTGATAAATATAGTGATTTACAATAAATCCGTATGAATTAAATAAGATATAATAGTCATACTTACCATTCGTTTGCAGCATCAAATATTTATATAAAAAAGACCGCCTGAAAAGGCAGTCTTTTTTTATGTTCTTAAGAAAAACTTTTATTGCGCTATGATTTGTACGTCACTTAAATCTAAAGTAGTAGATATTGTAGCGTTTTCACTATCATAAACAAACGCTAAAACAGCGTTACCTGTAATCATTGAAATATTGATTAATCCAGTAGCATCATAAACATTGTTGAAAAAGCCTGTGTTTTCTGGTAAAGCAGCAATTTCAGATGCTCCTATTTCAGTCCATGTAGCATCATCTGGGTTAGATCCTGCTGTATAATCATTAGAATAATATGCTTTTAATGGTTGTCCATTACTGAAAGCATCTGCAATTTGTAATATAAGTCTCTCATTATCTTGAGCATCAAAATCTATTGAAGGAGAGATTAACCAGCTAATCATTTCTAAGGTTGTAGTATTATTTTCAAATGCAGAACCTCTAACATAACCTTCTCCACTAAAGCTGCTAGCGTACCATTCCTCTGTACCTAATGTGTTTATAACTTCCCAGTCGCCTAAACCACTATCAAAACCTTCATGATAAACAACTTCGAAATCTGAAATGTCTAATAAAGTACATCTCGGGTTGTCCATATCTACATCATCCGTAGAATTAAGAGCTAATATTAAGCTAGCTCCATCAAAAGTTTTACTAACTACAGCTGTAACAGAACCGTTTCCAATTGGTAAAGGCTCATTTTTAAAACTAGAAAAACTACTCGTTTCTAATATAAATTGTGGGTAAGTAAAACCACTACAATCTTGTAAGATTCTTTGAGTATCGAAAACTTCAATTGGGTCAAAATAATTTAAACCAGCTAAATTATCAGCAAATTCAACATTTTGAACATTTACTAAAACACCTACATGGCTAGCGTTAATTGCAGTTAAACCTAAATTTAAAGGAGTAAGTTCTTCAGTAACTGTAGATCTTAAAACTTTTTGTCTAATTTGAATTTCATTTAAACTTGATACAGTAGTACCAAATTGATCAGTTTCAGTTCCTCCACCAATAGTAGTAACCCCATTTCCAACACGTTCTTCACCAATGAATAAACCTTGAAGACTAATATAAACTTCTCTTCCTAAATTGAATTGGTTATAAGTATCAACTTGGTTTAAAATTACTTTTAAACCTGATGTTGGGTTCGTAGGACTATCTTGAATAAAAAATTCTTTAAAGAAGTTCCCTGTTTGGTCAGATGAAGATACATAACCTTTTACATAGTCGTTAGTATCTACAGCTTCGATGAACTCTCCTCCTTGGTACAATGCTTTAACTTCTGCAAATGTCAATTCATTTCCAGTCTCTAACAATGATGTAAGACTTTTATTTTCTTCGTCTCCTAAGCTATTAGGAATAGTATAGTCATCATCTTGGACACAAGATGTAATAGCTACAGAAGCTATTAAGACTAATATTAATTTTAAAGATTTAATCGCTTTATTCATAACTTTTTTATTTATAATTATTGAATCTATGAAATTTGAACATTTCATAATTGTGATATTATTTGTTAATTTTTCTTTTTAGAATCTTACGTTTAGGTTAACAAAATAGTTAGCTCCACGTCCATACCAGTACTTAGAACCAAATTGAGGATTGCCATCAGCATTATCATCTCTAAGTTCTCTGTAGTTAGCATTTCTACCTTGCTCAAAACCACCTGTTTTGTAAACTTCATCTAGGATGTTACCAACACTAGCAAATAGACTAATATAATATTCATCAACTTTCCAAGATTTACCACCTACAAGGTTAATAACCATATAGTCGCTAATTTTCTCTTGTTTTAATAAGTCAGTAGCTATATCTTCATCATAGTCATTTATTGGTAATCCGTCTGAATCCAAATAGAAATTCTCTGTTCTTGTTAATGCATTAACATCTATATAAGCATTAGAGAAGAAGTTAGCTGTTGCTCCAAACCACCAGAAATCTGGATCTCTATATTCAAAACCAATAGAAGCAGCTCTTTGTGGGCCTCCTGCAAGTTTATAATCTTTTAAATTCGCTTTACCATAATCAATAGAACCGGATCCATCTGCTGTTTGAAAACTAGCAGACGTTAAGTATAAATTAGGGTTGTTGTCGTATGTGTATTGACCAATAGAAGCAGCACCTTTTAATTTTATAGTTGGTGTTACTTGTGCTTCAATTCCTAATTCCATTCCTAAATGGCTTTTGTCTATACCTTGTAAAACTTCTTGTACAAATGCAGATGTATCGTTATCTGCGATATCATTACCACCACTTAAACCATCAGCATAATAAAAGCCAACTTCGTTAGCATCTTCTATTTTTGTATAGAATCCTGTAACTTTAGCATTAACTATAGGTGATCTAAATATGTAGCTTGCATCTAAAGATGTTACTATTTCTTCACTGATATTATTTACAACAGAATGATTTTCTCTAGAGTTAGAGTACGTGTTACGTAAATTTGGTGCTCTAGTAAGGTAACCTCCATTAACATCAATTAAGTGTTTTCCTGTAATTTTATATGTGAATCCTGCTTTTGCACCAAGGCCTGTAAAAGAAAGTTCTTCTCCTTTTCCAAAAGATGCTGGTCGTCCGTCAACTCCATCAAATCTACTATTCTCCCATAACCCTTCTCTTTGGTATGTTGTGCTAGTTATATTAGCAGAAGCATAGAAATCAAATTTGTTATACTTAAACTGTCCTTGAGCATACCCTGAAATGACATCAGCATATAAGTTATAGTTATATCTGTATTTATCTCCTTCTTGTACTATTCTATCTTGATTACGGTTATCGTATTGGTACCCGTCAAAAGAATCTACGTTTAATAAACCAACATCAGAGCCTAATAAATCTAGAACTTCTCCAAAGTTTTCTGATTTTAAGTTTTTGTAGTTTACCGCTCCATTAATAACGATGTGCTCATTAATTTCAGAAGTAAATATAGAATTAACCGTTAGTTGTTTGTCATCAGCTCTGTCTTCGTATAAAGCGTAAGCAGAAGTAATGTCACCTATATTATTAGTAACGTTAGCATCTATAATACGATTCCAATCTAATTGACCATCATTTATAAATTTTTGCCCTGCTAAATACGCGCCAGCAAGATCATCTCTTTGTTCGTGGTAGCTAGGTAGTAGTTGGTAATAAGCAGCACTTGGGTTACCTCCACCACTATAATCTAATCTACTGTTTCCTAGTTTTCCAAATTGGTAACCAACATTAGTGTTTAATCTTGTTTTAGAAGATATATCCCAATAGTGATTTAACATAAAGATTGGCTCTTCAACTTCTTTAATACGAGAGTTGCGTTGTTCACCATCTAGGTCTCCCCAGTACTCATTATATTTAATCCCTTTAAGGTCATAAATCTCTTGCGTGTTTGGTGACGACTTTCCTCTTCTATTAGGTGTGTAAACTGAAGTAAAGTTAATACTATGCTTATCGTTTATTTTCTTTTCTACAGAAGCAAAGAATGAATTAGAATCATATAATGTTCCATCCACAAAACCTTCTTCTCCCCAACGTCTTCCTAACATAAGCGCATAAGACCAGCCTCCATCTAATAAACCAGATGCATAACTTGCCATTACACGGTTAGTATAACTTCTATTAGAAGATGAATAGGTAAAACGTCCACCTTTTCTGTAAGAAGACGCTCTAGTTATAATGTTTGATGTTCCTAAAACACCACCAAAATTATAGTCAGAGGGCGTAAGACCAGTTGTTAAAACTTGGTTACGCATCATATCGTTTAATCCTCCCCAATTACTCCACTGTGGTCTCCCGTTGTAAAGTTTGTTCATCTCAATACCGTTCATTAAAACAGAACCGTTTTCAGAATCTAAACCTCTAACTTTAAAGAAAGAAGAACTAAACTCAAAAGCTGCTGTTCTTTGAAAAACATCTAATGAAGATGATAATAATCCAGATATGTTATCTGCACCACTTGTGTCATCATTAAGTTCATCATCAGATAACGTAATTGTAAACATATCTTGTACATCTGTGACATCGATATCTAAAGTCATATCCGTAATATCTACGGTTTGTCCTTCATTTACAATAATAGGGTAACGTTTTGTAGCATAACCAGCTTTAGAAATTCTTAAGACTTGTTCGCCTAATGGCACATTGCTAGAAAAAATAAATTCACCAAAACCGTTGGTCAAAGTTGATTGTTGGGTTTCTTCAATAGTAATTGTTACATCTGGAATTGGTTCAGAAGATGCGGCATCTTTTACACTACCTTTAATAATGGTACTTTGTGCCATCATGGTAAAGGAAGTTAAAACTCCAAATAGTAAAATAATTAAACTTTTTTTCATATCTAAATTTAAAGTTAATAATCTTGGTACATTAAATAAAAGTTATTTAAGGCGTGCAAATTTACATTATTTATAATAAATATCTACTTTTGGCTCAAGATTTGTAAAGTAATTAATGTTAACATAACATGCGCTAAATGAAAAATTTAAAACACAGCTTATTAGTATTATTCGTTTTTGTATTTATAAGTGTAAATGCTCAGGAAAAGAAAAAGTATAAAATTCACACCGTAGCATTTTATAATTTAGAAAATTTATTTGATACCATAAATGACACCACTAAATATGATGAGGCTAGTCCTATAATGGAATTAAATCAAGGTTTAAGAGCTGAGGCATATAAGAAGAAAGTGAAAAATATGGCAAAGGTAGTTGCTGATATTGGTTATGAAGATACCAAAAACTCACCTGCGATTATTGGAGTTTCTGAAGTTGAAAACAGACAAGTGCTAGTAGATTTGGTGAATGATCCACAATTATTGAGTAAGGATTATGGTATCGTTCATTTTGATTCTCCTGATAAAAGAGGAATTGATGTCGCTCTATTGTACCAAAAAGCACTATTTAGACCTATTGAAACTAGTTCTCATGAATTACTTATATATGATGATTCTTCAAGAGAGCGTGTATATACGAGAGATCAGTTATTAGTTAGTGGTGAATTAGACGGAGATTTAATTCATATTATTGTTAATCACTGGCCATCTCGAAGTGGAGGTGAAGCAAGAAGTCGATTTAAACGTGTTGCAGCCGGAAAATTAAATAAACGTATAATTGATTCTTTGCAATCTATAGATCCTTATGCTAAAATCATGACGATGGGAGATTTTAATGATAACCCTATAAATGACAGTATGAAAGAGGAATTAAAAACGGAAGCAGATAAAGAAGAGGTGAAGTTAAAAGGTATTTATAATCCTTATGAAAACCTATATAAGAAAAAAGGATTAGGGACAACTGGTTATAGAGATTCATGGAGTTTATTTGATATGATTTTGTTTACACAACCTTTTTTAGAAAAGGATTATTCGTCTTTTAGATTTTATAAAGCAGGAATTTTTAATAAGTCGTATTTAACGAATAAAGAAGGACGCTATAAAGACTATCCTTTAAGAATGATTGATGCAGGTCTTTCAGGAGGTTATAGTGATCACTTTCCTGTATATATATACTTAGTTAAAGAATTATAAACGAAATTTTGAAACTAAAAAAAGCGTCTCAATACTATTTAGACGCTTTTTTTATGTGCTATGATTTAAAATTTAGAACCAAAGGTTCCATGGAATCATATATAAAACACAAGCTAAAGCTAAAGTATAAAAAATAGCCAGTAGCTTAAATTTTGGCTTAGAGGTCAATTTCTTTTTGTGTTTAGAATAGCCTATTGTAACTAAAGCTACAGCAATAATCATGGCGAAAGGATGTTCTATAATTAATTTTCTCAATCCTGAGTTTTTCATCACTTCTCCCATACCACCAACTTGTTCAATCACTGAAAAATAATCTTTAGTGAAATACAATATAATACCAATTAGTAATTGAATATGCATTGTAATTAATGCGAATAATGAAATTCTAAAATCTTTTGCATCGAATTCCTTGTCGCCCAAAAATTTAATTAATGCGTTAAATGTTGCAAGTACTAAGACTAAAAGTACAAGATAGGCCCAAATTGAATGTATAAACTGTACGGTTTCCATAATGATAAGTTAATTAATTTCTGTAAAAATACACATTAGAATTTTACATGGATAATAATTTAATTATTTAGCAAAAAAAGAATCTGTTTAACTTTTGACGACTCTTATTATATAGACTACTTAAAATGGAGGTTATGTTATAACATTACTTAGTAACAATGTTATTATGCATTCGGTTATGTTCTTAGTAGGAATTTTATAATTTCTTTTAACGTCTGATAAATTATTGGAGTTCTAAAATGCCAGTGAACATTATAGCTTATTTAAGTACTTACATTTTCTGTTTATTCTAAGAATCCATAAATGAAAAATTGGACCTAAACCGACATTCTCTAGTTTTACTTCTACTATGAAATAATTACTTTATGAAATGTATTTCTAAACTTTTCTCAATTTTAAATGTGTTTTTTTATTTAACCCGTAAAAATTGGGTTTAAAACAAGATGAAAAGAAACGGATTGCTTTAAAATTTGGCGAACATTTCAACAAGTTCCCATCCGTTTTTTTTAAAATAATAAATTTAACGTTATGTTAACTATACATGAACTATACAAAAGGGGTTTTCAGGGTTCTTTTTGCCAAAAAGCTATAATTATTGCACAAGGTTATATATATATTTGAACGGGTTAAACCATTTTTAATGTATCCTGTTAATCAAATTCTATGAACATGCTAAACAAATTCTTAAGTCTTAAAGTAGTTATTATTTTATGTGTTTTTTCTTTTTCAAATGAAGCGAATGCACAATTAGGTTTTTGTACAGGAAGCTCAGGTGATCCTATTTTTTCCGAAGACTTTGGGACGGGCACAATTAATTCAGTCTTACCAGAAGGCACAACAACTTATTATTATACAGATGGATTTCCTGATGATGGATTTTATACACTAGGTAATGGTTCTTTTGGAAATGGTTTTGATTGGCATCAGGTTGAGGATCATACGCCTAATGATACCGACGGGAAATTTTTAATGGTAAATGCGGGCTTCAGTGCCGGTGAATTTTATAGAACAACGATTACAGGGTTGTGTGAGGCTACGACTTATGAGTTTTCAGCATGGTTACTTAATTTAGTTAAAATACCAGGCTTCTGTCATGATTTAGGTATAGAGATTCCTTTTGATGTTCGTTTTCAAATTTGGGATAGTACGGATACTAATTTATTAGCAAGTGGAGATACAGGTGATGTTTATGGTGCGGCAGATCCTACATGGGAACAGTACGGTTTAGTATTTCAAACCTTAGCGGGGCAAGATGAAGTAATTCTAAAAATGATTAACAATGGTGATGGTGGTTGTGGTAACGATTTAGCTATCGATGATATAGAGCTTAAAACTTGTGGAGATATTGTAGTTGTTACAGATGAAGTAGATAACACGTCTGCTGATATTTGTAATAGCGATACACCTTTTTCATTAGCCTTAACAGCCACTCCAGATTATGCTGTATTTACTTCTCATTTTTACCAGTGGCAAGAAAGTAACGATGGTGTGACATGGACAGACATTGCGGGTGAAACAAATCAAACGCTTGTGGCATCAGTAACAGCATCATCATTTTATAGAACTAAGATTGCTGAAATAGCAACTAATTTAAATAATGATCAATGTTTATTGTTCTCTGACGTTTTTGAGATAACAGTAAATGCAAATCCAGACGCACCTACAAGTAGTGGAGATATGCCTTTTATTTGTAATATAAGCGAAGCACAACTATCTGTTACAGTGCCGTCAAATATAGAAGTTAATTGGTATGATAATGCTGTAGCTGGAAACCTTTTACAAGCAAATAGTCTTAATTATACAGCAACAGCTTTAGGTACTTATTATGCTGAAGCTGTAGATACTTTAACCGGATGTGTTTCTACATCCAGAACAGCGGTAATCGCATTAAGTGCTGTGCCAGAACCACCGATTAGTAATGGTGATGAAGATTTCAATTGTAATTTTAATGAAGCTACTTTATCCGTTTCTGCTCCAGCAGGAGTGACTGTAAATTGGTATGATAATGCTGTAGGAGGAAACCTTTTATTGGCTAATAGTCTTAATTATACGACCACTTTAGAAGGAACCTTTTATGCGGAAGCAGTAGATGATATTACAGGTTGTGTTTCTAGTGCTAGAACAGCAGTCGGTACAAGTGTATTTGCGCCGAATGAACCTATAAGTAATGGTGATGTTGATTACGATTGTGTCGCTCAAGGAGCCGTATTGTCGGTTAGTGTACCATCAGGGATTACTGTAAATTGGTACGATTCAGAAATAGGAGGAATTTTAGTACTTGCAAATAGCACAATATATGAGGTGAGCGATCAAGAAATATATTATGCAGAAGCCGTTAATGATCTTACAGGGTGCATTTCAGATTTTAGAACAGCGGTAAGTATTTCTGTAGACTCGGGGCCTCAAGATTGTTTTATACCTCAAGGTATATCACCAGGTGTTTCCCCAGGGCAAAACGATAACTTTGATCTCAGTAATTTTGATGTTTCAAAAATAGAAATCTTCAATAGAAATGGAACTTTAGTTTATTCAAAAAATAACTATAAGGACGAATGGGAAGGTCAAACTAACAATGGTGACGAGTTACCTGTAGGTACTTATTTCTACACTATGATTTACGATGGAGGTGCAAAACAACATAGTGGTTGGATTTATATTAACAGATAATAGTATAAGCTATATCTTATTCTGAAACTGTAATATGATGTTTTAGTTCATTCCCTAATTCATCTACAATGGTAATAATATGTTTACCTGGTTCAGGCAAAACAGCTAAATCATGTATGTCTTTAGTACTGCCAATATAGTTACTGTCTATATACCAATGGATTTCTAGTTCTGGTTTAGAATGTGCCACTTTTAATATGAACTCATTAGTTTTGCCATCAAAACCTTTAGGTAAATAAATAGTACTTTGTTGGTTGGGGTAAATGAATTCCATGCTAATTCTTGAAGATTCAGTACAATCTATTCTAAATGGAGGTAATGGTTTGTAAAACGGATTTTTATTCTTGAAATAGTAAGCTTGAAGCGGAGGCAAAACAAACCAAGATGTATTTGTAATATTTGAAATGTCTTCGCAAGATGAATTGACCTGATAGTGTCCTGAAGCATTCACGTGTACTAATTTATGAAACGGGCAAGGTTCTGTTTTTTTTCCACTTGTCTGTATATATTTTAGTTCTGTAACATCACAAACTGGTGACGCTCTATAGCCACTTTTTTTGCAAATACTCACCTCAAGCATTTCGTCATAAGGCTTAGCAAACCATTCACTTTTAGGTAATAAATCAAAAACATCAAACATAATTGGTGCAGCTGTTTGCACGCCAACTAAGCCTGGTCGCCCTTCGCCATCAGCATTTCCTACCCAAACACCAACGACATAATCCTTTGTTGTGCCAATTGCCCAAGCATCTCTAAAGCCAAAACTTGTTCCTGTTTTCCATGCAATTTCTTGCGAAGAATCATAGTAATTCCAACTTTCATCGCTTTCTGGTCGGTTTACTTGTTTCATGCTTTCAAAAGTTAAAAAAATAGAAGCAGCATCAAAAACCCCTTTCTCAGATGTTAATTTTCCGAAGTCAACAGTTTCATTAGAATTGTAAATAGGTTGAGAAAATTCATTTGTAAAATATTGACTAGAGTTGCTATTAAAATGATTTAAAGTCGATGCCATACTAGCATAACTTTTACACAAATCCCATAGGTTGCTTTCTGCACCTCCCAATATTAAAGATAACCCGTAATGATTGGCATTATATTTTAAATCTTTAAGTTGAAGTGCTTTGAGGTAATGATAAAACCGATCTAATCCAAATTCTTTAAGCATCCTAACCATAGGCACATTCAGTGATCGCGATAATGCTTCGTTGGCTTTTACAGCTCCGTCGTAAGTTTGATTGTAATTTTCAGGTTGGTAACTTCCAAATTGTGTAGGCACATCTGCCACCAAAGTATTTGGTAGTAAATCTCCAGCATCAAGCATGGCAGCATATAAAAAGGGCTTTAAAATACTACCTGTACTTCTGGGCTTGTCAATAATATCTACACTATTTTGGTGGGTTTTATCTGTTGGGGAATTTCCAATATAGGTGAGTACCTCTCTTGTTTTTACATCTAAAACTAAAACGGAAAGATTATGAATTTCATTTTGCTTTAAGAGATCGTAATGTTGCTTTACAAGGGCATTTGTTTGTTCTTGAAGTTCAATACTAATCGTCGTTTTTATGCGCTCTCCTCTGTTTTTTTTAGCTACTTTTTGAAGTAAATGTGGAGCGATTTGTGGTAGCGGATATGGTTTTTGTGGTAGGTTTTCTGCTATCGATAATTCATAGGTTAATTCATCTATGGTTCCATTTTTAAACAATTTTTTTAATAATCGATTTCGTTTCTCTAATAACCGTTCTTGATTTTTTCCTGGGTAAATTAAGCTCGGAGCATTAGGTAAAACAGCTAGAGTGGCACTTTCTGCCCACGATAGGTTAGAGGCATTTCTATTAAAATAACGCCAAGATGCCGCGTCGATACCAACAACATTTCCGCCAAATGGAGCATGACTCGCGTAGAGATTCAAAATGTCATCTTTAGATAATCTGAACTCTAAACGTGTCGCCAGAATAAGTTCTTTTAGTTTTTCAAAATAGGTGCGCGATTGTCCTTTTCTAGAGAGTCGAATGACTTGCTGTGTTAATGTGCTTCCTCCTCGTTTGACGCTACCAGAACTTAAATTGTCTTTTAAAGCTTTAAAAATTGAAACAGGATTAAATCCAGGATGTTGGTAAAAGTATTCATCTTCAAACTGAAGAATACACGTTTTAAATTTTTCTGGAACAGTATTATTAGCAGGAAATCTCCATTGACCATCATCTGCAATTAAGGCTCCTAGCAGTTCATTTGATTGGCTTGTAATAATTGTAGCCGTAGGATCTTTAAATAATTTCTTCGGTAAACAGAAATAATAGACAATTAGAAGCACAAAGAGCACTACAAACGTAATTTTATTTTTCTTAAAGTGCTTAATTAAACTATACATGACCTATACATATGTGGTTTTTGGGCCTTTTTCGGCTAAAAGCCAAAATTATTACACAAACTTATATATATATTTGAACGTGAGAAACAATTTATTCAATCTTAAAATAATCATAATTTTTTGTGTTTCTTTTTTTACAAAAGAAGTGCATGCGCAATTAGGGTTTTGTCAAGGAAATTCTGGTGATCCGATATTTGTAGAAGATTTTGGAACAGGTACCAGTTATATTCCGCAATTGCCAGTTGGCACAACGACTTATACTTTTGTCGGATACCCAGGACCTCAAGATGGTCAATATACAATTGGGCCGCAAACATCTCATTATGGTTGGAGTATGCCTAGTGACCATACAGGTGATGTTAATGGAAAAGCATTAATTGTAAATGCGAGTTTTACTACAGGAGAATTTTACACCACACCTATTGATGGTTTATGTGAAAATACAACTTACGAATTTTCATCATGGTTAATGAACATATTACCGCTCTCTGGCTGTGGTGGTAATGGAATACCTGTAAATGTACAATTCGAAATTTGGGATAATACCAATACTAATTTATTAGCATCTGGTGATACAGGAGATATATATAGTGAAGTTACACCAACATGGGAGCAGTATGGATTGGTCTTTCAAACTTTACCAGGGCAGACGTCGGTTATACTCAAAATGATTAATAATGGTGCAGGGGGTTGTGGTAATGATTTAGCTATTGATGATATCGTATTTAAGAGTTGTGGGGATTTAATTGCTGTCGAAGATACTAGTAATAATAATTCAGCTTCTATTTGTAATTCAGAAACACCGTATTCTGATGTTATTACGGCAATACCAGATTTTACAGTATTTAGTAATCATTTTTACCAATGGCAAGTCAGTACTGATGGTGTAAATTGGACAGATGTTGCTGGTGAGACAAATGCCTCTATTTCTATCTCAGGAATTACCACGAGAACTTATTACAGAACGAAAGTTGCTGAATATGCTACCAATATTAATAATTTAGATTGTAATACATTTTCAGATGTATATGAAGTATTTATTAATCCAAATCCTATAACTCCTGTTAGTAATGGAGATGTTGATTTCGATTGCATTAGTAGCCAAGCAACTCTATCTGTTACGGCTGTAAGTGGCATAAATATTAATTGGTATGATGCCGCTGCAGGTGGTACTTTGGTGCAATCAAATTCTGAATCTTATTTAGCAACAGCTCCAGGAATTTACTATGCGGAGTCTGTTGATGCAATTACAGGATGTGTGTCTATAACAAGAGTGCCTGTTAATGCTTCGGGCGCGACTTTTCCTGCAACTCCAGTTAGTGATGGTGATGTTAATTTTAGTTGTATAACGAATGATGCAACGCTTTCAGTTACAGTTCCAACTGGGATTGTTGTAAATTGGTATGATGCGCCAACGGGTGGTGCTTTATTGCAATCAGATAGTGTTTCGTATCTCACTGCAATGGAAGGAACATATTACGCTGAGGCTGTAAATACAGTAACAGGTTGTATATCGTTAACAAGAGTTGGTGTTACGACATCTACTGTTTTACCAGAGACACCGATTAGTGATGGTGATGCTAATTCAGGTTGTAATTCAATTGAAGCCACTTTATCTGTGACAGTCCCAAGTGGAATTATTGTAGATTGGTTTGATGCGGCAACTGCAGGAAACTTATTAGTATCTAACAGCACAACTTTAGTTGTGGGTACATCAGGAACTTATTACGCACAAGCAACAGATCCAATTACAGGTTGTATTTCTGCAACGAGAACAGCTGTGAACGGAGATATTTTGACTCATGATATTGCTTCTTTTAATATTACGGCCACTTGTGATGGCGCTACAGTTATTATTAATGATACCTTAGGTGGAACTTTTAGTTTTAATCCTTCGCCTTCAGACGGAGCAACTATAGATTCTAATACGGGAACAGTTACTAACGGAACATCAGGAGCGAGTTATACTATTGAATATGTAACACCTGGATTGTGTTCGGACACCAAAACGGAAACATTTAATGTATTAGTGGCGGATGATGCTTCATTTTCAATAACTCCAACATGTGATGGTGGCGTATCTACTATTACAGGAAATTCAGGAGGTAGTTTTTCATTTAATCCAGTACCAACGGATGGAGCTTCAATCGATACGAATACAGGTCTTATAAGTGGAGGTGCCTCAGATGCAACTTATACTCTTGAATATACAACAAGTGGTACTTGCCCTTCAACAAGTACACAATCAGTTACAGTGTATTCGGCGGTAACACCTATCGCACCAACTCCACTAGAAGTTTGTGACGATGGTACACCAGATGGACTTACAGTAATAGATTTAAGTTTAAAAAATGCAGAAATCACAGGAAGTAATCCTAACTATTCTATAAGTTATTACGAGACGTTAGCAGAAGCAGAAGCTGAAACAAATGTGTTACCGACACTTTATACTAATACTAGCAACGGTCAAATTATCTTTGCAAAAGTTAAGGATGTCAATACAGGTTGCTATGCAATTACAACTTTAGAATTATTAGTGCAACAAGCACCAATTGCTAATACGCCACAAGCTTTAATATATTGTGATCCGGATAATGATGGTTATGGTTTGTTTACGCTTACAGATGTCAATGATGAAATCACTGGAGGTGTTACTTCAGGTCTTACGGTAACGTATCACGAGACTCAAACTAATGCCAATATTGGAGTAGATGCTATAGACACTACAGTAAGCTATAATAACATTGTACAAAATGGTCAAATTCTTTATGTAAGAGTAGAAAGCTCAACTATAGCTACAGACTGTGCGACTATAATTTTGTTAGAGTTAATCGTTGAGCCAACACCGCAACTCGTTGATCCAACAGCATTGCAGGAATGTGACGATATATCTGCTGACGGTTATGCTACTTTTAATTTAACAAGTAAATCAGGTGAGATATTAAACGGTCAAGATCCAACGCAATATATACTGAGCTATTATCTAACACAGGCAAATGCAATAGATAACATTAGCCCAATAGCAAATCCATTAGCTTACGTCAATACAGACGATTTTAACCAAATTATCTGGATACGCGTTGAAGATAATACAACGGTAGAAGGCTGTTATAAAATAACAAGTTTAGAGTTAATCGTTAACCCATTACCCGTATTAGTAACACCAGCACCATTAGAATTATGTGATGTTAATAATTCAGGAGATGAACAAGAAGGTTTTATTTTAGAGAATGTAAATGACGATATACTTAATGGTCAAACAGGTATAACGCTAACGCATTATGAGACTCAATTGGATGCAGACAATGCGACCAACCCAATTGTAAGTCCGTATGTAAACACAAGTAATGCGCAAACTGTTTTTGTAAGAGCAGAAAACGATATTACAGGGTGTTACAATACAAGTACATTAACCCTTAGAGTTAATCCAATACCATCACCAGAACCAAATCCAGATTCAATAGAAATATGTGATGTTGACAATGACGGTTTTGGTCAGTTTGATTTAGAAATCCGTACGGTAGAAATTACAAATGGTGAATCCGATGTTGTAATTACGTATCACGAAACACAGAATGATGCAGAGACGGGAAGTAATGCTATTGTCGGCTTGTATAATAATATTGTTGCTCATAATCAATTAATATATGTGCGTTCAGAGAATACGTTAACAGGTTGTTATAGTCTTACTCAGAATACGCTAGAGCTTATTGTAAATCCAGCACCAGAAGTGCCCGTAAATCTAGAAACATATACAATCTGTGATAGTAATAATGATGGTTTAGCTCAATTTGATCTTACGACTAAAGATGAAGAAATCCTTAATGGTCAAGATCCGCTAAATGTGATTTTAACTTATCATATAAGTGCTGTCAATGCTGAGACGGGAACGAATCCAATCATCAATATAGGAAACTATACGAATACGGGTAATCCTCAAACTATTTACGTGCGTTTATACGACCCTATTACAGGGTGTTATGATACAGGGCAATTTGAATTGATTGTCGCATTACCACCAGAAGCGATACAGCCGACACAATTAAGTGAATGTGATGACTTAGGTGAGGTGCCTGGTGATGAAATAACAGCATTTGACCTTACAATAAAAAACGCAGAAATTACAGGTGGGAATACGAGTTGGTCAGTGGCTTATTATGAAACGAATACAGATGCGCAAGCCCAAGAGAATGCGATATCAGATCCAACAAATTATAACAATAGGTCTGTAAATGGACAAGTAGCAAATCCACAGACGCTTTATGCAGTGGTTACCGATACTAATACGGGTTGTGTAGATTTTGTAACTTTAACAATAAGAGTATTACCTAATCCAACTCCTACAGAAAGCAGTTTGTTACCAAATATAGAATTGTGTGATGACATCAATACAGGAGATGGTGTAGAGCTATTTGATCTCACGGAAAACGAAATCCTAATCCGAAACGGTGAAGCTGGAGTTACTGTAACATATTATGAGAGTGCAGATGATGCTAATTCCGGAACAAATGCAATACCAGATCCAGTACAATACACAAATATAGAAGCTTCTGAGCAAGAAATCTATGTTAGGGTGACTAAGGATGCTACAGGTTGCTATGCCTTAGTAGATTTTACTATTGTAGTGCATCCCTTACCAGAAGTGGTAGCTGTAACAGATTTTATACAATGTGAATTATCTACCGATGGCTTTGATAATTTTGACTTAACGACAAAAGACGAAGAAGTTTTAAACGGTCAAGACCCAACACAGTTTATAGTGAGTTACCATGAAAACCTAGCGGATGCCGAGGCAGGAATTAACGGAATTGCCGGTTCATATACCAATCTGAGTAATCCACAAGAAATCTTTGTAACCATCACCAACACTATTACGGGTTGTTCAATTAGCACGCAAAGTTTTAATATCGAAGTACAAGAAGCAGCTCAGGCCAATCCAAATATGGAACCTATTGTTTATGAAACATGTGATGACAATATGGAAACTGATGGTGATTCAACTAACGATAGTACGCAGTTTGATCTTACAACAAGAGATCCAGAAGTATTAGACGGGCAAGATCCACTGAATTATATCGTGACGTATTTCGCGACACAAGAAGAGGCGGATTTAAATGTAAACCCTCTACCAACATTGTATGAAAACAGCGTTAATCCACAAGTGATTTATGCAAGAGTAGATAATGACACACTTGATACAACCGGAAATGACACATCAATCTGTTATGAAGTGGCCGAATTGACGTTACAAGTAAATCCATTACCAAAGTTTAATTTAGAAGAGAATTATACATTGTGTTTAAATACTAATGGAACAGAAATATTAGAACCATTAGTAATTGACACAGGTTTGTCTACAGCAGATTATAGTTTTATATGGACGTATGAAGGTGCACTTATAAGCCAAACAGGATCTAGTATTATGCCAACTGAAGGTGGAACTTATGCGGTATATATAACGAATATAGTCACAGGTTGTGAAAATGAAGATTCAACATTAGTGATAGAAAGTGAACCACCAAGTTTAACTATTGAACGAGTAACACAAGCCTTTGCCGATAATCATGTTTTAGAAGCTTTAGCTATAGGAATTGGTGTTTATGAATACAGTTTAGATGGTGGGCCTTGGCAAGATGAAGGAACATTTACGAACGTATCAGCTGGAGACCATGAAATCACGGCAAGAGACAAGAATGGCTGTGGATTAACGGTAACATCAAAGTTTATTATCGATTACCCGCTGTATTTCACACCAAATGGAGATGGTAATAATGAGACTTGGAATATTGAAGGTATTGGAAGTAATGCTATAATTTACATATTTGACCGTTACGGCAAGTTATTAAAGCAACTAAGTCCGGATGGAGAGGGTTGGAACGGAACATTCAACGGTAATGCTTTACCAACAAGCGACTATTGGTTCACAGTAGAGTACGACGAGCCTAGTAGTGGTGTTCGTAAAGAGTTTAGAGCTCATTTTTCTTTAAAACGATAAGTAGATTTTTTAATTAAACCTGACAGGTTTTTAAAACCTGTCAGGTCTTACCTCAATCTAACAACCTGTAGGCATATCAAACTCAATTATTTTTTCAGTGATATTATCTTCAAAATCGGTCAAGATGATTTTAAGAAAAACACGATTTGTTGAAACTCCAATAGGATAATCCTTCACGTTTTTTATCGTCTTAAAATAGTCTAACCAATCTGCTCCACATTGGTCAATAACTTCAGTTTTTAAATCCTCAACGGAAGTGTCAATAAATTGTTTCCAATCATTTTCAGAATACGCTAACGTTTCAAACGTGTTAGATCTCGTTTGTTTTAATGGCTTCCATTCCGAATCAAAATGTTTCCAGTCATTGGCATCACATTTCTTATCGACGCTCATAAACGAAATGCTATTTTCGTAACGCTGAAAAATACTCACATGCTTATAGTCATTATCAACTAAAACAATTTGTTTTTTTTCAGGTGACGCTCCTAAATCGACATGGATTGTTGTAGAGTCGGTTTGTTTTAAGTTATGAAGTCTTTTAGAATCACTTGTGGCTAAGTTCTTTATTTCAACATTCAATTGGTCTAAATCTAATCGAATGGTTTTAGAAATTTTTGTTGAAGATAAGTAGCCATTAAACACATAACCAATATGATTTCGAGTTTCAACTTTTACCCATTCTCCACTTACTTTTTTTCCGCCATCGAGCACGACTAATTTTTTGTCTGTTTTTTCAAGTACTCCGATGGCCTCGCCATAGGCTAATTTGCTTAGCATTTTGCCGCTGACATCGGGCTGGTCTCTAAGGGATAATCCGCTTTCTGCTGCTACGTAAGCATTTTGTTGTGCTGTTACTAATGCGACAGTGAAGAGCATTCCGATCGCTAAAATCTGCTTTAAATTTCTCATAATTTTGTGATTTAAGGTTAAACATTTTTAGCGGTTTTGTTTCTAGGATTCTTGCCTTCCGGACGGCGAGTATTTAGTTTATGCTGAACTTGATTCAGCATCTGTTATTATTAGACCAGTAAGGTCTTTTTTTTGACCATGTAGGTATTAATTTTCTAGGTTGGTTAATTAGACCTACAAGGTTTTTGAAACCTTGCAGGTCTGGAATGAGATTCCTGCCTGCGCAGGAATTTGTTGTGCTACTTCTCAACAGTGATCCATTCTCCTTTGTGTCGAACCAAATAATCATTATCATACATGGCTTCAGCTTGTGAGCCTGGTAAATAATAGGTGCCTAGGTAAGAGGCATTCAGCAATACGGTGAACGTTTTGGTACCATGTTTGCCTTTCGGATTCATATCGAAATAGAAATTCACTCTGTCATCTCTAATGTCTGTGTATCTCGCTTGACTTACTGTGGTATCTCCAAATGCTGTAAATCTTGTATTGACAATATCCCAACCTGAAGGGAAAATCTGCGTTAAAGCCACATCATGTACATAGTCATTAGTTAAGTTAGAAATGCTTACTGTCGCTACAAAATCTTGTCCTTGTTGAAGCGTTTTAATATCTATTTTGTTGCCTTGTAAATCTTTGTATACTGTTGAAATAGTAAAGCCACGTTGCTCAGCTAATTCTTCGCCTAATTTCAATTTACCAGAGTTTAATACTCTCACATAAACCAAATTGTCTTTTGCGTTCGTAATGGTAAGTTGATTGGTACCATCATTAATAGGAATATGACGTTGTGCAATGGCATTTTTAGTGTCTATAATTTCTGATTTACCATTAATATTATAGGTCAGTTTTAAATCTTTACCGCCATTTTTAACAACCATTTTTCCCATGGCTAATAAACTATAAGCCGTCGTTTGCGTACTCATCCAATTATTACTTGATAAATCTTTAGCAATAGTTTTTGCTAAATCTCTCGCTTTTGGGTTGCCCGTAATAATCATCGTTTCTAAAGCCATAGCTCTATTTCTATCTACTGAACCATAGGTGTAATAATTCGATTTAGACGGTTGGAAATTGATATTTGCCGTTTTAGAAATCGCATCACTCGCTTCTTGTTGTCCTGCTAAAGCATAAGCTGCTGCTAATCTCCATTTGGCTTCGTTAGATAGTTCTTCAAACTCACGCAATCTATTCATGCTTGCTAAATCTGGGTTACCAGCTAAAGCCAAAGTGTATAAACGGTAGGCTTGTGCCAAATCGGAATGATAAACACGATAGCTAGGTCTCCAGTTTCTAGAGGCTTGTTGTTGGTAAGCAATCCAGTTGCTCTTAAACGTTAATGGCAATACAAAGCCTTTTTTCTCAGCTTCAATCATAAAGTGACCAGCATAACTTGTACTCCAATCATTAGCGGTGTTTTCTCCCATCCAATAGCTCATGCCGCCATTAGGTTGTTGGAAATTGCCTAAACGTTTAATACCACTTTCAATATTACTTTGGACTTCTTTTTTCTTCTGAGCCGTTAAATCAAATATATCAGCTAAGAATAGTTGCGGGAACACACCAGATGTGGTTTGTTCTAAACAACCATGAGGATAGCGGATTAAATATTGCAATCTACCCGTAAAGTCCATTGGTGGTAAGGTTGAAAATTCTACCGTTGCTGAATTTGTTCCTACAACACCAAAGGTTGTGATGTCTATTGTTTGTTTGGCATTCGCCTCTAATTCATTATCAATAACACGCGATGTATACGGATTAGGATTCTCTACATCAATTTCAACTTTGTAGGTTGATTTTTCTCCGTTTCCTGTAGCGATGACTTCAATGGTATTGATGCCTTTTGCTTTGGTAACATCCAATTCAAAATACACCATTTTTTCATCTGGTTTATCGAATTTTAATGATTGTGAAGCGTCGCCTTTTACGACAATACCATCACTTAATTTTAAGGATAGAGTCACGTTTTTCACTTTGTCTTCCATGGCAAAAACCGTCACAGGAAGTGTTACTTTTTCACCAGGACTCAATTTGCGTGGTAAAGTCGCTAACACCATTAATGGTTTTTTAACCTGAACCGATTTCTCAGCACTTCCATAAGCTTCTGTGGCATTATTACCTGCTACAACCATGGCTCTAACCGCACCAATATAATTTGGCATTTTTAGCTGATGCGTTTTTGTTTGTCCTTTATCTAAAAGGAAAGGGCCTAAATAGGTCACCACAGGTTTAAAACGGTTAGCTTTCTTGTTTTTTCCAGCAGCAGCACTGCCGTCTCCTCCGATAGCGAAGACTTGGTCAATACTTCCTGAATACGCTCCAATAACATCATCAAAAATATCCCAAGTTTTTACACCTAAAGCTTCACGTGCATAGAAACTATCCCAAGCATTTGGTGTTTTAAAACGCGTTAAATCTAATAGGCCTTCTTCTACAACGGCAATAGTATAGGTCATAGATTTGTTATTCTTTTCAGATACTTTTATCTCGTAAGATTGCTCTGGCTGAATCACATCTGGCATTTTAATTTGTGGCTCTAATTTTGTCGAAGGATCCTCAACCATCATAGGGATCACACCATACAAACGAATTGGTAAATCGTTAGAGGTAATAGCATGCGGCTGTAATAACGAAATATTAATAAACACGTTTGGTGCCATTGCTGAAGTTACAGGAATATCAATAGTCGTTTCACCTGGCTTAGTTTTTACCCATTGATGTTGTAATACTTCTGAACCGTTTTCTATACTTACTAAAGCACGACCTTCAGATCCTGAAGGGAAGGTTAATTTTGCCGTGTCACCAACATTATAATTTTCTTTATCGGTTGAAAACACGAGCATTTTAGCCGCTTCCTTATCGTTCGAAGGATTTGATGACCACCAATTTTTATAGAAATAAGCCGTTCTTCCTGTGGCATGACCACTTACCGGATCTACCACTCTAATTAAGTAGCGTCCGCGTTCGTTTTCTGGGATTTTAAGTTTAAAATTTGCTTTTCCATTGGCATCTGTATTCACAGAAAAGGATTGCACAGGTCTGTGGTAATTGCTCGATACGTAACTCGATAAGTTATCGTAAGAGGAATTCCACCACCAACGCCATTCCACTTTATAAACCTTTACTTCTAGATTTTTACGTTGAATAGGTTGTCCTTCATCTGTAACTGTAGCCACATCAAACGTGTGGTTTTCATCTGTAAAGTAGGAACCATAATTGTTGCCTTTTGGTGATTGTAACCCAACAAAACTTTCGTAAGGTGCATAGGGCATGGTAAAAGCATCTAGTGAAAAATCACCTCCGTTTTCAAACGCTCGCACTAAAAATTGAGCCGTTAACATACCAGGAGCATTTTTACCGATATTTAATTTAGCGTCAATGTTAGCATTTCCGTCTGCATCTAAATTACCTTCAAAAACATTGGTTTCTTCAGAACTGAATGTTCGTGTAGGGTCGTTAAAAACGTAATCTTTATAGCCTTTAAAACTTGTATAAGTTGATGTGAATTTTGCTTTTATTTCCGCTTTTAAGTTCTTTGCTGGTGCGCCGTGTAACCACGTCACATTTAAATCTCCTTGAAGAGGCTTGTCGTTGGTTAAAATATCATTTTCAAAATCGATTTTAATTTTTAATCGGTTTGGTTTTACGGTTTCAATTTTTAAACCTTTAGAAAATGTTGCTCCTCCAACAGAAACCTTCGCATTATAATTTCCGGTTTTATAGTCTGTTGAGGTTGGTACTGTGAAATCATAGAAATTATTAAGGTTATCGATAGAGATTTTTCTGTACACTAATTTTCCAACAGGATCTGTGATTTCTAATTTTACAGGATGACGTTTTGGCAGTTTGTTTGCAACATCATTCAACATAAACGTTAAAAACAAACTATCTCCTGGTCGCCAAACACCGCGTTCTGCGTAGATGTAGCCTTTAAGTCCACGTTGTAGTCGGTTACCAGACACATCAAATTTACTCAGCGATAAGGACATACCATCGTGTAATTTAATATAACTCACATTACTACCTTTAGTCGCAATCGCGAAAGCAGCCCTGTGTTTAGCGTCGATTTTTATAATACCGTCTTTATTGGTAATGCCATTTGCTAATTCTTGTTGTTGGTAATTATATAGTGTGACTTTTGCAGCACTTTCTGGACTAGTTGATAGAATATTCGTTATCGCAAATAGATAAGTATTATCCGCACCTTGTTTCGCAATAATTCCAAGATCTGAACTGATTAAATTTTGAGACACCACGCGATTGCCGTAATTGTAATAGGAGTCCGTACAAGGATTGTCTCTATCTCTCCAGCGGTAATTGGTGTTTCTGTAGCTATAGGTTAAATTGTCCCAATAGCGTTCTTCTCGTAAGTCTTCTTCTTCCTCAGTACTTTCTTCAGAAGCGTAGTAATCTTCCTCATAATAATCGTCGTAGTAATCATCTTCATCAATGGTTGTTGTTTCAGCATTCGACGTACAATCGTAAAGCGAATACTCCTTTTTAAAGCTCAATTCTACTCTGTAAATCGCACCAGGATCTGCTTTAAGGTATTTTGATAAATCAATACTGTAAGCTTTCCATTTTCCGGTGTTTTGATTCTCTTCTTGAATTAAAGTGATGGTCTCCTTTGCAATACGTCGTCCTACTTTTTTAATAGCATATTGGTCACCACTATTAAGGTCGTAATCTTGTAAAAATTGAAGGACGTTATCTTCAAATATTTTAATGATTCTGACATCGACTTTACTCAAGTTAACCGCTTCAAAATTGAATTTTAGTTCTTTTGAATTTGGAAGAATACTTCCGTTGCTAATAAGTCGGACTTCAGGTTTTAATTCTTCAAAAGTTAACAGTTCTGAAAACGGTTTCTTTAATTTGAAACCATCGGTGTTTTTAATGCCTTTAAAGACATCGACTTGAATATCTCCAACCAATTTAGTGTCTGGATACACTCTTAGTACATTGCCATCGACAATATATTTTGGGTTTTTAACGCCTTGAAGCGATACCAATCCGGCGAAATTTTGCTGCTTCACTAAAGGATCTGAAAAGTTAAGTGATAAGAATTGTTCCGGACTCTGAACAACTTCTGTATTCACAATCGTGAAATTATTTTTTCCAGGAATAGTGATAAAGTTCTCACCCTTATTGTCCGCTTTTATGGCAGAGCCATCCCATGTGATATCAATTTTACTGTCTTCAACTAAACGGTTAATACTGTCTATTTTAAACTCGAAAAATTTTGAAGTTTCATTAGCTTCATTCCATACTAAGTTTAAAGATTTTGAGTTCTGAGTAGCAGCGACTAATTTTTTAGCCTCATTAAGTGAAATCACGTCAGCCGATCGTAATTGTGCAAACATATACTGCCATTCCTTACTGTACGATTGTAGGTTTTGAGTGGTAATATTGAAACTTGGTGTGATGGTTTTAAATTGAAACGTATAATCTTCAAAATCCTTTGGTATGGTATTATAAATTTCACCCAATTTAACGTTTACGGTATATTCTGTAGCAGGTTCTAAAGGTTCATCTGGTGTAAACAAAAGTGTATGATTGTTCATGGCTTTTAATTGTCCTTGAACGTGAGGTGTTAATTTAATAAGGTCAGTTGGTAATGTTTTATCTATTTCCCATCCGCTTACTGTATCTGAAAGCGTAATTTTTATAGGATCTGCAACAGACACCAATCCTGAAGTGGTGTAACTGATATAGTCTCTAAATTTAAAAATGTTATCCGTTTCAACAGGCTTCTTTTCACAAGAACATACAAATGCTAGAATTAGGAGTAGGAGGAGGTGCTTTTTGATGTTCATGTTGCTGATGGATTTAATTGAATGTTTCGACTAAGAAGCAAAGGTAAGTGCTTTCTTGTTAAATAAGTACGCTTAGATTTTTAGTTTTAGACGTAGGTTAATTGTTAAATTGGTCTTAAAGTTAATAATTATACACAAATGAGTTAATGAAATTAAGATAGTTTTTGTAGAGAGCGTTAATTTGTTATTCGACTAACTCATAGGCCTTAATGTTATTCAATTTAGAGATGCCACACTTCGGCTAACTAAGTATTTATTACTAACTTCGCATAAAATTTTAATAATTCATAAAAAATAAGCAAATATGGAAGCAGTAGCTACCGATTTCGGAATAAAAGAAGCCTTACAACAGTTGGGTGTAAAAGATATAAATGAAGGATCTTCTACAGGTTCTAATAATTTTTCTAACGGAGAAATTATAGAATCTTACTCTCCTGTAGATGGCAAATTAATAGGAAAAGTAAAAACAACCACAAGAGCCGATTACGATAAAGTAATGGATGCAGCAACTAGCGCATTTAAAACTTGGAGAGATGTACCTGCACCACAACGTGGCGAAATTGTACGTCAGTTTGGTAATAAATTAAGAGACTTAAAAGAACCTTTAGGGAAATTAGTGTCTTACGAAATGGGTAAATCGTTGCAAGAAGGTTACGGTGAGGTTCAAGAAATGATTGACATCTGTGATTTTGCTGTAGGTTTATCGCGTCAATTAAACGGACAAACCATTCCTTCAGAACGTCCTGGTCACGTGATGAGAGAACAATGGCATCCAATTGGAGTTGTTGGTATTATTTCAGCATTTAATTTCCCAGTAGCAGTTTGGGCTTGGAACACAGCTTTAGCTTGGATTTGTGGTGATGTTTGTGTTTGGAAAGCTTCTGAAAAATCATTGTTATGTTCAATAGCTTGTCAGAATATTATTGCTGGCATTTTAAAAGAAAATAACTTACCAGAAGGTATTTCTTGTATTATTAATGGAGACTACAAAGTAGGTGAAATGATGACTACAGATCATAGAATGCCTTTAGTATCTGCTACAGGTTCTACAAGAATGGGACGTATTGTTGGTAAAACAGTTGCAGAACGTTTTGGAAAATCATTATTAGAATTAGGTGGAAACAATGCTATTATTATCACGCCAACTGCCGATTTAAAAGTGGTGGTTCCTGGTGCTGTGTTTGGTGCTGTGGGGACTTGTGGTCAACGTTGTACTTCTACGCGTCGTTTAATTATTCACGAATCTGTTTACGATAAAGTAAGAGATGCCATTGTTGGTGCTTACGGACAAATTAAAATTGGTAACCCGTTAGATGAAAATAATCACGTTGGACCATTAATCGATAAAGATTCTGTGAATACCTATTTAGCGGCTATTGAAAAAGCAAAAGCTGAAGGTGGAAACGTTTTAGTTGAAGGTGGAGTTTTAGAAGGTGAAGGTTTTGAAAGTGGTTGTTACGTAAAACCAGCAATCATCGAAGCTGAAAATCATTTCGAAATTGTACAACACGAAACATTTGCTCCAATCTTATACTTAATGAAGTATTCTGGTGAGGTTGAAAATGCCATAGAAAAACAAAACGGTGTGGCTCAAGGTTTATCATCAGCCATCATGACTAACGAAATGAAAGAAGCAGAGAAGTTTTTATCTTATGCTGGTTCTGACTGTGGAATTGCTAACGTAAACATCGGAACTTCTGGTGCTGAAATTGGTGGTGCCTTTGGTGGTGAAAAAGAAACAGGTGGTGGACGTGAGTCTGGTTCAGATGCATGGAAAGTGTACATGAGAAGACAAACCAACACGGTTAACTACTCTGATGAATTGCCATTAGCACAAGGGATTAAGTTTGATTTATAAAGTTAAATTATAATTGTTAAGAAGAAGCCGTATCATTAGATATGGCTTTTTTTATTTAACTTAACAATCAATTTTAGTTTTAAACCATCAGAAAAATATTAAGTCTTAATTAAACATGACACAGCAACAACTTCAACATTTGTATTGGCGAGCAGGTTTTGGAATGCATCCAAAGTCCAATACAATCATATCTAAACAGAGAACATCAGTGGTTGAAGTACTTTTTGAATCTTCTAAAGCTTTTACTCCACTACATATTGATCTATCTTATTTAGATGGAATTAAACCAGTTGATCTTAAGAGTTTTCCAGAATTAGCACGAGAGATTAATCAAAAAGGTACCAAGAAAATTTTAGAGTTTAATATAGCTTGGGTAAAACGATTAGTTAATCCTAGTGAGTTACTTAGAGAGCGTATGACGTTATTTTGGGCAAATCATTTTGTGTGCAGAGAGAGAAATCCATTATATGCTGAGCGGTATAATAATACGCTTCGATACTTTGCTTTAGGCGATTTTAGAGATTTTGTGAAAGCTATTTCTAAAGAAGCCGCAATGCTTAAATATCTAAATGGAAAACAAAATAGAAAAGCAAAACCTAATGAGAATTTTGCACGCGAATTAATGGAGCTGTTCACATTAGGTGAAGGACAGTACTCCGAAAAAGACATTAAAGAGTGCGCACGAGCTTTTACAGGCTATAGTCATGATTTTGAAGGGGATTTTGTATATAAAGAAAACCGTCATGATAATAATTCTAAGCTGTTTTTTAATAGCATAGGCAATTATGATGGTGATGATATTATTGATATTATTCTTAAAAACAAACAATGTGCTGCATTTATTTCAGATAAGATCTACCGTCATTTTGTAAATCCTAAACCTAATAAAAAACATATCGCTGCTATGGCAGATGTGTTCTTTAAGGATTATAATATCGAAAATTTAATGCGGTTTGTGTTTCTATCCGATTGGTTTTATGATGACGATAACATCGGTTCAAAAATTAAATCTCCTATAGAGTATTTAGTGGGTATGGCGAATACAGTGCCTGTTGTATTTGAAAAAGAAAAAGACCTCATTAAAATTCAAAAATTATTGGGACAAACCTTGTTAAACCCACCAAATGTGGCAGGTTGGAAAGGTGATAAAGCTTGGATTGATGCCAATACCATTATGATACGTTTAAAATTGCCTTCTGTAATTTTGAATAACTCCGTAATTGATTCGGGCCAAAATGATCAATTCAAGAAGAAATTTATGCAAAAGTATAAAGGTAAATTACCTTTTAAAACCCTACCCAATTGGACTACTTTTTTAGAGAATTTTGAGGCTGTTGCCACGGAAGATCTTCAAGATTATATCCTTCAGGGGACTATTAATAAGGGGACTGCTGACTATTTAAAAACACTGAGTAAAATGTCTAAGCGAGAGTATTGCGTTCAGTTGATGTCATTACCAGAATATCAAATGTGTTAATTATGGATAGACGAAAATTTCTTAAAAATTCCGCACTAGCGAGCAGCTTATTTTTTGTTCCTGATTTTGTAAAAGCATTCGAAGCTGTGGCTTCAGAACGTTTAGGATATAAACGTTTGGTTATTGTGCAATTGGCTGGAGGAAATGATGGACTTAATACCATAATTCCGCACAACAATGATTTGTATTACAACGCAAGGCCAAAATTAGCGATTACTAAAGATATTATAAAACTAAATGACGATTTAGGATTTCATCCAAGTTTAAGTCCGTTACGTGGGTTGTTTGATAATGGGGAATTATCCATCATCAACAATGTCGGTTATCCAAACCCTGTACGATCACATTTTAGATCTATGGATATTTGGCAAACGGCAAGTAGCTCAGATGAATATTTGCAAAGTGGTTGGTTGGGTCGTTATTTAGATCAGTATGGAAAACAGCCTTACAATGCTATAGAAATTGATGAGAAGCTCAGTTTAGCCATGAAGGGTGATCATTTTAATGGCATTGCAACTAACGATTTTAGAGTCTTGTATAATTCGGCAAAAGACCCATATTTTAAAAGTGTATTAAGCCATTATAACGATACACATTTAAGTGAACACAACTTAGGGTATTTGTATCAAACTATGATTGAAGCTAAATCCTCTGCGAATTATATTTATGAAAATACGGATGTAAAAACTTCACAAGAAACCTATCCTCAAAACGCATTTGCAAAACAACTTAAAAATGTAGCCCAGTTTATTAATTCGGGTTTAGACACTAAGGTTTTTTACACATCTCTTGGGGGATTTGATACGCATGCGAATCAGAATAACAAGCAAGCAAAATTATTATCAGAATATGCAGGAAGTGTCTCGGCATTTGTAAGCGATTTAAAGCGAAATGATACGTTTAAAGATACATTGATTTTAACTTTCTCTGAGTTTGGAAGACGTGTTAAACAAAACGCAGCTAATGGTACAGATCATGGTACTGCTAATAATGTGTTTGTAATCGGTAAGAATCTAAAGAAGGCGGGTTTCTATAATAATTTGGCGAGTTTAAGTGACTTGGACGCTAATGGAGATATAAAATACACTACAGATTTTAGATCGATTTATGCTACAATACTTTCAAAATGGATGGGTGTTTCTGCTGACGGTATAATTCCAAATAAACAAGAACAACTAAATTTTATTTAAGCGCATAAAAAAACCTTGTTTCAATTTTCAGCTTTTGGCTTTAGAGAAACAAGGTTTGGTAATTGATTAATAGCATTACAAATATGGACAATATTTAGGTGGGTCAGCAAAGTTTCTGATGAATGGTCGAAAAAAATGTATAATCAGTAGTGTTTTTAAGTTTGATTCGGTAAAGCGCAAAAATCAGGGATTAAAAACATTTATTATCGGTGAACTAACTGTATTTTACTTTTCGTAATATTCGCATGGTTTCTTTGTACGAATAATAGAGTTCTAAATTGTAGCTTTTTAAATGTGGTTTTATCTCTTCCAATTTTTGCAATGCTATTTCAAATCCGTTTAGATAACAAATTAAATAGCTGGCAGCTAAATTCTTTAAATCTTGGGATTCGCTTTGAGACAGTGTTATGGTCTTTTTTAGTTTTTCTAAAATTGAATTATTAGAATTGTAAATATGGTGTAACACTTTTTTATCAAATTGAGGCGGCTCAAATACGAGATTAACTTCAATAGAATAACTGGCGTTGTTTTCGAAGTGAATAATCTTTTCTTCAAGTTTGTAGTATTTATGAGACTGATACAAGCCTAGTTTTACATATTCAATAATTATAAAAGAATCTTCGGTATATGAAATTGAAACTTCATCTAAAGCCGAATAAAATAGACGAACCTGTTCATTAATTAATTCGATATCTACTCTAGAAAAGAACAATTCATTTTTTACATACTTTTTGTAGCCAGACCAACACAACACAAAGTATTCTTTAAAAACTTTATACTGCGGACTAAAATCTTGACGTTTATTCATAAAATCGAAAACACCATCTAATGTTAGTTCAATATTATTTTGTGCATTGTTTTCAATCGCTGCAACAATTTTTGAATTTACATCTTCAATTTCAATATCAAAAACCTTAGGCATGCTGATGCTTCCGTCTCTAAAAAACACAGAGCCACCATAATATTTCCAGATGTTTTTTTTAAGAGCTGTAATACTATCAAGGGGTCTAATAGTTACTAAACCAACGACTTTGTCGTCTGGTAAATGCGGAAATGGAATGTTTTCGTATTGTACAATTGGTGGATTGTTGAGGTAAGCGTTAATGAGATTCTGAATTTTGCTATCATCAAAAAAATCGACACCAATAATTTCGTTATCGGTATCTTCTACTCCAATAACGATATAAGAATTGTTCTTTGGATTGCTGTTAGAGAGTGCGCAAACATGTTTTAAAAACTTCGCTTTTCCTTCTTTTTGACTAATATCAATTTTTCGCTTTTTATCATAAAAACTGTTCTCATCGTTGTGAGCAAGTAAGTGCTTTATGAGAAGGCGTTTGTTAATCAAGGACTATTGTCTATTAATTATTGTTATTATTTATTAGGGCTTAATCGAACTTTGGCCCTTTTCGATTAGATTTTTTTAAATAATTCATAAATTTTGAAAGTTGCTCAATAAGATTTTCGGCTTTCGAATTAAGCTCAGTATATAATTCTACAGTAATATGATTTCTGTTTTTTGCACGCAATAATTGTGATTTGGTTTCTGCGCAAGAGCCGCGTGAAAAACTCAAAAACATAATAAATTCTTTATTTCCACCTCTACCGAATCCTTCAGCGATATTATCCATAATTGAACCAGAAGAACCATTTATTTGTTCTCTCAATTTATAATCTTTTTGTAAAGGTGTATTTATAATGATATCCCAAATAGCATCACAAAATGTTGTAGCATTTTTGTAAACTTCTAAATCTTCAAATGAACGATAATGTGCCATGGTGTAGAAATAAAAAATAATTAATAAGAATAAATAATATTCAACAACAGTGAAGAAACTATAAAGATTTCTTTACTGTTGTTGAATTGGCTTGAGCCGTACAAAACATCAATACATCTGCAATATTTACATGAGCAGGTCTAGAGATGGCAAAATAAATGACTTCTGCTACATCTTCCGCTTGCAAAGCTTTATAGCCTTTGTATACATTATCTGCTGCGGCATCTCCTTTAAACCGAACCTCAGAAAATTCAGTTTCTACCAAACCAGGATTTATAGCACCTACTTTAATTCCGAAGGGGTTTAAATCAATACGCATGCCTTCCGTAATTGCTAAAACGGCATGTTTACTGCCGCAATACACATTACCATTTGGATACACTTCTTTACCCGCAGAAGAGCCTATATTAATAATTTGTCCGGATTTACGTTCGGTCATTCCTGGTATAATAGCTTTACTAACATAGAGCAAGCCTTTTACATTAATATCCATCATCGCATCCCAATCGTCTAAATTTCCGGTTTGGATGGGGTCTAAGCCATGGGCATTTCCTGCGTTGTTGATTAAAATATCAATATGTTGAAACTCTTTTGGTAAAGACGCAATAGCTTCAAATGTTTTTTCTCTATCGCGAACATCAAAATTTAACGTATGCACATCGGTTTCTTTTGAAAGTGTCCTTTGAACACTATCTAAGCGCTCTTGTCTACGACCACATAATATTAAGTTAATGCCATGTTTCGCAAATACATGAGCCGTTGCTCTTCCGATTCCGCTTGTTGCTCCTGTTATTAATGCTATTTTTTTCATGTTTCTGTCAATCCTGCGAAAGCAGTAATCTCTTTATTGTTATGATATTTGAGTTTTAAATACAAGATTCCTACTTTTTGTAGGGATTCACTAAGGTACGTTATGTCCTTGTGCAGCTTGTAAAATTAAAAACCAATCTTCTAATTCTAATTCAATTTTCGCTGCTTCAACAGCGAGTTTTAATCGTTTTTCAGTCGTTGTTCCTATAACAGGGTGAATACCTGAGGGGTGCTTTAAGATCCAAGCTAATAACAACTGATCTTCTGTTGCATTGTATTTGTCCATTAATTCACCTAGTTGTTTATGGATACGTCTTGTTTGTTCATTGTCGTCTTTAAATACTGAACCTAAAGGCGACCAAGCCATTGGTTTTATGCCGCTAGTGGTCATAAAATCTAAGGTGCCGTTATACATTGCAGAATGTTCGGTTATGGAGAATTCAATTTGATTGACGTCAATATCCATGCGTAAACCAATCATGTCCATTTGCGATGGTGTAAAATTAGACACACCAAAGTCTCTAATTTTTCCGTCTTTTTTTAAAACGGTTATCGCTTCGGCAATGTCTTCAGCAACCATTAACGGACTAGGTCTGTGCAGTAACAATAAATCTAAATAATCGGTTTCGAGATTTTTTAGGGAGTCTTCAACAGAACAAATAATATGATCTTTACTGTAATTGTAATGTTTAACTTTATTTTTTCTGTTATCACTGAGTTCTTGAATACCGCATTTTGAAATTAGCTGAAGGTCTTCACGTTTAAGACTAGAGCTTTTAAATGCTTTACCAAAGTCGGCTTCAGTAGTATAAGCCCCATAAATATCAGCATGGTCGAAAGTAGTAATGTGGTTAGAAACACAGAAGTTCATTAAAGCTTCCATCTCTTTATTTGAGAGCTGTTTTCCCCAGCTTCCCCAGGTCATAGTACCTGCAATTAATCGAGAATATTTCACTTTATTTTCAGTTTATATAGGTTTTTGTGCAATTCATGCATAAAAATACTCAAAACATATCGAATGAGGTATCATTGCTCTGTAATTATTCAATACCCCAAATTATGAAACATTTACAAGCCATTAAGTTTTTAGCATTTACATTTATCATTTTAATCAGCGCAACAAGTTGTTCTAAAGATGAGATGGATAATACCGATCAATTAGCAGCAGTGTCTGTTCGTTTAAAAAGCACGACACAAGACCTTAATAAAGTTTACTTAGATATAGCCGATGTGCAAATACGTGTTACAGAGGAGAAAAGTGTTTCAAATTGGGTTAGCCTAAATGCAATTAACACAGGTACACACAATGTTAGCGCGCTTAATGCTGATAATCAATTGCAATTAGTAAGTTATTTTGAAATTAAATCGGCATATGTTTATGAAATTAGAATCGTTTTAGGTGACAATAATTTTATGGATATTGATCAAACATTATTTAGTTTAGATGTTGCAGATAAAGGAAATGCTACACCTTCTAACTTGGTAAATACAGAATTTGAATCTAATCATATTTATGACATAGTAATAGATCTTAACCTCGATGAATCTATTAGCTTTAATGCGTCTGATAATATGATGGTATTAAATCCTAAATTGTATACAGAAATAAGAGACATTCAATATTAATTATCTAATCCATGATTAATAGAACTCGTTTTGGCGAGTTCTAAACTTTAAATGAGCAATACTTCGGTGTTGCTCTTTTTTTTAACCAATTGTTAACAGCAACTAAGAAAAAAAATTAACACTTTGCATGCTCTAAAACACACGAAGCCATTTCTTATTAAAAAATTACTTTAAAATGAAATTGGTGTAAAACATAGTTTTGTTCTTAAACCCTTAAATAATGGAAGAAACGAGTACAGTTGATATTAAGTCAATTAACGAAAAGATAGAAAGAGAAAGTGCATTTGTAGATTTATTAACCTTTGAAATGAATAAGGTTATTGTTGGACAAAAGCATATGGTAGAGCGATTACTCATCGGTTTATTAGGTCAAGGTCATATTTTACTAGAAGGTGTGCCAGGTTTAGCAAAAACATTAGCGATTAATACGCTTTCAAAAGCGATTGATGCTTCTTTTAGTAGAATTCAGTTTACCCCAGATTTATTGCCTGCAGATGTTGTTGGTACATTAATTTTTAATATGAAGGAGAATGACTTCACGATTAAAAAAGGACCAATCTTCGCCAATTTTGTTTTAGCAGATGAGATTAACAGAGCACCAGCTAAAGTACAATCGGCTTTGCTTGAAGCGATGCAAGAAAAACAAGTTACTATTGGTGATGAAACGTTTATTTTAGACAAGCCATTCTTGGTAATGGCAACGATGAACCCAGTTGAGCAAGAAGGAACGTATCCGTTACCAGAAGCACAAGTGGATCGTTTTATGTTAAAAACGGTTATCGATTATCCAACGATAGATGATGAGCAGCAAATTGTAAGAGCGAACTTAAGAGGAACTTACGAAAAAGTAAACCCTGTAGTTTCTATCGCTCAAATTCTAAGCGCACAAAATGCAGTTAGAGAAGTTTATATGGATGAAAAAATCGAGAAATATATTCTCGATATCATTTTCGCAACACGTTATCCTGAAAAATATAAACTTGGGGATTTAAAACCATTAATTTCGTTTGGAGCCTCTCCTCGTGGAAGTATAAACTTAGCTACAGCAGCTAAATGTTACGCTTTTATTAAACGAAGAGGTTATGTTATTCCAGAAGATGTACGTGCTATTGTTCACGATGTTTTACGTCACAGAATAGGAATTACTTACGAAGCAGAAGCCGAGAACATCACTTCAGAAGATATTATCAATAAGATTGTAAACGTAATCGAAGTACCATAATAGTGGTCAGTAAATCAGTATTCAGTTGGCAGTGGCTAACTCCAATTCTGATTTATACGTAACGACTAACTGAAGACTGCTCACAGCAAACTGAAAAAATGGATACTAAAGAACTTCTTAAAAAAGTACGAAAAATAGAGATTAAGACACGTCGTTTGTCTGATCATATATTTGGAGGTGAATATCACTCAACCTTTAAAGGTCGTGGTATGACATTTTCTGAAGTGCGCCAGTACCAATTTGGTGATGATGTAAGAAATATAGATTGGAACGTTACAGCAAGAACCAATTCGCCTCATATTAAAGTTTTTGAAGAAGAGCGAGAACTTACCATGATGCTTATGGTAGATGTTTCAGGAAGTGAAATGTTTGGAACACAAAATCAATTTAAAAATGAAATAGTTACAGAAATGGCAGCTACATTAGCGTTTTCTGCAACTCAGAACAACGATAAGATAGGTCTTATTTTATTTTCAGATCAGATTGAACTTTATATTCCTCCTAAAAAAGGACGTTCTCATGTACTTAGAATAATTAGAGAATTAATAGAGTTTAAGCCTAAGAGTAAACAAACTAACGTTGCAGAAGCCTTTAAGTTTTTGTCTAACGTCATGAAGAAAAAGGCGATTGTTTTTGTGCTATCCGATTTTGTAGCCGATAATTACAAGCAGAATCTTAAAATTGCAGCAGGTAGACACGATATTACCGGAATTAGAATTTATGACAAGCACGAGGAAGATATTCCAAATTTAGGCATGGTTCAAATGCAAGACGAGGAAACCGGAGAATTAATTTTGGTAAATACGTCATCTAAAAAGGTAAGACAGAATTATAACCAATTTTATAACGAAAAAGTCAACTATTTTAAAGACAGTTTCACTAAATCTGGAGCAGGAGTTATTGATTGCCGTGTAGATGAAAGTTATGTAAAGAAACTCTTAGGGTATTTTAAAAGAAGAGGATAGAAAAAAAGAGTAGAGAAAAAAGAGTAGAGAAAAAAGAGTTTAGCGAAAAGAAGAAAAGAATATGAATAAGAAAAATAACATAATAAGAAATACAAGCCCAATGGTCAGCCGTCTTAGGTCAACCGTTTTAGGTCTATTTTCTATATTCTGTTTTCTATCATCACTCGTCTCTTCAGCTCAAGTTACTTCTGAAATTGACACTACAAAAATTAGAATTGGTGAACAAATCAACTATAAAATTAATGTAGAAGCAGATTCTTTAGCACTGGTTGTGTTTCCAGAAGGGCAAACATTTATGCCTTTAGAAAATGTAGAGGCTTTAAAAATAGATACCACTAAAAGCGAAGCAAAATTTCTACTATCTAGAATTTATAAGCTAACACAATTTGATTCTGGCGTATATACAATCCCGAGGCAAAAAATAATTATAGGGGAGCAACCCTTTTTTACAGACTCTTTAAAAGTTTCGGTTAATACGATTGAGGTCGACACAACAAAACAGAAACTCTACGATATTAAGCCTATTATTGAAGTTGAAGAAAGTGGAAGTGATTGGTGGAAATGGATTCTAATCGCATTATTCATAATTGCGGTTGTTGCATTTTTATTGTATTGGTTTATTTGGAGAACAAAACCATTAACAGAGGAAGAAGAAATAGCGTTATTACCTCCTTACGATCGTGCAAAATTAGCCTTAAAAAAGCTTGATGAAAGTCAATTTTTAATGCGCTCAGAGGTTAAAGAATATTATTCTGAATTAACCTTTATTGTCAGAAAATATTTAGATGAAAAAGTCTATGATCGTGCTTTAGAAAGTACCACATCAGAATTAATTACAAGATTGAATTTATTAAAAGATGGCAATCAAATTCCGCTTTCAAAAGAAACCATCTTACATATAGAATCTATATTACAACGTGCCGATTTAGTTAAGTTTGCGAAGTCTGCGCCAGATACTGCGCTTGCGGAAATGGATAAATCTACAATAGATAAAGCCATAGATCACGTTAAGGTGAGTTTGCCAGAACCATCCGAAGAAGAAAAGTTATTAGACCAGAAATATAAAGAAGTCCAAGAGCGCAAAAAGAAGCGTGCAAAAATATGGATTACCGTTGGTATTTCAGTATTTCTGATTATTGCAACCTTTGTTGGCTTCGGGATAAAATATGGTTTTAGTTACGTAAAAGATACTATAATTGGTCACGAGAGTAAAGAGTTGTTAGAGGGTAATTGGGTTAAAAGTGCTTATGGTTTTCCACCTGTTTGGATTGAGACACCAATAGTATTAAAACGTGTTGATCCTCAAATTCCGGAAGAAGCTAAAGAGAAACTCAACATGACCACTTTTGCTTACGGTACCATGTTAGATGTTTTTAGTGTGGTTATCAATACCACGACACTAAAAGTGCCTAAGCAAGCACCGCAAGGAGAAAAAACAGAGAATCCTACCTTTGATTTATTGAAGGTGTCAGAGGAAACTATTAAAGGTTTTGAAGCAAAAGGAGCTTCCGATATAACGATTAAAAGAGATAAGTTTATTACCCCTAATAATGCTGAAGGCTTAAAAACATTTGGTACGTTAAACCTAAAGGGAGCAGAAACAGATAATTTTGTGAATGCAGAATATGTATTGTTATGTTTTTCTAATGAAAATGTATTACAGCAAATTGTGATCACTTGGTCTAAAGATGATGATTATGCAGACGAAATGATTGAGCGTATTATGAATTCTGTTGAGTTAAAACCTGAAGAGCCTGTAGAAGAAAAAGAATAATGTTAGAGAATATACAATTTTTAAATAAAGAATTTTTCTGGTTGCTGTTGCTTTTGCCAATAGCAATAGTTTGGTATGTCTTTAAAAACAGTAAACAAACGGCCGAGTTAAAAATATCGAGTATTAAAGGTTTTAAAGGGGCATCTTCATTTTGGACAAAATTTAGACATGTTCTCTTTGCATTGCGCTTACTTGCTTTAGCCTTTTTAATTACAGCTTTAGCCAGACCCAGAACTGTGGATGTGTCTACAAAGACTAAAACCACTAGTGGAATAGATATTGTTATGGCAATTGATGTTTCGGCAAGTATGTTGGCAAAAGATTTGCGTCCAAACCGATTAGATGCTTTAAAAGAAGTAGCAGCCGATTTTATTGATGGTCGCCCAAATGACCGTATTGGCTTAGTAGAATATGCTGGTGAGGCTTATACTAAAACACCAATCACCAGTGATAAATCTATCGTAAAAAGATCGTTAAGAGATATTAATTACAATTCTATTATCGAAGGCGGAACGGCAATTGGTATGGGTTTAGGAACTTCTGTAAACCGATTAAAAGATAGTAGAGCTAAGAGTAAAGTTATTATTTTATTAACGGATGGTGTTAATACGTCTGGTGCCTTAGACCCCAAAACAGCTAGTGTTTTAGCTGTAGAATATGGAATTAAAGTCTATGCTATTGGTATAGGTACTAATGGTACAGCATTGTCACCAATTGGTTTTAATCCTAATGGAACGTTTAGATATGGTCGTATGCAAGTAGAAATTGACGAAGCTTTATTAAAGGAAATTGCAGCAGAAACAGGTGGGAAATATTTTAGAGCCACAAACAATGATAAGTTAGCTGAGATTTATGAAGAAATTAATAAGCTCGAAAAAACCGAAATTGAAGAAACAAAATATTACAATTACGACGAAAAATACAGGCCATTAGTGCTCTTTGCAGGACTGTTATTATTGATAGAATTATTATTAAGAAATACAATATTTAGAAGCTTTGTTTAGAATTGACGAAAAAATATGGTTTTGGACGTTGCTGGTAATACCGGTAATCATTCTGTTGTTTATACTACTTCAGCTTTGGAGACGGTCTGTACAGAAGAAATTTGCAGATTCTGGCTTACTAAAACGTCTTAGCCCAAATCAATCCTTATTTAAAAGTGTTTTAAAAATGTTAGTGCTTTCTGGGGCGTTTGCTTGTTTGTCTTTAGCCTTAGTGAATCCTAAAATAGGTACAAAATTAGAAACGGTTAGAAGTGAAGGTGTAGATATTGTTTTTGCCGTAGATGTTTCAAAAAGTATGTTGGCTGAAGATATTGCGCCAAACCGATTAGAAAAATCCAAGCAGTTAGTTACTCAAATTGTGAATAGTTTAGTGAGCGACCGAGTGGGTATTATTGCGTATGCTGGCAAAGCATTTCCGCAATTACCAATTACAACAGATTATGCTTCGGCAAAAATGTTTTTACAAAACATGAATACCGATATGTTATCCTCACAAGGAACAGCAATTAGTGAAGCGATTCAACTTTCTAAAACCTATTTTGATAATGAAGACCAGGCCAATAGGGTGTTGATTATTATTTCAGATGGAGAAGATCATGATGGAGAGGCTTTAAGTGTTGCAGAAGAAGCTGCAGAACAAGGCATAAGGATATTAACTATTGGAGTTGGTAATGTTAAAGGAGGACCTATTCCTATAAAGCGCAACGGAGTAATTCTTAATTATAAGAAAGACAATAACAATGAGACTGTTATTACCCGGTTAGACGAATCTACATTAAAAGAGATTGCAGCAGAAGCCAATGGAGTTTACATTAACGGAAGCAATACGGCAAAAGTTGTGGAGACTATAAAGGAAGAGCTAGATAAAATGGATAAACAAGAATTTGAATCGAAACAAATTGCAGATTTTAAAGATCAATTTCAATGGTTTTTGGCTTTCGGAATTCTATTATTGTTTATTGATATCTTCTTTTTAGAACGAAAAACAGCTTGGTTAAAGAAGTTGAATTTGTTTAATGAAACATATATCTAAAAGGATTAATTGAGAAGCTTCTTATAAAATAAGTTCAATGCGACTTTTTTAATCAACAGAAGCGAACGAATTAAAATTTTTAGATTTTTTTTAACGCTAAGTCAATTAGAGCTTTAGTAATTTAGAGGTCGTTTTCATAATTAAGAGATACACATGAAACTATATATACTACTTATTACGATTTTTATTGGAAATTTTGGAATATCCCAAGATCTCAATAAAGAACAGTTAAAAGCTGACAAGAACGCAACCAATTTTGTGTATAAAGCAAATGAGTTGGTCGGGGAAGATAACTATGTAGAAGCCGAAATGGAATACAGAAAAGCCATTTCAGAAGCGCCAACCAAAGCTACAGGTGCTTATAATTTAGCACATTCGTATTACACAAAAGGGAGTTTTGATGAAGCCTTATTTAGAAGTCAAGAAGCAGCAAATAATGCAACTACCAAAGATGAAAAGCATAGGGCGTTTCATAATATTGGTAATATTTTAATGCAAAATAAGCAATGTAAAGAAGCAGTTGAAGCTTATAAAAATGCCTTGAGAAACAATCCACTTGATGAAGAATCGCGTTATAATTTTGCCTTAGCAAAAGAATGTGCCGATCAGCAAAAAGATGATGGAGGAGGCGAAGATGATAAGAAGGACGACAATAAAGAAGACGAGCAGAACAAGGAAGACGAGCAGAAGAAAGAGGACGAAAATAAAGACGATAAAGAAAAGAAAGACGATCAGGATAAAAAGGACGAAGGAGACCAAGATAAAAAAGACGGAGATAAGGATAAGGATGAAGACGGTAAGCCAAGAGACGATAAAAAGGATGATGGTAAAGGAGATGAAGATAATAAGGATAACAACCAAAAACCGAAGCCACAACAAGGCCAAATGTCTCCTCAGCAAATAAAGAATATTTTAGATGCGATGCAAAATCAAGAACAAAAGGTTCAAGAGAAAATGAATGCAGAGAAACAAAAAGGAGCTAAAGTTAAGACAGAAAAGGATTGGTAATAATCAGTTAACAGTATTCAGTCGCAGTATGAGGTCTCTTACTGTGATAGGTTAGCTTGTTTTTTTAATTAAACAGTTTGTAGGTTCTCATAAAATTTTAAATTTTTGTCACACTGAGCGCAGTCGAAGTGTATTAATAAATTAAATGAAATCAATTAAAAACATAGTAATAGTATTCTTAGTACTTGCAACAAGTATCGCTTCTGCACAAGTTAAATTTGAAGCAAAAGTCAGCAAGAAGAAATTAGGGATTAATGAGCGCTTACGTATCGATTTCGAAATGAACGAAGACGGAGATAATTTTGTACCTCCAAGTTTTGCAAATTTTGATGTCGTTGGAGGGCCAAATACGTCCGTGAGTAACTATTCAAGAAATGGTAAACGTTCTTATTCTAAAACCTATAGTTATTTTTTAGCACCAAAATCGCGAGGAAACTTTACGATCAAACAAGCAACCATTGAAATCGATGGTGAAACCTATAAAACATTTCCAATAACGGTAAATGTCACTGCTGCTGTGAGTGCTCCTAACGAAAATGCAACCGCTTCAGAAGTTGCTTCAGAGAATATTCATTTAGTTGCTGAGGTATCAAAAGCAAGTCCATATTTAAATGAAGCCATCACTGTAGTTTATAAATTATACGTTTCAAAAGATACAGGAGTAAGCAGTTGGAGAGAAAAAGATACACCTAGATTTAATGATTTTTGGAGTCAGAATATAGATGTTAAAGGATTTACTGTTCATACAGGCGAATATAATGGTGAAGAGTACCGTTATGTTATTCTTAGAAAAACAGTGCTTTACCCTCAAAAAACGGGGGCTTTAAAATTAGAGCCGTTAGTGATGGAGGTCACTGTAGAAGTGCCATCAAATAGAAGAGATGTTTTTGGTAGGGTATTATTAACTAGAGTGCCAAAAATGGTCACTGCTGGTAGTAGAACTATTAATGTAAAAGCATTGCCAGAAGAAGGAAAACCTTCTGATTTTAAAGGTGCTGTTGGTAATTTTGATTTCAAAGTTTTAACGTCTAAAACACAGTTAAATGCTACGGAATCGCTTCAGGCTAAAATAGAAGTTTCAGGATCAGGAAATTTAAAACTTTTTGAATTGCCAAAGCTTACGGTTCCGAGTTCCTTAGAAGTTTATGAGCCAGAACACCAAGAAAATGTTCGGACTAACCTAAGTGGTATGCAAGGTAATATTTCTGATACGTACACCATAGTGCCACAGTACAGAGGGAAATATCCTGTTCCGACGATTTCATTTTCATATTTCGATTTAAAAACGGAAAGTTATAAGCGTATTTCTTCAGACGATATTGTTATTGATGTGTTAGAAGGTCCTATGGCAGCTAATGCGACCACGGAAAACGCTGCAGATACAACTAAACAGACGGTTAATACAAGTGCAACTACGTTTGCCTTTATAAAAACCAATTCTAATTGGACGAGCATAAAATCAGAACCGTTCTTTAAGTCTACTGGGTTTTGGTCCTTATTATTGGTGCCATTTTTGGCCATTCCCTTAGCAATCATTGTGAGACGCAAAAAGGACGAACGCGATGCAGATGTACAAGGTAATCGTATTAGAAAAGCAGATCGTTTGGCTAAAAAGTATCTAAGCGAAGCTAAAAAAGCACTTGGGCAAAAAGAATCATTTTACTTAGCCTTAGAAAAAGCACTTCATAATTATTTAAAAGCAAAGTTGACTATTGAAACTAGCGATTTTAACAAAGAAAAAATTGAAAGTCTACTAATAGAGAGACAGGTTTCAAAAGAAGTGGTTTCAGATTTTATTTCAATATTAGAAAATTGCGAATTGGCACGTTATACTCCAATTACACAGGTTACCATGCAGAATGATTATGATAAGGCAGCGAATACAATTTCATTAATAGATAAGCAACTAAGATAATATGAGAACAATTACCGTCTTACTTATATATTGTTTTAGCCTTATTGGCTTTTCTCAAAATGACCAAAGTTTTAATGATGCAAATGCCTTATATAATGATGGCAAATTTGCAGAAGCGATTGATATGTACGAATCTATTTTAGATTCCAAAGAACATTCTGCCGAGCTCTATTTTAACTTAGGAAATGCCAATTACAAGCTTAACAATATTGCGCCTAGTATTTATTATTTTGAAAAAGCGCTTCAATTAGATCCAAACGATAAGGACATACAAAATAATTTGGCTTTTGCGCAAAACATGACGATTGATGCTATAGATACGGTTCCGGTTGTTGGGTTTTCAAGAATAATAAATAATATAGTCAATACGTTTAACACAGATGTTTGGGCAAAAATCGCAGTAGGTGGTGTGCTTTTATTTGTAATTATATTTTTAGCCTATCACTTTTCATATACGAGTTCTAAAAAAAGAATTGCGTTTGTAACTAGTATTGTTAGTTTATGTATTGCCTTTTTTGCAGTAGCTATGGCTTTTCAAAAAGAAGGTTTAAATAAAAAAGATAATCCTGCAATTGTATTTGTACAAGAAAGCAGAGTGAAAACGGATCCTAATCCTACTAGTGAAGAGGTGTTTAGGTTGCACGAAGGCACTAAAGTGCAGGTCGTTGAAACTTATGATGATTGGAATAAAATTCAATTATCTGATAACTCTACAGGTTGGATTCCTTCTAAAGATATTAAACTATTAAAGGTTTTTTAGAACTAATTTAACAGTCTGTTAAAATCGAACATATTATATTTGCCGCTTATGCAAAAAAGCTCCAAATACAGAATAGCTATTTTTTTAACCATAGTATTTATGGCGCTTATTTCTGCACCTACAATTATCATGTCTATTGATGACTCAATTGATGTGGCGTGTTTTTTTAGTATAACTGAAGAAGAAGAAAACGCACATGCTAAGCTTCTGTTTGATAAAGATCATCAAGATTCAGAATTTTTAATAGAAGATCAAGAAATTACACATCTTGAAGGCTATAGGTTTAAAAATTACCCTAAACCGCATCTTAATTTAATTTCTCCACCTCCCGATTTTATTTAATATTTTTTCGTCCGACATTTATTGTCCCCCAAAAAAAGTATTAAAATAACTATTGAAATCTATTCAATAGATAAAATCATTATATAAAATGTTTAAAACATTAAAAAACGACTTGCCTGCAAGTGTCGTTGTATTTTTCGTTGCACTACCCTTATGTTTAGGTATTGCTTTAGCCAGTGGAGCACCACTTTTTTCAGGAGTAATTGCTGGTGTAATTGGTGGAATTGTAGTAGGATCCTTAAGTGGTTCTAAATTAGGAGTTAGTGGTCCTGCAGCTGGTTTAGCAGCTATAGTACTAACAGCCATTGGTACTTTAGGTGGTTATGAAAACTTTTTAGTAGCTGTTGTATTAGGTGGAATTATTCAATTGCTATTTGGAGTATTAAAAGCCGGAATTATTGGCTATTATTTTCCATCTTCGGTAATTAAAGGTATGCTTACAGGTATCGGAATCATCATTATTTTAAAACAAATCCCTAACTTTTTTGGCTATGATGAAGAATCTGCTTGGGATTTAGAATTTTTTGAAATTGACGGCGGTAATACGTTTTCAGAGCTAATTTCTATGTTTAGTAACATACACCCTGGAGCTGCCTTAGTAGGAATTATAAGTTTATTACTATTAATACTTTGGGATAAGGTATTGACTAAGAAATCTAAAGTATTTGAAATTATTCAAGGGCCTTTCGTTGTCGTAGTTTTAGGGATAATATTCTTTACATTAACACAAAATCACGACATACTTTCTATAGGAGGAAAACATATGGTAAGTGTTCCAATTCCTGATGATTTAGATTCTTTTATTGGTCAATTTAGCTTTCCTAATTTTGCTGTAATTACAAATTATGAAGTTTGGATTGTCGCTTTTACCATTGCATTAGTGGCAAGTTTAGAAACCTTATTAAGCGTTGAAGCATCAGATAAACTTGATCCAGATAAGAACGTAACACCTACCAATAGAGAATTATTAGCACAAGGAACAGGTAATATTCTTTCAGGATTAATAGGAGGTCTTCCTGTAACTCAGGTAATTGTTCGAAGTTCTGCCAACATACAATCTGGTGGGAAAAGTAAAATGTCAACTATTATTCATGGATTTTTATTATTAATTTCTGTAATATTAATTCCAACGTTACTTAATAAGATTCCTTTATCAGTGTTAGCTGCAATTTTATTAATCGTTGGTTATAAATTAGCAAAACCATCGTTATTCAAAAAGATGTATAATTTAGGATGGAAACAATCAGTTCCATTTTTTGCCACCGTAGTAGGAATCGTTTTTACAGATTTATTAGTTGGTATTGGTCTAGGATTAGCTGTTGGTATCGTTGTTATACTATTAAAGAGCTACCAAAACTCTCACTTCTTACATATTGAAGATAACAGTAATGGAAAACACAAAATTAAGATGGCACTTGCTGAAGAAGTAACCTTCTTTAATAAAGGTGCAATTCTTAAAGAACTAGATAGTTTACCAAGAGATACGTATTTAGAGTTTGATGTTACAAAGACGAGGTACCTAGATTATGATATTATTGAAATTCTCGAAGATTTTGCCTTTAAAGCAAAAGAGAGAAATATAGATATCAAATTAGTTTCAAAACGTGGAGTTGTTGAAAATCCACCGAGTTTTATTGAGTTCTTTCAATTAAGACCTAAGTCTAATATAAGTTTAAGCTAGAAATCATGAAAAATAGTAAATATAAAATATTGGTACTTTCTGATTTAAGCAAAACGACAAGTACCACCATAAAAAGTAGTGTGAGTTTAGCACAAATGATTGATGCAGACATCGAATTATTTCATGTTAAAAAACACATTGATATTGTAGATAGAGATAATCAACTCTCTGCAATTAGAACGTTAAATGATGAACAGATTTCGACTAAAAAGAATATCGAAGCATTAATTAATCCGATTTCAAAAGCGTATAATATAACCATCAATTATAGTTATGCTTTTGGGAAAATTAAAGAAGAAATCCGTAATCAGATCGCACTTTCTAAGCCAGATATTATTGTTTTAGGACAACGAGATTCTAATCCGCTACAGCTCATTGGGGATAGTATTACACGTTTTATCTTGAAAAATTTTAAAGGTGTCATTATGATTTCATCCAATGAAAACGCATTGGTGCCAAATGAAAAAATGTCTTTAGGGGTTTTTAATGATTCTAATAAAATCTTTAATACTGAATTTTCAAAAGATTTAATGCTGCATGCAAAAGCACCGTTAAAATCTTTCAAAATTATAAACAGCCAACAAGAAACTGAACACACAGCAACTGAAAATGAAGAAAAAATCATAGAGTATGTATTTGAGCAAAATGCAGATGCTATGGATACCCTTTCTTCATATTTGTTGAAAAACAATATTAACTTATTGTGTGTAGATAGAGCTGAAGGTAAATCGAAAAATACAGGTGAAGCCTCATTAAGAGAAGTGGTGAGCAAATTGAATGTTTCATTATTAGTTTCGGAAGCATAGATAAATAACAATTAAAATTAAACGAAAAAAACATTATGAAAGCACATACAAAAGAAACCCAAGCAACAATGACACCTCAAAAGTCATTGCAATACTTAAAAGAAGGAAACCAAAGATTTCAAAATAATTTAAAGGCTAATCGTAATCTTTTAGAACAAGTAAATGATACAAGCGATGGGCAATTTCCATTTGCAACGATTTTAAGTTGTATCGATTCTAGAGTATCGGCTGAGTTGGTATTTGACCAAGGATTAGGAGATATTTTTAGTGTACGTGTTGCAGGTAATATTGTAAACGAAGACATTTTAGGTAGTATGGAATTTGCATGCAAGTTAGCAGGTACAGAACTTATCGTCGTTTTAGGACACACAAGTTGTGGAGCTGTAAAAGGAGCTTGTGACCATGCAGAAATGGGGAATCTAACCAAGTTAGTTCAGAAAATAACACCAGCTGTAAATGCAGTTACGGAGCCTAAGGACGAAAGTTTAAGAACTTCTAAAAACTTAGATTTTGTAGATGACGTATCACACATGAACGTACAATTAATGATTGATAGAATTCATGCCGAAAGCCCAATTCTTACCGAAATGGAGAAAAACGGTGAGATTAAAATTATCGGTGCGATGTACGATGTAAATACGGGTGAAGTAAAATTTTATGAATAAAAAGTAAAAATATAATATGTTTAAAAAAATAAATATGGTAGCTCTAACGCTTTTGTTAGTGCTACCATTTTTTACGTATGCACAAGACAGTAATTTTGGTAATTGGCTTATTTATATAGGAAATAAGAAGCTAGATTCCAAATGGAATATCCATAATGAAGTACAATATAGAAGCTACAATATTATTGATGATTTAGAGCAATTACTTATAAGAACAGGTGTTGGATATAATTTATCAGAAAACAATAATAATATTTTACTCGGTTATGGTTATATTCTATCTCAAAATTATACTGATGAATCCGAAGATAAAATTTCTATAAATGAGCATCGTATATTTCAACAATTTACAACTAAACAAACTTTTGGTAGTGTTGGCTTAAGTCATCGCTATCGTTTTGAACAACGTTTTGTTGAAGACGATTTTAAAATGCGCTTTCGTTATTTTTTAGGAATTAATGTGCCGTTAACGAAAAAAGAAAGCAATAGCTATTATCTTTCCGTATATAATGAGATTTTTTTAAATACGGAATCTTCTGTTTTTGATAGAAATAGAGTTTATGGAGGCGTAGGTTACAAGGTGAATAAATCACTAAGAATAGAAGCCGGTTATATGAATCAATTTTTTGAAACTAATAATAGAGATCAATTTAATATTATTACGTACCTTAATTTCTAAAAAAAATCAAGATTTGTATCAATAGATTTTAATAGAATATAGAATTATGAAAAAGTTTTTTTCCCATCTTAAAGGTGATGCTTTTGGAGGTGTTACAGCAGGTATTGTTGCGCTACCATTAGCCTTAGCGTTTGGAGTGTCGTCTGGTCTTGGTCCTAGTGCAGGACTTTATGGTGCTATCTTTTTAGCTTTTTTTGCAGCACTTTTTGGCGGTACTAATACGCAGATTTCTGGGCCAACGGCTCCAATGACAGCGGTAAGTATGGTTCTAATTGCAGGATTATTAGCTGTTAATGAAGGAGATGTTAGTAAATCACTTCCTATAATTCTAGCTGTATTTATCCTAGCAGGGTTAATGCAAATTGGTTTAGGGGTTTTCGGCTTCGGAAAATACATTAAGTACATTCCATATCCTGTGGTTTCAGGGTTTATGACAGCCATTGGACTCATTATAATTATCACACAAATTTTGCCAGCAGTGGGTTATTATGCAGGTGAGGATGCCGCGTTAATTGAAAAACATATGCCTCATGCTGAAGAAATGCTTTTAAATGATATTCTAAAAGAAGAAGCTGGTGAAGGTATATTGGTACTTGAAAATTTTAAAGAAACAGTAGATAGAGCAAGTAGAATTACACCTGAAGAAATGGAAAGTGAAGCGTCTATATTAGCAGGAAATTCTGCTTCTGGTGCATTGGGAGCATTAAAGGCAATACCAAGAGCCTTACAAAGTATAAATTGGTTAGAATTGCTACTAGCTCTTGGAACCATACTTATTATATACGGATTTAAACGTATAACTACTGCGGTACCAAGTACTTTAGTGGCTTTAGTAATTGTTTCAGGAATTGCTTTTGGCTTTGGTTTAGACTACAGGCCAATCGAACAAATCCCTAGTGGTTTTCCGGTGCCAAATATGGCCATTTTCACCGAATTTGATTTCGGGAATTTAATGCCTTATTTCTTTACCGCTTTTACCTTAGCGTTATTAGGATCTATTGATTCCTTATTAACGAGTGTGGTTGCAGATAATGTTACTAAAACAAAACATAAGCCAAATAAAGAGCTTATCGGACAAGGTATAGGAAATACTATTGGTGCTTTATTTGGTGGTTTACCAGGCGCAGGTGCAACTATTAGAACGGTTGTAAATATTAACGCAGGTGGTAAAACTAGATTATCCGGAATGATTGCTGGTGTCTTTTTATTATTGATTCTTTTAGTTTTAGGTGATATTGCATCGCAAATCCCAGCTGCAGTTTTAGCAGGTATTTTAATTACCGTTGGTTTTGGGGTTATGGATTATAAAGGTTTAAAAGCGATCCCAGCGCTACCAAAGGATATTAAGATTGGCCCATTAAAATTAAGTTCTGAAGTTTTAATTATGATTGTCGTATTACTACTATCTACATTTTGGAATTTAGTCTATGCGGTAGGTATCGGATTAATAATAGCATCACTTATGTTCATGAAAAAAATAGGTGATTTAACGGCCTTGCGATCCGATGTTAAATCTTTAAAGAAAGAGAAGGCTTGGTCAGATGAAGCTGATTTTCCTGAAAAACTAAAAGAAGAAGTTTTTATTAAACACCTAAAAGGACCATTGTTCTTTGGCTCTACTAGTGAATTTCAAGCGTTAGCAGATCAAATACCTATTACAGCTAAAACCGTAGTAATTCGTTTAGGACGTATGCAATATATGGATCAATCTGGGCTCTACGCTATGGAAGATGTGCTTCAGGATTTATCAAAAAGGAATATCCAAGTCTTGTTTGTTGGGTTGTTAAAGCAACCAAGATATATGATGGAACGTATTGATATTATTCCAGATTTAATTCCTAAAGATCATATTTTTAAGGATTTTGATAGTTGCTTAAACTGGATTAAAAATAATGTAAAGGACGAATTCTAATTGATATAAATATGGACTTAAATAATGTATTTAAAAATAACGAAAAGTGGATTAAAGATAAACTTGCCGTTGATTCTAATTATTTTGAAGACTTAGGGAAAGGACAAAAACCAGAATTGTTATACATAGGATGTTCCGACAGTAGAGTCACCGCTGAAGATTTGATGGGATTAGGTCCTGGTGAAGTCTTTGTACATAGAAATATCGCCAATATGGTTATTGGTACAGATCTAAATGCCATGTCTGTGGTCGATTATGCTGTGACACATTTAAAGGTTAATCATGTTGTAGTTTGCGGACATTATGCTTGTGGTGGTGTAAAAGCAGCCATGCAATCTGCAGATTTAGGTGTTTTAAATGGTTGGTTAAGAAATATTAGAGATGTCTATAGAATTCATCATAATGAATTAAATGCAATTGAATGCGAAGAAAAAAAATACGATCGTTTAGTAGAACTTAATGTAAAAGAACAATGCGTTAATTTAATTAAAACGGCTGCTGTTCAAAAAGCATATAGAGATCGTGGTTTAAAAGTACACGGTTGGGTATTTGATGTACACACCGGAAAACTCATTGATTTGAAAATAGACTTTGAAAAATATCTCAAAGATATTATGGAAATTTATCACTTAGATTAGTAAAAAACGCCATTCGAAAGAATGGTTTTTTTTATGCGTTTTCCTCAGTAGTGTCAGGCTCAACGTCTGCTTCTGATTCGCTTTTAATGATTGATGGAAAAATCATAGGAGCTAATGATTTTATAGGCTCGTAAAGCGTGCTTTTTTCCAAATCTTCTTTTTCCATAAAGGGTAAGGTGTTATTCATTTTATGAAAAACACTTAAAAGTACACTAAGAATTAATCCAATTTTAAGCGCTCCAAAAACAGCGCCTGCGAGTTTATTGATGATTCCTAAAGCGGCGAAATCGGCTAGTTTGGTTAATGCTTTTCCGGCTAGGCTAATGACTAAAACAATCACGACAAAAGTGATGGCAAAAGCAACGATATTAATGGTTTTTTCATTCCAATCTACCTTAGGTTCTAAAAAGCCTGCGGCAAAATCACTAAAATGAATCGCGCCATAAACACCCAAAACTAAAGCCAATAAAGAAGCAACTTCTACAAAAAGCCCTTTAAATAACCCACGTACAAATCCAAATAATAAAAGGGAGGCTAAAATAATATCAATTATACTCATAGAACTAGCGGTTTAAACAAAAGTACATGAATTTTTTAAGTTCAAATTTTAGTAAAAAAAATAATTTAAACTTAGGGCTAATAAGATAAACTATACTTTTTTTCTGATTTATAAATAATAACGCATTTCAACCTACTTTAGTTTATTAACTTTGAAACCTTATAAGAAGTTGAACTTGAAGGAGAACTCTTCAACTTAAAACTTTGAATTATTAATTAAAGAGATTCCCGTTTTACGGGAAATGAACATGGCAAGAGACGAACAATTAAAAGAACGATGGGAGTTGGTGGTAGAGAAACTCTCAAACCAATTTGCTGATGGAGACCGATTAGATCTCGACTCTATAATATATCTTATTGGTGTACAGGAGCTTGGTCAATTTCATCGCGAGTATAAAAAAGATCACAAACTCGATTTAATGCATATAGCAATTTGTAAGGTTTTAGCACCTTATGGGTTTTATGAGTTTGATTATGTAGATGAAGAAGGTTGGCCACACTACAAAGTATTAGCGCAATTACCACATCTAAAAGCTGGTGAACAAAGTGTGTTGATGAAAGAGGCTATTGTAAACTATTTTTTGGAAACAGAATATATCAATTAGCTAAGACTTGATACAGCTACCTTATCTCGCAAAAAAAAACTAAATTTGCACTCGTTTTTGAATAGAACTCATGATAGACAAGATAAAAGAACTCATAGCAGAAGCAGAAGCTTTTAAAGCACAATCTAAAGAAGAGGTTGAAGCCTTTAGAATTAAGTATTTAGGTTCAAAAGGACATTTAAAGGCATTTTATGGCGAATTAAAAAATGTGGCGAACGATCAGAAACGTGAATTCGGACAGATAATTAACGAGCTTAAAATTACAGCAGAAACTAAAGTCAACGATTTAAAGGAAGCTTTAGAAAGTAAAGAGGAAGACAAAGGGATTTTTGGTGATTTATCGCGTCCTGGTGAGCCGATTGCTATTGGTGCACGTCATCCTATTTCTATAGTTAAAAATGAGATTATTGATATCTTTTCGCGCATTGGTTTTAACGTTAGTGAAGGGCCAGAAATTGAAGATGATTGGCATAACTTTACAGCGTTGAATTTACCAGAATACCACCCAGCGAGAGATATGCAGGATACGTTTTTTATTCAAACCGATCCAGATATTTTATTACGTACACATACAAGTTCTGTACAAGTACGTTATATGGAAAACAATCAGCCTCCAATTCGTACAATTTCTCCAGGAAGAGTTTATAGAAATGAAGCGATTTCTGCACGTTCACATTGTTTCTTTCACCAAGTGGAAGGCTTATATATTGATAAAGATGTGAGTTTTGCAGATTTAAAACAAACCTTACAATACTTTACTACAGAGATGTTTGGGAAGTCTAAAATTAGATTACGTCCTTCATACTTTCCGTTTACTGAGCCAAGTGCAGAGGTAGATGTATATTGGGGATTAGAAACCGAAACAGATTATAAAATTACTAAAGGTACAGGTTGGTTAGAAATTATGGGCTGCGGAATGGTAGATCCTAATGTATTAGAAAACTGTGGTATTGATTCTAAAGTCTATTCTGGGTTTGCTTTCGGAATGGGAATCGATCGTATTGCGATGTTATTAAACCAAATTAGCGATATTAGATTGTTGAGTGAGAATGACGTTCGATTTTTAGAGCAGTTTAAATCAGCATTATAAACTTTGAAAAAAGACATCACAATACCAGAAGTAAAAGATGTTCATGTTGCCGTGGTGCAAGAAGAACATTTGGAATATAAAACTCAAGATTGGAATGCTTATATCATTAATAATAGCGATAAAGATTTAGATACGGTTCTTATTGTTACCAGAGGTTATAGTGACACTAAAGTAACACCTATAATGCGCCATACGATTGCAAAACTACCCGCAAGAAGTTACGCTAAAATTGAATATCTACAAGAAAAGGTTTTAGAGCTGAACAACGAGTTTAAAATCACGTTTTTTGAAGGCAACCAAATGTTTGATAAAACGTATGTATTCAGAAAAAATACAATCAACGAAAAGGCTTTACAGGCTATTCCGTTAATGCAATTACGTGGTATTTTGGTAAAGTAGCTATTGGCCTTTAGCTAATAGCAAACGGCTAACAGCTAAAGGCTATATTGTCAATCCAACTTATCCGTCAATTTCTTAAATACTTTCTTAGGATCTTTATTGTCATAAAGAATATCGTAAACAGCATTAATTATAGGTAGCTGTGTTTTCTTTTTGTTCTTTTTATTTAATTCAAAAGCACTTTTTGTGGCGTAGTAACCTTCAGCCACCATATTCATTTCCATTTGTGCCGATTTTACGGTGTAGCCTTTACCTATCATGTTTCCGAACATACGGTTTCGAGAAAAAACAGAATAACCAGTCACTAATAAATCACCTAAATAAGCCGAATTATTAATGTTACGTTTCATCTTATGCATTTTTTTGATAAAACGTTTCATTTCTCTAATAGAGTTACTCATCAAAACACTCTGAAAATTATCACCATAACCCAATCCATGAGCCATTCCGGCTGCAATAGCATAAATGTTCTTAAGCATTACAGCGTATTCTATACCAATAACATCATCGCTCGTTTTTGTTTTAATGTAATCGCTCGATAATTTGTCGGCAATAGCTTGTGCTTTTTTAGCATCGTCGCACGCAATTGTTAAATAAGATAAACGCTCTAAAGCGACTTCTTCGGCATGACAAGGACCAGCAATGATAGCAATGTTTTCAAAAGGAATAGCATATTCATCATTAAAATGCTCACCAACTAATTTCCCTGTTTCTGGCATAATACCTTTTACGGCAGATACAATCGTTTTTTGACTAATATCTGTAGTTAGTTTCTCTAGTTCGCCATGAATAAAGGCCGATGGAATTACAAAAATAAGCACGTCTGCCCATTCCGCAATTTCATTAATATCATTACTTAGTTTTAACTGATCTGTATGAAATTCTACAGAACTCAAATAACTAGGGTTGTGTTTTTCTTTTAAGATATGTTCTTTGGCATAAACGCTTCGCATATACCAACCAACTTCATCTAAGTTTTCGCAAAGCATTTTTACAATGGCTGTAGCCCAACTTCCTGCACCAAAAACAGCATATTTTGTAGTAGTACTCATAGTGTTTTAATCAAATTTGTAATTCAAAGTTACGGAAAATTTATAGAATCGTTAACGCTAAAATCATGTTAAACCTTCGATATTAAAAGGCGTTTTAGATGTGATAACAATTAGTATAGACATACCTTTGGAAGCTCTGAAATAGCGTCAAAATATTTTTTGGCACGTCTTTTGAAAAGCTATAATTAACAACCTTTAAAACGCTAGATTATGAAAACGACAAAACTACTATTAGGATTTGCATTTATTGCAACACTATTTACCTCGTGTTATGTAGAAGAAACACGTTATGTTGATGAACCGTCAGTTTCATTAAATCAATTACTAAATTCATATGATTTATGGTACGTAGATATTAATGCGACACAAGGGTACGGAGAAACACCATTTTTACAAGTTGCATTTACAGTCTCATTTAATAATGGTCGTATGTACGCAAATAATAATTTAGTTGGCATCGGAAGCCAAGGCAATGGTTATGGTGTTGAAATAGGAAGTTATAACGCTTATGACGGGATTTTAGATGTCTATCATATTATTGATGGTTACGACAGTTTTGATGTGTACCAAGTAGATAATAATACCATTGAATTATACAATCCTTTTAATGATACCTCTTATTTTTTAGAGGGTTATCAGCGTTCAAGTTTTGATTACGACTATGTGTTTTATGACAATATTCATTATTTCTTACAAGAGTATGAAGCTTGGGAAAAAACGTATACAAGCAATTATGGAGCCTTAAATGATTTTGATAGTGAGAACTATTTACAGTTTTTAGCTGGTGGAAATGATGCAACATTTAGAAGTTCTCAAGATCAAAACGTCTATAACACAAACAATATCTTTTGGGATTTTATAGGTGACTATGAGGTGAGAGATGTCTCTGGAAATAGTTACTTAAAAAGATTAACATTAGATTATGATTTCTTCAGCAATGAATACTTCGAATTGAGCGTTATTAATGATAGTACGATAGAGTTGTTTCATGCAAACTCTGGTACCCTGTACGAATTTAGAGGAAGAGGATACATACAGTATTACAGAAGCACAGGTGTAGAAGGGAAGTCAACTACAGAAGTTGATAGGTATAAAAAACGTAAGCAAAAAACAAAGAAAATAGAAAATACTAGAGAAAGTACACGAAGCATTTGAGGCTATAGATAAATTACAAGATGTAATTTAAAATTTCACCTAAGCCCTAAAGAATAATAAAATTATACATATGAAACTAAATTTGGTTGGTTATTTAGTTTCAAAACGCTCAGTTAAAACACTTGTTTTTACTGGGCGTTTTCTTATTCATACGATGATGAATTGTCATCCGAATTATTTTTCCATTGTATAAGTCGCGTTAACACGCTATCATCAGTTCCGTATCTTCTAAATGAACCGGTTCGGTCATCGACGAATGCATTAAGTATTCTATCGCTAATTTTATCAATAAATAAGAAGTTCAATGCGTCTTTAAGAATAGTAAATGGTGTTAATAGAAAACCTTTTCCAGACCACCATCCTGCAAAAAATGTGATTACGATAGCGTTTAATTTTGCTGTTTTTCCACAGCTTGCACAAAGGATTTGTTCATCCCTAGACGAACTAGTTCCAATTAAAAATGACTTTACCGTATGGGTTTCAAAACCAAATAATTTAGTTTTTTCTAAGCATTTGGGACAGTGTTGATATTGAATTTTTTGGATAAGATTTTTGCGCTCTAAACCTTCAAATGATTTAGTCTCTGCATCAATCCAACTAATAAGACTTAGGTTTAGCTGTCGTCTTATAATTTCATCCTTTAAGACATTAAGGATCTCTCTTCTTAAACCTTTAGATTCGTTTCTTGCGATATTTTCAATTTTCGCATCCGGAAAACGTTTATAGTTTTTCCTTACCTCTTCAATACTATACATTCAAATTTTACAACTCCTTCAATAAAACTTCTAATTGCTCAATTCCATAAGGCTTAGCGATAATATGTTTTGAAGCATCCAATAAAAAATACATTGGTGTTGCAGAAATGCCATAAGTATTTACAATTGGGTTATCCCATTTTTCTAATCCAATTTGATGAATAAAAGCCGGGAAGTTCTCTTTTTCTCTTTCCCAGTCTCTAGCGTTATCCTCTAATCCAAAAGCAACCACTTTTAGATTGGGTTTGTTTGCTACCATTTTTCTCACTTGTGGTAATTCGCTTAGACAATGACTACAACCACTACTCCAAAAAACAAGCAAGTAATTTTCTGCGCTTTCTAATTGATGTAAGCTTGTTTTTTTGCCATCTAAAGTGATTTCAAAATTGGGTGCTTTAGATCCGATTGATGTGTTTTTAAAAGAAATAACCATATCCTCTAAAACTTTATTGTTAGTGGATTTTGCTAATTCTAATAAGTAACTATCTGTAATGTAATTGGCAAGATTGTTATTGTTTAATGCCACAAAACGCTGCCAAAGCATTTCTAATAGACTCGTTTTAATACTTAAGTCGTCATTACTAATAGCTGCTGCTACATCATCGATATGTTGTTTGTAGGTGGCTTCACTAGGATCTGCAACCATGTTAAAAACATAAGCCGTTACGCGATCTATTAGGTATGAAGAACTTTGTAGTAGATAATCGCTAAAATCTACCTGACTTAAATAATGCTGTTTAAGGTTTTTAGAATACGTTGTAATACCTTCGTATTGTGTTGGAATATAAGGTCGGTTGGCTTTTATGAATTTGAAAACCAATTTATCCTTAGCTAATTCTTCATAAGCCGTTTGTGTGTCTTTTAAGGTTTTAAAAATAGCAGTAAAACCTTTTTTATCATTATTCTCTTTAGAGTAATAATTACTAATGGTTTGATTCACCATTTCTATACTTTTAAGGTAAGAGTTCCAAAGTTTATTTTCTTCAGAAACTTTAAACTCAACACCTTTTTCGTAACTAAAATTAAAAGCTACAGTTTCTTTTCCATCGTAGATAAAATCGAAATTATTTTCTTCTGGTGGAGTCGCATAAACAATTTTATAAATACCTGGTGTTAAAGTTGAGTCTAATTGAATCTCAAAATTACCGTCACCATCTAATTCTCCTCTGTTAACATAATTAGCACTTTCTGGTGTGGCATGATATAGAAAAGCATAACTAAAATCTTCAGCTGGTGAAAATGTACCTTTTACACTTTGAGCTTGTAATAGTAAGGGTAAAACCAAAAGTAGGATTAATAATTTTTTCATGGTATTGTATGTTTGCTAATTGTTACTTTATTTTTCGGCCTTTTATTCCGGTGGCGCAACCGTAAAAATAATTGATATATTCGACTTCAAAATTATCTCTTTTAAAAATTTGAAAAGCATTTTTAGAATTGCCGAATGCTTCTGTATAAATACCTAACATTTTATAAGTTTCTGGACTTCCTAAAAAAAGCTTTCCTAATAGTGGAACGACTTTTTTTAAGTAAAACATATAAAATGGCTTTAAAATATTATTTTTTGGAACAGATACATCAATTAAGGAAAACGTTCCATTTGGTTTTAATAGTCTGTCAATTTCATTTGCTAAAGCATTTATTTGTTCTGCGTTAAAGGTCTTTAACCCAAATCCGGAAATAATATAATCTGCAGATTCACTTTCTATTGAATTATGAAATACATCCTCCTTTAAAACTGTAATTTTAGAATGTGGAAATTTCAATTTGTTGTTCTCTGCATGTTTAATCATTTCAGCTGAAAAATCTACAGCGATAAGTTGTGAGTTTATAGTGTTTTTATTGAATACATGCTTCCAACATTCTCCCATGCCTGTCATTAAATCCACGACTACTTTTCCATCTTCAATATGTAGTTCCTCTACACATCGTTTTCTCCAACGTTCACTAAATCCAAACGAGGTTATGTAATTCATATACGCATACGAACCAGACATGTTATCAAATAGCGTTTCGACGAATTTTGGTTCGTAAATTTCTTTCATACTTAAGACTTATTTACAACTAATGCCAACCATTGAATATCTTCAACAATTAAGCCATTATAATTCTATTTGACCTTTTTAGACCTTATACTTTCAATAATTACGGTTGCCAATATTAAACTGCCACCGATAAATGTATTAGGGGAAGGTAGTTCATTTAAAAAAAAGAAGGCAATTATAATTCCAAATATCGGTTGTGTACTGCCAATAATACTCGCTGTACTGGCTTTAAAATATTTTAAACTATTTACAAACATGGTATGTCCAATAGCCGTAGTTACTATGGCTAATAGTAAAACATAAGGATATTGTGTGGTGATATTAGAAGTGTCCATAAAATATAAAACAGGCGCCAATACAATCGTTAACACCACAACTTGATAAAACATCAGCATGGTGCCATTATACGTCGCAATATGTCCTTTTAGCATAAGGATTCTTAAGGCATAACAGATCGCCGAAAGTACACCAAATAGAATGCCTTGCAACTGACTACTTTCTAAATCGAAATCTGGAGCTAATATATAGATGCCAAGAAGTACCATTAACCCGAGTACAATATGGATAGGGTCTAATTTTACTTTTGAAAATAAAGGTTCTAAAAGGGCTATAATCACTGGGAACGTAAATAGTGAAATCATTCCAATAGCTACGTTAGATAGTTTTAAGGCATAGAAATAGAAAATCCAATGACCTCCCATTAATAAAGCAGCAATAAAAAAAGTGAAACGGTCTTTTTTATTATTGATCTTTAAATTAATCCCTTTAAAAAGGCAGAAAAAGAAAAGTATAATTACGGCTAAAATAGAACGCCACCAAATAATTACCGGTGTTGGCATCTCTATAAATTTACCTAACGGTCCAGACGTACTGAGGCATACTGTGGCGATAATGAGCAATAAAAGGTTATTTAAATGACTTTTTTCATTCATTATATATCCTTTAAGGCCATTAATGCTTGTTTGGTGTTTTTAATTTTTTCGAACGTAATTAATAAGCGTAATCCTTTTCGGGTTTGTTTTTCTTTCATTTTACATTTGCCAGCATTCATCTGTACAAATTGTAAAACTTTAGTAAATGCGTCACTCTGATAAAATCCACTTTGCTGATCTTGTACAAAATAACCAATCATTTTGCCTTGTTTCATAATCAGTTTTTCAATCCCCATTTTTGTAGCAATCCACTTAAGGCGTACGCTGTCTAATAAGTCTGAAACCTGCGTTGGTAACTCACCGAAACGGTCAATAATTTCAGTTTCGAATTTAGCGAGTTCTTCTTCTGTTTTTATCTCGTTGAGTTTGGTGTAAAGATTTAAACGTTCGGTAATGTTGTTTATATAATCATCTGGAAACAACAATTCGAAATCCGTATCAATGGTAATGTCTTTGACATATTGTTTAGGCTTACCATCGTCTTTATATAAATCTGAAAATTCAGTTTCTTTTAATTCATCTATGGCTTCATTTAATATTTTCTGATAGGTATCAAATCCAATATCATTAATAAATCCACTTTGTTCGCCACCTAGTAAATCTCCTGCACCACGAATTTCTAAATCCTTCATAGCAATATTAAATCCGCTACCCAATTCTGTAAACTGCTCTAAGGCCGAAATCCGTTTTCTAGCATCGGCTGTCATTGCAGAATAATCTGGAGTAATAAAATAACAAAAGGCTTTTTTATTACTACGACCAACACGACCTCGCATTTGGTGTAAATCACTCAGTCCAAAATTGTTCGCATTATTGATAAAAATAGTATTCGCATTTGGTACATCTAAGCCACTTTCTACAATAGTGGTGGCAACTAAAACATCAAATTCGCCATTCATAAAAGCGAGCATTAGATTTTCGAGCTTTTTACCATCGAGTTGCCCATGTCCAATACCGATTTTTGCATCAGGAACTAAACGTTGAATCATACCAGCAACTTCCTTAATATTCTCGATTCTATTATGAATAAAATAAATCTGACCTCCACGTTGAATTTCATAACTCACCGCATCTCTAATGATTTCTTCACCAAAACGAATAACATGACTCTCTATAGGATATCTATTTGGTGGAGCCGTGTTAATGACAGATAAATCTCGCGCAGCCATTAAACTAAACTGAAGTGTTCTCGGGATAGGAGTTGCAGTCAACGTTAAAACATCTACGTTTTCCTTTATGGTCTTTAATTTTTCTTTTACAGCAACACCAAACTTCTGTTCTTCATCAACAATCAGTAAACCTAAATCTTTAAACTTTACGTTTTTACTCGCCAGTTGATGTGTTCCTATAATAATATCAACGCTTCCTTTTTCTAATCCTTCTAAGGTTTCGCGTTTTTCTTTGGCTGTTCTAAAACGATTCACATAATCTACAGTCACCGGAAAATCCTTCAAACGTTCCTTAAAAGTTCGTGAGTGTTGATAAGCCAAAATGGTTGTTGGTACTAAAACAGCAACTTGCTTACCGTTATCTACGGCTTTAAATGCCGCTCTAATTGCAACTTCAGTTTTACCAAAACCAACGTCACCACAAATAAGACGATCCATTGGTCGTTCACTTTCCATATCCGCTTTTATATCTGCTGTAGATGTGATTTGATCTGGAGTATCTTCATAAATAAAAGAAGCTTCCAACTCTAATTGCATATGGCTATCTGGAGCGTACTGAAATCCTTTCTTTAATTTTCGTTTAGCATAAAGTTTTATAAGGTTGAAGGCAATTTCCTTAACTCTAGATTTTGTTTTTTGTTTTAACGTCGCCCAAGCTTTGCTTCCTAATTTATAAACCGTTGGAGGCTTACCATCTTTTCCGTTAAACTTAGTGATTTTATGTAACGAGTGAATGCTGAGGTATAAAATATCGCGCTCACCGTATACTAGTTTTATGGCTTCTTGCTTTTTACCTTCAACATCTATTTTTTGTAAGCCACCAAACTTACCAATACCATGGTCAATGTGTGTAACGTAATCTCCGATTTCGAGATTTGTAAGTTCCTTTAAAGTGATGGCTTGCTTTTTGGCGTAACCATTTTTAAGGTGAAATTTATGATAACGATCAAAAATTTGATGGTCTGTATAAATGGCAAGGTTATGTTCGGTATCTATAAAACCTTGGTAAAGTGAAAGCACCACCGTCTTATAATGAACGGTTTGTTCTGCATCATCAAAAATATCATGAAAACGTTTGGCCTGTTGCTCGCTTACACAAGCGATATAATTGGTAATGCCGTTAGCGTTATTTTCATTTAAATCTTCAATCAACAAATTGAATTGTTTGTTGAATGCTGGTTGCGGCTTGGTATAAAAGGCTATAAGTTGCTGCGCGAAAAAAGCTTCTGTTCCAAATTCAACTAATGGGTATTCTAAAAATTGACGCTTTAATAAATCAGAATTACAGAATAATTCTTCAGGAGAGGCATGTTTAACTTCGCTAGATAAATTATTATAAGCCTCTTCCGCTTTACCATAAAAATCATCAATTCTTGAAAACGTAAGGGATGCATTTTTAGAAAAAATAACCGTTTTATTCGAAATGTATTTTAGAAAACTTTCGCGTTGTTCAGCAATCATTTTATTAGCCACATTCGGAATGATGCTCACTTTCTTAATACGCTCCGTAGACAATTGCGTCTCTACATCAAAAGTTCTAATACTATCAACTTCGTCTCCAAAAAATTCTATTCGGTAAGGTTCATCATGTGAAAATGAAAATACATCGACGATACCACCTCTTACAGAGAAATCTCCAGGTTCGGTAACAAAATCGACACGTTTAAATTTATATTCGAATAAGACTTCATTAACAAAATCGATGCTTAAGTCGTTGCCAACTGAGATTTTTAAGGTGTTCTTATCGAGTTCCTTTTTGGTGACTACCTTTTCAAAAAGCGCATCAGGATAGGTCACGATAATACACGGTTTTTTACGCGAATTAATTCGGTTTAAAACCTCGGCACGTAAGAGCACATTGGCATTATTGGTTTCTTCAATTTGGTACGGTCTGCGGTAGCTTCCTGGATAAAATAACACGTCTTTATCGTTGATCAGTTGTTCAAGATCATTAAGATAAAAAGCCGCTTCTTCTTTATCATCAAAAATCAGCAAAAAAGGTTTGTCTGCGGTTTTAAAAGCTTCGGAAGCCGTAATTGAAAACGAAGAACCGACGAGACCTTTTAAATGTGTTTTCTGTTGAGGTTGGGCAATAGCAGTTTGCAGATTTTGCAGTTGCAAAGTCCGTGCGAATGTTTGGGTAATAGATACTTTACTCAAGTTTCTTATTTTGGAATTGCAAATATAAAAGTTTTGAAGTGTTCACTAATGATAATTCTTTGAATAGAATTATATTTGTTCAGAATTAATAATTAGATAATAAATAAAGTATATATATGTCATTTTCAGATTTATTCGATAGCGGATTTAAAAAACGTAATGAAGATCATTTTGCAGCTATAGTTAGAGTTGCTAATAGTGATGGTGTTATTACAGAGAAAGAGAAAGCGTTCTTAGATCGTTTAGCAACGCGATTAGATATTTCGGAGTTAGAGTACAAACAGATATTAATCGATTATAAAAGTCATCCTATTAATCCACCAACATCTTATGATATGCGTTTAGAGCGTCTTTATGATTTGGCGCGTATGGTATGGGTTGATGATATTGAAGGTCCAAATCAGCATTGGTTATTAGAGAAACTTTGTGTTGGATTAGGATTTAGTGCCAATAACGTTAAATATATAGCAGATAAGGCTTTAGCCTTGGCTCATGATAAAGTAGATCTCGATACCTTTATTGATGGTATTAAGTCAATGAATGAGTAAATAGTAATAGCATAAAAAGCGACTATATTTAACATCGATACGTTAAAATATAGTCGCTTTTTTATTGCTTCAAGTTAAGTGAAACTTGAAGTCTTAAGAGAAAAGCGTAATTTATAATTCCTCGTTACGCATAAATTCTTCTGCTTTTTCTACCATATTCACGCTACCACAAATAAAAGGCACACGTTCATGTAGTTCTGTAGGTACAATATCCATTATTCTTGTAAAACCATCACTTGCTTTCCCATTAGCTTGTTCTGCAATAAAGGCCATCGGATTACATTCATAAAGTAAACGTAATTTTCCCTTCGGATTTTTAGAACTTTTTGGATACATGTAAATACCTCCTTTAATCATATTTCTGTGAAAATCAGAAACTAAAGATCCAATATATCGACTCGTATAAGGTCTTTCTCCTTCGTCTTCCTGACAGTATTTTATATACTTTTTAATTCCGACAGGGAAATCAGAATAATTACCTTCGTTTACTGAATAAATATTTCCATCTGCAGGAAATTGCATATTTGGATGCGATAAATAATAAGATCCAATTGCGGGGTTTAATGTAAAACCATTAACACCATCTCCTGTTGTATATACTAACATCGTAGAGGTTCCATATACCACATAACCAGCTGCAACTTGTGCGCTTCCTTTTTGTAAAAAATCTTCTAAAGTTACTGGTGTTCCTAATGGAGTAACACGTCTGTAAATTGAGAAAATGGTTCCTACAGAAACATTAACATCGATATTAGAAGAGCCATCTAAAGGGTCAATTAAAACAATATACTTGTTTTGGTTATTTTCATCTTGGCTATTAATAGCTATAAAATCATCTTCCTCTTCACTCGCAATACCACAAACGATATTTCTTTTGGTTAACGTTTGAATAAACTTTTCATTAGCATAAACATCTAGCTTTTGCTGATCTTCACCTTGTATATTAGTATCACCTGCATTACCAATAATATCGACTAAACCAGCTTTGTTAACTTCGTGATTAACGACCTTAGCAGCTAAACGAATAGAATTTAATAGACGAGAAAGTTCTCCAGAGGTATATTTAAAAGACGTTTGATTTTCAATTATGAATTCCCCTAAAGTTTGATTTGGTTTAGACATTAAGTATAATATTGATTAGTAGCACACAAATATCGCCTTTTTTAGCAAACTACAACGTTTTCGTACTTTAAAAAAATTGTTTTGTAAACTGAGATTAGATTATCTTTGAATCTTTTATTTGCAAAATGAAACAACCAAGATTAGCACTTATCGAAGATATGCCAAGAGTTTTAGAACTTATTGAAGAATTGGCAACGTTTGAAAAAGAGGAGGATGCTGTAGAAATTACAGCATCTGATTTAGAAAATGATGGCTTTGGAGCAGATCCAAAATTTACTTGTTTTGTTAGCGAGCTTGATCATAAGATTGAAGGTATTGCCTTAGTATATATGAGGTATTCTACTTGGAAAGGCAAAATTTTACATTTAGAAGATCTTATTGTGAGTGAAAAATGTAGAGGGAAAGGAGTTGGTACTCAGCTTTTAGATGCCGTTGTAAAACATGCGAAACAATTAGGCGTAAAACGCGTAAGTTGGGAAGTTTTAGATTGGAATGAACCCGCTATAAAGTTCTACGAAAGTAAAGGTGCAGATGTAAAACGCGATTGGAATGTGGTACATCTGGATGAAAATGGAATTGAAAATTATTTAAATAAAATATAATGCGCATTTTTAAGTTTGGTGGGGCATCGGTGAAAGATGCAGATGGTGTAAAAAATTTAGCAAAAGTTTTACAAACTACAGGTTATGATAACACTTTAGTTGTGATTTCAGCAATGGGAAAAACAACGAATAGAATGGAGTTGGTTATCAAAAATTATTTTGAACATAAAGAGGAATTACAAAGTGCAATTCACGATGTTATTAAATGCCACAATGACATTTTAGTCGATTTATTTGAGAATAATCGTCATCAAGTCTTTACGGATGTAAAGTCTTTTTTTGATGAATTAAATGCCTTTTTTAAAAGCAATAAATCGCCAGATTATAATTATGTGTATGACCAAGTTATAGGTTACGGTGAATTAATATCGACCACAATAATTAGTCATTACCTAAATGAAATTGGATTAAAAAATAATTGGGTTGATGTTAGAGAGTTTGTAAAAACAGATAATTATTACAGACGCTCTAATGTAAATTGGGAAAAAACACAAGAGAACATTTCGTCTCATTTAAATGCTAATATTCTCAATATTACTCAGGGATTTTTAGGTAGTGATGCTAATAATTTTACCACAACTTTAGGTAGAGAAGGTAGTGATTATACGGCTGCGATTTTTGCGTATTGTTTAAATGCAGATAGTGTTACGATTTGGAAAGATGTACCAGGTGTTTTAAATGCAGATCCGAGATATTTTGAAAACGCGCAATTATTACATCAAATATCCTATAGAGAAGCTATAGAGTTGGCTTTTTATGGAGCTTCTGTAATTCACCCTAAAACGCTTCAGCCATTACAACAAAAGGAAATTCCGTTGTATGTAAAATCATTTTTAAATCCGGAAGGAGCAGGTACATGTGTAAGTAAAGGAAAAGCTTTAGTGCCAGAGGTTCCGTGTTTCATAGTTAAGAAAAATCAGACTTTAATTTCATTGTCATCCTTAGATTTTTCATATATTATGGAAGAAAATATTAGTGAAATATTTAGTTTGCTACACTTGTATAAAATGAAGGTTGATGTGATTCAGAATTCTGCTATTAGTTTCTCTGTTTGTATTGATAATTTATTTGATAATTTAGAGAAATTGCTTCAACATTTAAAAGCAAAATTTAAAGTTGTTTGTCATAATAATGTCAGCCTTTATACGATTAGACACTATAATGATGTTGTGGTAAAAGAGCTAGAGAAGGATAAAGAGGTGTTGTTGAAGCAATTAGCTCAGGGGACAGTTCAAATAGTTACTAAATAAATAGTTATTACATTTGTTTTATGGGGAAAGCATCCGATACTGGTTTAGTTACCGCAAAAGAAGTCGCTAAAGCAATTAATGCTGATAAGTATGGTTTCTTGGGTACTTTTTTTGGTTGGACATTGATGAAAGTCCTTAAGATATCTACAATAAATAAGTTCTATTTGCGCAACAAACACCTTAGTGATGTTGATTTTCTTGATGCTATTTTAGACGAGTTTCAAATTAAGTTTGAGATTCCTGAAGAAGACATGAAACGTCTTCCGAAGGAAGGGCCTTATATTACGATTTCTAATCATCCACTTGGTGGTATTGATGGTATTTTACTATTAAAACTAATGGTAGAACAACGTAGTGATTTTAAAATTATCGCCAACTTTTTATTACATCGAATAGAGCCACTTAAGCCATATATAATGCCTGTAAATCCTTTTGAAGGCAGAAAGGATGCAGCAAGTAGTATTGCCGGTTTTAAAAATGCTATTGGCCATTTAAGAGATGGACATCCATTGGGGGTGTTTCCTGCTGGTGAAGTTTCTACGTATAAAGACGGAAAATTAGTCGTTGATAAGGAATGGGAAGCTGCCGCCATGAAATTAATTCAGAAAGCGAAAGTACCTGTTGTTCCTATTTATTTTCATGCTAAGAATAGTCGCTTGTTTTACAGACTTTCTAGATTAAGTGATACGCTAAGAACCGCAAAGTTACCTTCAGAAGTATTAACTCAAAAACGTCGTATAATAAAAGTAAGAGTTGGTAAGGCTATTTCGGTAAAAGATCAAAATGAACATCCAACGCTTTCAGAATTTTCTGAGTTTTTAAGGCGAAAAACATATATGTTGTCTAAAACTTTTGAAGATAAACCTAAGATTTTAGATAATATACAATCGCAATTAAAAGTCACAAAAATACCAAAACGTATTGTGACTCCAATCGCACCAAAAGTAATGATTGCTGAGGTAGATAAACTTAGAGTAAGCGATTGTAGGTTGTTAGAGAGTAAAAATTATGAAGTGTTTTTGGCTTCGGCAAATGACATTCCTAATATTTTAAGAGAAATAGGACGGCTTAGAGAAATTACGTTTAGAGAAGTAGGAGAAGGCACAAATGAAGCTATTGATTTAGATAAATTTGACACCTATTATCACCATATGTTTTTATGGGATAATGAAAAAAACCTCATTGCAGGGGCGTACAGAATGGGCTTAGGTTCTAAAATTTTTGAACGTTTTGGTATCGATGGTTTTTACTTACAAGATTTGTTTCGTTTTGAACCAGAATTGCATAAAATGATGAGCCAATCCATAGAAATGGGTCGTGCGTTTATTATAAAAGAATACCAACAAAAACCAATGCCTTTGTTTTTACTTTGGAAAGGTATTGTACATATCACCTTACGTTTCCCTGAGCACAAATATTTAATTGGTGGAGTGAGTATAAGTAATCAGTTTTCTAACTTTTCAAAAAGTTTGATGATTGAGTTTATGAAATCTCATTATTACGATCCGTATGTAGCGCAATACGTTCATCCTAAAAAAGAGTTTAAGGTAAAACTGCAAGACGCCGATAAGGATTTTGTTTTTGATGCTACGGAAGCCGATTTAAATAAATTCGATAAAATTATAGATGAAGTAGAGCCAGGCGCATTACGATTACCTGTTTTACTTAAAAAATACATTAAACAAAATGCGAGACTTGTCGCATTTAATGTAGATCCTTTGTTTAATAATGCAGTGGATGGCTTAATGTATATAAAAATTGCAGACTTACCAGAAAGTACCGTTAGACCTGTAATGGAAGAATTTCAGGCGGAACTAGAACGCAAGTTTACAGAGAACAATGAAGACAAATAAGATATATATTTTAATCTTTTTGTTACCCTTTTTTTGTGTATCACAAACGCTTACTGGTAGAGTTATTGATAAAATTACACAACAACCTGTTGAAACGGTGTCTGTGTATTTTAATAATACCACAATTGGTACTACAACAAATAGTAATGGCGAATTTTCAATTGACTACACCGACGCCGTACAATCTACTTTAGTTATTTCTTATTTAGGTTTTGAAAAGGTTTTGATTTCAGATTATAGAAGTCAAAGTAACATTAGTGTAGAACTCGTTGAAGCTGATAATGCTTTAGAGGAGGTCCATTTAGAGTATGACGATGGTTTAACACGGAGACAGAAACTAAGGTTGTTTCGAAAGGAATTTTTAGGAACGTCTAAGTTTGGCGAGTCATGTAAAATATTAAATGAAGATGACTTAATATTAAAATACGATAAACATAATAAAGCATTATACGCAAGCGCTTCAGTGCCACTTAGGATTTTAAATAAAACGTTGCAGTATGAAATAGCATATGATTTAATGGATTTTGAAATCATTTTTAGATATGCAGATCTTACAGGTTTAGAATTTACAATAAACTCTGTAACTTATTTTGGAACCTCATTTTATAAAGGTTTCGATACTGTAAATAAGAAAACTTTAAAGCATAGAAATAGAGCTTATAAAGGTTCTGTGCAACATTTTATGAAATCACTTTATAATAAGAATTTAAAGGAGCAAGGCTATTGGATTTTTCACGATAAATTTAGAGTAGATGAATGGTCTTTTTTTACCGTAGAGGCTACAGAAAATCAAGATTTTAAAAAGATAACTTTAAAAGAAAAAGTCTCTATTCTTTTTGATAAAGAACATCAATCTATAATTCAACTAGAGATTCCAGAATTTTATGTGGATACCTATGGTAATTACACGCCTGTTATTGGTGTGTATTTTAGTGGAGCAATGGGAAGTCAAAGAATAGGCGACACCTTACCTTTAGATTTTGGATTAGGTGAAAAAGAGTAAATAAAAAACCCAGAATTCACATTCTGGGCTTTAATATTTTTAAAGGCCTTTAAACCATTCTTGAAATTGTTTACCAAATAAAAATGTTGGTTTCATCTCACCTCCTAATGCAGCAATTATACTCATAATCCATGCTACTATTACTATAAGTCCTAATATCCATCCTAAAAATGGAATCCATGCTAAAAACATTAATAGCACAAGACCTAGCGTTTGTCTGATGTAAAAAGAACCAAATTCAGTTTTATTACTGCTATTCATTACAATAGCAATAATCCACCCAATAAAGGTAATGTGTGCTATGATGGCAACATTTTTACCGTCACTAAATACTTCTTTAGCGTCGTTACCGAAATCATCAGCCGCTCTTTTTGCGTCACGTCCAAATTCCTTGGCATCATCTGAAAACTCATTAGCCTTTTGGCTTATTTTGTCTCCGGCTTTACGAGCATTATCTTTAGCATCATCTAACATATCGTTAAGATCATTGCCTAAATCTTTATTATCATCTGACATTTTTTTTAGTTTTTGGTTAGACCCTAAAGTTAGTGAAATATTATTAACTCACTTAACTATTTTAGGTGCATCAATTATGTGATTTTTGCATTATCCAAACAACATAATGACGCCTCCAATAGCCGTTGCAATTAAAATAAAACGCCTGTAATTAACATTAGAAATTAGTTTTACAATATATGCTCCTAGTAAAAATCCTAAGAGCACTGCAGGAATTAATACGGAATTTAAAACCAGTGATTCTATGCTAACGGTTTCCCAAATAAAAATATGAAATGGAAGTTTTATGATATTAATAATAAAGAACAACCATGCTGCAGTGCCTATAAATTCGTTTTTCTTAAAACGCATGGTTAGAAAATATATATTAGAAATAGGACCTGCTAAATTGCCAATCATAGTTGCAAAACCAGTTAAAAAACCCATCCCTGTAGAAAATAATTTATTCTTAGGGACATTGGTCGATTTTCGTTTTTCTAAGTAAACCATTATTAAAACTGAGGCCAATATTATCACTGCCATCAATCGTTTAAATATGAGTTCGGAAATATCATTTCCAACCCATACGCCAACTAATACACCAACAATTATCCATGGTATAAGCTTTTTTATAATAGCCCAATCGGCATGTCTATTATAATGTATAACAGCTAAGATATCTGCACAAATGAGCATAGGTAATAAAATACCTGTAGAGGCTTTTTCGCCAAAAACAAAGGCAAGTATAACAACGATTATGATGCTTACTCCTTTTATACCTGATTTGGATATGCCTAATAAAAAAACTGCAAAACCAATGGCTAACCATTGCAATGCAGTTAAATTATACGATTGAAGAATTTCTATGTACGACAACAATGAGTTTTAAAAAATTTGAATTTATTGAAAAGCACTGTCTATCGGTTCCCAAAGTTCTATTTTATTGCCATCATTATCCAATATCCATCCGAATTTACCATAACTGTATTCTTCCATATCACCTACAATGGTAACTCCTTCGTCTTTTAAAGTTTCTAATAGTTCCTTTAGATTTTCAACTCTGTAGTTAAACATAAAGTCTTTTTTTGAAGGTTCAAAGTGCTTTGAATCCTGTGCAAATGGACTCCATTGTGTAGAGCAATCTTTGCCTTCTTTATCTTTCCACCAAAAGGTAGAACCATAATCATCAGTATCAAAACCGAGATGCTTTTTATACCAATCTTTTGCTGCTTTTGGATCTTTGGTTTTGAAGAATAAACCTCCAATTCCTGTGACGCGTTTTTTCATTTTATCCTGAATTTATTGCCGAATCTCATTAGTTGAAACCCTAAAAGTTATACTTCTCTTTTTTTTACTTTTTCTTTAAAACGGACTCATAAATGTCTACCCACTCGGCACAGGTCATTTTTCTAGTGAGTTCTCCAATTAATTCAAACGGAATCTCATCCATTTTTTTAAATCGGATACAGCTTTTTCCCATATCGAGTTTGCGTTTACAATGCTTTGGATACTCCTTTATAAACCAATCATGTAATTCTGGATTCGCATAAATACCGCTATGATATAGGTTGACTGAGTTTTTTTGAGAGGCAAAACTCATAAATGGTAAAGGTGTTTTGGGATCACAATGATAACCATCGGGATAAACGGAATGTGGTACATAATAACCAATCATGTTGTATTGTATGCCTTCTTCAAATCCCTTTGGTAAATTATCTTTTATAACTTGTCTCAAAGTTTTTATAGCGCTTTGTCGCTCTTCCGGTACTTGGCTTATGTAATCTTCCGGAGACGTGGCTTTGTATGTCATGTTTAAAAGGAGATTGTAAAGCTCTAAGTTAACAAAATTTTGCTTTTATCTTATCAACGATAGTTTGTGAGAGTTTAATATTGCTTTCAACCGTCCAACCTGCAACATGTGGCGAGAGTAAAACGTTCTCTGCTGCTATTAAATATTGAAAGGCTTCTGGCATTTCATTTGAAGTAAATAAATTTTCAAAGGATGATTTTTCATATTCTAAAACATCCAATCCTGCTCCTAGAATTTTACCGGATTTTAAACCTTTTACCAAATCTTCTGTAATCACGCTTTTTCCACGCGCTGTATTAATAAGCCAAAACGGATTTCTAAACCCATTTATAAAATCTGAATTGATCATATTCAGCGTCAAATCTGTTTGTGGTATGTGAAGACTTAGAACATCAGATTTTGCTTTTAATTCTTCAAGAATTACTTGTTTGGCGTTGGCATCTCCAACATCTGTTTTTATGTCATAGCATAAAACTTCTACATCAAAGCCTTTTAGTTTTTTGGCGAAGGCTTTTCCCATATTGCCATAACCAATGAGTCCAACAGTTTTCCCGTCTAATTCTAATCCACGGTTGTCTTCTCGTAGCCATTTTCCTTGTCTTACTTCTTTGTCTGCCTTATTCAATTTATTAAAAAGTGATAACAACATCCCTAAAGCATGTTCTCCAACGGCATTTCTATTACCCTCTGGTGCAGAAATAAGGTGGATGCCTTTTTGTTGGGCATAATCACAATCTATATTTTCTAATCCGGCACCAACACGACCTATGAATTTTAGGTTTGTGGCCGCATCTAAAAATGATTTGTCAATGCTAAATCGACTTCGGATGACCATACCATCATATTCAGAAATTTTTGCTTCTATTTCAGATTTTGAGGCTATGTAATCTTCGTGATTGGTAAATCCTAAATCGTTGAGCTGACTTAAAAGTAGAGGGTGGTTAGAGTCTAGGTGTAGTATTTTCATGGTAATACCAGTTTACGTAGGTTATAATAATTAGATGTTTTTAGGCTCTTAAATACCTAAAATCAATTTTGCTATTAAGAAGTAAATCAAAATACCAAAAACATCATTACTTGTAGTAATAAATGGCCCCGTTGCAACAGCGGGATCAATACCTCTTTTATCAAGAAAAATAGGTATAAAAGTCCCAATAATAGCCGCCATTACAATTACCGCAACTAAGGCTATACTTATCGTTATCGATACGATATATGGTGTTCCGAATATAAAGTGGGTAATAAGAATGGCAACAAGTGAAATCGCTACACCATTTACCAAGCCTAATAAAAACTCTTTAAATAAGCGTTTTAAAATTTTACCATCGATAGTGCCATTTGCAATACCCTGAACAACGATGGCTGAAGACTGTACTCCAACATTTCCGGCTGTAGCCTGAATTAAAGGTACAAAACTTAGCAACACAATAAAGTTGCCCATGTTGTCATTAAACTGCTCAATAATACTAGCAGCGCCAAGTCCACCAAACATACCAATGAATAACCAAGGCAGTCGTGCTTTTGTTAATTTTAAGATACTATCATCTGCTTCTACATCTTGCGAGATACCTGCTGCTAATTGATAATCTTTATCTGCTTCTTCTCTTATAACATCAATAATATCATCAATGGTAATTCTCCCCACTAAGGTTTGGTTATCATTGACTACAGGAATGGCTTCTAAATCGTATTTTGCCATTATTTTTGCAACATCTTCTACGTCATCATCCACATGTACCCAGTCCACATTGTCTTTAGCAATATCTGCAATTTTTGTATCGCTTTTAGAAATGATCAAATCTTTTAAAGACAATCTGCCAATAAGTTTGTCGTGCTTGTCTACAACGTAAACAGAATGCACTCTTGTAACATCTTTGGCTTGCCCTCTGATTCTGCGTAAACAACCAGCAACTGTCCAAGTCTCATAAACCTTAACCAATTCTTTTGCCATAAGTCCACCTGCCGTGTCCTCGTCATAGGCTAAAAGTTCTTGAATTTCTTCTCGGTGTTCGTCGTCTTCAATTTGCGAGATTACTTCGGCTTGTCTATCCTCGGGTAATTCTGCGATCATATCGGCAGCATCATCCGTGTCTAGCTCTTCAACTTCTTCGGCAATCTCTTTAGTAGAAAGGTTTCTAAGAATTTTCTCTCTAATATCCTCATCGAGTTCCATGAGGATTTCAGAAGTGGTTTCAGAATCGAGCAGTTTTATGACATAAACGGCATCATCGAGATCTAAGTCGTCAAGAATTTCAGCAATATCTGCATGGTGATACTCGTTTAAAAGGATTTCTAGGTCTTTGTCATTTTGTTCTTCGACAAGGACTTCAACCTTTTCAATAAGTTCATCAGTTAACTGAAATTGTATGTTATCTTGGATATCTTCCACTTGATTTTTAATACGCTTTTACTTTAAAATGTTATCCGTCTGCGTTCTATGTGGTAGCAGAGGAAATTAGTTTTCGTCATTTTCAATTAATGAGGTTAACTCAATAAACTGAGCAACACTCAATTGTTCTGGCCGCTGCCCAAATATAATATTTGCTTTTAAATTATCCGACAGATTAAATGTTTTTAAGCTGTTTCGCAATGTTTTTCTTCGCTGTTGAAATCCTGTTTTTACAACTCTAAAAAATAATTTTTCATCACAAGGTAAGTCGTAATTCTCTTTACGTTTTAGCAAAAGCACACCCGAATCTACCTTTGGAGGTGGGTTAAAAACCGTTGGAGGCACTGTAAATAAATATTCGGCATCATAAAATGCTTGTGTTAAAACAGATAAGATACCATAAACTTTTGAACCTTCTTTAGAGCAGATGCGCATCGCAACTTCCTTTTGAAACATACCTGAAAACTCAGGGATTTGATCTCTCATTTCTATAGTTTTAAAAAGAATTTGAGACGAAATATTATAGGGAAAATTACCGATTATGGCAAATGGTTTATCTTCAAATACAAGGCTCAAATCGTATTTAAGAAAATCTTTTTCTATGATTCTATCAGCAAGATGGAGGTAGTTATTTTTTAAATAATCTACCGATTCTGTATCTATTTCAATAACATGTGTTGTAGTGTCTTTTTTGAGAAGATATTTGGTTAGCACTCCCATTCCTGGACCAATTTCTAAAACATCATTATAACCCTGAAGCGATAAACTATCTGCAATTTGTTGTGCAATAGATTCGTCTTCTAAAAAATGTTGGCCTAGATGTTTTTTTGCTCTTACTGTCATGTATTTATTTTTCTAACGAAGGCGCAAAGGCGCAAAGTGTTATAACACAAAGATACGCGGAGATGCACCGAGATTGGCAGAGTTGTTAAAATATTCTCTATTTATCTTTATAATTAAGATAGGGATAAATAGTTCTGCGGTTTTATTTGAAGTTTACTGAATACTCATCCACAACTTCTAATTCTGTTCTAAAGGATAAAACTTTATCACCAAAACGTTGCAATCCGTCCTGTTTTAAGCGTTCTGAATGTTCGGCGTAATAGGAGTTTAAAGCATCTCTAGAATGTGCTCTATATTGCACAGAATAGGTTTCTGTTTCGTCATCCTCAACCAAAACTTTGGTCAGTTTAGCTTCTTTAAATTTTCCTGTAGCTAAAACTTGTGGAATGTGTTCTTTTATCCATTTAAGCCATTCTTGGTGGATGCTTTTGTCTATGTTTAGGGTAACGTTGTAGATTATCATTAGTAATGTGAATTTGATGCAAAAGTATGAAATTGGATGTTAATAGTTTTTTTACGCAAAGATGTAAAAGAGGAGAAAGCTTGATAAGAAAAAAGTAGAAGAAGTAAAAACACCAACTACAGTAACTGAAAACTGTGAGTAAGACTAAAAACTAATTTATAGAGTCGCCACGTAATACCCTAAACTTCTTACGAGCTTCAATAAAATAAATACTGTCTTGGTGCTCAAAGATTATTTTTTCGTAGAGTAGTTTAGCTTCTTCAGGTTTTGCTAAATGGTTGTTGTAAAGTTCCGCTAAATAATAAAGCGTATCATCGACTAAGATATCTTCTCCGTAATCCTTGATGATGTTTTGGTAATTAGCTTCGGCTTTAGTGTATTGTTTCTTTTTTTCGTAGAGTTTAGCTTGTTGATATAAGGCTTGGTCTGTAATACTTTCTCCTTTGTGTTCTTCTAGAATTTTATCTAAAAGCGAAATGGCCTCGTCATTTTTATTTTGAAAGGCAAATAAGTCTGCTTTAGCATAATATTTTAATGCGGTCTGTGTACTGTCTTCAAATTTATTATCCGAAATCAATAATTTTAAGTCTAATGCATCATTAGCAATTAATTGCGAAGTTGAAGATTTTAAAATTTTAAGTTGTGATTCCGCCCAATCAAAATCACCTTTGTAATAACTAGTTTTAGCGACCTTAAATCGCGCTTCTTGCGCAATAGTGCTATTTTTTAAATTCGCTTGAATTTGAGAATAGAAAATCAACGCTTCATTAAACTTTTCTTGAAGCACTAAAATATCTGCCAATAGTAATTTTACTTTCGCCTCTTGAAACATTGAAATATTCAGCTTTAAACTTTTCTTTAAAAAACGAGTCGCAGCTTCTGTGTCTCTTAGGTTAAAGGCTAGAAATTTACCATAAGCTAATTGTAATGATAAGCTTAACTTAGAGTTTCCATATTCAGTAAGTAAGTTGTTGTAAGTTTCGTTAATCTGTTTCAGTGTTTTGTCATCAGCATTTTTTGTGTCTATTTCTAAAATGTATTGATGCGCAGTTAATGCTGTTACTGAATCTTGCGTAATTCCTAATATGTAATTAAAAATAGATTTTGCGGTATCGTCATCGTTATCCTTTTGAGCTGTAACAGCCAATTCTATTAAGCGATCTATACTTTCTGGATTACGTTTGTAAAGGGCCTTTTCTTGAATGAAGGATTTGTTATATGCTTTTTCTTGAACATACAGCCAACTCAACATTTCATACCAGTACGTTTCGGGATTTTGCTGTATTTTTTTTAAAAGTAAGCGTCTTAAATAGCTGTTGTTTTCGTTTTCTTTATTTTCTGAAATAAACTCACTGATGGAGCGCTTTACATTGTTGAGGTAATTAGGCTTGTAATGAATATAGTCTATATAATTCTCAAGCATTTGTGTAACGTTACCTTGGTCTGCATAAATGCGTGCTAGTTGAATACTGTAGTTTTTATCTGGAGTTAGAATTTTACCTTTTTCATATACTTTGATGGCTTGATCTAAAAGTGAATAATTTTCGAATTGTCTGGCAATTGAATAAATAAAGATTGGTTTTTCGTCAACATAGGTTATAGCCTCATCATAAAGTGTATTGGCTTTAGTGATGCTATCTCTAAGTTGAAAATTATAACCCAACGCAATCACCAATTCCGGATTTCTGCTTCTAGCTAAGCGTTGAACAAGTATCTGTTCTGCTTCCTCATATTGCTCTAATTGTTGATGAATATCTACTAATTTATTAATGTAGTTGGAACTGAAAGGCTTTTCTTTTAGTAGGTTTTTGTATATAATTAGTGCTTTGTTAAATTCCGCTTTTTTATAATAGCTTTCCGCTAAATCCTCACTGTTTTGAGAGAAACCAGAAGACCATCCGAATAATAAAAGTAAAACGAAAAAGCGCTGTAGCATGTTTGTATTTTAGAGTATAGTGAAACTGATGTGATGTTCAAATATAACAAATGCTTCAAGTAGATATTGTAAAAAAAAGTATAAAAAAAATGCCTAAACGTGTGTTTAGGCATTTACCAGCAAAATAAATGTGCTATTAACCACTATCTTATAAAATATGATTCAATTATCTTGTCTTGGTTTTGTTTATAGGGTTAAAACAAAACTTTGCTTACTATTACAATCAATGAAACAAGTAATACAATGCGTTTTAAATTTTTCATGCTAGGGGGTATTCTTCTTGATTCCTCTAAAATCTGAATAAATTTCAACTTAAACGAAGAAATACCAAAATAAATGTTGAATTGCGTTAATTTTTAACAATTTTAAGAAAATACGGTGCTTTTTTTATTAATTGATAATATCAAAACCTGTATAAGGCACTAAAACTTCAGGTATTTTAATACCGTCTTCTGTTTGATAATTCTCTAGTATACCGGCTAAAACTCTTGGCAATGCTAAAGAACTTCCGTTTAAGGTATGGCATAATTCGTTTTTACCATCAGCATTTTTAAAACGTAATTTTAAACGATTCGCTTGAAACGTTTCAAAATTAGATATAGAAGATATTTCTAACCAACGATCTTGTGCTGTTGAGAAGACTTCGAAATCATAAGTTAAAGCCGAAGTAAATCCTAAATCACCACCACACAATCTCAAGATTCGGTAAGGTAATTTTAGCTCTTGTAAAATGCCTTTTACATGATTTACCATGCCATCTAATGCTTTATAAGAATTATCTGGGTGTTCAACTCTAAGGATTTCAACCTTATCAAACTGGTGTAATCTGTTTAATCCTCTAACATGTGCTCCATAACTACCAGCTTCACGTCTAAAACAAGGTGTGTATCCTGTAATGCTAATTGGTAGATCGGTTTCGTTTAAAAGGGTGTCTCTAAATATATTAGTTGCAGGTACTTCTGCCGTTGGAATTAAATATAAATTATCTGCAGTAACATGGTACATTTGCCCTTCTTTATCTGGCAATTGACCCGTTCCGAAACCAGAGGCTTCATTAACTAAATGCGGTACTTGGTATTCTGTATAACCAGCTTCTGTGTTTTTATCTAAAAAATAAGCAATTAATGCACGTTGTAATCTGGCACCTTTACCAATATAAACGGGGAAACCTGCACCTGTAATTTTGTTTCCTAATTCAAAATCGATGATGTTGTATTTTTTGGCTAATTCCCAATGTGGCAAAGCTCCCTCGTGTAATTTTGGAATGTCACCTTCTCTAAACGTTTCCTCATTGTCTTCATCTGTATTTCCGGCAGGTACAATAGGATTTGGAACATTAGGAATTCTGTATAACAATTCAGAAAGGGCTTCAACTTTATCGTTAAGCTCTTGTTCAAAAGTCTTAGTGATTTCCTTTAGTTGCGTAGTTTTTTCCTTTAGGATGTTCGCTTTTTGCGTTTCTCCAGATTTATATAAATTACCAATCTCTTTAGATAAGGAGTTAGATTCTGCTTTTGTATTATCTAATTTCGTCTGAATTGCTTTTCGGTCTTCATCAAAAGCAATCGCTTCATTAATCATTTCTGTAGCATCAATATTTCGTTTTGCTAAACGTGCAATGATGTCTTCTTTATTCTCTTGTATAAAAGCAACTTGTAACATATCTATGAATTAAGTTAATACCACGTGGTATAGGAAAAATAAGCCACAAAAGTAAAAAGAAAATGACCAGATAAAAATAAAAAGGTTTTATTTTATAATGTAAAATCTGATTTAAAGGACAACGCGTTTTTACAGTGATAATCTATTGAAGTGATTATTTTGAAGGTAAAATCCAATCATGATGTTTAAAGTGGTGCCATTCCTCGTTAGCAATATCAACTTTTGGGTCTATGAGTTGCCTTGATGGTTTTCCATTAACTCTCACAAAAGAATTGACATATACTTTTATTGGAATTCCCTTTTTAGCAAAATCTTGTTTAAGATGCTGCGAAAATTGCCAAATAACATCTGGTTTTGTACTCGCTCCCCGTTGTTGCTTTTTGGTTAAATAATCATTTAACTTTATAGGGATGGCCTTGTTTGTCTCTGCATTAATTACCTTATAGGTTGTTCTACCGCTTTTGGCGCGTAGCATCATTCTCCAAGATAAACGATGGCCTTCTTCGGTCCATAATACATCATCTTCAAAAAAATGATGTCTAAGTGGTAATGCGATTTGAATGATGAAATATATAGAAAATACTGATAGTAAAACCGTGCTGTATTTTGGAACAATAACATCGTCGGCTTCATAATACACTTTCCGTTTTAGGAATATAGTCTTGATGACTTTAGGTTCAAAAAAGAACAAACTAAATGCTAAGGACATGTAAGGGAAAATTCCGATATGAAAGATGAAAGAGTTAAACAAATGAAAGAAAATAGACGCAAAGAAGGCATATTTACGTGTGCGTTTAAAAAGTAATAACGGAATAATTAAACCGTCGAATAAAATACCACCATAAGCTAAAATATAGTGTACTGTTTTTTGCTGTAAAAGTTCGCCAACGACATAGAAATTGGCTTTGCTTTTCATAAGAATTTCCATTACAGAACCATCTAGCCAATCGGGATAAAATTTAGCGGCAGAAGCATAAGTATAAAGAATAAATAATTGTAGCACAAAAACCCACTTACACCAACTGGGCATTGAGATGCTTTTAAGAGATGGGTTTAGTTTAACATCTAAAGACGCATAGCGATTTGCAGGTAAAAATACCATTAAAAAGCTTAGCAACATCAATAGGTAATAATGATTGTTATACGATGATTTTTGCATGAGATACGTCGCAGTCCACATCAATGCAAACATGAGCATGCTAAATCTATATTTGTAGCCCAACATAATAAAGAGTCCAAAAAGACCCATAATAGCATAATAGGCATACATCCAGTCCCCAGGAAGTGGTTGTAACCACTCAAACCCAATAAAAGAAAAGGTAAATTCGGGTTCTATTAAGGTACGCCTAATCCAACCGGTGAAAATGGCTCCTACTGCTTCTAAAAAACATAACAACCCAAAAACGATTCTAAAAACGATGAGTCCGGAATTGTCTATATGTTTAAATAGAAACTTATTCATTTAAGGTTTTTAAATAGCTCGATGCATTTGTCATATCCTTTTTGAGTTGCATTTTTAAGGCCTCTAGATTTTCAAATTTTTGTTCGCTACGTAAGCGTTTTAAAAATTCGATTTTTAATTCAGCATCATAAATATCGCTCTTAAAATTGAAAAAATACACTTCGATAGAACGTTTTTTACCATCAACGGTTGGGTTGGTGCCAATATTCATCATTCCAAAAACCGTTTTGCCTTCAATTACAGATCTTACCACATAAACCCCGTCGCTCGGAATGAGTTTGTAAGTTGCTATAATATTAATATTTGCGGTCGGGAAATCTATGGTTCTGCCCAGCCCTTTGCCTTTAACGACTGTGCCTGTAATAAAGAAATTATAACCTAAATACGAATTGGCTAAGTCTACCTCACCTTGATTTAAGGCGGTTCTAATTTTTGTAGAACTCACCGTAACATCTTTTAAATCTTGCGCAGAAATTTCTTCAACATTAAAATCGTAGAGGTCAGCAAATGCTTTGAGGTCTGTGATATTTGCACTTCTGTTTTTTCCGAAATGATGATCGTAACCAATAACGATTTGTTTGGTGTTTAGTTCGTCTACTAAAATTTGCTTTACGTAGTCTTGAGCAGAAAGATTGGCAAATTCTTTGGTAAATTTTTTTACAATAACCTCCTTTATGCCATGCGATTTTAATAATTCTATGCGCTCTTCAATAGTGTTTAGCAAGCGGATAGAATCATCTTTTTGAAGCACCATTCTTGGATGCGGAAAAAGTGTTAAAACCACAGGGACAAGGTTTTGTCTTTTAGCAAGTTTTACTACTTTTTTTAGTATTTTCTGATGCCCAATATGGATACCGTCAAAGGTGCCTATAGTTATTACTTTTGCCGAATTTGAAGTCAAGCGTTTTGTTTTATTGATTTATAATACATGTTTTAAAAAAATATAAACCCTGAAGAATCTTAATTTTATATACAAACATTTATGAAAACAAAGCTACATTTTGTTTTGTCATTATCCTTGTTTTTATTGGTATTTTCAAAATGTGCTCAACTGAATATTCGCGATAAATAGTGAGTAAAGACTAAAATACTGTTTCAGGTATTTGTATAGTAAAAATTAAAGAAAAATATTAATCCAAAAGATTATTGTCAATTAATGCTTTATCTTGAAAGCCTAAAACTAAATTAAAAAATAATTATGAATACGAACTTTACTTTAAAAGCCATTTTCACATTAATCCTTTTTTCCTGTTTTGTGAGTATAACAGCACAAGAGCGTTCTTGTGGTATGTTAGAATATATGGATCAGCAAATGCAAGATCCTGAGTTTGCGAGAGAATATGAATTAAGCCAGGAAAAATTTAAAGTTAAGCTTCAGCAATTACTATCCGAAGAAAACTTTAGCCAACGTGGTGGGAATCCTATTGTAATTCCGGTTGCCGTGCATTTTCCGACAGCAAATGAAGCGGATCGGGCTTGTTTAGAAGCATTAGCTCAAAACCAAATAGATATTTTGAATGCAGATTATACGGCTACCAATGCCGATATTTCACAATGGAATGCAGCTAGTGGATTTTATCCTAATACAGGTTTAGGTGTCGCTAGTATCTCTTTTTGTATGGCGCTTTCTGACCACCCAGTAGGTTTAGATTCTGAGTTGTTAGAAGGTAATCCTGCGGTTACAATTGGTTATGACTTTGGTAATGGAGGTAATACAGATAGTAATTGGGGTGGTTATATGAATTTTGTAATAAGACCACTTGGAGGTCTTCTAGGGTTTTCGCCATTAGGAGGTAGTATAGCTGCGGGTCAGGCCGTAACGATTAGCACTACTGCATTTGGTTCTGGTTCTGGCTGTTCTGGTTCGGGTATTGTTCCAAGTTTTCCTTTTAATTTAGGAAGAACAACAACGCATGAGTTAGGACATTTTTACAACTTAGCTCACACTTTTAATGGTGACGGAAATGGAGTTTGTGGTAGTGGTGGTGATGGTATTGCAGATACACCTGAGGTTGCTAATAGCACATACGGTTGTCCTTCTGTGGGAAATGTAGCAGGTTGCGTTCCCGGAGAGACTGCATTAACCATGAGCTTTATGGATTATGGTGATGATAGATGTTTGTACATGTTTAGTGCTGGTCAAGCCACAAGAATGGATGCGTGGGTAGCAGCAATAGCATCTCAAATAAAACCAGGTGTTTGTTCGCCAGCAGAACCAGGTTTTCAAATTGCTTCTAACAATAGTGAAATTTTATCTTGTCCTACAACAGATACGGAAGCTGTATTTAATTTTTCTTATACTACCATACAAGGGTTTGATGAATCAACTGTATTTGAGGCAACAGGAGCTCCTGCGGGCGCTACGGTAACTTTTAGTCCAACCACTTTAAGTTCTAGTGGAAGTTTTACTATGACTATTGGTAATTTAGATACAACGGCAACGGGAGAATATACAATAGCTGTTACTGGGACATCATCTCCAGGATCTGTAGTAGACATAGTAGATGTTTTATTGAAAAACACGTGTACAGCCATAGTGTGTGATACCTATGCCTCTGATGCGAATTTAGCCCTGAATATAGCTGATGGTAACTCTGGTCAAGCAGGTCAGCCATTATTGCAACATATTATTAGTATTCCAGATTTAGCTATAATAGAGGGAATAACGGTAAATGTTGATGTTACACATACTTATATTGGCGATTTAATCGTTCGTATCATCCATCCAGATGGTGCTACTTTTATTGATGTCTATAATAGTGACTGCGATAATGATGCTAATTTTGATATTACTTTTGATGATGAAGCAGGAGCTTTAGCATGTGCGAGCCCGACTATAGGAACATTTGCTCCAAGAGAAGCATTAAGTGAATTTAATGGAATGCAAGCACAAGGAGATTGGACTATCTTAATTGCCGACTTTTTTGCTCAAGATACGGGGAATTTAAATGATTGGTCAATTACAATATGTGCAGAAGAAGCCTTAAGTGTTGATGAGTTTAGTCTCTCAGATTTTGCGATTTTTCCAAATCCGAATTCTGGAGAGTTTTCAGTAAAGTTGAATTCTAATTCTGGTAATGCAATTAATATTGATGTTTTTGATATAAGAGGAAGACGAATTTTTAATAACTCGTACACCAATAGCGCTAATTTTAATCAGACTATAAATCTTAATAATGCGAAGTCTGGTATGTACTTAGTAACTATTAGTGATGGAGCAAATAAAATAACGAAGAAGATTATAGTAAAGTAAATTAGGAATACAAATTCTTATATTAATAAAGACTGTCTGAAAAGGCAGTCTTTATTATTTTCCATTAAATTGGTTCATCGTAGTATTTACTCCAGCCAAAGCAAAAGACTTCACCAGTTCTGCCGAAATTTTTAAGCGTTCTTTAAGTTGTGTGTTTTCTTCGTCGGTCCATTCGCCTAAAACGTAATCGACTTGTCTCCCTGTGCTAAACTCATCACTTATACCAAACCGAAATCGGTTATATTTTACAGTCTGTAATTTGTCTTGCGTGTCTTTTAGACCGTTATGGCCTCCGTCACTGCCTTTCATTTTTAATCTGAGTGATCCAAAAGGAAGGTTTAAATCGTCGGTGACAACGAGTAAATTTTCTAAAGGGATTTTTTCTTTCTCTAACCAATATTTTATGGATTTTCCACTGAGGTTCATAAACGTACTAGGCTTTAAAAGGATGAGGGTTCGTCCTTTAATTTTTAGGGTAGCAACATCACCAAGTTTTACGGTTTCAAAGAGGATGTCATTGGATTCAGCTAAATAGTCGAGAATTTTAAAACCAATATTATGTCTGGTATTCGCATATTTTTCGCCTATGTTTCCTAAGCCAACGATTAAGAATTTTTTCATTGTATCTTCTTCTGTGAGTTCTGGTTTATCACTAAAACCGAACCATTTTTTAAATAAATTTTGCATAGCGTAGTCTTGCTTGGTGCAAAAGTAAAAAGAAGTTGACTAAAAACTAACTTTATAGCTATGGTCTTTGGTTTGTGGGTTTAGTTTTTAAAGCTATTTCAAAGATTACAAATAGAATTATAACTTATAACTCACTTTAAACATCACAATTCTTGGTAAAATAAATGTTCTACTATCACTAATCACAAAAGCGTTAAATGAATTTTGTTGTTTAAAACGCGTATCAAAAAGATTAGTGGCGTTTATCTCAAAACCCCAAGGACTATCTTCAATTTGGTAGAATAACGACGCATTTGCAGTATCGAAAGTGGTTTTAGTATCTAGACTTTTATTAGTGTAATTATCAAAGGTGTAATCTGCTTTAAAGATAAAGTCGTTTAGAAAATCGTATTCCAGAATCACTTCTAATTGGTCATTTTCAAAATTAGAGACGTTATTTAAGGCTTTGTAATTATTAAAATCTTTGGTATAATTTATTTCTACGTTAGGATGATTTTTAAAAGATGTTTCTATGCCAATCGTTGAAGATATTGATTTTGAAACATTAAGATTGGTTTCGCTATTTAGGATTTGAAAATAATCATTGTAGCTAAAACGACTACTCAGGTTATAACGGATTTTATTAATTTTTTTTGAAACGCGTCCACTAAGCATCCAATTATGTTCTGGTTGGTCAAACATAATGGTTGTATTAAACGATTCTATGCCGTTAAGTTCTGAAACCGTTTTTACACTTTTTATACGTTTATTAAAACTGGTATTTAGGTTGAAATTTAAATTTCTGAACAAACTAAATTTATAATAACTTAAAGATGCGGAATGATATAATTGATTTTCTAATTGGTTATTCCCTTTATAAACACTATTAAAATTTGAGAGTACAAAATTATTAGCTAATTGATTAATGCCAGGAAACCGAGCATTCAGTTTGTATTTAAAATTGAGTTTTTCACTATTATTAAATTCTACTTTAGTGGTGAATTGTGGTAATAACAAATTTTTAGAAAACGCTTCAGCATCATCAAATTGTTCAGTCCGCCATAAATAACCATGATAAAAAACAGCAGGTTTAAACGTTGCAATCCCAATTTGAAATTTATACTCTAATCCCAAATAGGTGTCTATAAAGCTGTATCCAAAATCATTACCGAAACCAGCCGAACTAAAATTATTAATACTGCCATCATTAAGCAATTGTACATCTTTATTAATGAAATCGTTAAAAGAGGTGTTAATACCAACACTTGTATAAAGGTGGTTAAAGTTATTAAGTACCCAATAGTCTTTTATAATGGCATTAAAATTATGCGACGTTGATTTTTTAGTTTGAAGTATGTTATACACGTCGGCATCTTCTAAAGGGATTAAACCTTGTAAAATTTGCTGATTAGTGAGCCATTCTGTTATGGGTTTGTCATTCTGAAAATTATAAGTCGCTTCTAAAGTGGCTGTATGCGCTTTAGACAATTTACGACTGTAGGAAATATTTTGTTTTATATTAAGTGCTGCAACATCGGTTACTGTCGTAATACTATTATTTTGGTCTGGGTTAATTGTATTTACAAAACCATGACTATCATTGTTGGTCACTTTTACAAAAGCATTATAAGCAAAATCTTGTTTGTAAGTTGGATCGTAGTCAACGGTGACCTTGCCAATAGTAAAAAAGTTATTGAGGTGATTAGTAACCGTTCTGTCTTCTGTAAAAGGGTCTTCTATATTTTGGTAAGCATTTAAGGTGTTACTTGCGGTTTGGGTCTTGGAATTAGAAGTAATTAAATACCCACTAATATCTGTATGTTTAGAAACCGATTGCCTAATATTTAAGGCACCAAACTGGTTGATGTTATCTGTAAAATCTTGGTTATTGAGGTATTGTGCAAAATCGCTATTAAAGAGACTAAAATAACTGCCAGCATCATCTAGCAGTTTACCAAAACCGCCTTCAAATTCCAAATAATCACTAAAGCTAAAGCTTTTTATACCTTGGTTATTAAGGTCTCCAATAAAGTTTATATTCGTTTTTGGGCTATAATAAAAAAGATTAGGATGCACAAGGTAACGTTCCTTAATACCAGCACCAGCTTCTATATCTCCAAATACAAACTTCTTTTTATCTTCTTTTAGTAAGATATTTAAGGCCATATCCTCAGAGTCTTGCAAATCTTTAAGCATAGCAACTTCGTTGTAATTGTCTAATACTTCTACTTTTTCCACAGCATCTGCTGGGATGTTATTTACGGCCAATTTACTATTGCCTGTAAAAAAGGTTTTATTTTCTACTAAAACTTTGGTTACTTTTTTACCTTGCACAGTTACATTACCTTCTCTATCTACCTCTACGCCTGGTAGTTTTTTTAAGGCATCTCGTAGTTTACGCTCTTCGCCTGTTACAAATTTGGTAACATCATAAGTAATAGTATCTTTTTTTACCGTAATTGGTGGTGTGTATTTAATGGTTACTTCATCTAATTGGTCCGGGTTTTCTTTGAGGATAAAGTTTTTAATAAGGTCTTGGTCTGTTGTGCTAATGGTAATTGTTTGTGGCTTATAGCCTAAGTAGCTTACGGTAAGCTCGTAGGTCTGGTTTTTTATTAAACCTAATTTGTAGCTGCCGTCATTTTCTGAAATAGCAAATTTAACGTCTTGATCATCTGCTTGGGGTATTGCTAAGATATTGGCGTAGGGTAAAGGGGTTTGTATGGTGTCCGTGACTTTACCTATGATTAGAGTTTGTTGAGCGTTACAAAAAGAAATCAAACTAAACTGGGCAAATGTTAAAAAGAGCAAGTTAAAAAATCTATAATACCGCATTAAAATTTAATTTTTGTCAAAGAATCCTTTAAATCTATTTTTAAACTCTTTGTAAGTGAGCTTTATACCATCTTGGGGCTTCTTTAAGAGTATATTTTTATTTAATAATTTTATTTTCGTTGCATTATAAACTGCCTTACCTGAATTTAATCTTAAAATCAAACCAGGTAAACTGTTGAAGTTCTTTGGGCCATACCCTAACGGAATTTGCGTTGTAAACCATGCGAATATATTCATTTCCTCTCCTTCATCATTTAACAAAATTGCCTTTAAACAATTATATTCCCCTATTATTATTGATTCTTTCGTTATTTTCCATGCATATGTAGGTCTTGAAATTAAGTAAGTTTCACTATCAATTGATTTTGAATAAATATTTTCCTTTGTTTCTAAATCGAAATAAAAAATATTCTTTCCACCGGCTTCTATTTCTGTAATATTAAATCGACTATTTGCATCATTTTGCATAGCTTTAATTTTCTTATATTCTGAGGCCTTTTTATTAAATAAAAGCTGATATTCTACATCAGAAGCATTTTTGAATAACCTTTTCAATTTAGGATTTGCTTTGCCCTTTTCAATAATTTCTTTTGCCATGCTAATTGAATATGTTACTTCACCTGACTGGAAATTTTCAATATTAGTATCATTAACTAATATTAACCACAAAAATATTATTAACAATTGTTTCATTTTAAACTTTTTAAAAATTAGAGTAAAGAGATTAAACTAATCTCCTTACTCCAAATATATTATCCATTAAGGTAACAATCTAAATATACAGCATCATAAATTTCTAAATAGTATTCTAGGTCATCATTTGGGTGTTCATTAAAATGATCAGCAACAGCAAAAGCTGCAGCCCTAGCTCTTCTTACACAATTAGAATTATCTTCTTCAATTACAGGTGCAGCACTCAAAGAAGTACCAACAAACATAATTACCACGGACATAAGGCTAATTACTTTTTTATTTGATCAAAATAGCCATTTAGAGTAAACTCCGTAAATAATTTTATAAATAACAGGATTGGTTTTTATATTTAATGTTTCTGCTTAGTTGAATAAGCAACTATTTCAAAAAAATGGTAATTCGTAATCTTGACCAGTGAAAAGTTTAAATAAATAATTAAAGATTTGGCTTATTTTTGCCCAAAAGTATTGTCAATATTATTCTCTAATTCTGTAAATTCGGATTTAGTCATAATCTTACCTTTTTTAGGTTTATCTATTTTAATTTGATTGGCCATATTTAAATTAATTTTAAAAGCATAATAAATAAACTTATTATCATTCAGCTCTAAAATCATACCTGGTAACCCTGCATATCCTTTTGGACCAAAGTTGTAATTTAAATCGGGAGTGTACCAAGCTATAACATTTGTTTTGAATGTGCCCTTACTGTTAATGACAATTTTTTCTGTATTGGCTTTGTAACAAGTATAACCATCAATCACTTTAGACTCTTTCGTAAGTGCCCATTTGATATTGGAAATGCTATCTTTAATTATTATATCTTGACCATACGCATTGAATTGATTTAGACTTAAATTAGACTTGGTGTTTAAATAATATACTCTACTTGCTCCAATTAGAGCTTTGGCTATTCTAAAGTCACGACTGTTATGGTCAGAAGTCATTTGCTCTTCAACATTGAAAATGGACTCTTCCTTATTAAAAACTAAGCTAAACTTGAATTGTTCTGTATGTTCATTGAGTGCATTATTTATAAAACTTAATTTCTTTTTTTTTTCTAATTTTTCTTGATTGATAAATTCACCATCCAATTTAATTTTATATTCAATTTTTCCGATATCTTGTGCAATGGCATTTAAGCAAGCACCTACTAAAATGGCTATAAGTAGTACTGATTTTTTCATTTTCTGATAGTATTAAAGCTATATAAGTAATGTTAATACTTATATAGCTTTTAATGTTTAGCTAATTAACAATTTTACTCTCCGTTGACGCAAAATTCGTATTCAATGTTTGCAACTTCATTCGCAGTTTGTTTATCTATACCCATTTCTTCTAATTCATCTTGGAATTCAATAGCTTCAGCCACGCAATCCTTATAAATTTCTAAGTTTGTTGCAGCATTCAAATTAAATGAACTACCAACAAACATTACCACAGCCATAAGGCTAAAAATTGTTTTCTTCATAATTTAAGATTTTAAACCCATCACATTTTTTAGGATAGGTTGGTTAATAAAAAATGTCTCCCTAAAATTTAGGGAATAGAAGTCTTTTAAATTTAGAAGTCATTTGTTTTCTCATTAAGGGAATGAGAAGTAGAAGTCATTTTTGTTAGAAGTCTTTTTTTTGTACTGTTAATTTTAATTCTCAGGGATAAAAAAAAGCTTGCACAAGCTATAATTTTAACATTTTTGTTGTCCACATTCTTAAGAGTGACTTCTAAATTACTCTATAAAAATGCTTTCAACATTGTAAATCTAAAAAAAAAAAAAATGGAAACCACCTAATTAAAAACGTGTTATTTGTTAAAGAAATGTTAATTGCGGAAAAACCGTAATTGCAATTGCAAGATAGTTAAGACTTTAACAGTTTTGTGTTTGGGCTTTAACACTAAGTTTTTGTATATGAATGCGTTATTGTGGTGTATAAGATGAAATTAATCTTTAAAAATTAGGGATTTCAAATAATCGTTAATAACATAATCTATAATTTTGAAATCATTTTGGTCTGTTGTCTATAGCCTAAATAACTTACAGTAAGCTCGTAGGTTTGGTTTTTTATTAAGCCTAATGTGTAGCTTCCGTTATTTTCTGAAATAGCAAATTTAACGTCTTGGTCATCTGTTTCAGGTATGGCTAAGATGTTGGCGTAGGGTAAAGGTTTTTGTAGCGAGTCTGTTATTTGGCCTTGAACTTGAACTTGTTGTGCGTTACAATATGATTTTAAAATAAAAGTATAAAAGATTACAAAAAAATACTTCAGCATAATAACTTTCAGGTCCATATGTATAATATCTAATTTTTCTCATTTCCACTAGCAATCAAACCTTCAATGAAACTATCAAACTTTGTTTCAGTCATTCTTTTTTTATTTTTAGGTAATTCAATGATGACATCTTTATCTGTAAAATTAATTTTTTTTAGTCGCGTAGTAACTTTATCAATTTTGAGTTCAACAATTATACCTGGTAATCCTGCAAAACCATCAGGACCAACAGGAAGACAAATTTCAGGCGCGTACCATGCTGTAACAGGTTTTGTAAAATCACTGCGTCTGCCTTTAATCTTTATTGTAGAAGTTGCTTTGTAGCAAACAAGAGAATCAATTATCATGATGTCATCAGTTAAAACCCAGTTATAATCATCAAAGGCTTTCTCAATTAAATATTTCCCCTGTTCTTTAACAGCTTTCTTTTGTTTTATTTCGTAGAAAAAAGGACCATTATATCCTGAGTGTGAAATAACAATGGCATCAAATGAATCATCTTTGTTTAATTTTTCATAAACAGCTAAGGAATCATTAAATTTTATTACAAAATCAATTTCTGAGATTGAACTATCAATTGTCTTATTTGGTTCTTTTGAGTTTTTAGAAACACCTATTCCTCCAATTTTATAATTAGAAACTTTATAGTAATGGGCGTTACCACTAATTTGTGAAAAACTTAGTTGAAAAAGGGTGATTAAAACAATTGTAAAAATTTGTTTATAAATCATTACTTATATTTTCTTCGATTAGTGGTTGATTTTTTTACCAATGCATTAAAACCAACTTCCGTTATTTCTTTTCCCTTATGTGGTAAGTCTATTTTGTTTTTTTTATCTAAAAACTCAATTCTCTTTAAAGTTGTAACAAAATTGCCTTTTTCTAACTGAATAATTAGACCAGGTAATCCGCCAAAACCATCAGGACCTGCAGAAATATTTATATCCGAAGTATACCAAGCGGTTATAGGAACTTCCTCCGTGCCTCCTCTGCCTTCTACCGTAATTGAAGTTATTGCTTTGTAGCACGTTAAGTTGTTAAGCACTAATTTTTCCTTTTTTAAAACCCATTTTAAAGCAGATATATCTCTTTCAACCAAATAGAGTTCATTAAACAAGTCTTTTTCAAAAATGACTTTCCTGTTTTTAAAATCAAAATAAGAGGGCCCAACGTAACCAGATAATATTTTAGCCAGTTCTATGGATTTATTATTATCAGTTGACATTTGTTCAACTTCTTTATAAAGGGCAGTATCTTCATTAAAAGATAAAACAAACTCTAAGTTTTTTGTTGATTTCTCCAAAGATTTAATTGGGTTCCCTGGTATATTAGATAGCGAGTCTAATTTTTTTTCAAACGCTGTATTAATGTTTTTAATATAGTAGGCTTTTCCATTAGCTTGCCCGAAACAAAGGCTTAAATAAAAAACTGATGTAATTAAAAAGATAATTTTTCTCATAATAATGTCTGATTAAAGTAATGTGTACATGGCATGGGATGCCCACATTATTATTTGTATTATTGGAAACTTTGCTTTCATCAATTTTTAAAATAATCTATAGCTTTTTTATTCATTATAGCTAAAATACTGTCAGCTTTTTTCTCAGAAATAAGTTGATCCTTTTTAGGAGTTCTAATTCTAATATCTTTATTCAAAAATTCAATTTTATCTGCATAAAGAACATTGTTTTTCTCCTTAATTTCGAGTATTAGACCAGGTAATCCATAGTACATTTTTGGGCCAAAAGATAAAGGTATTGACGGTGCATACCATGCTTCAATCGTTTCTCCTTTGTGTTTTCCATAGTGTACTTTACCTATGGCTTTTAAGCATTCGTAATTACCTATACTTTTCTTTTCGTTGACTAGAGACCAATTAATTTTGTCTTCTATTTCTACTTTTAAATTTTTATCAATGAGATAGTAATCATGTATCAATTTACCTTTAGAAGTAAAATATTTTCCATCTGCCTCAATAATTAGACTAATAATGTTTAAGTCTAATTTACTAATTGATGAATCTACTAAATCATTTCTGTTAAAAACGGAAATATTGTCTTTACTATTAATCGATAAATTGAAATCTAATAATTCACTTTTATTGATCGCTTTTTCAAATGACTTTTTAAAATTTAGAGGTCCTTTGAGCGTATCGAGATTAATAGAAATACTTGATTTGTAAGTAACTTTAAGATTCGATTGTCCAAGCGAAAATAAAGGAATAAAAAAAGCTAATATGAGGTATTTTATCATTTAAAATTGTAATTAAGGTTGGAATCCGTTTTGATTTTCGCATTGTTCAGTATAATCTAATATAAGATCTAATCTATCCAAAGCGTTCATTTCAAACATACTCCCAATCCAATCCGCAAAATAATGAGCTTGTTCAAAACAAGAGGCACTATCCTCTTGAGCTATTACATTTTGAGTTGCATTTAAATTTAATGAACTCCCTACAAACATCACCACAGCCATTAGGCTAAAAATTCTTTTCTACATAATTTAAAATTTTAAAACCTATTGCATTTTTTTTAATAGGTTGGTTAATAAATAATAACGAGAATAAGCTAACGAGGGATTTACTAACGAGTAACGAAGAATAAAATAAACCTGCACAGGTTTTTAGTTAACTAATGTCGCTAACTGCAATATAATGCCTCGTTAAAACACACATTATCAGTTGTTGACAAACCAAAGCTAAAAAAAAAACGGAAACCAACTAAAAAAAAAGCACCTTTAATGTTAATGAAATGTTAACTGCGGAAAAACCGTAATTGAAACTTTAAAATAATTAAAACTTTAACAGTTTTGCATTAGGATTTTAACACTAAGTTTTTGTTAGTGAATCAGTTGTTGTTTCATTTGTAATGTAATTAATCTTTAAGAATTAGAGGTTTTAAATACACATTCTTGTTATTAAAATAAGGTTATAACTTCCGTCATTTTCTGTAATGGCGAATTTTACATTTTGGTCATCTGCTTTTGGTATTGCTAAGATATTGGCGTATGGTAATGGGTTTTGTATGGTGTCTGTTACTTTGCCAGACATTAAAAGTTGTTGAGCATGAGCCAAAGAGGAAAATCCTACTAAAGTTAGTAGGATTGTAAAAAAATAGTGATTGGAAAATCTCTGTAACAAAGTTATTAGTGTCAGTTTTTTCTGTTTGTATATTGTTTTGAAACTATACTATTAAATTCTTCTTCAGAAACTTTTTTTCCTTTTGTAGGTAACTCTATATCGATTTTGTTATCTTTTTTAAAAAATTCTATTTTTTTTAAAGACGTTAGTATTCCATTATTGTCTAATTGAAGTATTAAACCTGGTAGCCCACCATAACCGTCCGGACCATAAGGTATAGGGATTTCTGGCGCATACCAAGCTACAACTTCTAATGTATGTTTTCCTTTTGTGTTTTCAATAGTGTATGTAGTTGTTGCTTTATAACACAAATAGTTATCAATTTTTAAAGTGTCTTTAGTTAAAATCCAGTCTATTTTATTTCGTTTTATAAGGTAATTCACACCAGCAAATTCTTTTTCATGTAAAATTATGTCAGATGCGTTATCATAATAAAGAGCACCTCTGAAATCAATAATTCCTTCTGTCATCGCTTTGAGAACAGGACTTGTATTATTATTTAAAAATTTAATTTTTTTGTATGTTGCCTTCTGGTTATTAAATGTTAATTGGAATTCTTGAGTCTTAAGATTTTCGACTATTTTTTTTGCATATTGGCTTGCATTATCAGGTGTGTCTGATTCATATGATTTTAATTGCTTGCCATAAACCGCTTTACCAACTTGGCAAAACATGGATATTGTAAAAAAGTAAAATAAAAAGAAGGAAATTTGTTTTTTAACCATTTCTGTTATTTGTTGTAAAGACAGTCAAAATTATACTTTTAACTGTCTAAATTATTAATTGATTCAAAATTTAATTCTAATAAGGTCCACCAGTTTCTACACAAGCATCATATGCAGCTGCAAATACGTTATATGCTGTTTCATCTCGCGGAATAATTCGGAATCTAGTAGCCATGTTATTCATAAAATTTTGTTCAGCTTCAGCAGCCGCGTCAAAACAAGTGCCAGTGTCTAAATCCTCATTTTGTGTATTTGCATTTATATCTAATGAACTACTCATAAACAGCACTACTGCCATAAGGCTAAATACTCTTTTCTTCATAATTTAAGATTTTAAACCCATCACATTCTTTTAAGACAGGTTGGTTAATAACTAATGTCTCCCTAAAATTTAGGGAATAGAAGTCTTATAATTAGAAGTCATTTTTGGTTAGAAGTCTTTTTTGCTATTAATTTTAATTCTTAGGGATAAAAATAAAAAAGCTTGCACAAGCTAGGTGTTTAAACATTTTTGTCGTCCGCATTCTTAAGAGCGACTTCTTACATTACTCTATAAAATGCTTTCAACTCTGTAAATCTAAAAAAAAATGGAAACCACCTAATTAAAAAACGCTCTAAATGTTAACTGCGGAAAAACCGTAATTGAAACTATAAAATAATTAAAACTTTAACAGTTTTGTGTTTGGGTTTTAATACTAAGTTTTTGTATGTGAATGAGTTGTTGTGGTATGTAGAATGAAATTAATCGTTAAATATTAGAGATTTCAAAAATTCATTAACCGCATAATCTACAAACCTTGAGATCATAATATCACTACTATTAATTGTGTGGGTCAAACCATCTAAAGGACCACAACCTCTAGAATAGTTATAATCATTTTGGTAGTTGTTTTCAAAAAGTTTCAAATTAGAGAATAAACTTGTGTTTAGTACTTCAGAATTGATTTCAGAATTATTGTCAATCTCTAGCATGGTAAAGTTAGAATCGTCTCGTTGAAAATCAAAGGCAAATGGCTTTTCAATTTTTGTGAATTTAAATTCAGCCAATTTCTCATTTAAAAACATAGAAGAATTAAATTCTGCACTACTAAAGCCCGACGTTTGAGCAAAACAAAATGAACCCAATACAAACATTAAAACTAAAGTAATGCGTAATTTCATTTTAAATGATTTTTCTAATACTTTAAAAATAACAAAAATTTATGGATATTTGTAAGATAAGATATGACACCATTCTGGGCCAACATAAAATTGCATCTTCATTTCCTTATTAAAAGGAATCCAGAATAAATACGCCTTATTCCTGCGTAGGCAGGAATCTCTACAAATTTTGTACCTTTAAAGTTGTAAATAAAGTGTCACCTTGAGCGCAGTCGAAAGGTCTTTGTAATATTTAAAACCATTCAAAATCATGCCATTCTATCATAAATTAGGGAAAATTCCACCAAAACGCCACACGCAGTTTAAAAAACCAAATGGCGATTTTTACTATGAGCAATTGTTCGGTACTATTGGTTTTGACGGCATGTCCACCAACAGTTACCATGAGCAACGCCCAACGCAAGTCAAAGAGATAAAGAATCAATACAGTGTTGCGCCTAAAATTGCTAAGGAAAACAATATGCAATCCTATCGTTTTAAAGGATTCCAAGTGAAGCCCGAAAACGATTATTTAGAGAGTCGCAAAATTGTACTCACCAATAGCGATTGTAATATTATATTGGCCGCGCCAAAGCAATCAACAGAAGATTATTTCTATAAAAACACAGATGCCGACGAATTAATTTTCATCCATAAAGGCACAGGGAAATTAAGAACACATCTTGGGAATTTAGATTTTAAATACGGAGATTATCTTTTAGTGCCAAGAGGTGTGATTTATAAACTCGATTTTGATACTGAAGACAACCGCTTATTTATCGTAGAATCTCGCAGACCAATCTATACTCCAAAACGCTACCGTAATTATTTCGGACAGTTATTAGAACATTCACCATTTTGTGAGCGCGATTTAAGGCAACCACAAGAATTAGAAACCTATAATGAGTCTGGTGACTTTTTAATCAAAATAAAAAAGCAAGACGAGATTTTTGACATGGTCTATGCCTCGCATCCTTTTGATGTGGTAGGTTACGATGGCTATAATTATCCGTACGCGTTTTCAATTCACGATTTTGAACCTATTACAGGGAGAGTGCATCAACCACCTCCGGTACATCAAACCTTCGAAACGGATGCTTTTGTAGTGTGTAGTTTTGTACCGCGTTTATACGATTATCACCCTATTGCGGTGCCTGCACCATATAATCATAGTAATATAGATAGTGATGAGGTGTTGTATTACGTCGATGGCGATTTTATGAGTCGGAATGATATTGCAGCAGGCCACATTTCCTTGCATCCAGCAGGTATTCCACATGGGCCACATCCTGGCACTATGGAAAAAAGCATTGGTAAGGTTAAAACCGAAGAATTAGCAGTAATGGTAGACACCTTTAAGCCTTTAAAAGTAACAGAAGACGCTTTAGAAATTGCTGACGAAGATTATTTTAAATCGTGGCTAGATCACTAGATTGCTTAAAATTAAATAGAAGTTTAACAAAGGCTCCATACTCAGCAAACAGAGTCCCTTTTTAAAGTAATGTCAATAGTGGCTCATACAGAAAGGTAAGGTTGGGAATTAAAAAATGAATCAAAATAAATTACCTGCAGATCCGCTATCGCTTATATTAGGAATATTAGCTTTAGTTATTGGTATCGCTGGCTGTTGTTGTTATGGGATTACTGCTATTATTCCATTAGCTATGGCTATTATTGGGTTGGTCGCTGCAAATAGAAGTTTACGTGAGTTTGGTGAGAATCCAGAGGCGTATAATCCGCAATCGCGAAGCAATGTAAATACGGCTAAAATTATAAATATTATAGCTATTGTGCTTAATGGACTTGTTTTTTTAATAGCTATCGGAGTCTTAGCAATCTACGGTACATTACTGTCTTCTGCGGTCTTAGATGGTTTAGATAATGGAGATTTTGAAGGTGATGATTATTATTACGAATCGGAATATGACACAACTATAGAACCTGAGAATTCTGATGTTTGGGAGGATGATACCTATATTATTGAAGAGGAACTAGATTCTATAAATTTAGATTCAGTACAATAGAAACAAGAAACAAGAAACAAGAAACAAGAAACAAGAAACAAGATGTGAAGGATAAGAGAAGACATAATTATAAGAATTTGAAGATTTGGAAATTAGAAATCTAAATTGTTGATGATGTTTTTAAATTGAATAATGATTTTCCTTCAGATGAAAAATTTGGATTTACTTCTCAATTAAGTAGATGTTCAGTTTCTATCCCTAGTAATATTGCAGAAGATTTATCAAGAACAAACAAGTCTTTCTCTTATTTTATTGATATTGCATTAGGCTCTTCTTTTGAACTAGAAAGACAATTAATTATAGCATTTAAAAAGAAATTATATAACACAATTAACAAAAATCGAAAAAAATTAGAAGAATTTCAAAAGATGACTATGGGTTTTCAAAATAAACTATACGAGTCACTTCTCTTTTTTCTAATGTCTCGATTCTAAAATAAATAGTATGGCAAAAGAAGTAGAAAATGTAAACTACGGTTTAGAAAAAATATTTGAAGGAGCGCAAGATTTTTTGCCGCTTTTAGGTACAGATTATGTGGAGTTTTATGTAGGTAATGCAAAGCAAGCTGCCCACTTTTACAAAACAGCATTTGGTTTTCAATCGTATGCGTATAAAGGTTTAGAAACGGGGTCTAAAGATTCTGTAAGTTATGTGTTAAAGCAAGATAAAATCCGTTTAGTACTTACCACTCCTTTAAATAGTAAATCTGAAATTAATAAGCATATTGTAAAGCATGGTGATGGAGTTAAGGTTGTGGCTTTGTGGGTAGAAGACGCTCGTAAATCTTACGAAGAAACGACTAAGCGAGGAGCTAAGTCGTATATGGAACCAGTTGTAGAAGAAGATGAATTTGGTGAAGTAGTTAGAGCCGGAATTTACACCTATGGAGAAACCGTACATATGTTTGTAGAGCGTAAAAACTACAAAGGCACCTTTATGCCAGGTTTTGTAGAATGGAAAAGTGATTACAATCCAGAGCCAACAGGTTTAAAATATATAGACCACATGGTGGGTAATGTAGGTTGGGGAGAAATGAACACTTGGGTAAAATGGTACGAAGATGTTATGGGCTTTGTTAACTTTTTATCATTTGATGACAAACAAATCCACACCGAATATTCAGCTTTAATGAGTAAAGTAATGAGTAATGGAAATGGACGAATTAAGTTTCCAATTAACGAACCTGCAAAAGCTGCTAAAAGATCGCAAATTGAAGAATATTTAGATTTTTACGAAGGCTCAGGTGTGCAACATATTGCAGTGGCAACAGATGATATTATAAAAACCGTATCACAATTAAAATCTAGAGGTGTCGAGTTTTTATCCACACCACCAGAAGAATATTACAGAGCAGTACCGGGGAGATTAGACGAGTATAGTCACGAACTTAGAGAAGATATTGAAACCCTAAAAGGTTTAGGTATTATGATAGATGCGGATGAAGAAGGGTATTTGCTCCAAATTTTCACAAAGCCAGTAGAAGACCGACCAACCTTGTTTTTTGAAATTATTCAACGCATGGGTGCTCGTGGTTTTGGTGCTGGTAATTTTAAAGCCTTGTTTGAGTCTATTGAGCGAGAGCAAGAAAAAAGAGGTACTCTTTAAAATAAGAAAAGCGCGTTTATTTATTTACAAATAAACGCGCTAATATTATATAGGCATATAGTCTTCAGTTTATATAGTTTATGAATTCTATTTGAATGTTTTGTTTGATTTGACTTTACAGTCGCTTGACTATTTAAGTTTAAATAATCAATAGGTTATAGTTTTGGGTGTTTTTAGATGGTATTTTAAAGTTTTTATAGATTTGGAATAGTAATTGTATTTAAGATAATTGTAACGTAAAAAATGCGTTACATTATTTATATTTACAAACTATAAGTTATGAAACATTTATTTACCATTATATTATTCTTTGTAGGATTTCAAGCTTCTGACGTGAAGAAAGAATCAGCTTTTCAAGATGGAGAGTGGTTTAAATTTGAAATGAGTTACAGTGGTTTTGTAACGGCAGGATACGCCACACTATCCGTTAATGAAACCAAATTAGATAGAAAACCGGTGTACCATGTTGTTGGGAAAGGTTGGACTACCGGGCTGGCTAAATTATTTTTTAAAGTTAAAGACCGTTACGAAAGTTATTTTGATATAGAAACAGGTGCTCCATATAAATTTATTAGAAAAATAGATGAAGGTGGACATACTAAGGATATCGAAATTAATTTTGACCATGAGAATAGGATTGCTGAGGTCAATAATAAAAAACATAAGGAAACTAAAAACATAACTACAGAACAAGACGTTCAGGATATGGTTTCTATGTATTATTATTTAAGAAATAATATACGTTCCGAATCCTTAAAAATAGGAGATGAAATAAAAACCAATATGTTTTTTGATGAAGAAAACTATGGTTTTAAACTCAAGTATTTAGGGGAAGAAACGATAGAGGTAGATATAAATGGTACTGATGTAAAAGTAAAAACCATTAAATTTAGACCTTACGTTATGGCCGGTCGTGTTTTTAAAGAAGAGGAAAGTTTAACCCTTTGGGTAAGTGCCGATAAAAATAAAATTCCATTGAAAATTAAAGCAGATTTAGCCGTAGGTTCTCTACGTGCAGATCTCGTTGAGTTTAAAGGTTTAAAGCACTCCTTTAAAATAGAATTCTAAGATTAACCAGTATATGCCAGACCAACCAAACTACGACGAAATTATAAAAGCTCTTGAGGAGAAGTACGAAAAAATAGATCAAGATACCGACGACCATTTATACGGCTTACTTTATAGCAAGCCAATAACGTATTGGGATTATATTCAGACGGACGCTCTATTAAACTTACAGATTCAGCGTACAACGCTACCCGATGAAATGGTATTTATTGCCTATCATCAAATTAATGAATTACTTTTTAAAATGATTCTTTGGGAAATTTCCCAAGTGGCAGAAAAGGAAGATTTAGACGTCACATTTTTCGAAAGCAAACTGATGCGTGTTAGTCGTTATTTTGATATGCTCTCAACCTCTTTCAATATTATGAGAGAAGGTATGGATGTTGAGCAGTATATGAAATTTAGATATACGCTAACTCCTGCAAGTGGTTTTCAAAGTGCGCAATACAGACTTATTGAGTTCTCATCTACTGAACTGATTAATCTTATAGACTATAGATTTAGAAAAGATATTGATCGCGATACTCCTTTTACACATGCTTTTGAACATTTATATTGGCAAGCCGCAGGAAAAGACCATAAAACAGGGAAAAAATCCACGCTTTTGGTTAATTTTGAAAAACGTTATAAAGACGAGTTTTTAAGATTTATGGAAACGTATAATACCAAAAATCTTTGGACACGCTTTAAAGAGTTGCCAATCAACGATCAAAAAAACGAAGAGCTTATAAAAGCGATGCGTCATTACGATTACACAGTCAATGTCTCTTGGGTAATGGCACATTACAACGCGGCCAAACATTATATTGATAGTGGTATCGGAGATGGTGAGGCTACAGGTGGTAGTGATTGGAAAAAATATATGCATCCAAAATATCAAAGACGTATTTTCTTTCCAGAGTTATGGAGTGCAGAAGAATTAGAAAATTGGGGAAATAATTTATAATTAGCTTAATTAATGCAGTTAAAACGATTAATGACAATTGCTGTAATTGCAGTAAGTATATATGCTTGTAAAGAAGATAACTCGGCAGAAATAGCATACGAAAAAGAACAAGCCGAAATAGTTGAAGAAGAGAAAATTCTAGAGTTTGGTTTCGATATCAATAATTACATTGTAAAACGAGACACTATTAAATCTGGTGATAGTTTTGGTGAAATTATGCAACGGTATAATATTGGGTATCCTAATATTTTTCAAATTGCAGAAATTACTAAAGATACGTTCGATATTAGGAAACTACATCCAGGACGACCGTTTACTTTATTATATTCAAAAGAATCCGAAAAAGATAGTCTACCAAGTCCAAGTACATTTATATACCAGCCTAATCAGGAAGAGTATGTTGTTATTGGTTTAAAAGATTCCATTCATGCTTATACAAGTAAAAAGCCTATTACCTATGTTGAAAAAACAGCAACAGGAATTATAGAAAGTAGCATTTCCAAGACGCTTGAAGATAAAGGTTTAAGTCAGCGGTTAGCTTATAAAATGGCGGATGAAATTTATGCATGGACTATAGATTTTAGACGCTTGCAAAAAGGAGATCGTTTCAAAGTCATTTATACCGATAAATATATTGATGATACTATTTATGCAGGAATACAGAATGTAAAAGCAGCCTATTTTGAGCATAACGGTGATTCACTTTATGCATTCAAATTTCAAACAGACTCCATTAAAGGTATTGTAGATTATTTTAATGAAGACGCAAAAAACCTACGTCGTGCATTTTTAAAAGCACCTGTGCAGTTTAGTCGTATTTCGTCGCGTTATAATTTAAAACGAAGAATCGCACATTACGGTTATCGCGTCAAGGCACACCGAGGAACCGATTTTGCTGCACCAAACGGAACTCCGATAATGGCAACTGCGAGTGGTACAGTAACGAAGTCTAGTTATGGAAGTGGAAATGGGAAGTATGTAAAAATTAGGCACAATGCTACTTATGAGACGCAATATTTGCACATGTCTCGTCGTAATGTTAAGGTTGGCGAATTTGTAAAACAAGGTGATATTATAGGTTACGTTGGTAATACAGGTAGCTCTTCAGGAAACCATGTGTGCTATCGTTTTTGGAAAAATGGAAAAGAAGTCGATCCATTTAAACAAAAATTACCAGAGGCCATGCCTATTTCAGATAGTCTAAAAGTGAAATATCTAGATTATATTAAACCGATAAAACAACAACTAGATGATATCTTTTTCTTGGAAGGGCAATCAATTCAACCGGAAAACACAATAACAGAAGATACAAATACAGATATAAAATAATGGCATTAAAAGCAACCAACCCTACAACCACAAACGCTTGGAAGAAATTACAAGCACATTTTGAAACAATTAAATCTAAGCATTTAAAAGATTTATTCAGTGCTGACGCAGAAAGAGCTAATGATTTAACGGTTAAGTGGGATGACTTTTATGCCGATTTTTCTAAAAATAGAATTACAACAGAAACGATTGATTTATTGATTGAATTAGCAAATGAGCAAGACTTAAAAGATGCTATTTCTAAGTATTTTGAAGGTGATATCATTAATGCAACCGAAGGAAGAGCGGTTTTGCATACGGCTTTAAGATCTCCTAAAGACGCTACTGTTTTTGTAGATGGAGAAAATGTAATTCCTGAAATTCATGATGTTAAGAAGAAAATTGAAAACTTTACCAACTCTATTGTTAATGGAGATCATAAAGGGCATACAGGTAAAGCTATTACCGATGTTGTAAATATTGGTATTGGCGGCTCGGATCTTGGACCAGCAATGGTAGTAGATTCGCTACAGTATTATAAAAATCAACTAACAACTCATTTTGTAAGTAATGTAGATGGGGATCACTATCAGGAAGTTATTAAAAACTTAAATCCAGAGACCACGCTATTTGTTATTGTTTCAAAAACATTTACAACGCAAGAAACCTTATCTAATGCAAATTCTATTAGAGCTTGGTTTTTAGAATCTCAGCCACAAGAAGCGGTTTCTAAGCATTTTGTCGCGGTGTCAACTAATATTGAAAGTGTAAAGGCTTTTGGAATCGATGAAGTCAATATCTTTCCTATGAAGGACTGGGTTGGTGGTCGTTTTTCATTGTGGAGTGCTGTGGGTTTATCTATAAGTTTAGCATTAGGCTACAAACATTTTGAAAGCTTATTAGAAGGCGCTCATAAAATGGATGAGCATTTTAGAACAGCAGATTTCAAAGAAAATATTCCCGTAATTTCAGCTATGCTTACCGTTTGGTATAATAACTTTTTTAAGGCTGAAAGCGAAGCTATAATTCCATATACACAATATTTAAACCAGTTTGCAACCTACCTTCAACAAGGTATAATGGAAAGTAATGGTAAAAGTGTCGATAGAAATGGAGATAAAGTTAACTACCAAACAGGAACGTTGATTTGGGGAGAGCCAGGAACCAATTCACAACACGCCTTTTTTCAACTGATACACCAAGGAACAAAACTTATTCCTACTGATTTTATTGGTTATGTTGAATCTTTATATGGTAACAAAGACCATCACGATAAGTTAATGTCTAACTATTTTGCACAAACAGAGGCCTTAATGAATGGTAAAACAGAAGCTGAAGTTTTATCGGAATTAAAAGGGCAATCACTTTCACAAGATGCTACATCTGAGCTTTTACCTTTCAAAGTGTTTGAAGGAAACAAACCAACAACCTCACTTTTAATTCAAAAATTAACACCAGAAAGCTTAGGGAAGTTGATTGCTATGTACGAGCATAAAATATTTGTTCAGGGTATTATTTGGAACATTTATAGCTACGATCAATTTGGCGTAGAATTGGGAAAACAATTAGCAAAATCGATTTTAAGCGAACTTAAAGAAGAGGGCTTAGCGGCTACTCACGATGCATCAACACAAAATTTATTGGCATTCTATAAAGAAAATTGTTAAAAATTGTTAAAAAGTTTTAATAATTTTAACTAACCGCGCGTAAAATTTAAGAATTCTATATTTATCTTAGTACGGCTTAATTGTTAACATTTAGTTAATGTTTTAGCTATTGTATTGCGTAATTTTGCGCTGATAAAAAACCAATTAACTTAAATTTTATATGAAAAAATTTAGTCTTTTTTTATGTATTGTTGTTGTAACTAGTTTAACAACATTTGCATACGCTCAAAGTTCTATTACAGGTAAGGTAATAGATGCAGAAACGAACTCACCACTTCCGGGTGCGAATGTTCTTGAAAAGGGAACTTCAAACGGAGCTGACACCGATTTTGATGGTAATTTTGTACTATCAGTTAATTCCAATTCTGGTGAAATTGAAATCTCTTACGTAGGGTTTCAAACTAAAATAATTAAATTTAAAGGAAGTGTTGATCTTGGTACTATAGCGTTAGAACTTGATAACACTTTAGATGAAGTTATCGTTGTTGGTACAGGGGTTATTGATTTAGCAAATAGTAGAGAAACACCTGTTGCAGTTTCTACTATTAAAGGTAGAGACATTCAACTTAAGTCTTCTGGTAATGTTGAATTTGGTGAGGCTATGAAAAACACACCGTCTGTTTACGTTTCTAACCAAGCAGGTGGATTTGGTGATAGTCAGATCTTCTTAAGAGGTTTTGATCAAACTAACACAGCTTATTTATTAAACGGTCAGCCGATTAATGGAATGGAAGATGGTAGAATGTACTGGTCTAACTGGTCTGGTATGTCAGATGTTGCTAATGTAGTGCAGGTTCAAAGAGGTTTAGGATCTTCTAAATTAGCGATTTCTTCTGTTGGTGGTACGGTAAACATCGTTTCTAAGACTACAGACAAAGAAAAAGGTGGATTTGTAAGATTCTTGGGTGGTAACGATAGTTATGTTAAAAGTACTATAGGTTATGATTCTGGTATCAACGATAAAGGATGGGCGTTTTCTGTCTTATTAGATCACTGGCAAGCACATAGAAAATACTCTGTTGGTACTGCTGGTCAAGGACAAAATTATATGTTCTCTGTAGGTTATAAGCCAAACGAAAAAAATACATTTAACTTTTTACTTACTGGTGCTCCTCAATGGCACGACCAAAACTTCTCTCAAGACCTTGAGTTTTACCAAGAATATGGTGAAAAAGCAAATAGTAATTCTGGTTTTTATGAAGGTGAGCGTTTTACAGAACGTCGTAACTTTTACCATAAGCCAGTGGCTAACTTAAACTGGGATTTTGATATCAATGATAAATTAGATTTATCTACAGTATTATATGCATCATGGGGACGTGGTGGTGGTACTGGTAACGTTGGTAACGGTAGAGTTAGAGTTGGTGGTAATGGCTTAAATGCAGAAGAAATTGACTTTGATCAAATCGAAGAAAACAACATTGCTACTGCTACAACTATTAACGGAGGTCAATACGGTACATTTGGAGATTCTTATTTAAGACGTTCTTCAATGAACAACCATAACTGGTACGGTTTACTTTCTAATTTACAATATGAGGCTAACGAAAACTGGTCAATGAATTTTGGTATTGATGCTAGAACTTATAACGGTATTCACTTTAGACAATTAGAAAATACATTAGGTTTAGATGGTTATAACGATAATTTTAGAACTGATCGTCCTAGTGATTATGTAATTACAGAAACTTTTGATGCTGATCCATGGTCTTCTTTATTTAATTCTGCTGATAATGATCAGAGATATGATTACAACTATGAAGAAGTAATTCAGTATTTAGGTGGATTTGGTCAAGCTGAGTATTCTAATGATAGCTTCTCTGCATTTGTTCAAGCTGCTGTTTCTACACAATCTTACCAAAGAGAAGGGTTTTTTACAGGACGAGGAAATGGATTGGGTAAATCTGATAAAATAAGTAAAGAAGGTTACAATATTAAAGGTGGTGCTGCTTATAAGATTAATACAGAGCATTCTATTTTTGCTAACGCAGGTTTTTACTCACGTCAACCTTTCTTAGATAATATTTTTACAGATATTAGATATGATAATGCACTTGCTGAGCCAGACGTAGATAATGAAGAGATTCTAGGTTTTGAAGGTGGTTACCGTTTTAAAAATAGAACATTAAGACTTAATGTAGATATTTATAGTACACAGTGGGGAAATAGATTCTTATCTATAAATGGACCGGTTCAAGCTGGTGCTGATGGTACTGTTGGAACTTCTGATGATGAATTTAGTACTTATAGATTAACGGATGTAACTCAAAAACATAATGGTGTTGAGTTTGATATGGAATACCGTCCATATGGTGGATCTTGGTCTTTTAGAACATTTGGTTCTGTTGGTAACTGGAAATATGACGGTGAAACGCCATATACATTACAAAATGACGATACAGGAGATTTTATTACTACTGATGGTAATGTCGATTTAACAAACGTTAAAATTGGTAATGCACCTCAGACATCTTTTGGTTTTGGTTTTAGAGCTGATATAGCAAAGGGACTTTCTGTAGATATGGATTATAACATTTACTCTGGTTTATATGAGTTCGTTGACCCTGCAGATGTTGCCGATGCAGCTTTATCTAATGATGTTTATGAGTCTGTGAAATTACCAGCGTATACTTTAGCAGATGCAGGTATCACATACAGATTTTCTTTAGGAGAAAACCCGTTAACATTTAGAGCTAACGTGTATAACTTATTTAACGAAGCTTATATTAACCAAAAAGATGCATTTGGTTACTATTTAGGTATTGGAAGAACTTTCAATGCGAGTTTACGTTATAACTTCTAAACTTGAAGTCATAATTTATAATAAAAAAGACAGCCATTTGGCTGTCTTTTTTTATTTCAAAGGATTTGCGATTTTATATAGTAATACTAAATCAGGTATGCAAATAGGTATTATGAATATTTATTCCTTCCAACGTACCGTTTCCATAATACGTGTAATATCCTTTTTTAAATATTCTGAAGCCGGATAAATAGAATCATAATTTGGTTTCGCATAGAAATAAAGCGAACCGCTTAAAAAGTGGTTGATACTATCTGTAACATAAAACTGAGATTGTGATGCAGCATTGCCTCCTATTTCATATAACATACCATAGACATTTGCTTCTTTGTTCTCAAATAACTGATGAGAAATTTCATCAGCTTTTATAGCATGTTTTTGCGTAAGGTTTTGAGCATCTCTAAGTAAACTATCAATATTGCCATTTTTAACTTCTTTATAAGTAAGGTAAATAGTGGCTTTTAAAGGTGTGTATTTAATGTTGATACCATTAGTTTTACCTAATGATGTTACCGTTTTAATAGGATCTGCCAATGTGTTTTTTTCAAAAGAAAAAGGCAAAGGAAGAATCGCTTTTTCATAGACTGCGTTTGGATATTCGAGCCTTAAATAACCCTTAGGTTTAGGTAAGGTATCGTCCCCACAACCTAGCATTAATACACTTAAAAGAGGTAAAACTATTCGTTTCATGTGTTTTATTTATTGTTTTTATAAGGTGCACCTAGTGTTTGGTATTAACCAATCTCGTAAATAATAATACGTTTAATAGGCGTGGATTACTCTTGTGCGTCTAATAAAGTGAGTTTTATTTGTTTAATACGTTTGCGTTCTAAGGCTTCTACAGTGAAAACGTAATTTTTAAAATTTATTTTACTTCCTATTCTCGGAAATCCACCAGAAATCTCTAAAACAAAGCCGGCAAGGGTTTCAGCATCTCCTTTTTTGGCTTCAAAATATTCAGCATCGTCTTCAATTCCAACTATTTTATAAACGTCTTTTAAAGGTGTTTTGCCTTCAAAACTATAATTGTTATTGTTGAGTTTAGTGTAAATTAAATCGTCATCATCATATTCGTCACTGATATCTCCAACAATTTCCTCAATAATATCTTCTAAAGATACTAAACCAGACGTCCCTCCGTATTCATCAACAACAACAGCAAGATGCACTTTTTTGGTTTGAAACTCTACCATTAAATCATCTAGTTTCTTGTTTTCGGGTACAAAGAAAGGTTCACGTAAAATGGTGGTCCAGTCAAATGTTTTCTTATTTAAATGTGGTAATAAATCCTTTACATAAAGGACTCCTTTTATGGTATCAATACTTTCTTCATAAACCGGAATCCTAGAATAGCCATTGTCAATAATTTGACTAATAATGGTGTCGTAAGGAGTATTAATACTTAGTGCAAATAAGTCCATTCGAGGACGCATCACTTGCTTGGTGTCTGTGTTTCCAAAAGACACAATTCCTTTTAATAGTTTTTGTTCCTCTTTTGTAGTGTCCTTATCATTCGTTAATTCTAAAGCTTGTGATAATTGATCGACACTAAGATTAGAACGTTGTTTTCCAAATTTATTATGAATTTGAATGGTTACATAACGCATCGGTAAACTTAAAGGTGAAAAAATAACATCTAAAACCCGTAAAGGTCTCGCCATAAATGAAGAGAATTTTACGCTATTTCTACTGGCATAAATTTTAGGAATAATTTCTCCAAACAATAAAATTAAAAATGTTGCAGAAATAACTTCAACCAAAAATCGAAAAAGGGTATGAGTAATGCCACTAAACAATGTTTCTCCTACATAAGCAAAGAGCAAAACAACCGCAATATTTATAAAATTGTTAGCGACTAATATGGTGGCAAGTAATTTTTTTGGCCGCTCTAAAAGCTTTGCAATAATTAACATAGCTGGTGACTTGTTTTCTAAGCCCTCGTCTAAGTTTGTTTTTGTTAAAGAGAATACAGCAACTTCAGCACCCGAAATTAAAGCTGAACAGGTTAGTAAAATTATAATTATGATAATACTTGAAATAAATGAAGCATTAGCGATTAATAAGGATGAAATTAAAACCGTGGGTTCTGGGTCCAAAATTAAGTGAGATTAAATGGTTAAAATGGTAAATCATCATTTTCTTCTGACTCTGAGCTCGTCGGTGCAGAAGGTTGCGATTGAGAAGTCGCATTAGATGGGTTAGACTTTTTTGATTGTTGTGAGGATTGTTGATCTGTTTTTGGTGTTAAAAACGTAAAATCATCACATTGAATTTCTGTAGAATAACGCTCCATACCTTTGTCATCGGTCCATTTTCTAGTTTTAATTCGGCCTTCAATATAGACTTTGTCACCTTTAGTAAGATATTTTTCACAAATCTCAGCGGCTTTGTTTCTAACAACAATATTATGCCATTCTGTATTTGAAACACGCTCGTTAGTTTGCTTACTTACATAAGTTTCACTCGTTGCAAGAGGAAAGCGGCCAACACAGTTTTTATCATCAAAATAATGCATTTTTACTTCGTCGCCTAAATTTCCAATCAACATTACTTTATTTAAAGTTCCAGACATAATAATAAATTTTTAATAAGTTGTAAAGTTACTCAATTGCGTAACCACTACTTTAAAAGTAGTAAAAAAATGTGATTTCTTTAGGGTTCTAAAAACTGAAATTGTCTATAAATTCACTTATAAGCACAGGAGAGGGATATTTTGTAAGGGTTTTTATTAAAATCGCCTCTTCTGGAAGCTCCGCTACATCAATAATCCAAAATTTAGTATGCAAATGCTGATGCGATAATTTGTGTACAATATCTGCTTCATTATATAAAGAGTAATCTAATGTTTCCTGTTTTAATACGTAGTCTTCAAAATTTAAAAGATGAAACTCTTCTGGAGTCAAACTTTTTTCAGATTCTATTAAAGGGAATTGATAGAGGTGCTGCCAAATGCCTTTTTTTGTGCGTTTTTCAAAAAGCGTCTTTTTATTAGGATCCATAAACACTAAAAAATTAAAGTATTTAACAGTGACCTTAGTTTTCTTCAACTTTACAGGGAGTACGTCAACCATTTGATTTTGGAGTGCTACACAACTATCTTGAAAAGGGCAAACAGAACAATCTGGATTTTTTGGTTTACACTGTATAGCTCCAAACTCCATTATCGCTTGGTTATATGTTGCTGGTTGATGGAGATCTATTAATGTTGAAGCTAAAGATTTGAATTCTTTTATGCCTAAAGTTGAATTTATAGGAGTTTCAATACCGAAATACCGCGATAATACGCGGTATACATTGCCGTCAACAACAGCTGCCACTTCGTTAAATGCAATCGAAGCGATGGCACTTGCGGTATAGTCACCAACTCCTTTTAATTTTAATAAGTCGTTATACGTGTCCGGAAATTTACCATTCAACTCATTAACAATGTGTTTTGCTGTAAAATGTAGATTTCGAGCTCTAGAATAGTAACCTAAGCCTTGCCATAATTTTAAAATTGACGTTTCAGAGGCATTAGCAAGGTCAAAAATGGTAGGGTATTGCGTAATAAATGCGTTATAATACGGTAACCCTTGCTTAACTTGGGTTTGTTGTAAAATTATTTCGGATAGCCAAATGTAGTAAGGATTGCTGGTTTCTCGCCAAGGTAACTCCCTCTTTTTGTCTGAATACCAGCTGATTAGTTTGTGATTAAAATCCATTTCGTTTTTTTAATGAAAAGCAAAACTAAATGTTTATTGTGTTAAATTTTAATTAATTACGTTTGAACTATTGAAATTAAATTACCTATATTTGCATCCCTTAGAATTTATAGTAACCCTAAAACTAGTAAAAAATGACAAAAGCTGATTTAGTAGCGAAAATATCTGATAAATTAGGTATCGAAAAAGGTGATGTCCAAGCGACCGTTGAAACCTTTATGGAAGAAGTAAAAACATCTTTAGAGAGCGGAGATAACGTATATTTAAGAGGTTTCGGAAGTTTCATTATTAAAACAAGAGCTGAAAAAACAGGTCGTAATATTTCAAAGAATACTACAATAAAAATTCCTGCACACAACATTCCTGCATTTAAGCCTGCTAAAGTATTTTTAGAAGGAGTTAAATCTAATGTGGAGGTTAACTAAGAAAGCATTTAAACAAAATATTAATTTAAAAAGCATTATTTATTATGCCAAGTGGTAAAAAAAGAAAAAGACACAAGGTAGCGACGCACAAGCGTAAGAAACGTAGACGCGCTAATCGTCACAAGAAAAAATAAATTGTTAAAAGTAGTTTTATAACTACTTTTTTCAGTTTTAGAGAAACGTTCTTTGATATAGAATTTGCGGCATTTAATAGAGTGTTGCCAAATTTGTTGGTATTCCCGATACTTAGAATCGGGAGACCTGTGTCAAATAATTTAGTGAAATCCATCTATCTCAATGAAGAGCTAGATATAAATTAACATTATGAACAAGGAATTAATCGTAAGATCGAGTTCAGATATTGTTGATTTTGCCTTATTAAAAGATGGAAAACTTATTGAATTACACAAAGACGAAGAGGATAATAACTTTGCGGTTGGTGATATTTTTATTGCCAAAATACGCAAAGTCATTCCTGGTCTAAACGCCGCGTTTGTTAACGTCGGCTATGAGAAAGATGGTTTTTTACACTATCATGATCTAGGACCGCAAATGCCTTCGCTTTTAAAATTCATTAAACGTGTAAGCACAGGAAAATTAAAGGATTATACCCTTAAGGACTTTCCTATGGAAAAGGATTTAGATAAAAATGGCAGCATTGCAAATGCCATAAAATCTAATCAATCCATTTTAGTACAAGTAGTAAAGGAACCAATCTCTACTAAGGGACCACGCATTAGCTCAGAACTGTCTATTGCTGGAAGATACATTGTCTTGGTGCCTTTTTCTAACCGTATTTCAATTTCTCAAAAAATTGAATCGCAAGAAGAAAAAGACCGCCTTAAAAGACTCGTTAAAAGTATCACTCCTAAAGGTTTTGGGGTTATTATTCGTACAGTAGCTGAAGGCAAGAAAGTTGCCGAGCTCGATAGTGATTTACAGAATTTGCTGGATCGATGGACAGCAATGTGTAAAAAATTGTACAAAGCACATCACCCAACTAAAGTATTGGGAGAAATGAACAAAGCATCCTCAATTTTGAGAGATATTTTTAATGATTCATTCTCTGGTATTATTGTAGATGATGAAGAAATGTATGTACAAGTAAAAGATTATGTGCAGCAAATTGCACCGAACAAGGAATCCATAGTGAAGTATCACAAAAATGGCCCTATTTTCGAGAAATTTGGTATCGAACGCCAAATAAAAACATCATTTGGTCGTACAGTATCTATGTCAAGAGGGGCTTATTTGGTTATAGAACATACCGAAGCGCTTCATGTTGTAGACGTAAACAGTGGTAATCGCTCTAATAAAGAGAAGAACCAAGAAGATACGGCTTTAGAAGTCAACATGATTTCTGCTCAAGAAATTGCCAGACAATTGCGTTTACGTGATATGGGAGGCATTATCGTTATCGATTTTATCGATATGGGAAAAGCAGAAAACAGAAAAAAGCTTTATAATTATCTTAGAGATGAGATGAAAGATGATAAAGCAAAGCATAAAATATTGCCGCCGAGTAAGTTTGGATTAGTGCAAATAACCAGACAGCGCGTTAGGCCAGAACGCAATATTAAAACGAAAGAAGAAAATCCTAATGTATTAGGCGATGAAATCGAAGCACCAATTAAAGTGGTGGAACGTATTAATCAAGACCTACAACGGATTTTGAAAAAAGACTATAAAAAGGTGACTCTTAATACACATCCTTTTATAGCGGCCTTTTTAACCAAAGGGTTTCCATCAGTGCGTTCAAAGTGGTTTATTGAACATAAAAAATGGGTGAAAATTTTACCTAGAGATGCTTACACTTATCTTGAATATCATTTTTACGATAAAAATGGTGACAAAATTGAATAATATCTATTAGAAAAGCCCAACTGAAAATTTCAGTTGGGCTTTTTACTTTTAAAGTAAATTTATATCTATCTGTAACGTCTTTTTGTATTCCAAACTAGTGAACTTGCGTTACTAAATTTTAACGTTTTCGTTCCTACTTTACTCTCTGTTACTGTTCTGTTACTTGTTTTCATAATTTTTATATTTAATGTATTGTGCTTTTTAAAGCGGGTGCAAATTTACGCCACTTATAAGCTTTAGAAAACAACAGATTTAATATGATTATATGTTATATTACCTTTATTTTGGTTTTTTTAACATAATTGGAGATAAAATAAATGACTTAATAGAAAAGCCCAACTAAAATTTTTAGTTGGGCTTTTGTAAATTATATACGAGTTAGTATTAATCTCTAGACATAAATATTCTAAGGATATACCAAAACAATAACATTAATGAAGCAAACAAACCTAAGGCTGCAGGAATGTAATCTTCCACTCCATAAGTTTTCACCAAATTAGATGTTTGATATAAAATCGATCCACCAGCTAACAGACACATCCCAACAGAAAACCATAAGCCTAGGTCAAAACCAAATAGGGTTCCAGCAACGATTAATCCAATAGCAATGAAAAACCCAATAGTTAATCCTGTTTTTAGAAATGAAAAATCAGTTTTTGTCATTAATACTGCTGCAGATAAACCTGTAAACAGTGCTAAAGTCACTATAGAAGCTTGATAAAGAACATCTGAACCAGAAGGTCCCATTAATTCTGTTACCATATATAGCATTGGGACAAAAATTAAAGCTTCAAAAAATATATAAATACCATAGGCTAGGTACTGCATGTTTTTATCGGTTGTTTTCATAGCCATGCCTTCGGCATAATTTGTGGCTAACATAAAACCTCCTAGTAACAATAGCCATTTATAGCCTTGTGTCATAGAGAGCATAAAACTGACGACCATTTCACTTTGGAGTAAAAGGTATTCAAACAAAATAAAGACAAGCACACCGCCGGCCACATGTGAGTATGTTTTTTTGTAAAAAGCAACACGATCAACTTCAGATAGACTGCCGATCATAATTTTTCCTGGGAATTGTTGTTCCATTTTAGATTTAAGGATTGGTTAGTTTAACTAATGTATGTAATTTCAATAGTATTTCAAATAAAAAAAGCTCCGATTACTCAGAGCTTTAATTGTATGTATATGTTTTAAGTTATTAATCTCTACCTCCAAATACTTGCAATGCCCAATACAATAAAGACGCTAATGCACCTATTGCAGCAACCAAATACGTTCTAGCTGCCCATTTCAACGCATCTTCAGAACCTTTATATTCGTCTGGTGTAAGCATGTTTTTGTTTTTTAACCAAGCTAAAGCTCTGTTACTTGCGTCGTATTCTACAGGTAAGGTAATAAAGCTAAATAATGTCGCAAAGCCCATAAAAACTAAACCAGCAACGGCTACCCAATACCCTAAACCAACTCCTGCAGCGGCACCTAAGATTAAACCACCAATGACTAACCATTGCGACATTCCAGAAGTAACACTTACAATTGGTACTAATGCTGAACGCATACCTAAAGCACTATAAGCTTGTGCATGTTGTACGGCGTGTCCACATTCGTGAGCAGCAACAGCAGCCGAAGCAGCGTTTCTTTGATTATAAACAGACTCACTTAAGTTAACTGTTTTATTTTTTGGATTGTAATGATCTGTTAATTGTCCTGGTGTAGAAATAACCTCTACATCAGTAATACCATTATCCGCCAACATTTTTTCTGCAATTTCTCTACCAGATAAACCATTTCGTAATTGAATTTTGGAGTATTTGGCAAATTTCTTTTTAAGTTGATTACTCACTAACCAGCTCACTAAAGCAATAGCACCAATTAGTATGTAATATCCTATCATTCCACTCATAATTTGAAATTTTTAATTCATGTAAATTTAATAAATGAATTGCAAATAATGAGCCAAATTTGAGTTAAGAAATTTTGTCAGGATTTTAGATGACAATGGCTCACTTTACATAGCATCAACAGACCAATTGAAGGCTTCAGCGATTTCTTCATAAACGATTTTGCCTTTAACAATGTTTAATCCTTTTGCTAAGGTTTCGTCATTTTTACATGCCGTTTCCCAACCCTGATTTGCTAAACGTAATACATAAGGTAAGGTAACATTAGTTAAAGCTAAAGTTGACGTGTATGGCACAGCTCCTGGCATATTAGCGACACAATAATGTACAACATCGTCTATAATAAATGTAGGGTCCTCGTGTGTTGTTGCTTTTGTGGTTTCCATACAACCACCTTGATCTACAGCGACATCCACCAAAACAGTGCCTGGGCGCATATCTTTAAGCATATCTCTTGTAATTAGTTTCGGTGCTTTTGCTCCTCTTACTAAGACACCACCAATAATTAAATCATGATCTTTTATACGTCTTCTAATATTATATTCACTTGAAAATTCAGTCACCACATGGCTAGGCATAACGTCGTTTACATAACGCAGTTGTTTCATATTGATGTCCATAACAGTAACATGAGCACCTAAACCCGCAGCCATTTTAGCTGCTTGGATACCAACGATACCAGCACCCAAAACTAAAACACGACCCGGTGGTACACCTGGCACTCCACCTAATAATACACCACGACCTTTAATCGGTTTTTCTAAATATTTAGCACCTTGTTGAATCGCCATTCTTCCGGCAACTTCAGACATTGGTGTTAATAATGGAAGTGTGCCATCTTTATCTTCAACCGTTTCGTAGGCAATACAAACCGATTCGCTTTTTAACATGGCTTTTGTTAAAGGTTCGCTAGACGCAAAATGAAAATAGGTAAATACCACATGATGCGATTGTATTAAAGGATATTCTTCTTCAATGGGTTCTTTTACCTTTACAATCATGTCGCTAGACGTATAAACATCGGTTATAGTTTCTAACACTATGGCTCCAGCATTTATATAATCTAAATCCGAAAATCCACTACCAAAACCAGCATCTTTCTGAACATAGACTGTGTGTTTGTTTTTTGTTAGCTCGAAAACGCCAGATGGTGTCATACCAACTCTGTTTTCATTGTTTTTGATTTCCTTTGGAACTCCGATTTTCATAGGTTTTTTTTAATTTAATAAATCTGTCAAATGGAATTCGCTAATTAAATTATCGATTAGATTCAATTTTTTAATTAAGCTCATTTCATGTGTTTTGTAGATTCTGAGATTAATATGAGTAAGAAAGTACCATCAAAAAAACTAGCTGTGCAAATTTTAATATAACGATGATTTTATTTTTATGAAATCAGTATTATGACGCTTTAATTTTGAAAACTCTTAAAAATCGAGTTGTCTTTGAGGGCAATATGATATTAGGATAATGATAGAAATTTTGGAGGAAGTGGTGTTGTGAATATTGATGCTCTAAACAATGTTACAAATAAACATAGGGTTAAAGCTGAGGCATTAGTAGTCATACAGTGTTAAAGACACTTTAGAAACCTTCTCATTACTAAACTCAATATAGAGATGTTCTACTTGGTCGCTGTTAAATTGTGGCGCTAAGCCAAGCTCATATAATATGATGTCTTTAGTTAAAATATAACTTGGCTGACCTAAGCGTTTTATGACATTGGGTTTCGATTCGTTCAATAAAACACGAGAGTCAATAAGGTCATTTACAATTTTATGACGCGTCATGGGTTGTGTTTGCCACTGCGCTTCGGTAAAACGTTCTTCAAAAAAGAAATGTATAGAGGTGCTAATTATAAATGCAGAAAAAAGTATCAAACCAATTTGATTGATCTGATTATTACGAAAATCAAAATAATCCTTAAGCGGTTTACGCTCCTTTTTAGGTGTGGGTTTTTCTAATGACGGTTTATCTGAAATCATAATGCTAGGCTTTGGTAAGTTCAGAATAACTTAAAAAATAATTTTCTTCGCAAGGTGTTAAAGCGTGCGGATAACTAGGAATAAGTAGTACACCTTCGGGTGTTAAATTCCATGTTTTGTACTGCCAATAACTGTCGTCAACAAAGGTTTCGCATTCTTCCTGAAGATCAGCTTCTGTATTATCATATTTGGTTTTTAACTTTTGAAAGAAATCAACCTTTGGATATAACGATTCAATCTTCTCAATAACTTCTAAGGTTTCAAGGTTAAAATTATAAGCAACATTGCCATGAGCAGGATGCGCGCCACCACAATAGACGCTGTAATATTTTAAATAACTTATAAATTTACTATCGACGAGGTTGATGTCGTATGAAATTTCGAACCAAGAATTACAATCTAAATTATCTTTGGCATCTTCCAAATGAATAGCATCAAGAATAGGATTAAATACCGCACGTTGTTCTTTTGAAAATCCGTTGCCTAATCTAAATAAGGGGAGCTTAGAATATTTTTCATGAAACCAAACTAACTGTTTGTCCTTGTAATTAACGATACTATCTTTAATAAATGTCAGTTTAGGATTTCTGAATTCCTCTAAAGGCTCTTGTTCTGTTTCAGTTAAAATAACATTATGGGTTTCCTCTTTTAAAGTAAGATGTCCAATAAGTTGGTTGCCTTTTTTAGTTAATTGAAAAACTTCATCAGCATCACTAACTCTGTCAGGATTATAAAAATAACCGTCAATTAAAGTGATAGATTCATCATTATAGCGTCCTTTTAGAGGAATGCTAATCAATTTAGAATCGTAAAAATAATAGCCTTTTAATTCGCCAGAAGTGGAGTCGTTATCATGTGGGTAACTACTAAGTTCTAAATGAATAGGATAGTTGGAAACCGTACCAACATAACTTTGAGACCAACTTATAATTGGCAACAAAGTTATGATGATATGTTTTAGAAGTTTACCCAACAATATTTACAATTTTACCAGGCACTACAATCACTTTTTTAGGTGTTCTACCTTCTAATTGTGCAATTGTTTTTTCGTGAGCCATAACGGTTTTTTCAATATCGTCTTTACTCATATCCATTGGTAACTCTAGTGTAAAACGCATTTTACCGTTAAATGATATTGGATATTTTTTACTGCTTTCTACTAAGTGACTGCCATCAAATATTGGAAATTGAACCGTTGATATAGAATTAGCATTACCTAATTGCGACCATAATTCTTCTGCGATATGCGGAGCATAAGGAGAAATTAAAATCAATAAAGGTTCTAAAATATCTTTGCTTGTACACTTCTGAGCCGTTAACTCATTTACAGCAATCATAAAAGTAGAAACCGACGTATTGAAAGAGAAATTCTCAATGTCTTCTTCAACCTTTTTAATCGTTTTATGTAATGTTTTTAAGTTGTCAGCAGTGGGCTGTGCATTATTAACTTTTAAGCCATCATCACCAACATATAATTTCCATAGTTTTTTAAGGAAGTTATGGACTCCTGTAATACCAGCGGTATTCCAAGGTTTGTATTGTTCTAATGGTCCTAAGAACATTTCGTACAATCTTAGACTGTCTGCTCCGTAGTCGGCACAAATACTATCTGGATTGACGACGTTATATTTAGATTTAGACATTTTTTCGACATCTCTACCTACTTTATAAACTCCATCTTCACGTATAAATTCAGCATCTTTAAAATCTTCACCAAATTCTCCATCAGTTTTTAAACCTTCAATATCTAACTCATCCGAAGCATTTACATATTGTACTTTTACATGAATAGCTGAAAAATTAAGGCCTTCAATGATTGCACCTGCATTCTGACTATATATATCTTTTTGAACTGCTTTATATAATTCTTGAAAAGTACTTATAGTCTCTTTTTGATCATCGTTTAATAAATCGAAAAATACAGTATCTTCAATAATGCTAGCTAAACCTTTAGTGAAACCATTACCATTGGCAAATGTGTTCTTATCTTCTGCAGAAATTTTTGAACTTAGTATAAATTTATATAAGTCTTCATATTTCTTAAAGCTATCATGTGAAATATAAAGAGCTTTGCTTAAGCTAGGGTCTTTAAAATCTTTTGATGTTGTAGATAAATGAGATAAAAGATCAACTCTATAAACAAAAGCACTAGTCCCCAATATCATCCCTTGGTTAATTAACTTTTTAAAAGGCTCTTCAACATTGACGAAACCGCGATCTTTTAATAATTTCACCCAGAAACGAGAGTAGAGTAGGTGACCTGTAGCATGTTCGCTACCACCAATATATAAATCTACATTTTCCCAATATTTAAGGGCGTCTTCACTTGCAAAAACACCATCTCTATTAGCAGCATCTTCCATATAACGGAAGAAATACCAAGAACTACCTGCCCAACCTGGCATTGTATTAAGCTCTAAAGGAAATACGGTTTTATGGTCTATCAATTGATTGCTGACCACTGAAGACTGAGTTGTGTCCCACGCCCAAACGTCTGCACGTCCTAAAGGTGGTTCACCTTCTTCGGTTGGTAAATATTTTTCAACTTCAGGCAGCACAATAGGCAAATGTGCTTTGTCTATCATTTGTGGCATACCGTTAACGTAATACACTGGGAATGGCTCTCCCCAATAACGCTGACGAGAGAAAACCGCATCTCGTAAACGGTAATTGGTTTTACCTTCGCCTTGTCCTAATTGCTCTAATTGGTAAATCGCGAGTTTAGAGGCTTTTTTATAGTTCATGCCGTTTAGGAAATCACTATTCGCAATTTTTACATTGTCTTTAGACGCAAAAGCTTCTTCAGAAATATCGGCACCTTCAAATATATTTGGAATGGCGATATCAAAATGCTTTGCAAAATCGTAATCACGTTGGTCACCACAAGGCACCGCCATTACAGCTCCTGTTCCGTAGCTTGCTAATACGTAATCGCCAATCCAAATTGGAATTGGTTCTTTAGAAAACGGATGTTCCGCATAAGCGCCTGTAAATACTCCAGAAATGGTTTTTACATCGGCCATACGATCGCGTTCGCTACGTTTCGCCGTTTTTTCTATATAGGCTTCAACGGCTTCTTTTTGTGCTGCTGTTGTAATTTTAGACACTAATTCGTGTTCTGGAGCTAGGGTCATAAAAGACACTCCAAAAATAGTATCTGGTCTTGTGGTGAAGACGTCTATAACCTCGTCATGTCCATTCACATTAAAAGTCACACTTGCTCCAACCGATTTTCCAATCCAGTTTTTTTGAATATCTTTTAACGCATCGGTCCAATCAATGGTATCTAAACCTTGTAGTAAGCGTTCCGCATAAGCTGAAATTCGCATACTCCATTGGGTCATTTTTTTACGCACTACAGAATGGCCTCCACGTTCGGAAACGCCATTAACTATTTCATCGTTAGCTAAAACGGTTCCTAGTTCTGGACACCAGTTCACTTCAGTTTCCGCTAAATAGGTTAATCTGTATTTTAAAAGGATGTCTTGCTGTTGCTCTGAGGAATAATTATTCCAGTCTTCCGCAGTGAAAGTCGCAATATCATCATCACAAGCAGCATTTACGGTTGCATTTCCTTCTGCAGCAAATTTTTCAACTAAAGAATCAATATGCTCGGCTTTGTTAGAATCGTTATTATACCAAGATTCAAATAATTGAATAAAAATCCATTGGGTCCATTTGTAATATTCAGGATTAGAAGTACGTACTTCACGACTCCAATCGAAAGAAAATCCAATCTGGTCTAACTGACGACGGTACGTTGTTATGTTCGCTTCGGTAGTAACCGCAGGATGCTGACCAGTTTGAATGGCATATTGCTCTGCAGGCAATCCAAAAGAATCATAGCCTTGCGGATGTAAGACATTAAAACCTTTATGACGTTTGTAACGTGCATAGATATCACTAGCAATATAACCCAATGGGTGACCAACGTGCAAACCTGCTCCAGATGGATAAGGAAACATATCTAAAACGTAATATTTTGGTTTATCGCTGGTGTTTGAGGCTTTAAACGTTTGGTTTTTTGCCCAATGGTCTTGCCACTTTTTCTCTATACTGTTAAAATCGTATGTCATATTAATTGTCTTTTCACGCAAAGGCGCAGAATCTCAAAGCATATCTTTATGAAAATTTTCTTTGTGACTTAGCGCCTTTGCCCGAATTTTTCTTTAATTTAAAGGACAAATTTAAAGCTATTACAACACAATTAAAAACGAAACGTTGTAATACTTAAAGACTATTTATAACTTGAAATTATTGCGTTTAAAAAATCAACAGTTTCACTTGCAGTTATTCCAAACATTAAATAGTAAGAAAGCAAATTCTTTATTATTTTTACAGCATAAATCCGCATTCATTCATGGCATCATCTTTTGACAAATATCAAAAACGTAAACTTATATCGTCTTACGTCTCTGTAGTGATAAGTATCGCTTTGGTTTTGTTTCTTTTAGGCTGTTTAGGTCTTTTAGTTATCAACTCTAAAAAAGTAGCCGATCACTTTAAAGAGCAAGTGGTAATGACTATTTATTTAAACGATACTGCAAAAGAGGTTGAAGTCAATCAGCTAAAAAAGAGTTTAGCGATGGCAGATTATACCAAAGATGCGCTTTACGTGTCTAAGGAAGAAGCGGCTGAGTTTATGAAAGCGGAAACAGGTGAAGACTTTATGGATTTTGTGGGTTATAACCCTTTAAAGAATTCGATTGATGTGCACTTAAAAGCCGATTTTGTAACGACAGAACAATTGACTGAAATTACAGAAAATCTATCTACTAAAGCGTTTATTGAGGAAATTAGATACGATAATGATTTAGTCGAACTGATGAATGATAATGTGAAGAAAATCACCTTTTGGGTGTTAATCATTAGTGGTTTATTTACGTTAATTGCAGTGTTATTAATTAATAGTTCTATTCGTTTAGCAGTATACTCTAAGCGTTTTATTATAAAAACCATGCAGATGGTTGGGGCGACAAAAAGCTTTATTCGAAGACCTTTTGTTTGGAAAAGTGTGCAATTAGGAATCATTGGTGCACTAGTTGCATTAGCAGGAATGGCCGTTGTTTTATACTATTTAGACCTAACGTTCCCAGAATTAGAACTACTAAGAAACACGGTATTGATTGCTGGTTTGTTTATTGGAATATTCGTTTTAGGTATTTTAATTACTTGGATTAGTACGTTTATTGCTACACAACGTTTCTTAAACTTGAAAACGGATCATCTGTATTACTAATTTGATGACTTCATGTTGAATATTAAGGCTATTTAATAGGTCTTTGTACTATTGAAGTGTTAGGAAAATACTAATCCGAAGTTATATTAATAAATAAATCTGTTACTTTGCAACGTATTAAAGCATAGCTCAAAAAAACCATGGGAGAACAAAAACGTAAGGAAGATTCTAAATCTGAATTCATCTTCGGAAAGAAAAACTATAAATTCTTATTTATAGGTTTAGCATTCATTGTTATTGGTTTTATATTAATGTCTGGAGGTGGTAGTGACGACCCTAATGTTTTTGATGAGTCTATATACAATTGGAGACGTATTCGTTTAGCACCAACGCTTGTCTTAATTGGCTTTGGTATTCAGGTCTATGCTATTCTTTTAAATCCAAATAAGGCCGCCAAAAAATAAGTCATATTTTACATACATTTACAGCGTATCATTCTCTTAATTGATACTTTTGTCTCATGGAAATTTTAGATGCAATTATATTAGGAATTATTCAAGGTCTTACTGAGTTTTTACCTGTATCCTCAAGTGGTCACCTAGAAATAGGAAAAGCCATTCTTGGTGATAATTCTGTGCCAAAAGAAAGCTTGTTATTTACGGTTGTACTTCATTTTGCGACAGCATTAAGTACGATGGTTATTTTTAGAAAAGATATTCTGCAAATTATAAAAGGTGTTTTAAAATTTGAATGGAATGAAGACCTTCAATTTATTTCAAAAATCGCTTTATCCATGTTGCCAGCCGTTATTGTTGGTGTCTTTTTTGAAGAAGAATTAGAACAACTTTTTAACGGAAATATTTTACTTGTGGGTTGTATGCTTATTGTTACAGCGATTCTCTTATTCTTAGCAGATAAAGCTAAAGACACACAGAAAAAGGTGACGTTTTCTAATGCCTTTATCATTGGTGTTTCACAAGCTATTGCTATGCTACCAGGAATTTCGCGTTCTGGTGCCACAATCTCGACGTCAGTATTATTAGGAAACGATAAAACCAAAGCGGCACGTTTTTCATTTTTAATGGTGGTGCCTTTAATATTTGGTAAGATTGCAAAAGACCTTTTAGGAGGTGAATTAACCTATGACAGTTCTAATATAACAGCTTTAAGTGTTGGTTTTATAGCCGCCTTTGTTGCCGGTTTATTTGCATGTACGTGGATGATTGCTTTAGTCAAAAAAAGTAAGTTATCGTATTTTGCTATCTATTGTGTAGTTGTTGGTGTTATTGCTATAATTTGGTCTCTCGTATAAATGAAAACTAAAGAAGATTATTTAAGTGGACAAGTCTTACTCATAGACAAGCCATTAACATGGACCTCTTTTCAGGCGGTTAATAAATTGCGCTGGGAAATTAGACATGCTTTTGATATTAAAAAAATTAAAGTAGGTCATGCCGGGACTTTAGATCCATTAGCGACAGGTTTATTGGTGATTTGTACAGGTAAAATGACCAAGCAAATCAACATTTTTCAAGGTCAAGAAAAAGAATATACTGGGACATTTGTTTTAGGAGGAACAACACCTTCGTTTGATTTAGAAACAGAAGTCAATGAAACCTTTCCGACGGATCATATTACAGAAGAATTAATTCAGAATGCAATTCCACAATTTATAGGTCAGATAGACCAATTTCCACCAGTGTTTTCTGCGATTAAGAAAGATGGAAAACGTTTATACGAATTTGCAAGAGCAGGTGAGGAGGTTGAAATTAAATCGAGACAAGTAGAAATTACCGAATTTGAAATCACTCAAATTAATACTTCGACTGCGCTCAGTACAAGTGGTTTAGAATTGCATTTTAGAGTGGTGTGTAGCAAAGGAACTTACATTAGATCTTTAGCGAACGACTTCGGGAAAGCTTTAAATTCTGGGGCACATTTATCATCATTACGACGTACACGTATTGGCGATTTTAAAGTTGACGATGCGCTAACTCCAGAAGATTTTATAGCCAATTTACCTTCTAAAGACTGATTTAACACCGGTTTAAGGTTGGTGCTTAATCTATTTCTTCATTATATTCGTATCTATTAATAGACTAAAACTATTGTATACTGAATTTTGTTGATCAACATAAAGCCGCAATCATTACATTTCTTCTAGCAGGAATTGTAGTCTTTGGTATGTTTAGTATTCAGTTAAAACGTCATCAAGATTTAATTTCTGAAAGCTATTATCTCATGGAGCCAGAACCTGAAATCAAAAAAGAAGACCTTCAGGATATAGAAGCTATAAACGGAAAATCTACAAACAAAGCGTTTAACGAAGACCAAGAGTTTAAAGAGATGATGCGTAACTTTAAAACTGTTAGCTCAAATGATTTTGAACGTACCACAAAGGCCATCGAAGAAGCTAAGGCCAGTGAAGACGTACAAGAGGAAACAAGCATTACTAAATCGTATGCAGGTAGTAATGCTTATGCCTTAAATTCTGAAGACACAGAATCGTATAAAAAATTGCAAGAGGAATTAAAACAACGTCTCAAGAATAAAAAACAAGCAGACGAGCATGCCAAAACAAAAAGTACATTAACCTATTCTTTAAAAGGAAGAACACTCACTTATTATAAAACACCACGGTATTTATGCGAGAGTGGTGGAAAAATAGTGGTGAGTATTAGAGTTAATGGAGCAGGCGATGTTATTGATGCTTATATTAATGGGGCTTCTAATTCTGATAATCAGTGTTTAATAAACCATGCGATTTCTTATGCTGAAACGGTTCAGTTTGATGCCTCAGACAAGAAAGAACAATTAGGTACAATTACGTTTTTGTTTAAAGGGAAATAAAATAGTGGCTTCGACTACGCTCAGCCACCGAATTCTACTTCCCTCAGTCACTATAATTCCTGACTTATTTTAATAAGCCAACCAAATCTTCAATAGTAGATTGCCCTTTATCCTTATTATACCAACGTTGTAAATCTTCTTTAAATTCTGGAGTTAACATGCCATGTTCAGCTTTGTAAGCTTGCACCATATTTGTCGCAACTGTAGGTCGTGGTCCAAATGAATCTATGACAGTATTGGTTTCAGTATCTAACATAATTAACTTTGGAATTGATTTCCCTCCATTAGTTAAAAACTGATCCATTAGTGCTTCGTTTTCATCTCTGAGTACCACTTTATAGTCAATATTACCATTGAGCTCAGCTACTTTATTAATTATGGGCATAATATGCGCCGCATCTCCACACCAACTTTCCGAAATAACTAACCACGTTATTTTTCTATCAAAATTTGCAATCTTAATATTCGCGGCGTCCGAAACTTTTGCGGTTTTATCCCAACGTTTCATACGTCTGTCGTTAAGGTATGTGTATTCAACTAAGGCGTCTGATTGGTCAGTTCCGGTTGTTGATTTTTCTTCCACTAATGTGCCAACTAAGTTTCTGTACTCAGCATAAGTCATACTTTTATTTAGACTTTCTGAGATGATATCTTTTAATGTGAGTGTGTCTGTTTCCATAGGATAAAAATAAGAATCTATTGCCATTTTTTATGCAACAGTTGTTACATTAGTCGAGAACTAATTTAGACCCTTTCTATTTGCTAAAAAATTGTTCTTTTAAGCTTAAATGTTTTCTTTTTAGAGTCTCTTAACGATGCTATGCAACTAGAAAAAGCTTTCATTTAATTTTAAAATTCCTAATTTTCGCCTAAACAGAAAACGTATAAATTAATTCTTACTAATAAAATTCCTTACAAGATGAGTAAAAACAGATGTGGTTGGTGTGTTGGTGATCCGTTATATGAAGCCTATCACGATGAAGAATGGGGAGTTCCTGTCTATGATGATGCTAGGTTATTTGAATTTTTAATTTTAGAAACATTTCAAGCGGGATTAAGTTGGATCACTGTTTTAAAGAAGCGTGAAAATTTCAGAAAGGCTTTCGATAATTTCGATTATAAGAAGATTGTAAACTATGATGCTTCTAAAGTTGAAGACTTATTACAAGACGCTGGTATCATTAGAAATAAACTGAAAGTGAATGCCACAATTAGCAATGCACAGGCTTTTATGAAAATTCAGGAAGAGTTTGGGTCATTTTCTAAATACATATGGAATTTTGTAGATGGAACACCGATCAAAAACAAGGTGAAAATCTATAAAGAGGCTCCCGCAAATACGCCATTGAGCGATACCATAAGTAAAGACTTAAAGAAACGTGGATTTAAATTTGTAGGTTCTACTGTGATTTATGCACAGATGCAAGCTACAGGTATGGTAAATGACCATGAAGTTTCTTGTTTTAGGTATCATGAGGTTTAATAAAATTTAGAAACTCTGGTCGCGATATATTTTTAGCACCTAAACTTTCGAGATGTTTGGTGTGTAACTGACAGTCAATTAATTTGTAGCTGGAATTTTGAATAAAGGTTATAAAACCCACTTTGCTTGCATTACTCACTTTAGCAAACATACTTTCGCCACAGAAAACAGAATCGGTAATTTCAATACCATATAAGCCGCCAACTAATTCATCATTTTGCCAAACTTCAATAGATTTTGCATAGCCAAGTTGATGTAATCTGTAGTACGCATTTACCATGCCTTCCGTAATCCAAGTACCATCTTGGTCGTTCCGTTTTGCTTTAGCGCAATTTTTTACTACAGCTTTAAACGCTTTGTTCATCGTAACTTTAAAATTATCCTTTTTTAGGACTTGCTTCATGCTTTTAGAGACTTTTAAATCTTCGGGAAACAAAATAAATCGCGGATCTGGTGACCACCAAAGAATAGGCTCTTCATCTTGAAACCATGGAAATATACCATTGGAATAAGCATGTATTAAGCGTTCTGGAGATAAATCACCACCAACAGCAAGAAGCCCTTCGGCGGAGGCTTCAGATACATCTGGAAATTCTATTTTATCAGTTACAAAGTACATCCGTTAAGATTGAGTGGGCTTTTCAGTATTTAAAATTAAGGCTTTGGCTTTGATGTTAAAAGATTTTTGTTGATATTTGAGTGGGCCTTTATCAAATATTTTTTGTTCATCATTGCTTTTTTTTGAAGGTCTAACCTAAAACCAAAGTACTAAGTCCTGACTAACCATCAGGACTTTTTTTATTGAAGGATATATACAGAAAAAGACCTGTTTTTAAATTAAAAACAAGTCTTTTTATATGGGTTTGATTTGCCTTATTTAGAAAGGTAAATCATCGTTATCACCTTCGTTTAAATCACTAACAGGTTCAAAAGCTTCTGTTGGTGGAACAGGAGGCATATCTCCACTTGCAGCTTGCGCTTGCACAGCTTCAATTCTCCATCCTTGTATAGAATTAAAGTATTTAGTTTCACCTTGTGGATTCACCCATTCTCTACCTCTTAAGTTAATATTAACTTTAACTTGCTGACCAGCTTGGTAGCTATTAAGTAAATCACATTTGTCTTGAACAAACTCCACCATAATATGTTGTGGATACTGCTCTTCTGTAGTCACTACAATCTCCCTTTTTCTAAATCCGTTACTGCCAAAGGTTTGAGTCTCACCTACCATCTTAATTCGTCCTTGTACTTCCATTTTTGCTTAATCTATAATTTATTATAATACTTAAATATTTTCAGACTACGAAAGTAATAACTTCCAAGCACTTTCTACGTCTCCATAGCTCAAATAATTTTGAGCCAACTTGTGTTTTTCTCTGTGAGATGCCGTTTTAATGTCTGGATATCGCTCACTAATGTCATTAATAAACTTATTAACATCGTCTGTATTTGGCAAGGTTTCAACATTTGCTAACATCCCAATGTTATTTCCAGTTAAAATCATACTGTTTTTTATGTGATCTGGCATATTATCGACCCCAATACCCATAGACGCTAAGGGTTTAGGGATTTCGAAAAACCCTTTTTTAGCTCTACTGTAATAACTTCCTCCAGCTCTTGCTACTAAATCTAAGGCTTCTTGGTTTATAGTTTGGTCAGCGTTTAAAACCTCTTCCGAAATGTGAAGTTTTACGACTTCGCAGATTACTAAATTACCTGCGCCTCCTTCAGAACCTAAAGGAAGAATATCATTGACTTTACACTCTAATTGAATAGGCGATTCTGCCACTCTAAATGGTTTTACCATATCTGAAGGTAGCATTGATAAACCTGCTTTTTCAAATTCATTTGTGCCTTCAGGATATTCAGTACTCGATAAAGACATTTGGTGTACCATATCGTAATTTACCACATTAATAACCACTTCTCTTGTAGCTTCTACATTGTGCAGTGTATGTTTGGTGGTATTGTCTCTAACGCGTCTTGCAGGAGAGAAAATCAAAATTGGTGGATTGGCACTAAAGACATTAAAAAAGCTAAAAGGAGATAAATTGGGTTTACCATCTTTATCAACTGTACTCGCAAAGGCAATAGGTCTTGGTGCAACGGCACTTAATAAAAAGCCATGTAAAATGCCTGTTGTAAGGTCTTGAGGGTCAAATGTAGCCATGTAGTATACTGGTTTTTAACAAATATAATTATATTAGGTTGGGGACAAAAGTATTTTACAGCTGTATTGGCACAATAATATCAACATAATTGCATTATATTTAAAATTGAAATGTGCATGCTAAAACTTTTAGCGTCCAAATAAATGATTAATAGCAAACAGCATGTGTTTTTAATAACCTATTATTTTAAATACATGAAATTAAATTAACCAATGACCTTTAGCTTCGACCGAAATATAATCCGATGGATTATTATTATTTCATCTTTTATTATTATTTCACTTATCCTTTGGAATACCTATACCTTTTTTCAAAATTTTAAAGAAGAGGAACGCGTTAAAATGAATACTTGGTCTGTGGCACAAATAGATCTTTTAAAGAATATGGATAACCTCGATGAAGATGTAAATAATGTTACATCTCATGTTCTTACAGAAATGACTACTAGTACACCAATGTTAGTTGTTATTGCAGATGGAAGCTTGGGAACGTCTATTAATATTGATGACAAAGAATTAAACGACCCTGAAAAATTAGAAAAACTAATACAAAAATTTTCTAATGAGAATGAGCCTATTCCTGTTATTATTGGCAATAAAGTGTTTCAAACAGTTTATTACGGTAATTCTCCGCTATTAAATAAATTAAAATACTATCCGTTGGCCTTATTGCTAATTATATTGCTCTTCGGTGCCGTTGTTTATTTCTTTTATCGTAGTTCTAAAATTGCCGAACAGAATAAACTTTGGACAGGTATGGCAAAGGAAACTGCACATCAAATAGGTACTCCTTTATCATCGCTTGTGGGTTGGGCAGAGATTTTGAAGACCGAAGCGGTTAACCCTGAGTATATTTTAGAAATAGAAAAAGACATTGATCGGCTTCAAACTATAACGGAACGTTTCAGTAAAATAGGATCTGTGCCTACCCTTAAAAGCATGAACATTGTTGAGGTTACCAAATCATCTTACGAATACTTAAAATCGAGATCTTCGAAGTTAATTAATTTCGAAATTGTTACACCAGATCGCGAAATACAAGTGAATTTGAATGAAGAACTTTATAGTTGGACCATCGAAAACTTAGTGAAAAATGCTATTGATGCCATGAGAGGTAAAGGCGATTTAAAATTAGAACTTACACAGCTTGAAAACCAAGTATTCATTAATATCTCAGATACAGGAAAAGGCATTCCCAAGTCGTCGTTTACCAAAATTTTTGAGCCAGGTTACACCACTAAGAAACGGGGTTGGGGACTAGGATTGTCTTTAGCAAAACGAATTGTAGAAGATTACCACAATGGTAAAATAAGAGTATTGACTTCAGAAATCGGAAATGGCACAACCATACAGATTTTGTTGAGGCAAGTTTAGTTTAAAGAATAACTAGCAAGTTTTAGAAGCTAGACAGGTCCGAGAAAAAATTTAAAAATTGAAATGTTGAAATTTTAGTTTAAATTTGACGATGAATTCTTCACGATTTTTTACTTTAAAAGAAGCCAGGATAGGTAATAACTGTCCTGAATGCTATTCTAACGATAGTTTAGAACTTACGTTAAAGCAAAAATTAATTGAAACTAAATTTTACAAGGCTATAACTGACGAAACAGTGAGTCAATTATCGTGTTTAAACTGTGATGTTCAAATTTTTCCAATCCGTTGGACAGATGATATTGAACGCGTTGTGGATTATCATAATAGAGGACTTAAAAGAAAACCTAAATCAACTAAGTTAAAACCAATTGCATGGGCATTAATTGCTTTTGGTGTTTTGGTGTTGGTCGCAATTATCTTATTTGCTACAGGAGTATTTTCAGAATAAGTACTATAAATACGATCCAATTTTTTTGGCTATAGACTTAAACTCTTCGGGAGTCACTTTTTGTTTATTTGTAAAACGAGCATCCTCCATAGTGTGTAAAGGAATTAAGTGCACATGTGTGTGTGGAACTTCTAGGCCAATTACAGACATACCAACACGCTCGCAGGGAACTGCTTTTTCTAAGGCAATTGCAACACGACGCGAAAATTTCATTAAACCTAAATAAGTCGCTTCGTCTAAATCAAAAATTTTATTTACCTCTTTCTTAGGAATACAAAGTGTATGTCCTTTAGAATTTGGATTGATATCTAAAAACGCAAAGAAATCTTCAGTTTCGGCGACTTTATACGATGGTATTTCACCTGAAATTATTTTTGTAAAAATAGTTGCCATAATCTTATAATTCTTGTCTTTTATAAATATAAAAAGATTCCTGTAATGAGGAATCTTTTTTGTTGTATTAGTTTGGTATTTTATTTAAAATATAATGATTGTTATCTAGAAATCTCTAGAATATCAAATTTCATAATACCATTTGGTACTTGTATTTCGGCAGTATCTCCTACAGATTTACCTAATAAACCTTTACCAATAGGTGAGTTCACTGAAATTTTACCGGTAGCTAAATCAGCTTCACTTTCTGCAACCAAAGTATAAGTCATCTCCATACCATTGATTTGGTTCTTAATTTTAACTTTAGATAAAGCTAAAACCTTAGTCAAATCTAATTGAGACTCATCAATGACACGTGCTCCAGATAAAATTTCTTCCATTTTAGAAATTTTCATCTCTAGCATACCTTGTGCTTCTTTCGCAGCATCATACTCTGCGTTTTCACTCAAATCGCCTTTGTCTCTAGCTTCACCAATAGCTTGTGATGCCTTAGGTCGTTCCACATCTTTAAGATGGCTTAACTCGTTTCTTAACTTTTTTAAACCTTCAGCTGTGTAATAAGATACTTTACTCATAATTTAATCGTTTTAAATATAACGCGATCTAATTAGCAGATTCTTTATCATTTTTGAGCCTGTCTGAAAATCAGACAGGCTCAAAAATGACTTTAGATATTATGTGCTTCTTAGAAGTTTGTTATTGTATAATTATAATGTTAGCATAAAAAAAACCTCGCGCTGACGAGATTACTATGCAAATATATAAAATATTTACCGTATTGTTGAATTAATAGTAAATTGCCCTTCAAAAATTGAAGTTAAAATTTAGAAAAAATGTTAATAATTTAAAAGCTAAACTAGAAGACGAGTGTTATCGTGGCTTCGGGTAATTTGGTTTTTCAATTCACTAAACTTCAAACTATTAAAATAAAAATTAAATCTGTGAAAAAATTATTTTTAATGCTAAGTTGTGTGGTTGTTTTAGGTTGTAGTAAAAACGATCCAATATATAATTGTAACTATTTATTGGATGTAGGAGTTAATCTAACTGTGAATCTTAATCTTCCTCAATTTAATCAACTTTTATTTCCTGTAAATGCGATAAGAGTCGAAAATTATGGCAATAACGGAATCATTTTGGTGCGAGCGAATGCGAATTCCATTTTAGCTTGGGATGGTGCGGATCCTAATCATACATCGTCCTCGTGTTCTAAATTAACAATTGTAGGTTTAAATGCGGTTTGTGGTTGTGAAGATGGTAATGAATATAGTTTACTTACGGGGACAGCACTTAACGATAATGCTCAACCCTGTACGTTAAAACCATACAGAGTTGAGGCTATCGGAAATAATAGTTATTATGTTAGTAATTAAAACTTCAAGGTAACTCCGACTAAAAAGTTAGTAGTTGCCTGTGGGTAAAAACCGGCTCCTTCAATAGTAGCGATTGTTCCTGGGTTAGACCAACTATCATCATAAGTGTAGTAAAATCCATTAGAAATATACTTCACATCAAAAATATTATTAACTAAACCTGAAAATACAATAGCATCAAATATAGAATCTGTTTTTAAAGTATAGTTAATATTGAAATCATTAATAAAATAGCTGTCTAATTTAGAGGATTTAGCTTCTGTGTTACTCATAAATTGTTCTCCAACAAATTTGCTTAGCAACGACATTTGCAGATTCTCAATAGGTTGAAAAACGATGGCATTGGCAGCGACTAAATCTGGAGAAAAAGAGATATCTGTTTTGCCTAAGTTCTGCAGTTCATCATCAAAAGAAATAATTGTTTCTTTATTTTTATTAGTACTTAGCGTTAAATTAGGCTGTAATGTTAATTTCGATGTTACAGGAATTATAGCTTCTAATTCTAAACCTAAACGGTAACTTTTTCCACTATTGGTTCTTATTGGATTTCCTACGTCGTCTAATCTTCCAGATAACACTAATTGCTCATTGTAGCTCATGTAATATGCATTGGCATTAAATGAAAAGTTTCCCTTTTGATGTCTCCAACCTAATTCAAAATCATCTAATTGTTCTGATTCTATGTTTTCATTGCTTTCAAAATCCGTTCGGTTTGGCTCTCTGTTGGCCCTAGCATACGAAAAGTATAGATCATTGCCCGTATTTAAGGAATAGGTGATTCCTGCCTTTGGGTTAAAAAATGTAAAATCTTTATCTATTGCAAATTCTACAATATCAGATGTTGTGCCAGTTGTTTTATAAGTGACATTTCTAACTTGTAAATCTCCATACAAACTTACTTTTTCGTTGAGTCTGTAATTGGCTTTAGTAAACATAGATAAATCGTTTTTTATACTATTTCCATCATAATAACGGTCTCTAATTTCTGTTTGACTAGCATATTCTGCCCAAATCACTTCACCAAAATGATCACCATCATAATGACTAAAAGAGCCTCCGAAAATTAAATTAAGATTATCGTCTTTATAGTTAGCGTTAGCATTGATAACATAAAAATTATTATCTAACCAACGTCTTCTAATTAAATCGGTTTCATCAATGATGTCACCATTGAAGTCTAATGGGTCTAATCCATAATCGTCAAACCCTTCGTCTTCTTTGTACTGTTCAAAGTAACCCTGACCTTTGGTGTAGTTTAATCCCAATGTGGTTGACCATTGGTTGTTGTAACGCTGATTCCAATGTAACTGGTAATGATCTTGGCTATAATTGTCAACTTCATTATCGTAAAATTGAGGATCACCATTATTGTCTGTGTATTCTCCTGCTGTATTATACGTACGGTCGTCTTCTAGTTTCTCTAAATCTTCTAATCCATTCCAAGCCTGATACGTGACTTCCTTACCACCAAAAGTTATTGCTTTAATTAAGGTATTATCATCTACATAGGACCCTTGTAAAAAATAAGATTTTAAATCGGCTGAAGCACGATCGATATAACCATCTGAAACAATATTTGATAAACGACCAGCGATTTCAATATGATCATTCATAAGACCCGTACTGAATTTTACGGTATGTTTTCTAGTGTTATAACTTCCAAATGAATTAGAAATTTCGCCTGAAGCATCTTTTGAAATTGCATCGGTAAGGACATTAATACTAGCTCCAAAAGCACCAGAGCCATTAGTAGATGTCCCAACGCCACGTTGTAGTTGTAGACTTTCTGTAGAAGACGCAAAATCACCTAAATTAACCCAAAACGTTCCTAATGATTCCGCATCATTATACGGAATACCGTTGATAGTAATGTTGGTAGATTGTGAGCTTACACCACGAACTCTAATGCCAGTGTAACCAATTCCTGCACCTGCATCTGTCGTAGTCACTACCGAAGGTAAGAAGTTCAATAGCATCGGAATGTCTTGTCCTAAATTACGTTTAGCTAAAGCTTCTTTGGTCACATTAGAATGTGTAATGGGTGATTTAGCATCGACTCTTACAGCTCTTACTAGAACTTCGTCTAGTTTTTCAACTTTGGTTGAATCTTGTTGTTTTTCTTGTCCATAAGCTGAACAAATACCTAAAAAGGCAATTGAAAGTGTTAACCTCTGCCTACTTTTTTTTGAGAGATTGTTGAATAAAATTTTCATACGACTATAAATTTATAATCGAATAAAAAGAGGTCATTATTCTTGGTAAATAATTAATTATTGTGAGCTTAATGCTTATGCGATAGTTAAATCTTGCTTTTTTCCTTTTTGAAATTGTCTATGTATAATTAAATTATAACAGATCAAAATTCAGAAGTGGAAAAACAATCATTGATAACCTTATCGCACTCGCTAAAAATGTCTACTAAACATTTTCTTACGCTCGCTTCCTAAACAGCATTACCTGTTCTAGGTTCAATGGGTATGATCTCAGCCGATATTAGGCACCCCTTTATTGAGAACGCGGCAAAGATATAACGGATTTTAGAATTAAGAATTATGAATTTGATTTTTTATGTTGTGGTATGAATACTTGAAGTTTTTTTCATGCAGAGGTGCAAAGGCGCAGAGGTGCAAAGGAAAAAAGATGAGGAATGAGAAAAATACAATCTTATTACTTTACAATTTGTACTGAATAATGAACCCTGATAAAACATGCTCACAAAGTAACTAAGACACAAGGAGTAACCGCACAATTTTGCGCCTTTGCGTACATTTTTGTGGAGTTTAATGCTTTGATTTTGAGAGTTTATTCAAGCGTTGGTGGCTTCCGATTTGCTTTTTTATCAGCATTAATACGTTTTGCTTTTAAACGTTTTCGTTTTACTGATCTTGGAACCCGAGTTGAAATTCGTTTTTTGTCTTCCTTTAAGCCTTCTTGAATTAATTCTAAAAACCGCTGCGTAACTAAAGCTTTGTTTCTAAACTGGCTTCGACTTTCGTCACAGACTAGAATTAAAACACCATCTTTGGTTAAACGATTATTGAAAAACTCGGAAAGCTTTTGTTTTTCCTCATCGTTAAAAACAGATGAGTTGCTAAGATCGAAGTATAATTCAGCTTTTGAAGATACCTTATTTACATGTTGCCCTCCGCTTCCCGAGCTTCGGACGTATTTGTAGTTTATTTCAGATTTAAGTAGGGTTACATCCACTATTATTTAATTTGATGTGGTGATTTTAATAAATCGTTTACAGTCTTTACTGGGTTAAACGTAATGATTGGAACTTCAACAAAAATAGTACTCCAATGCGCCATACTTCCGTTCCAAAGTCCAGGTAATTCTAATGCTTTTAAGTCCTTGCCGTTTTTGGTTTTCTCGGTTATAAAAGCGGCATTATGGTCTACATAATTTTCTAAATCGAATTTCTCACCTTTGTAATTTTTTACCCCACAAACTAAATCTACGGGATTAAAGTGCGTAGCATTTTTAAGAATGTCTTCTTGTTTTGGATCTTTTAAATTGATTTGTGCCGACTCTACAATTTGAAGTGATTGGTTAGATTTATGATCTTTTACCCAAAACGGACCACCGCCAGGTTCACCTTCGTTCTTAACCATACCGCAAACTCTTATTGGACGGTTTAATTTTTCTTTTAAATATTCAATCTTATAACGATCGGTATATTTTTTGTACTCATCGGATATTTTGATACTTAATTTGTGCGTTAAGAAATTCTCTACAGCGACCAATGTACCTTCATTAATCTGTTCTGAGTCTAATTTGTGTAAATACTCGAATGCTTTAGTTTGTAATTCAATTAAGATGCCAGCTAATACTTTTTTATACTTTGCGACTTCATCTATGTATTTATAGACAACGACGTTATCAATATTTTTAACAAAAATGATATCAGCTTCTAAAGTATTTAAGTTTTTTAGTAAGGCACCATGTCCAGATGGCCTAAACAATAACGTGCCGTCCGTTTCTCTAAAAGGTCTATTTTTTAACGTTACAGCAATTGTATCCGTAGAATGTTGCTGGTATGAAAACGATATATCGAATGTTACTCCGGTATTTTCTTCAACCTGATTTTGAATATTTTTAAACTCATCGGTAAACCTGTGTTCATAAACTTCTGAAATCGTAAAGTGAAGTTTAGCGACTCCATTGCTTGTTGCATATAAAGCGGCTTCGTATAAGTGTTCTTCAAAAGCGGTAGAAATATGGTTCTTTTTATAATCGTGAAACGGTAATAATCCTTTAGGTTGGTTTCCAAAGTTGAGTTGATTTTCATCTAACATAGCCTTTGCAAAATGCCAAACCTTTTCTTGATTAGATAAGTTTTCATAATCAATTCCATTAGATTTTAGCAATTCTAATACCTGATTGTAAAATGGAAACTTCTCTAAGCCGACCATAAATAAGGATAGCTCTCTAAGGTTGTTTTTATTTATATATGAATTTAGAGATTGCTCATTGGAATTATATTCTCCAACAAATTTGAACAGAAATTTGAACATCCGTGTTGCTGCTCCAGAAGCTGGCACAAACTTTAATAACGATTTTTTATCTTTCTCGGCTTCAAATAATGCAACATACGCTTCAATTTTAGAATCGTTTAATGGCATAATTCCGTTATTTAATGTAGCCGCATCTGAAACATTTGTAAATGGAATTCCGGTTTCAAAAATCTCGATTTGATTTTTAATTCCTGTTAAAGTTAAATCGTTAGATTCTATTTGGTAGATGTCGTTTTCAGTAAAACTCATATCTTGTTCATTAATAAGTTATCAATATGCTTAACAGCTAGTTCTAGTCGTTCTTTTTTATTCCCTTTTAAAATTATATAAGGTTTTTTATAGGTTTTTAAAGCGGATTCGAAAGCATTAAACATATGTTCGCGTTCATTGGGCTTGTCTCTCAGGTCGTCATCTTCCCAAGGTGTGTCAATATAGGTTAAAAAGTAAAGATTATAAAAATTTTTTAGAGCATATATATTTAAAATCGGGTCACATGCTCCTTGGTAATATACTTCGCTATAGACCTTAGTTTCCAGTAAATTAGTGTCACAAATTAAAACTGAGTCCGTTTTTTGTGCTAATTCGTTTTCAAGTTTCATTTGCCCAATTGCTATGGGAAGTATGTCTTTGGGTTCGCAAATTTTCCGCTCATTGTCCCACTTATCTTGAAGATAAGTTCGTGAATACTCTGGTACCCAAACGGTATTATAATGCTTGGCTAACTGTGTAGAAAGTGTTGTTTTTCCTGTAGATTCAGGACCAAATAAAACTACTTTTATGCAGTTTGATGGTTGTTGTTTAAGTGCGTCTTCCATGCTCTATAGCCTTGAATTGCTAATATTAAAAATATGATGAATTGCAGTCCGGTAAACCCTAATCCTTTCACAAAATATAAGGGAATAGAAATGATATCTGCAACAATCCACAAAATCCAATGTTCTATTTTTTTATTTGCCATTAGCCACATAGCTGCAAAGAAAATACCAGTTGTTATTGTATCTATATAATCTGTTATTCTATCAAAACGATCAAAATACAAATAGACACAAACGACAAATATAATGGTCGTCGTAAAGATTAGAATCGCTGTTTTCCAATCTTTTGAAGTCGATTTTGTTACAGATATTTCTTCTCCTTTTATGGTTTTTTTCCACATATACCAACCATAAACACTCATTAAAGTGTAGTAAATGTTAATGGTTAAATCACCATATAGAGTAAATACATAACACAGATAAACAAAAATAACGGTATTAATGATTCCTGTAGGAAATACTAATATGTTTTCTCTTTGAGCATACCAAACACTAGCAATACCAAATATTACGGCTATAATTTCAATGATAATATTGAACGTTGAAGCTGTTCTGTAGGGCTCTAGAAAGAAATCAAAAATTTGGTTCATAGTCGCTTCTATTTGTCTTAACTAATTTCATGGTTAGCACAGAAATATCCACATCATTAAGAGAACGCTTTATTTCTTGAGTTAGAAAAGGCATAAGCTCATCATAGTTTCCAAATATTTGTGTGCTTAAGGGGTTTTCTAAAACTTTAAATTTTGAATTGCGCAGTGCTTTAATAAAATTAATGACATGCTTTTCGTAATCATTTTGTAACGGTGAAAGCGTAAGATCTACTGATATTTCCATATTAGGTTAAGTTTTTTAATTCATTAAAGAAGGATTCTTCCTCTTCAAAAGCTGTTCCAATGACCACCAAATCTGCTCCTGCTTTATAGGCGGATTCTATTTCTGCTTTACTTCTAATGCCACCTCCAACTATCAATGGGATGTTTAATAGTTGTTTAACTTCAGAAATAATATGAGGTTCAATAGGGTGTGTGGCTCCGCTACCAGCTTCGAGATAAATAAGTTTCATTCCTAATAATTCACCAGCTTTAGCGGTGTCTGTTATAATTTGAATGTCACTTCGTTTAATCGGTTTTGTTTCACTAACACGTTGAACAGCGGTTTCTTTTCCGTTTTCTATAAGCACATAGCCTGTTGGAATAATTTCAAGATTAGTTTTGGCTAATTCGGAAACGGCTTCTACTTGTTTTCCTATTAAGTAATCAGGATTTCGTCCAGAAATTAAAGACAAAAATAAAATGCCATCCGCTTTATCTGTAATTTGAATGACATCTCCAGGAAATAGAATTATAGGAAGTGCGGTGTATTTTTTTATTTCGATGACTAAAGTTTCAGTTAAACCGTCGTCAACTTCGCTTCCTCCAACAAAAATATGTGTAGCGATAGATTGGTTGACTTTAGCTATAAAACTAGAAACGTTTTCAATCCTCATCTTATCAGGATCAATTAAAACAGCTAATTGTTTAATGTCCTTTTTTACAGCGTCGATTATATTTTTGAAGAGATTATTCATTATGGAACTACGTAAGCACAAGTAAAGCCTTCAAATTCTAAAAAAGCGGTATTGTATCTGTATTTTTTGTTTTTATAATCTATCCAAGCGACAGTTTCTCCATCTTTTAGCATAAATGGAATGACCAAAAAATGCTCTTTAAATAACATGCCTGGAGTAGCAAAAAGCTTATAAAGAGATTCCTTAATTCCCCAAATGACGGTAAGTCTATTAATGTAATCTTCGTCTGTAGATTTTAAATAATTAGATTCATAATCGACAAATTTATGTGCTATGACTTCTATTTTTTCACGTTGTTTTTCGATATCAATTCCGACTTCATTATCACTAATAATAACACCAGCAAATGTAAAGGAATGGGTTATAGAAATGTGTTTACCGTCTTTAAGGTGCGGTTTTCCATTATCGTCATAATATAAATCTTGGTCTGTATAACCAAACTCGTGTAGCAAATGTCTAACACTTAAAAAACCACGTTGATGTAGCTCACTTTTCATGCCTAACACACGTTGTAAACTTTGTGGTTTTAGGTCTAGGGGCTGAAATAGAGCATCATAAGATTCTTCAATCTTCCAGATTTTAACAGTAGTTTGTGAATTTACACTAATGGATTTGTATAGTGGCATTTAGAATTCTGAATGTTATTGATTATCTTTGCATCGCCTAAGGCAAATTTTGCATTTTTTAGATAAGCGAATTTAACTATTTAAGTGCTAAACCCAAAGGTGTTTAAAATATAAAAACAAAGAAAATAATATGAGTAATAAAACAGTTGCTTACGTGCCTAACAAGGTAAAAGATATGTCGCTTGCGGCTTGGGGAAGAAAAGAAATTAATTTAGCTGAAGCAGAAATGCCAGGTTTAATGAGTTTACGTGAAGAATACAAAAACGAGCAGCCTTTAAAAGGAGCGCGAATTGCTGGATGTCTTCACATGACGATTCAAACAGCAGTTTTAATAGAAACTTTACAAGCGCTTGGTGCTGAAGTAACTTGGAGTTCTTGTAACATTTTCTCTACGCAAGATCAAGCTGCTGCTGCAATTGCTGCTGCAGGAACTGCGGTTTATGCATGGAAAGGATTAACAGAAGAAGAATTTGATTGGTGTATTGAACAAACATTATTCTTTGGTGAAGATCGTAAGCCATTAAACATGATTTTAGATGATGGTGGTGATTTAACTAATATGGTTTTAGATAAATACCCAGAATTATCAGAAGGTATAAAAGGTCTTTCGGAAGAAACAACGACTGGAGTTCACAGACTTTACGAGCGTGTTAAGAATGGTACTTTAACAATGCCAGCAATTAACGTGAATGATTCTGTAACTAAATCTAAGTTTGATAATAAATACGGTTGTAAAGAATCTGCAGTAGATGCAATTCGTCGCGCAACAGATATTATGTTAGCTGGTAAACGTGTAACCGTTTGTGGTTATGGTGATGTTGGTAAAGGTACAGCGGCTTCTTTTAAAGGTGCAGGTTCTATTGTTACTGTTACTGAAATTGACCCGATTTGTGCTTTACAAGCTGCAATGGACGGTTTTGAAGTAAAGAAATTAGAAACCGTTGTTGGTAATTCTGATATTATTATCACAACAACTGGAAATAAAGATATCGTACGTGCTGAGCATTTCGAAGCAATGAAAGACAAAGTGATTGTAGCAAATATTGGTCACTTTGATAACGAAATCCAAGTAGGTTGGTTAAACGAGAAACATGGTGCTACTAAAGATACCATTAAGCCTCAAGTAGACAAATACAACATCAACGGAAAAGATATTATTCTTCTTGCTGAAGGTCGTTTAGTAAACTTAGGTTGTGCAACTGGTCATCCAAGTTTTGTAATGAGTAATTCATTTACAAACCAGACTTTAGCGCAGATTGAACTTTGGAAAAACAGTGCAAACTACGAAAACGATGTTTACATGTTACCTAAAGTTTTAGACGAAAAAGTAGCAAAATTACACTTAGAAAAAATTGGTGTTGAGTTGACTGAATTGGCAGAATACCAAGCCGATTATATTGGTGTAAAAGTTGAAGGTCCTTATAAGCCTGAGCATTACAGATACTAATCAAAGAATGTCATTGTGGGGCGCTTTATAGCGACGTGGCAATCTCATTAATAGAAACTGAATTTTAAAAATCCCAAGCATTCGTGTTTGGGGTTTTTTTATTTGGGCAATTTTAATTTGGTTTTTAGCACCAAATTAAACCACGCTTTTCACTATATCTTTTTCTCGTGCCTCAAAAAAGGATGCCGTTTCAATCGTTAGTGCATTTGACAAAACAAACTTTTTAGCCAGATTCATTTTAATTACCTTTCAACAAAATAAATTTAAATGAAAAAGTTAGATATTACAGTTTTACAAAATGCATTAAGCCAAATTGAAGGTTATATTCCACAACGTGAAATTTTAAATACTAATGTTTCAAAAGCGACTGTAGCATGGCATTTAGATCATAGCTTAAAAGTGATTAACACTGTGGTGACAACGATGCAGAATTCAGATCCAGCGTTGTATAAGGATAATTTTAGTTTTATAGGTAAATTGTTATTGAAGTTTAGATTCTTTCCAAGGGGAAAAGCGAAAGCACCAAAATATGTGACACCACCTGAAGTCATTTTAGAGGCTGATATTCTATTACAATTAGCAGAATCGAGAGCGAAGATAACAACGATATCTAGTTTAGACGATAACGCTTATTTTAAACATCCCTTATTTGGGAATATTAATAAATATAGAATTGTGCAATTCTTGGATGCACATACTAATCATCATTTAAAAATTGTAAAGAGTATATTGAAGTAGTTAAGATTTAACGCTTACAGGTTCTCGATAGCTTTACTGAGCGCAGTCGAACTACAAAATTGCAAAAAAAAGCAATTCCACTCGAACTGATACTTGTGTTTCAATTTTAAAAACTTCTAATTACAATCATTACGTCACTTCGAGTGATTTTCGAGGTACGAGAAAATTGTATCGAGAAGCCTCTAAAGATGTAGCCCATAAAAAAAGCTCTCACAAGTTTGTGAAACGTGTGAGAGCTTAATATTTTTAATATACTGGCGACTGCCAACTGAAGACTAAAGAACTGCTTACTTTTTCTTAGCTTTTCTTCTTTTCTTTTTCTTAGAACTATCGGTTTTAGGATGCACCAATTCCATTTCGTCAATCAGATGTTTTGCTCCTGCATATTTATCGACAATAAAAAGGACGTAACGTAAATCTACCATAATGTTTCGGCAAATTTCAGGATCGTAATTCATGTCACTCATGGTCCCTTCCCAAACTCTGTCGAAGTTTAATCCAACTAAATTTCCATGCGCATCAATTGCAGGACTTCCAGAGTTTCCACCTGTAGTGTGGTTGGTTCCTAAAAAGCAAACAGGTACTTTTCCGTTACTATCTGCATACTGTCCGTAGTCTTTAGCTTCGTATAATTCAATTAATTTTTGAGGTACATCGAATTCGTAATCACCTGGAATGTACTTTTCAATAACACCATCTAAATAACTTACGGGCTCGTAATAGACCGCGTCTCTTGGAGAATATCCTCGTACTTGACCGTAAGTAACACGAAGTGTACTATTAGCATCCGGAAAATAACGCTCATTAGGTAAAGCTTCCATAAGTGCCGTCATATACTTAGTTTGTAAAGCCGTTATGGGTTCGTTTTTTTGTAAATATTCAGGATTAAGCGTGTCAAAAAACTCAGCAATTATAGGTTTTGCATAGGCATAGGCAGCATCGTTATTAAGATTTTTAATTACGGTTTCTGCATCACCTTCTAATAATTGTAATGCCGATTCTAAATTGGTAAACGCTGTTTTATCATAAATAGTAGCATCTACAGATTTTCCGTATAAAGGCATTACATTTTCGTACACACCTTTATCTAAATCTACATCATAATTTTTATGAATACCTTGTAGCTGACCAGTTAAAACTTCTTTTCCTCTTTCTAGATTCTCAGAGTTGGCGATTAAAGCCTGCTCAACTTGATACGCTCTAAAGGTCATTTGCATTAATTCATTGGTTGTTAAGAAGACCTCTATAAAGTTTCTACGCTTAATATTTATAGGTGCAAAATCTTTATAAAGTCTGTCGAATTCCGGAAGAATGTTTCCGTATTTGTCTTCTAGTCCTTTTTCTTTTAAAGCCTTGGTGAATGTGGCTTCAAATTCGCGACGTTTTTCAACGGCATTACTTTTTTCAATTCCTAAGTTTTCACCAATCCATCGTTTCCAAGAGTTAGCAATTCGTGCCTGTTTAGAGGCATATTTAATTCTAACTTCGTCACTTTCTTTCATTTTTTGATCAATGATTTTTAAAGCCGCTTCACGAATCGCAATGTTCGTAGGGTTATAATCTTTTGTGATATGTTCTATCGCAACAGCTGGTAAATATTCGCTAGTCGTTCCTGGGAAACCAAAAACCATAGTAAAATCACCTTCTTCAACACCATCTAAAGAGATTGGAAGAAAATGTTTTGGCTTGTAAGGTTTGTTGTCTTTGCTGTATTTTGCCGGACGATTATTAGCATCTGCATAAATTCTGAATAACGAAAAATCACCAGTATGTCTAGGGAAAACCCAGTTGTCAGTATCGCTTCCGAATTTACCAATACTAGTTGGAGGTGTTCCCACCAAACGGATATCATCAAAACGTTCTGTTACAAATAAGAAGTATTGATTCCCCTCATAAAAGGCTTTTGTTTTTACATCTTGCCACGATTCCTTTGGCCAAGTTTTTAGTGCTGCATTACTGTTTTTAGAAATTAGAGATTGCTTTTCAGTTTCCGTCATAGTATCCGTAATACCTTTTAAAACCACTTCAGATACATCGTGAATACTTACTATAAATTCAATGAATAAGCCTTCGTTTGGTAATTCTTCATCTAAATTCATGGCCCAAAAACCATCTTTTAAATAATCGTTTTCTAAAGACGAATGGGATTGAATCTGACTGTAACCACAGTGGTGATTGGTCAGTACTAAACCTTGGTCTGAAATCACTTCACTAGTACAACCACCATTAAAATGACCAATGGCATCTTTTAAGCTAGAATTATTGACATCGTAAATATCTTGAGCTGTTAATTTACTGCCCAAACTTTGCATTTCATCTTCATTCATACCTTCTAAAAGTGAAGGGATCCACATACCACCTTGTTGGGCTGAAGCTTGAAAAACAACGAAAAGAAAAAGAATTTTTAAAAAGCGCATAGTTAATATTTTATTAGTTTTTGTAAAGATAGAAAAGCTTGTTTTATATCTTTAATGTTTTGAGATATAAAGACCACTTTTTATGAAAATCAAATCAAAATTACCGAACGTGGGCACCACCATTTTTACTGTAATGAGTGCTTTGGCTAAAGAGCATCATGCCATAAACCTGTCACAAGGCTTTCCTAATTATCCAAGTTCTCAAAAGTTGAATGATTTGGTTACGAATGCCATGAATAATGGGTATAACCAATATGCGCCAATGGCTGGTAATTTAGAGTTGCGTTTAGCGATTGCCCATAAATATCAATTACTCTATAAAAGCACCTATCATCCTGAAAAAGAAATTACAGTTACAGCAGGAGCAACCCAAGCCATTTACACAATTATTTCAGCATTTATAAGACGAAATGATGAGGTAATTATGTTTAAGCCCGCTTATGATTGTTATGAGCCCGCTGTTGAAATTAATGGAGGGAAAACGATTCCGGTTCAACTATCTGCGCCAAATTACAGTGTGAATTGGGAAGAGGTGGCTTCAAAAATTTCGCCTCAAACGAAAATGATTATTATCAATTCACCTCATAATCCAAGTGGTACCATTTGGTCTAAGGATGATATGCATCAACTTCAAAAATTAACCAGAAATACCGATATTATTATATTGAGTGATGAGGTTTACGAACATATTGTGTTTGATGACGCACAACATCAAAGCGCGTGTTTATTTGAAGATTTAAAACAACGCAGTTTTATATGTGCTTCCTTCGGAAAGACATTTCATAACACAGGATGGAAAATTGGCTATTGTTGTGCGCCAGAAGCGTTAATGGTAGAATTTAGAAAAGTGCATCAGTTTAATGTGTTTTCGGTTCACCATCCTTCTCAAAAAGGTATTGCAGATTATATGCAAGATGTAGAAACATATCTTGGATTAAATACTTTTTTTCAGCGTAAGCGCGATTTGTTTTTGAGTTTAATTTCAGAATCAAAATTTAAGTTTCAACCGTCACAAGGCACTTATTTTCAGGTGTTGGATTATTCTGAAATAACAAATGAATCGGATGTGGATTTTGCAAAACGATTAACCAAAGAATTTAAAATTGCAGCCATTCCACTTTCGGTATTTAATACTAAGAATCAAGACGATAAGGTGTTGCGATTTTGTTTTGCGAAAACAGATGAGACTTTGGTTAAAGCTGCTGAAATTTTGAACAGCATTTAATGTTAAAACTTTCGTAATACAGTGACTTTAGTGGGCTTTTTGTGTCTAATTAATAGAAACAAAATATAGAATAAAGTATGAAATTTCACTATGTATGTGTATGTTTTTTAGTAAGTTTAATGATGTCTTGCGGTAGCACTGAACGTGTTATTACTGAAGACGGAAAAGTCTATGAGGTAAAAGGTAATTCTATTATAAACAATGGAGCGGATGTTACCGAAACATTGACAGAAGAACGTAAATCTGAAATTGAATCGACTCTAAAAGCAAATAGAAAAGCTAAAGCAGAAGCAGAAGCGCTAGAAGCGGATCTTAAAGCGAAACAGAAAGCGTTAAAAGAACGAGAAGAAGCTGTAGAAGAGAAACAAGATGAGCTTGAAGAACAGCAAGAAGCATTAAAAGAAAAGTTAGAAGCAAAAGAAGATGCTCGTGATGATTTTTTAAAGGCAAAGAAACGTTTAGAAAAACAACAAAAGAAATATGAAAAGCTAAAGAAAAAAGGGAAACTATCACCAAATGATGAGGACGAATGGTCCGAAAAATTAAACGATTTAAAAGAAGAGTTTGAAGAAGCAAAAGAAAAAATGAATAACTTAAATAAATAAAAAAATTATGAAATATATATTAACTTGTGTTAGCCTAGTGTTTGTGTTGTTTTTAAATGCACAAGAAATTACCAAAGAAGGAAAAATTTATGAGGTAAAAAATGAGAAAATTTTCTTAGAAGGAAAAGATGTAACAGCTACTTTGAGTTTAGAAGAAAAAGCAGTTATTTTTAAAGAGGCAGCAGTGATTACAGAAAAACTTAAAGCAGATGCAGTAGTTAAGTTAGAAGCAGCAAAAGCTAAAGAAGTTGAAGCGAAGGCAAAATTAGAAGCAGAAAAAGCAAAGGCTGAATCTGTAAAATCTGAAAAAGCAGCAGCAAAGCTTAAGAAAGAAGAAGAAAAAGCCGTAAAAGAAAAGGAGAAAGCTGCTAAAAATTTAGAGAAGGAAAAAGCTGATGCTGAGAAAGCACAGAAAAAAACCGAAAAAGCTGAAAAAAAGGCTGAAAAAGCATTAGAAAAACAAGCAAAGCTAGAATCTAACTTGAAAAAAGCTGAAGATAAATTAAACAAGTCTCAGCAGAAATATGAGAAGTTAAAAAGAAAAGGTAAATTGTCACCTGTTGATGATAGTAAGTGGCTAGATAAATTATCTAAGCTTACTGAAAAAGTAGAAAAAGCAAAACGAAAAATATAACTATGTCTAACGTTTTAAACGTAGCCTTAATACAAACGTCTTTGGTTTGGGAAAACCCCAAAGAAAATAGACGTTTACTAAATGATAAGATCAACACCATTACAAAAGGTGTTGATCTTATTGTTTTACCAGAAATGTTTACGTCTGGTTTTACCATGAATCCTAAATTAGTCGCTGAAACTATGACTGGCGACACTATGGTTTGGTTAACACAATTGGCAAAAGAAAAAGAGGCGGCTATTATGGGAAGTCTCGTAATTTTTGAAAATAACAATTACTATAATCGTATGGTTTGTGTGGAGCCTTCTGGTACAATTACAACTTACGATAAACGCCACACCTTTACGTTAGCAGGCGAACACAACGTTTATACAGCCGGAATTGAGAAAGTGATGTTTAACTATAAAGGTTGGAAAATTTGTCCGTTGGTATGCTACGATCTACGTTTCCCGGTTTGGGCTAGAAATGTCGAAGATTACGATCTTTTAATTTATGTGGCTAATTGGCCAAAAGTGCGCATAAAAGCTTGGGATGCCTTGTTAGAAGCTAGAGCTATAGAGAACATGACGTATTGCATTGGTGTAAATAGAGTAGGGTTAGATGGAAATAACCATGAATACTCTGGTCATTCTGTGGTGTATGATGTTTTAGGAACTAGAATGGATAATTTATCCGAAAACGAAGATGCTATAGCAATCGTAGTTTTAGAAAAAGATACGATTACTAAATACCGAGAAAAATTGAATTTTTTAAACGATAGAGACAACTTTAATCTAAAAGCGTAAACTCTTCAATAAAGTCAAAATTAGAGCGAACTTCCTCAATAGGTTCTGAGTAACTAACACGTTCTGGTTGTATGCCTAACAAGAAATTGCCAGTGTCATATTTTCCATTTTCATTAGTGTCAAAAATAGCACGTAGCTTGTATTTTCTAGGAACTAAATCTGTGAAATCTACAACAGGAGAATCTGTAGTATAACGCTCGTACATTACTTCATCTTTCTCATTAACGAGTTGTAAAATTAATGGAAATTTAGCATTTCTAATATTGACTCTAATCTTTCCGTATTCAGATTTCATTTTGGTTCTTATGGAATATGTTAGGGTGTCTTTATTGATGTTATCGTAGAAATCGGTAAATGTGCCAGGAAGCATAGTAAAGTTGTATTTCTGACCTTCTTGCTTATCTATGGGGAATTTATAGCGATTAAAAATAGAATCGTATTCGACTTTTAAAGGCACAGCCAAAGAATCTTTATCTATAATTTTAATCTTTGTGGTGTCAATTTTAGCCAATGGAATATTAGCTTCAATAGTAAAATCCTCATTAAAATGTAATGTTCCTTGTATAGACGGTTTTATACTTAAAGAATCTCCTTTTATAGTTCTAAAGCGATGTTTAAAGGTGTCAATTTGCTTATCGTTCTTAACGAGAAAGAATGTCGTGTCAATTTCAAATTTTGGCTTATACCAATAGTATAATGTATCTGTCTTTGGATCTTTTACAATTCGGGTTTTATAAGCTTCAGGTGTATCTCCGAGCACTTCGATTCGCATAGATTCATAATCTCCTTCGTAAGGAAAAATAATACGTGTTTCACCATCTTGTGACGGTTTAACGGCTTTATAATTTACCTTTTCGTTAAAAAGAGTCAGCTTGTAAGAGTCGTCTGTGGGTACCGTAATAAAGTCTTCTTTAAAGCCTATTTTATCGTTTTTCTGATTGAACATGTAATTTGAGTTCTTGTCCTTTAACGCAATCAGTTTGTAGGTTCCTGCTTTAATATTTTCAATGTTAAAACTTGTAAGACTATCTAGTGTATTGGTAATATATCTTGGTTTTTGTTTGTAAATTATAGAATCTGTGTACGTAGAATCCACTTCATACAACATCACCGAAATAAAGGTGTCTGGTTCTTCTTTTAGAGCATCTACAACATACCCTTTTACAGACAACGAATCAATAATGTTTCCTGTAGAGAACACATAGCGATAATACGGATAAGGGTTTTCTTCGTTGTTATCTACAATACTTTCTCCAAAATTAAACGCATAGGTGGTGTTGGCTTCTAAAGTATCAACTATTTTAATTGTAATGTAATCACTAGCGCCACTCATTGGTGTAACTAATGGTTCTGTGTCCATAGGAGGCGACACAATAAGTTGTTTTCTAAGATCTTTTATTTTGATGTATTCATTAAAGTAAATTCTAATTTCATCACCTTTAAAGTTAGTCGAAAAATTCGCTGGTACAGATTTTGTGATTTCGGGTGGTAAAATATCCTTCTCGCCACCTGTAGGAGTACCGCGATTGGCGCAACTAGCTATACTAATTGCAATTAAAATGAGGATTAAAATTCGCATTATAGGTAAACGCATCTATTCAAAATAATTTAGCACAAAGAAACAATATAATTTATTTAGAAACGAAAAAATTAATCTGCAATTGCCATCGTAGCAAGACTTAACTTAATATTATCAATTTTTAACAAAACTGTAGCGCAAGCTTCAACGGTTGCGCCAGTAGTAATGATGTCATCTACAAGTAAAATATGCTTTCCTATTAGAGATTTATTTTCAGAAATATCAAATAACGCTCCGTCGTCATTCCAACGTGTTAAGCGCCCTTTAAATACTTGTGTTTTAGACGATTTTGTTTTGATTAAAACCGTGTCATTATACTCAGCATTTAGTGCTGTTGCAATGGCTTTTCCAAACTTTGCAACTTGGTTATAACCACGCTTTCTCAATTTTGATTTATACAAAGGTACGGGTACAATAACATCGATGTGTTTATAAGCTTCTACAGTTGCTAGTTCTGCGCCAAACCATTTGCCAAAGAATTCTCCAATATCCTCATGACCTCTATATTTTAAATTATGTAGTATTTGCTGTACAATTCCCTTCTTTGAAAAATGCAATAATGCGGTTGCATTTTCGAGTTTTACCCGTCCATAAACTATTTTTTTTACATCCTCGGCATTATCAAAATGAAAGTTGGTAACTGGTAAATGGTGTCTGCAAGAGGTACATAAAACAATTTCATTATCAGTTAAAACATTATTACATGCTTCACAAACCTTTGGAAAGAATAAGTTTAACAAGTTTTTCATCACTTAGTCGATTAAAATAAAATTAGACTTCAATTAGCTCTAGTTTCGCCTTAAATTAATAAAATTAATAATGATAGTTAACCCTCAGCTATTTAATTATAGATTGATTATTAGTTCTTTACTAGTTGTTTTAACTGTTTTAGGAATATATAGCTTTAATAAATATAAATCCATTGAATCTTACGAAGATTTCTTAAAACAAGAAAAAGTTTTGATAGAAACAGAGCTATCAGAATTATTGTCAAGTTATGACGAACTAAGTCAAGACTATAGTTTTATGTCTTCTCAGCTCAAAGAAGCAAAACTAGAAGCAAGTAATGCTTTAGATTCTTTAAAATTACTAAACAGTGATTTATCAATTATCACTAAATTCAAAGATCAACTTGTCGTTATAAAATCTAGAAATAAAGTGCTGTTAAGTACTATGGATTCTCTAAATTCGGCGAATAGAAAATTGCAGAGTGAAAAACGTTATGCTTTAAATACAATAAAGAATAATGCCTTAAAAATTAATGATTTAGAAGAGGTTAACAACGCGTTGTATAAAACCATTGATAATGCTGCTATGTTAAAAGCAAGTAATATTAATGCGAAATCGTATAAATTGAAATCGGGTAAAAAACGATTTACCGATCGTGCAAAACGTGCCAATGCCATTGACGTATGTATTACGTTAAATGAAAATCCATTAGCATTAAATGGTAAAAAAGACATTTACATACAGATTGTGAGTCCACAAGGTAATGTGGTATCAGATAAAGGTGAAGTATTTTTTGGTAATACTTCATTAAACTACAGCTTTAAAGAAAGTATAAATTACGAAAAAGAAAATTTAGAAATATGTACCGCTATAGTTGCTGATGATGAGGATCAACCCTTCTTAAAAGGCGTCTACTTTGTCAATATTTTTCACGAAAATGTAAAGCTAGGTAGTACAAGTCTAAATTTAAAATAGGTAATACTTATAAATAACGATATAATTTTTGTAAAACCGTTCTGTTAATCAGAGCGGTTTTCTATTTTTGCAATATTATGGCAAACGAAGATCAATTTAAAAAAGTAATCTCTCACGCAAAGGAGTATGGTTACGTGTTTCAGAGTAGTGAAATCTATGATGGACTAAGCGCAGTATACGATTATGCTCAAAATGGAGCAGAATTAAAGAAAAATATCAGAGACTATTGGTGGAAAGCCATGGTACAAATGCACGATAATATTGTAGGGATTGATGCTGCAATATTTATGCATCCAACTACTTGGAAGGCTTCCGGACACGTTGATGCTTTTAGCGATCCTTTAATTGATAATAAGGATTCTAAAAAACGCTATAGAGCAGATGTTTTAGTAGAAGATTATTGTTTAAAAATTGAAGCTAAAATTGAAAAAGAAGTTAAAAAAGCAGAAAAACGCTTTGGAGAATCTTTTAATAAAGAAGAATTTATTTCTACTAACGGACGTGTTGTTGGGTATCAAGAAAAAATCGATACTATTTTAAAACGTTTAGGCCAATCTTTAGAAAAAGAAGATTTAGCAGACGTAAAAGCATTAATCGAAGAGTTAGAAATTGCTTGTCCTGTAGCAGGAAGTCGTAATTGGACAGACGTTAAGCAGTTTAACTTAATGTTTGGAACTAAACTTGGTGCTTCTGCAGAAACGGCGATGGATTTGTATTTGCGTCCAGAAACAGCTCAGGGTATTTTTGTTAACTTTTTAAATGTTCAGAAAACAGGACGTTTAAAAATTCCATTCGGAATTGCACAAACAGGAAAAGCATTTAGAAACGAAATTGTTGCAAGACAGTTTATCTTTAGAATGCGTGAGTTTGAACAAATGGAAATGCAATTTTTTATTAAACCAGGCACACAAAAAAAATGGTTTGAGCATTGGAAAGAAACACGAATGAAGTGGCATCTTTCTCTTGGAATGGGAGAAGAAAATTACCGTTTCCACGATCATGAAAAATTGGCGCATTACGCTGATGCTGCTACCGATATCGAATTCAAGTTCCCATTCGGGTTTAAAGAATTGGAAGGAATTCACTCGCGTACAGATTTTGACTTAAAGCAACACGAAGAATTTTCTGGTAAGAAATTACAATATTTTGACCATGAAGATAACGAAAGCTACACTCCTTACGTTCTTGAAACTTCTATTGGTTTAGATCGTATGTTTTTAGCTGTGTTCTCAAATGCTTTGGTTGAAGAAGAATTAGAAGATGGTAAAACACGTACTGTTTTAAAACTTCCGGCTGTATTAGCTCCTGTTAAAGCTGCTATATTTCCTTTATTGGCAAAAGATGGTTTACCTGAGGTTGCTAAAAAGATTGTTGAGGATTTAAAGTGGGACTTCAATGTTGCTTATGAAGAAAAAGATACGGTTGGTAGACGTTACAGAAGGCAAGACGCCAACGGAACACCATTTTGTATTACAGTAGATCACGATACTTTAGAAGACAATACCGTAACGATTCGTCATAGAGATACTATGGATCAAAAACGTGTAAAGATTGAAGATTTAAAAGAAATTATAAAAGCAGAGGTTGATGTGAAGCATTGGCTAATGAAAATGTAATTACAAATTCTTGTAAAAGCAGGAATCTGATATAAATTAAAACACCCAAGCTTTTAAAGTTTGGGTGTTTTTTTTAGTCTCTAAATGATTATTAATTTTGGAAAAACACAAATAATTATTACTGTAAAATTTGAGTAGCTAAATAAGCCGCATCCTTTTTTATACCGCCCAATGTGGCAGAACCTCTTGTGTGTAGCCATGGTAATCCGATAAAATAGAGTCCTTCTGTAGTACTAATTCCTCTATGATGTTTTGGATACCCATCATCGGTAAGTTCTAAATTATCTATCCATTCAAAATTAGGTTTGTAGCCCGTAGCCCAAACTATATTTTTAACATCTGTAAGTTCTACTGTAGCCGTTTTTATAGTGTTATACTCTGCGTCTGTGGTGTGACCAACAAGTGTAACATTGCCACGTTTTATAATCGTTTTTACATCAGTACCAATGATAGGTTGCTTAGATTGATTAATTTTTTTTCCAATCCATGAGTTTTTACTAAAACTTAAAAATCCTGTTTTTGTAAACCACCACCATAAGGTTTTACCTAAAAATTCTTGGGGGAGTGTTCTAATATCAGTACTTCCTGAAAAATATGTGGTATTCGATGTATTGCTAGAGATCTCATCCAGAATTTGAAATCCACTATCTCCACCACCCACAACCAAAGTAGACCCTTTTTGTAATTGATCTGAGTTTTTGTAATAATTACTATGCACCTGATAGATACTGTCCGAAAGCTTATTGTGAAATTTTGGGGTGTATGGAATATGAAATGGTCCTGTAGCGACAATAACATGTCTGCAAGTTATTTCTTGCTTATTCGTTTTTATGATAAAGTGCTTATCCTTTTTTTCAATACGTTCTGCTAAAGTATTTAATTGTAGAGGAAAATCAAATTTTTCTACATAGCTCTTAAAATAGGCTGCTACTTCGTATTTATCGGGATAATAACCTTTTGGAGCAGGAAACGGCATTCCTATTAAATGATTAAACTCAGTAGGCGTAAATAATTTTAAAGTATCCCACCGGTTTAGCCACGACGCACCAATTTCTTCTTCTCTGTCAATGATCAAGAAATCTTTCTGATTTTGTTTAAGAAAATAAGCCATAGAGAGGCCTGCTTGCGCAGCACCTACTATTACAAAGTCTTTCATTACTGTGTTTTGTTATTATTCTGACAGTATACCGTTTTTAACGGTTTTAAACAAATTGTAAGGGTATGTATTTGAAAGCTTTTGCGGTTCTCTAAAAATAAGCCTTTAATTGAACCGTACCTGTATGAATCATTTTAGAGGTCTCAGATTTACGTCCAAAATAATTTAAATTCAAATCTAAATATTTGGTCAGTTTTTTCTGTGCTAGTAAACTCCATGTGAAGTTTTTTCCGGGCTGTAAACCTTCAAGAATTTCATAAGCTACAGGAGAATTGGTATTCCCTTCAAATTCATTTTTATAAAAGTTGAATTCACCTGTTAGTGCTATTTTTTGAGCATTGTTATACGTAAAAGACAAACCGTAATTATTCTGCGCTAAGGTTTCTAAACTTCCTATAGTGTTTTCTTTGGAAGTGTATTGGTAAAACACATCAAATTGTGCATTCTCATTAAAGAGATATGATAATTTTGGTTGAAATCTGGTTTCTTCAATATTGAAATTTCGGTTGGTGAAATTTTCACTTATACTCTCATTATTTCCAAAAGTACTCAACATATTTGCTAACCAATTTGTAGAAAATTTATGATTAAAATTGAGTTGGTGATTGGTTAAGCTGTTTTCCTGAGAGCCTATAGATAATAAGTTTCTACTGGTATTTGTTAAAAAGGTATAACTTGTTGTATAGTGTTGTTTTCCTCTATTGTAAAACAATACATTTCGCACGCTGTTGTTTAATGCTAACTGATTTTCTTCGTCGTCTTTAAATGGATTGAGATTAAAATTATTGCCATCTCGTTTTATTTTTCGATCTATTAAATATGAGGTTTGATTATAAAAATGCGAAAAGAATTTTTCGGTTTTATTCTCCGATTTAGTCCATTGTTGTGGGTTAAAAGTAAGGGTTTGACTTAAGCGATTTTGATGGGTGCGCACAAATACTTGATTGGGTAATAACACACGGATGTAACTACCTTGATCGGTAAATTGGGCAATTTCAAATTCGTTTAATTCTTGTATGTTATTCTCGTTGTAATCAATCCATGTGTAAGCTCCCTGCCCGGCTTCGACTTCGACATAAGTAAAATCTTGTTGTGCTAAGGTTCCAGAATTCGTTTCGAAATTAGTATTCCATAAAACGAGATTGTTAAATAGCTTCTGACTAAAATTTAAGCGACTATTCAAACTTTGTTCGTCTTCAATAGAACTATCCTCTGATTTTAAATCTCTGTAATTTACAAACAATTGAAGATTGGTATTTTTATTCTGAATTAATGTAGATTTTAGATAATAGGTGTTAGAGCTGTTAACGCGCTCCAAATTAGTGTTGCGCAGACTGTCATTAAAACGTTTTATATAGCCAACTTCAGCATATATGCTAGTACTATCGCCAATACCAACAAAAGCTTCGTAGGATTTAAACTTCTGACTCAATGGAGTAAGCGAATCTGTTGCGGTAACGCGTTGTTCATTATCTTCAGTGGCAAATTTTACACCAGTCCATTTGTTGCTTTTTCCATAAACCACACGATTAAAAGAGCGTAAAAATGTAGAACGATTAATTGTGCTTTCGTTATTTAAAACACTAGAATTTGTAAAAATCTTAAAATCACCTAAACGCAAATTAGCGGTAACCTGATGTCGGTTACCATTGAAGTTTTCAGAATAGTTTAAATGTTCAAAATTATAGGTTGCTAAACCTTTTTTAGCATGTGATAAACGCAAGCCTGTGGTGAGTAATAACTGATTTCCGAAGTCAAAATTATCCTCATCCGTTTCTGAAGTCTCTAGATTCCAATCTCTATTAAATTCTGCTCTGTACAGACGTTGTATGGTATTAAAGTCCTTTTGAATAAAATCAGCATCAACCAATGCAGATAAATTCCATAAACTATCGGTTTGAATGATACTTTGTTTTAAAGTGAATTTTCCGGCATAGCCATCATTATTTTCATCATCTAAGTTTGAAAATAGATTACTATCTCTTTTACTTCCTGCTAATTCAAAAAAGAGGTCTGTTTTTTTGCTTGGTCTATACTGTCCATTAACAATCGCAATTTGCAATCGTTCTGGAGCAATCAGTTGCACAATAGGTTCATAATTTCCTTGAGGTACGCCAGCAATAGGAGCCACATATTCAAAAATATTATTAATGGCATTTGTGTTTACCAATACATAATTTCCCTGATTTGCACCAACCAAGGTAAAACGCACACTGAATAATTCGTCTTCAGGGTTGTTAGAAAATACAAATATGTCTTCGCCTCCAAAGAGCTCTTTTCGGTATAAAATCTGATTTTCAGAATATGATGCTGGGGTTGAAGAAGGTGCCGACATTAAATCTTTATTGTCACCAGCATCTGCTAAAACTTGCGTTTGCTCTGTAGAAAGATTTTGTTGTAAAGGCTGATTTTTAGCATCACTTTCAGAATATATGGACACATTTAATTTAAGCGTTTCGGTTTCATAATTAGCTCCGCCAAACACTGTAAATCGTGAATAATTACGTTCGCTAAATTGATAATCTACTGTAATTCGCATTTCGGAAGTAATAGGAAATGTAGAATTAAAAATGATTTCGCCAGCATTATAATCAATAATGTAATCGTTATTTTCTCCACGTTCTAAAGGTACTCCGTTAACGTAAACGGTTTCACTACCAGACACCACAAGAACATAGAGTTCGTTGTTTGAGCCACGTAATTTGTAAGGTCCTTGGTTACCTTCTTGAGCTGTAAATTGAGTGGTCGTAAACTGACCACGTACTAAAGCTCCCGAAGAAAAAACAGAGGTTTTTTCGCTAAGGTTAGCCCTTACCATTAGTCCTTGCACACGTTTCGAAAAATTAGCAAAATAACTTTTAGTGTTTTCTAAATCGATATCTCCGGCACGTATATTCCAATCGTCACTAAATAACTCAATAAAAACTTGATCGAATTCATCTAAACGTTGCGAGTAACCACTTTCTTGCAACGGAATATTGGCATCTTGTATAGACGCTCTTAAGGATACTTTATCGCTTAGTTTTCCTGAAATTTGTAAATCGAGTTCACTATTTAATACCGAATTCTGATTGTTTCCAATCGTTACGCCTCTCGAAATACTTCCAGAAGTCGTTAAGCCATCAAAAGGTATAAAGCTGTTTTTAGAGGTGGTGTTTTGAAGTTGATATAATTGCTGAAATTCCGATGAGCGTTCAATAATAACCGTATCGTCTAACTGCTGATACACATTCGTTAGAAATTTTGGATAGCGTAAATATTCAATTTGAATGGTGTCCGTTTCAATAGGTTGCTTAAAACGAAGTATGGCTTTTACAAAATCAACGGTATATAAAGTCGAATCTATGATTTTGTTGTCATTAGTCCTGATTTTAAATAGGGAAGGGTTAATGTTAACAGAATCAATTTGAATAGAATCTTTAACGGCTATTTTCTTTTTTATATAATTACTAGGGTTCTCTTGCGCCATAGCACTAAAAGAACCGATAATTAGTATAATAAGTATAGCGTATTTCATGTAGAATAATAACTTCTTAAAGCAGGAAATATTTTATCGTTAAATGCAGTATAAAATTATAGGGTAAAAGTACAGTATTATTTAATTTAGCAGTTAAACAGAAAATGACGAGATGAAACGAGCATGTTGAAGCTTTAATTACCCAAACGGATGATTAATAGCGAACAGCATGTGACCATTAAAAAACAATAAATATAAACACATGAAAATAGTTTCTTATAACGTAAATGGTATTAGAGCAGCCGTGAAAAAAGGCTTTGTAGATTGGTTAAAAGCAACAGGGCCAGATGTAATTTGTTTACAAGAAATTAAAGCCATGGAAGAACAAGTCGATTTAGATGTGTTTACAGAAGCGGGTTACAACTTTAATTATTGGTTTAGTGCTCAGAAAAAAGGCTACAGTGGAGTTGCGATTTTATGTAAAGAAGAACCAAATCATATAGAATTCGGCACAGGAATTGAATCCATGGATTTTGAAGGTAGAAACATTAGAGTAGATTATGATGGCGTTTCAGTGATGAGTATGTATTTACCATCCGGTACTAACGATGCACGGTTATCTCATAAGTTTGAATATATGAATCTTATTCAGCAGTATTTGAATGAACTTCAAACTGAAAAACCAAACTTGGTGGTGTGTGGTGATTATAATATTTGTCATGAAGAAATCGATATTCACAACCCAAAAATGAAAGGAGTTTCAGGTTTTTTACCTGAAGAACGCGAATGGTTAGGAGAATTTATAGACAGTGGATTTATAGATAGTTTTAGGTATTTACATCCTGAGCGTCAGGAATATTCATGGTGGAGTTACAGAGCAAATTCGAGAGCAAACAACAAAGGTTGGAGGTTAGATTATGCCATGGTAAGCAAACCGTTACAAGAAAAAATAAAACGTAGCGTTATATTAACGGAAGCGGTGCATAGTGATCATTGTCCGATTTTATTAGAATTGGATATTTAAAAATAAAATTTAAAACAAACCCCAAATAGAAACTAAACTTAAAACAACTTAATAGAAGAGATATGATTAAAAAACTTTCAATTTTAGCATTAACATTTACACTATTCTCATCTTGTGTGTCAAAGAAAATCTACACAGATCTTGAAGATAAATACACGACTCTTAAAAAGGAAAACCGCAGTATGTCTGATGAGTTAGAAGCCTTATCTAAAGATAAAACCCAATTAAATAATGATTTAGGTAAACTTCAGTCAGCTTACGATGCGGCTGTTGCTGACCGCGATAAACTTCAGGCAGATTATGCTGCAGCTAAAACAAATCTTGAAACTTTAAAAGCGTCTTACAAAGCCTTAGAAGAAAATAGTTCTGCATCAATTGCGAAAAACTCGCAGAAAAACAGAGAACTTTTAGCACAATTAGAAGCAAAAGAACAAGCTTTAGCCGCAGAAAACGAACGTTTAAATACGTTGAAACAAGAATTAGAAAGTCGTTCGCAACGTGTTGCAGAATTAGAAAATGTTATTGCGTCAAAAGATGCCGCAATGCATAAATTAAAAGATGCGATTTCTAAAGCGCTAACTAATTTTGAAGGTAAAGGATTAACTGTAGAGCAACGCAACGGAAAAGTCTATATTTCTATGGAAAATAAATTGTTGTTTGAATCTGGAAGCTGGTATGTTGGAGCACAAGGAAAACAAGCCGTAAAACAATTAGGAAGTGTATTGGCTGAAAATCCTGAAATTTCAGTTCTAATCGAAGGGCATACCGATAATGTACCATACAAAGGGAATGCACAATTGAGTGGTAACTGGGATTTATCTGCAAAACGAGCCACTGCAATTGTAAATATCCTTAGAGAAAATGATGCAATTAATCCTGAAAACTTAACGGCTGCAGGACGTGGGGAATTTGCTCCAATTGCTGCAAATGATACTGCTGAAGGGAAAGCAAAAAACAGACGAATTGAAGTTATATTGACGCCTAAGTTAGATGAGATTTCAAAGTTATTAAATGAGATTTAAATTGAAATGTCATTGCAAGAAACGAAGCAATTTGTAGAATTTGAGTTTTAATTTAGATAAATTCTCTCGACGCTAAAAGCGTTTCGTAATGATATATTAACAAACATTTAGACCTCCCATGTTTTTAAAACCTGTGAGGTCTTCTTATTTTTACAGTATATTCTAAGTATAAAAATGTCATGCTGAGCGCAGTCTAAACCTAGATTATAAAATTAAGTTTAACTAAAATGAGATTCCTGCTCTCGCAGGAAGTGCTATGAAATATACAACCCTACCAAATACAGAAATAAAAGTTAGCAAAATATGCCTTGGCACCATGACATGGGGAAATCAAAACACCCAAGACCAAGGGTTTTCTCAAATGGATTTTGCCTTAGATAAAGGAGTTAATTTTTTTGACACAGCAGAATTGTATCCCGTACCTGCACGAAAAGAAACGTACGCGGAAACCGAGCGTATTATCGGGAATTGGTTTGCTAAAACCGGCAATAGAGACAAGATTATTTTAGGTTCAAAAATAGCAGGAACTGGTGATTATACCGCTCATATTAGAACTAATGGTTTTAGTAAGGATGCGCTTAACGATGCTGTAAATGATAGTTTAAAGCGTTTGAAAACCGATTATATAGATTTGTATCAACTGCATTGGCCAGAAAGAGATACAAACACGTTTGGTAAGCGCGATTATAACTATAATTCAAAAGATAAATGGGAAGATAATTTTAATGAAGTTCTTCATAATCTCGATGACATTATTAAATCAGGAAAAATAAGACAAGTCGGGATTTCTAATGAAAAAGCTTGGGGAACTATGCGTTATTTAGAAGAGTCTAGGCAGCATAATTTACCAAAGATGATTACGATTCAAAATGCGTATTCACTTTTATGTCGACCATTTGAAGGAGATTTAGCAGAAGTCGCGCATAGAGAAAACATAGGCTTATTAGCGTATTCTCCTATGGCATTTGGTGTTTTATCTGGGAAATATATAAAAGGAACAGCGGCAAAGGATGCACGCTTAAATGTATATTCTCATTTTTCACGCTATAATAGCGCAAAAGCAACGGAAGCAGCGAAACGTTATTTGAAAATTGCAGAAGATAACAATATGTCATTGGCGCAAATGTCATTGGCTTTTGTAAATGAACGCCCATTTATAACTAGTAATATCATTGGAGCTACTAACCTTCAACAATTAGAAGAAAATATAGATAGTATTAATATCTCGTTGTCTGATGAAATTATGGAAGCTATAAACGCGGTACATGCTGAGATTCCTAATCCTGCAACATAATTCGTATTACTTATAGAATAAAGTAGCGCTCATCCATGATGAGCGCTTTTTTTTTGTAAAAACTAGATTTTAATCTGTCGATTAATCTGTTCTTGTAAAGAAATAAACGTTTCTGTTCGAGAAACCCCTTTTATGCTTTGTATTTCAGAATTAAGAACATGCATTAAATGCTCATTGTCTTTAGAAAGAATCTTAATGAAAATAGACCAGTTTCCTGTGGTATAATGGCATTCAATCACCTCTGGTATTTTTTGCAATTGCTTTACGGCTTCAGGATTACTAATGGCTTTATCGAGATAAACTCCAACAAAAGCCATGGTGGTATACCCTAAAACTTTCGGATTAATTATAAATTTTGATCCAGCGATAAGTCCCGATTTTTCAAGCTTTTTTAAACGTTGATGTATCGCAGCACCAGAAATACCGACATTACGAGCAATCTCAAGAATAGGTGTTCTGGCATCTTCCATTAAGGCACGCAGTATTTTTTTATCAATACCATCGATGTAAACACCGTTATCGTTAATTTTCATTGGATGTCTTGTTTATAAATTGAAAGTTAAAAATAACGAATCAAATTCAACATAGTTGCCATGATATTTAGTTAATCTTCATATTCTAATTCGGTAAAAGAACCGATTAAAACAGTACTATAGGCATTGTCTGTAGTCGTTGCAGAAATGTTGAAAGTTCCGGATATAATTTTAATTCCTGTTTCTGTTGGATGTGTTCTGTTTTCAGTAATCGTAACATTTCCTGAAGCAGAGAAATAGCTAAGTTGAGGATTAGATTGCCTTATGAGACTATACGTTACAAAGTTATCCGAATCCATATTCCCCATTTGTTTTACTGTACCAGAGCTAAAGCCACCTGTGCTATTTAGAAACAGCGTTACTTGATTTCCGCTAGTATCTGCAATATCAATAGTCATGGTATTGCCATTAGTTCCTGAGGAAACTAGGTACGTGCCATCTGTAAAATTATAATCGTCAAAAGTGCCTCCGTTTATCGTGGCAACCATTCCTGGGTTGTCATTCAGCGGAGGCGAGCTGTCGTTATCATCATCGCTACAAGATGCAATGCAAAGTACTAAAACTAAAATTTTGAGTAAGTGTAGGATTTTCATGTCTTTTAAATTTAGGTAGTTATTTGGTTTTTGGCTAATAATAGCGTCAATATACAATTTTTTAAATAACGTAATTGGCTAAATGACATAAGAAAAAAACATAATTACATTAAATATTTAGCGGATTATAACCTAAATACGGTACTTCATATTCTTTAAAGGCAATATCGTAAGATTCTAATTCTTTTAGAATTGGAGCGTAAACTTCTTTAGTTATTGGAATTTGAACTCCAGGTGTTTTAATTTTACCATTCAATATGGCCAACGTCGCGATGGCTACTGGTAAACCTACCGTTTTAGCCATTGCGGTGTAGGTTTGGTCTTTTCCGAGGGTCACCATTGTAGAATCAATTTGATATTTTTTACCATCGAGTTCATAACCAAATTTATGATACATTACAATCATATCTTTGTCGTTTTCGCTTAAAGTCCAGCTATCCATTAAGATTTTCTGAAGTATTTGAGCAGGTGTGCCTTTGTCTAGTTCTACCATTTTTTTAGGATTAAAAATGTCGAGCTCTAAGAACTTTTCCCAAACAATATCATCTTGGTCAATTTTTAAGGCATGTCTAAATTTAAGCTCCACGGAATCCGTTGGACTGTATGGTAAAAAAGAATTTACAAAATCACGGTAGCTCATATTAGCGCTATCATCAATAGTATAGCTATCATCTGTCATTCCTAATTGTACAAAGACGTTCCATGCTCTACTAAAACCAACGCGTCGCATGGTACCTCTATATAATGTTTTGATATGGTCTAATCCATAAACTTGTTGATATTTTAGAGAATCTCGGTTAGCATAACCTTCAAAACGGCCGTAACCTTCAACATCTAAAAATTCGGTGCGTCTAAACAAACGATTATAGGGTATGTATTTGAATTGGTTTTCTTGCAGGAATTTTGCAGCGCCACCTTGTCCTGCCACAACTACGTTTCTTGGGTTCCATGTAAATTTATAATTCCAAAGATTGTCGTCGCTTTCAGGGGCTACTAAACCACCTGTAAACGATTCAAATAAAATCAATTTTCCGCCTTTGTCTCTAATACGATCAATAACATGCATGGCGCTCATATGGTCAACGCCGGGGTCTACACCAATTTCATTCATAAAGATGAGGTTGTTGGCCTTGGCATCTTCGTCTAAGGCTTGCATTTCTGGACTTACATAAGACGCTGTAACCATGTTCTTTTTGTACGTAATACAATCTTTCGCAACTTCTATATGAAAACGCGCAGGAAGCATTGAGATTACTATATCTGCTTTCTTAACAGCAGCAACTCTAGATTCTGCATTAAAGACATCTAAGTGAATAACGTCTGTGTTGGGATGATCACCAACAAGCTTTTTAGCATTCTCTACATTGAGATCTCCAATGGTAATATGAAGTTTTTCAGATTGAGAATTATCGAGTAAATATTTTATAAGATAAGAACAAGATTTTCCTGCTCCGATGATTAATATGTTTCGCATAATGAGTTTATATAACTAATTTTGTATTGAATTTATGTAAGTATTTTGAGTTTTAGCGAAAATAGAAGATTTTGTGCCGTGTTGAAGTCCTTTTTTACTTGCATAGCATCGTTAAGGAAATAAAAAATGACAAAAACATGGTGCAAAAAATCAATTTTTTAGCGAATTGAAAATGCTTATATAAATTCTTCGTACGAATGTAACAAATACAAGAGGCATAATAAACCGAATTCACATTTTTAATTATGAACAAGAGATTATTAGTTACCGGATCTATTTTAGGAATATTAGGTATAATTTTGGGTGCTTTTGCTGCACATGGACTAGAAAAACTGGTGGATTCTAACGCCATTAAAACTTTTGAAACAGGTGTGCGTTATCAGATATATCATGCTTTTTTTCTCCTAATTGTAGGTGGTACATCGTTTGTGAGTTTGAAAATAAAAAAGACAGTATTTTATTTCGTTTTATTAGGTGTTGTTTTCTTTTCTGGCTCTATATATGGGCTAGCGACAAATTCACTTTCTGGCTTCGATTTTAAATCGATTGCTCTTATGACTCCTGTTGGTGGCCTATTACTTATAATAGCTTGGGTAATACTGTTAATAGGCATTGTAAAAAATAAGGTGGATTAATATAAATCAAAGACGTTGTTTCAAAATAAAATTATAATTTTGCAGCACTAAACAACACAAATATTATGGCAAATCATTCCCAATCAACGAAAACGATTTCGTTGGATCAATATGGAATTAAAAATGCAAAAGTAAATTATCAATTATCTTCAGATGAATTGCATGCTGAAACAATTTCTAAAGGCCAAGGAGTAGAATCGTCTTCAGGTGCTTTAGCAGTTAATACAGGTGAATTTACGGGTCGTTCTCCAATGGATAGATTTATTGTGAAAGATGATATCACTAAAGACAAAGTTTGGTGGGGAAACATCAACATTGCTTTTGATAGTGACAAATTTCAGAAGCTTTATGATAAAGTCGTTGATTATTTATCTGAAAAAGAAATTTATGTACGCGATAGTTACGCTTGCGCAGATGAGGATTACAAATTAAATATTAGAGTTATTAATGAGTATCCTTGGAGCAACATGTTTGCGTATAATATGTTTTTACGTCCGACGGAAGCTGAATTAGAAAACTTCTCACCAGAATGGACTGTGGTTAATGCACCAGGTTTTATGGCTGATCCTGAAGTTGATGGTACACGTCAACATAACTTTGCGATTTTAGATTTTACACGTAAGATTGCTTTAATCGGAGGAACCGGTTATACAGGCGAAATTAAAAAAGGCATCTTCTCGGCATTAAATTTCATTCTTCCAGTATTTAAAGATACGTTACCAATGCATTGTAGTGCTAATGTTGGTAAAGATGGTGATACATCTATTTTCTTCGGATTATCTGGAACGGGGAAAACAACACTGTCTACCGATCCTAATCGTAGTTTAATTGGAGATGATGAACATGGCTGGACAAAAGAAAATACTGTGTTTAATTTTGAAGGTGGTTGTTACGCTAAAGTAATCAACCTATCTCAAGAACAAGAGCCTGAGATTTTTGCTGCGATTAAAAAAGGAGCCATATTAGAAAATGTAATTATGGATGATAAAGGCAATGTCGATTTTGCTGATACATCTATAACTCAAAATACTAGGGTAAGTTACCCAATTTATCATATAGATAATATTAGAAAACCTTCTGTAGGTGAAAACCCTAAGAATATATTTTTCTTAACGGCAGATGCTTTTGGTGTATTACCTCCGATATCTAAACTGACTCCAAGTCAGGCTGCATACCACTTTATTTCTGGTTATACGGCAAAAGTTGCTGGTACAGAAGCAGGTGTTGTAGAACCAGTACCAAGTTTTTCTGCTTGTTTTGGTGCCCCTTTTATGCCGTTACACCCAACAGAATATGCTGATATGTTGAGCAAAAAAATGTTGGAAGCAGGTGTGAATGTTTGGCTGATTAATACAGGTTGGACAGGTGGTCCTTACGGAGTAGGAACACGTATGAAATTAAAATACACACGTGCTATGATTAACGCAGCATTAAATGGTGATTTAGGTGATTACACGTATGAAGATTATCATATCCATTCTGTATTTGGAGTGGCGCAACCAAGAAGTTGTCCTGGAGTACCAACAGAAGTGTTGAGCCCAAGAACAACTTGGAATGATGATAAAGCTTATTATACTATGGCATTTAAATTATCTAATGCGTTTAGAGAGAACTTTAAGAAGTTTGAGTCTTATGCTTCAGAAGAAGTGAGACGTGGTGGTCCACAACGTTATGCATTCTAGATCATAACTTATATAAACTAAAAAAGCGATTCTAAAATTTAGAATCGCTTTTTTTATATCTAATAGTTTTAATACTATTTACCTTTATTTACGGAATCAATATATTTCTGTAAAGCCATTGTCATTGAAGGAGTTTCTGGAGTTGGTGCAGCGATATCTACACGCATTCCTTTTTCTTCAACTGCTTTAACGGTTGTATTTCCAAATACAGCGATACGTGTATTTTTCTGTTCAAAATTAGGGAAATTATGAAACAATGATTCAATACCAGAAGGGCTAAAGAATACTAAGATATCATAATACACATCCGCTAAATCAGATAAATCACTAATTACTGTTTTGTAGAAAGTAGCTTGTTTCCAATTAACACCTAGTTCATTTAATAACTCTGCTATAATAGGCTTAACTTTATCTGTTGTTGGTAATAAAAACGCTTCGTCTTTATATTTTTTAATCAAAGGCATTAAATCTTCAAACGTACGCTTCCCAACGTAAATTTTACGCTTTCTATAAACCACATATTTCTGTAGATAATAGGCAACAGCTTCAGACTGGCAGAAATACTTCATAGAATCTGGCACTTTAAAGCGCATTTCATCTGCAACTCTAAAGAAATGATCTACTGAATTTCTACTTGTAAGTATAATGGCTGTGTACTTTGTAAGATCTACTTTTTGTTGTCTCACATCCTTAGAGGAAACACCTTCAACATGAATAAAGGGTCTAAAGTCCACTTTTACTTTTTGCTTTTCTTGCAAATCAAAGTATGGGGAATTTTCTATTTTAGGCTCTGGTTGTGATACTAAAATTGTTTTCACTTTCATACGTAAACGGGGTGTTTTAAACGTTATATTCTCTAATTACCTTAAATAAAAGTATATAAGGGCTAATTTCGAGAGCGCAAAGATACAATAAAAAATAGAAAAAATTTGGATTTATTGATTTTTGATGGGTTTTGAATGAAGATAAAAATCCAATCACATTTATAAGGCAAACAATAGAGATTGCTGATATTATGATAATAGTCATGCGTATGTCGGTGTACAGTAAAAATAAATTTGCCATAAAAAAAACGAGACCAGAAAAATTCTTGAAAGTTGTTTTTTGAAATAAGTAATCATCTATTAAACTATCAATTTCAAAAAGGCTCCCAATAAGACGTTCCAAAAGTGTTTTTATAATAATAACAGTAGAGACCGCAAATGTTAGTTTTAAGAACGACATCAGCTCAAAATCAACGGGTGTTACAAACGTATTATAAGCAAAATAGATGAAAATACTTAGGGATAGCGAAAGGTTAATAAACAGAAAGCTATCAAATTGATCTATAAATTTTTGATCCTTAGTATAAATCTTAAGGTATTTAGAATTACCGATGACAGACAAGAAATCATTGAAGCGAAGTGTATTTAAATATTTAGCAACCACGATGGTAAACAATCCTATGATTGTAAAAATGGTAAACCACTCGTGTGTTATATAATTTCGCATGCCGCTAAATTATAAAAAAATGAGCTTACAATTAGAAGTACGATTCATAACTATCAAAAAAGTTAATTACAGTATATAATCCATTAAAAACTTTATTTTTGTTGAAATTCTAAGAAGTCGCTCCAAGGAGTGTTTAAAAGTGAGTTAATGTCTGACGCAATTGTCATAATCCCGACCTATAATGAGATTGAAAATGTAGAATCAATCATTAGAGCTGTGTTTTCACAGCCAAGGGAATTCCATGTACTTATTGTTGATGATAACTCACCAGATAAAACAGCAGATACCGTTAAACGTTTGCAACAAGAATTTAAGAATCAATTATTTTTGTTAGAACGCAAGGAAAAAAGTGGTTTAGGAACTGCTTATATTGCAGGATTTGAATGGGCTTTAGAAAAATCGTATCAATATGTTTTTGAAATGGATGCTGATTTTTCACACAATCCAGATGATCTTTCTAGATTGTATAATGCTTGTGTTGCTGGCGCAGATGTTGCTGTTGGGTCGAGATATGTAAAAGGTATTACGGTTGTTAATTGGCCAATGTCTCGTATTTTGTTATCTTATGGAGCATCACGTTATGTAAGATTGATAACACGAATGAAAGTTAAGGATTCTACAGCAGGGTTTATTTGTTATAAAAGAACTGTTTTAGAAACCATAAATCTTAAGAAAATAGAATTTGTAGGCTATGCGTTTCAAATTGAAATGAAATTCAAAGCCCATAAAAAAGGTTTTAAAATTGTAGAAATACCAGTTATTTTTAAAGATAGAACCAAAGGAAAATCAAAAATGAGCGGAGGTATTATTACCGAAGCTATATTTGGAGTAGTTAGTTTAAAATTAAAAAGCTTATTTGCTAAGTAAAAATACATGACGCGAAATACCCTCATAAAAAACGCAAGAATTGTCAACGAAGGAAAAATTGTTGAAGGAGACATTCTTATTGAAGATAATATTATAAAAGAGATTGACACGTCTATAAGTGTAAAGTCTGCTGATATATTGGTTATTGATGTAGAAGGGAATTATGTTTTCCCAGGAATGATAGATGACCAAGTGCATTTTAGAGAGCCAGGACTAACGCATAAAGGAGATATAGAATCGGAATCTAGAGCAGCAATTGCTGGTGGAATTACATCTTTTATTGAGATGCCAAACACCAATCCACAAACCACAACCGTAGAAAAATTAGAAGAAAAATTTGCCATTGCAGCAAACTCATCTTATGCTAATTATTCGTTTATGTTTGGTGGTACCAATGATAACTTGGAAGAAATCTTAAAAGTTGACCCCAAAACGGTTGCAGGTCTAAAACTATTTTTAGGCTCTTCTACAGGTAATATGCTCGTGGACGATCCTAAAGTGATTGAAAAAATATTTTCGAGTACCGATATGGTGATATCTGTGCATTGTGAAGATGAAGCGACTATAAAAGCCAACTTAGCAAAATATAAGGAGGAATATGGTGATGATATTCCTATGGAAATGCATCCTAAAATCCGAAGTGAAGAGGCGTGTTACCTGTCATCTTCAAAAGCGATCGAATTAGCTAAGAAAACAGGGGCAAGGTTACATGTGTTCCATCTTTCTACAGGAAAAGAGACCAGTTTATTCTCTAATAAAATTCCATTAAAAGATAAAAAGATTACAGCTGAGGTCTGTGTACATCACTTGATGTTTTCAGAAGAAGATTATGCTAAAAAAGGAAGTCATATTAAATGGAATCCTGCAGTGAAAACAACGAAAGATAGAGATCAACTTTGGAAAGCCTTATTAGATGACAAAATAGATGTTATTGCTACAGATCATGCTCCACATACTTTAGAAGAGAAAAATAATAAGTATACAAGTGCACCTTCAGGAGGACCATTAGTACAACATGCGTTAATGGCTTTGATGGAAGCACATCATCAAGGAAAAATTTCCGTAGAAAAAATTGTAGAGAAAGCCTGTCATAATCCGGCTATACTGTTTAATGTTGAAAAACGTGGATATATAAAGGAAGGCTATTTTGCAGATTTAGTAATTGTAGATCCTCAAAGTCCTTGGACGGTTAATAAGAGTAATATTCTTTATAAATGTGGTTGGTCTCCGTTTGAAGGCAACACCTTTAAAAGCAGAATCACACATACGTTTGTAAACGGTCAATTAGTCTATAACAATTTCAATGTTTTAGACGTTAAAGCAGGACAACGACTAACTTTTGATAGATAAGATGTTAAAGCGAATCAGTATTATATTGGTATTAGGTATTTTAATTTTGGCCTGCGATGGTATTAATAAACCAAAAAAACCAGATAATTTGATATCAGAAGCACAAATGACGGATCTGCTTTACGACTTATATGTTGTTAATGCAGCAAAAGGAGTTAATAGGTCTACTTTAGAAAAAAATGATTTTGATCCGGAATTTTACATTTTAAAAAAACACAATATAGATAGCACTCGGTTTGCAGAAAGTAACACCTATTATACTTTTGAAACCGAAACGTATAAAGCGATTGTTGATGAGGTAAAAGAACGACTAAAATCTGAAAAGCAACATTTTGAAGACATAAGAGAAATAGAGGTCGATTCTATAAAGCAAGTTAGAGATTCAATTGCTAAGGTAAAAAAAACAACTAAAGATTCTATTCGGAAAACTTTTGATAAGACTGCTTTAAAAAAAATGAAGCCTAATAATCCTTAAGAAATAATTTACTGACTTCTTCTATACTTTTATCTATAGGTTTAAATTCAAAATTTAAGCTATTTATTATTTTAGAAGCATCATAATTTGTAACACTTATCGCAGATTTTGCCGTTTGTTTAGATAAGCTTCTACGTTTTCCTGTAAGCAAATGCTTTAGCCAATCTAATCTCCACGCAATTCCTAATAACCAAGATTTTGCTTGTTTTGTTGGAGGCTTAACTTCTAAACTTTTTGCAGTTTTAGTAAAAAAGGTTTCAAAGCTTAGATTTTCAGCAACTAAAATAAAACCTTCGTTTTTAATATTGCTATGCATTAGTTGTTCCATAGCACTAACGACATCCCAAACATCTATATAACCAGTGATTCCTGTTGTATAATAAGTGATACCTTTATGTAGGCGCTTAAAGAAGTTGCCGCTACTGCCACCATTCCAATAACCAGCTCCTAAAATAATTCCAGGGTTTACAATCACAGCATCTAAACCTTCTTGCGTGCCGCGCCAAACTTCAAGCTCTGCTCCGTATTTGGTAATCGCATAGACACTATTGTCTTCTTCTGGGTTCCAATCGGTTTGCTCATCTATTAATTTTTCAGGATTGCTATGATGCCCAATTGCTGCAATAGTACTCACGTAACATAATTTTTTAATCTGATGACTAATCGATAGATTAACAATGTTCGCTGTGCCTTTAATATTAATTTTTCTTAAATCGTTATATCTATTCGGTTCAAAAGATACAAAGGCAGCACAATGATAAACATGTGTAATATCTTTAAAAGCAGCTTCAAGTTTAGGAATGTCATTAATATCTGCTTCAACCCATTCAATTTTATTAAAAAGTGTTTCAGCATTATCAGAAAAGTAGGAGAATACGTTTTTTACACGTGCTAATGTTTTTTCTCGTCTATAGATAGCACGTATCGGCTCATCGCTTTTTAAAAGTTGAAAAAGCAGATGAGAACCAACTAAACCTGTACCTCCTGTAACTAAAATCATTGTGTAAAGTTACGTTTTTTAAGCCTTATTCTTAATGTGAATTTTCAATTTATAAGTTGTAGGTCTAATACGTATCTGCTTAAGCAAATTGAGTTAAAATTGTCTTTTGTCTTTAACAGTGGAAACTTATCTTTGCGCAAATCAATTTGAAACTAAAAAGCAATGGCAAATAAGTTTGTAGAAGAATTACGTTGGAGAGGAATGGTACACGATATCATGCCAGGTACAGAAGAACAATTAGACAATGAGATGACTACTGCCTATATTGGTTTTGATCCTACATCAGATTCATTACACATTGGTAGCTTAGTACCGATAATATTATTAGTTCATTTAGAAAAAGCAGGTCATAAGCCCGTTGCTTTAGTAGGTGGTGCTACTGGTATGATTGGAGATCCTTCAGGGAAAAGTGATGAACGTAATCTTTTAGATGAAGTCGCGTTAGCTCATAATGTAGCAGGAATAAAAAGTGTATTATCTCGTTTTTTAGATTTTAATTCAACAGAAAAAAATGCTCCAGTGTTAGTGAATAACTACGATTGGATGAAGGATTTTAGCTTTATCGATTTCGCCAGAGATGTTGGTAAACGTATTACCGTAAATTATATGATGGCTAAGGATTCTGTGAAAAAGCGTTTTTCTGGTGAAGAAGGAAGTATTGGGATGTCTTTTACCGAATTTACATACCAATTGATTCAAGGTTACGATTTTCATCATTTGTATAAAACCATGGGGTGTAAATTGCAAATGGGAGGTAGTGACCAATGGGGAAATATTACAACAGGAACAGAATTGGTTAGACGTATGCACAATGGTGAAGACCAGGCAAAAGCGTATGCTATGACCTGTCCTTTAATTACAAAAGCCGATGGTTCTAAATTTGGAAAGTCTGAAGGAGGAAATGTTTGGTTAGATACGGATAAAACTTCGGTTTATAAATTTTACCAATTTTGGTTAAATTCTACCGATGAGGATGCTGAGAAATACATTAAAATTTTTACATTTTTAGATAAAGAAACGATTGAAGCTTTAATTGCAGCGCATAAAGAAACTCCACATTTAAGATTATTACAAAAACGTTTGGCTGAAGAAGTCACCGTATTTGTACATAGTAAGGATGATTACGATAATGCGGTAAAAGCGTCAGAAATATTATTTAGTAAAGATTTTAAAAACGAGATTAAACAATTGTCAGAATCTTTGTTTTTAGATGTTTTTGAAGGTGTAAAACATGCTAAAATTTCGCAAGTAGAATTTAGTGAAGGGTTAGATATGATTGGTGCTTTAGCAGCAAAAACAGATTTCTTAAGTTCTAATGGCGATGCAAGGCGTGCTCTAAAGGAAAATGCGGTAGCTGTGAATAAGGAAAAGGTGAAAGAGGATTATTTATTGTCATCAGAAGATTTAATTCATGATAAATATATCATTCTAAGCAGAGGTAAGAAAACAAACTTTATTCTAGAGGTGGTTTAAGACCTACTATTTAAATTATATGAAGACCTGTTGAATTCTAAAATTTGACAGGTCTTTTTTTATGCATAAAAAAAGTGCTCAAAATTTATTTTGAGCACTTCTAACCAATCAATCAATCAACTATTGAAAACTTTTCTTTTTCATAGCGTCTGAGTAGTCGTTGCTTAATTTATGTCCTTACACTTATTTGTAAAATTTTTTTAAATATAGTTGAAGAGCACTAAAATCTATAGGTATGCTATTGCTTTTGGGGCATTGGATAAAAGTTATAAAGCCATTAAATTACAACCTCTAATATCTGAATTATCGAATCTTCCGATGATTTCAAAATGACCATTCTCATCAACTTTACCTAAATCTTGAGTCGCAATAAATGAGCACGAATTTATATTTGCTAAATCAATTACATTAATACCTCCCGTTTTGTTGGGGTGTTGAATGGTAAGTGCATCTTCAGTATCGCGTGTTACTATTTTCATCCAGGGTGGACACTCAAAAACACCATGGCCTTTAGAATAGGCTTGGCTTAATAGTTCGGTCATCCCATATTCACTGTGAATTTGAGGAACTCCAAAACCAGATTGTAGAATTTGGTGCAGCTCTTGTCTAATAATTTCTTTTCGTCTGCCTTTCATACCTCCTGTTTCCATAATTGTGGTATGCTTTAAATTGAGTTGATAGGCCTCAACCAAATCTAATAATGCAAAAGAAACTCCAATGAGTAATGTTTTTTGTTGTTTAGCTTCTAGTGATTTTAAAGTATGCGCTAATTCTTCAATATTATTAAGATAAAACCCACTTTCGGTTTGGTTCGATTTTTCAATTAAATCATTCACCATATAAATTAAAGAAGAACCATCGCGTTCTAAATAAGAAGGCAATAAAGCTAAAACGACATAGTCTTCAATATTTCCATAAAAGTGTTTAAAAGCTTTTAAGTAGCTCTCTTCATAGAGATTTAAGTCTGTAACTAAATGTTTGCTCGTAATACTTCCGGTAGTGCCAGAGCTGCTAAATGTTTTTTGAATAGGTAAAGACGAACTTAAAACATCACGAGATTTAAAAAACTGAATCGGCAAAAACGGAATTTCTGAAACTCGTTTTATGTCTGATGGATGCTTGTATAGTAAATCGCAAAAGGAACGATAGACTTTATTATTTTTAAACTGGAATTTAAAAATGTCTAAAGCTAATACTTCAAATTCAGCATCAGATTTTATATTAAAAATGGCGTCTTTAGATATCATGCTGCAAAAATATGGAAAATAAAAAAGCGTCCCGATAATTTTCGAGACGCTTTTAATAGGTATTAAAATTTATACTTACTTAATCACTAATTTCTTAGTAGTAGAAGCATTATTTTGAGTGATTTTTACAATGTAAACACCAGACTTTAAGTTCGCAACATTTAACGTGTTGTTAGTTAATGTTTGGTTTTTAACTTGCTTACCTAAGATATCAAATACTTGAACGTTTATCGCTTCGTTAGATGTAGAAGAAATTGAAACAGAACCTGTATTTGTTGGGTTAGGATATAAGCTAAATGTATTAGCGTTAAAATTAGTAACGCTTAATGGTGCTGCGATATCACTAGCATATCTAGGCATAATTTGGTTATCTGAATTGAATTGAGCACCTAAACCTGTAATGCTTGCAGCTGTTGTAGGGATTGCAGTACCAATTAAATCTTCGTCACCAAATGAAACTCTACAAACGGTTACATCTGCTCCATCGGCTACGTCGTAACTTGTGTTATCAGCAAATACTCCTGCGTCTGCAAAAGTTACACTATTTAACGTAATTAATCTACTTTGGTAAGTGTCTCCGCTATTAATAAGGTCAGAAGCAGAAAGAACAATTGGAGTTAACGTATTTCCTGTAGAAGAAGTACCTGCTATATCTTGAGTTGGAATAAATTGAAGCGTTCCAGAAAATTCAGTAAGCTGACCTTTTAAACCAGTAATACCATCACCAATATTTAAAGCAGTTGCTAACATACCTGCTGTATCATCAATAAGGATTCCAGCACCACCATCTTGGATGTATTTTTGGTTTCTAGTATTTTCAGTAACAATGTAAGATATAATAGCTTCACCTGTTAATTCATAAGTTCCACCAAGAGTACCAGCTCTTAATTCAGTAATGTTAGCGACTTGGTTTATAGATGATACGCTAAAAGTAATCATGTCAGTATCTAAAGTTGTACCACCACCATCAATTAAATCAGCTGTTACAGTATAAGTTTGACCATTCGTCGTTGCAACTGCAAAAGGGCTTGTTGCGTTTACATTAGGAGTTCCATTAACAGTTAATGTAACACTTTCTCCACCGGCTAAATTAGCAGTGATAAATTCTACATCTACAGATGTCATACCTGGAGCAAATGCAGTATTATCACTTGGGCTTGTAATCGATATACTTGGAGGTGCTGTTCCTGCAAATGCCGTCCAAACAACATCATCAACAGCAACTTGACCAGCACCATTTTCTGCATTGATAAATTTTATTACGACATCGCCTGGTGTATTTACTGTAATAGTTCCAGATGCTTTTATAACATCTTGCTCTGCATTACTTGTTACATTACCAACTACAACATCATTAACCAATACGTTTAAATTAACAGCAGTTCCAAAAGCCTGCATGTAATTAAAACTAATAGTACCAACTCCTCCAGAAATTAATCCTGAACTAAACTCAGCTTGAGGTGATCTGTTTCTTCCAATCATTATAGATTGTCCAGTAATTTCATAATCTGCTCTACATTGTGTATAAGTCCAAGTAGAACCATCTTGACCTGTAAAAGTCCCATCAACGTAGCTATTTCCCTCTACAGAAAAGCCATCAAATGTTTCAGTGCCTTGGGCAAAAGAAAAAGTTGAGATTAATGTAAATAATAAAAAGTAAATTTTTTTCATAATTTTAATTGTATAAAAGTTAGACAACAAATATAATAACAAATAGTGAGTTTTAAGAATCAGAGTCGTTAATAGTTGTCATTTTACAATATGTTAACATGGTAAATGTCAGGTGCTTCTTAGTTTCAAGAATTTACAATTTCAATGTTAGGGAATTGTTATCAATTCACTATTTGTAGATGGTTAACAGGGATATAATTTATATTTACAATTATTTAAAACCTTATTCAATTGAAAAAGAAAGACATTAAGATCTTATTGGTAGATGATGACCTAGATATTTTAGAAATAGTAGGTTTTAATTTGACGGCAGAAGGCTATCAAGTTATTAAAGGTGAAAATGGTGAGGAAGCTGTTAAACTAGCAAAAAAACACCAACCACATTTAATTATAATTGATGTGATGATGCCAAAAATGGATGGTATTGAAGCTTGCGAACGTATTAGAGAGGAGCCTAGTCTAAGCGAAACTATTATTACGTTTTTAACGGCAAGGGGTGAAGATTATTCTCAAGTAGCCGGTTTTGAAGCTGGTGCTGATGATTATATCGCAAAACCGATAAAACCAAAAGTCTTAATAAGTAAAGTGAAAGCTTTACTGAGACGACTAAAACACTCTGAAAGTAGTGCTGAAACGGTGATTCAAATCGGTGATTTAGTTATTTATAAAGAGGAATATAAAATTACCGTTAACGGGAAAGAAACGGCATTACCGAGAAAAGAGTTCGAATTGTTATCTTTGTTAGCAACCAAACCAGGTAAGGTATTTAAACGAGACGAAATTCTAGATAAAGTCTGGGGAAATGAAGTCGTAGTCGGCGGAAGAACCATCGATGTGCATATTCGGAAACTTCGTGAAAAAATAGGAGATAAGTCCTTTAAAACCGTTAAAGGTGTTGGTTACAAGTTTGTAGACTAATGCAGCAAAAAAACCTTAAAAAATCATATAAATTTGCCTTGCGAACAGCACTTTATGTGACGTTGTTTACAACGTTTCTTGTGGGTGTTTTTTTGAATTATTATCATATTATCAATTGGCATTTTGTTTTCTATCCTTTAGTCTGTTTTCCGTTTTGTTTTTTTATTATTCAATATAGAGTTGAACGTTTTATATACAGACGCGTTAAAAAAATCTATGATGATTTAACACTTTTAGAATCGACAAGTTTAAGGCAGCAACCCATAACTACTGATATGGGGACGTTAACCAAAGAAATTGATAAATACGCTAAGAATAAAAAATTTGAAATCGAAACGCTTAAAATTAGAGAAGAATATCGAAAAGAATTTATTGGCAATGTTTCACACGAATTAAAAACACCACTATTTACTGTTCAAAGCTATTTGCTTACGTTGTTAGAAGGTGGGGTAGAAGACGAAAAGATTAGAAAAAAATATTTAGCTAGAGCGGCTAAAGGAGTCGAACGCCTAACGTATATTATTAAAGATTTAGACATGATTACCAAACTAGAAGTTGGTGTTCTTAGTTTAGAGAAAGAAAATTTTGATATTGTTAAATTGGTACAAAATGTATTTGATCTGTTTGAAATGAAAGCAGCTAAAAAACAAATTACATTAACCTTTGATATCGATTATTTAGACCCCATTAATGTTTATGCTGATAAAGAACGTATTCAACAAGTTTTAACTAATCTTATTGTTAACTCTATTAAATACGGAAGAGAAAAAGGAACTACAGAAGTAAGTGTAGAAAACCTCATTAAGAATAAAGCGATTATAAGAGTTACGGATAATGGTGATGGGATTGCAAAAGCCAATCTTCAGCGATTGTTTGAGCGTTTTTACCGTGTAGATAAAAGTGGTTCTCGCAAAGAAGGGGGGTCTGGTCTTGGGCTATCAATTGTAAAGCATATTATTGAGGCTCACGAGGAAAAAATATATATTGAAAGCGAATTAGGTGTGGGTAGTGAGTTTTCATTTACTTTAGAAAAGACCAAATAACTTTTTATAATTTAGTTGGTAGTCTTCCGATTTAAAACCACTATAATTTTCAATGTTAGATAACATATTAATATCAAAATCGTCTTGCTTACAATATGGAGCAATGCCTTCAGAAGCTAATTTTTTAGCTAAATAGTCTTGTTCAAATTGCCCCGGAGTAGGTATAAAGAAGGCTTTCTTTTCTAGTTTTGCTAAGTCCATTATAGTGGTGTAGCCAGAGCGACTAAGAATAAGGTTACTTTTGTTGATGGCAATTTCAAGTTGGTTACTTGTCATAAAATTATAGATAACCACATTATCCATAACCGTTTTACGTTGTAGAGACTCTACGTTTCCTTTTATAAAGAGCACGTTTCCGTTATAGTGTTTTAGGTCGCTTAATAACTTTTCTTCTAAGTAGGTGCGCTGAGGTTCTGGCCCAGAGAGCAAAACAAGAAGATCATATTCTATTTCTAAATCTTGTTTTTTAAATCGGGTTAACGGTCCTAAATATTTTACCGATGCTATAAAGTTAGGAACATGGCCTAAGTCTCCACTCAAATTAGTGGTGCCCATATGATCAGGAACCCAACATTCATTAAACTTAGAAATTATGTTTTGATGCAATTTACTGCTTAACCATGTTGTGTTGCCACTCAATACGCGTAATTGATGTGTTATGAATACAGATGGGATAGCATTGTGCCTAACACCAAATCTATTATCTGAAATAATACCACTAATCGCTTCCGTTTCAACTAAACTTTCTACAACCTTCTTTTCGCGTTTAATAGTTTTTAAAACATGAGGTGTGTCTTTCAATAACTTAATTTTAAAGCTATTTGCTTTTTTAGCATAGGTAATATTGTAAGAGGGTAACTCAAAGGAGCTTAGTTTAGGGAATTCTTTTTTTAATAATTCTAAAGCGATGCCGTCACTAGCAATAATAGGTTCAAAGTTATGCGCTAATAATTCATTTATAATAGGAATACATCTTGTAGAATGTCCTAATCCCCAATTTAATGGTGCAACTAAAATCCTTTTTTTTGTATTCAACTTTTATTAGTGTTTCTTAATTTTAGATTGTATTAAACAAAGGTAAACCTAAAATGTTTGCTTAATTTTACCGAATTATTAATAAATCAATATGTAGTGGGAAGTAAAAATAAACTTAAACGCTTTAGAGAAAACGAAACCTTTCATAATGTATATCAGCCAACACGAGAAGAATTGGTCGATGCTACATACAAATTAAAAGGAAAATGGAAATCGGAAGTTTTTAAAAACGATAACCCTTTAGTTCTAGAGTTAGGCTGTGGTAAAGGAGAATATACCGTTGGTTTGGCAAAACGCTACCCTAACAAAAATTTTATTGGTATAGATATTAAAGGAGCACGATTCTGGAGAGGAGCAAAAACAGCGATTGAAGATGATATTCCCAATGCGGCGTTTATTAGAACACAAATTGAACTCATAGCATTTATTTTTGAAGAAAATGAAGTTGATGAAATCTGGATTACATTTCCAGATCCACAAATAAAATACCAGCGAACAAAACATAGAATGACTAATTTACAGTTTTTAGAACGCTATAAAAAAGTATTAAAACCAGGAGGATTAATGCATCTAAAAACGGATAGTGAATTTATGCATGGCTATACCTTAGGTTTATTGCATGGTTCGGGTTATGAGGTGTTATATGCCAACCATAATGTTTATAAATTAGAAGGCAGTCCTCAGGATGTAACTGAAATTCAGACGTTTTACGAAAGTCAGTATTTAGAGAAAGATAAAGCAATTACGTATATTAGATTTAAAATCAACTAAAACTTGAGTATTACCGTCATTTTTTTTCTTGGCCTTTTTGTGGCATTTGTGGGAGTTATACCTCCTGGATTGCTAAATATGACAGCGGCAAGAATTAGTTTAAAGGAAGGAGCTGCTCGTGGTATCATGTTTTCTACAGGGGTTTGTATTGTCGTATATATTCAAACTTATGTGGCTGCTATCTTTGCGAGATATTTGTCTAGTCACCCAGATATTGTAGCAATTTTAAAACGTGTTGCTTTTGTGATCTTTGTTCTCATTACTGTTTATTTTTTGATGTTAGCATCTAAGCAGAAAGAACAGAAGCAAGAAACTGAAATTAAAAGTAAGCATGGTAGATTGTTACATGGTATGTTGCTGTCTGCGCTGAATATATTTCCCATCCCGTTTCAGGCATATATGACCATTACTTTGGTGTCTTTTGGTTGGATGAATTTCGAAAAATTAAGCATTGTCACTTACGTAACTGGTGCTGCAACAGGTACTTTTGTAATGCTTTATTTCTATATTTTCTTTTTTGATAAGATTAAAGATCGAAAATTCACTTCTCAAAAAAGCATGAATCTGAGTATTGGTATAATTACCGGACTTGTTGCTTTAGTTACATTTATTACCATTCTAAAAGAACTGTAATGAAACCTGAAACGCTTAGTTTTTTCGAAAAAGTATATGAAGTCGCTAAGCAAATTCCTTACGGAAGAGTAACCAGTTACGGAGCCATTGCAAAATATTTAGGAGCAGGAAAAAGCGCGAGAATTGTAGGTTATGCCATGAATGGTTCTCACGGAAAAGATATACCTGCACACAGAGTTGTAAATAGAAAGGGGCTTTTAACAGGAAAGCATCATTTTGAAGGTACCAATCTTATGCAGCAGCTTTTGGAAAGTGAAGGTGTTGAGGTTGTTGAAAATCAAATTCAGAACTTAGAGACTATTTATTGGGACCCTGCTAAGGAATTGTAACACTGTTATAATTATATGCTGTGAATACTAAGACGAATGCTATTATTTCCTGATTTGGTCAAAATTCACAAATAATTACAAATCTGTTTTCCTATTTATAAATCGAATTCAGGCATTAATCAATTCAATTTATCTAGTTCAAATTCTAAACTATTCTAAGTATCTTTGCGTTTAGAATTAATCTTAATAAGAAAAAACGCGAGTCTTTATTCTAGTCTCCATTTTCTTAAGTCTTTAAACGATATGAAATTAATAAAACAAGATATACTTAACGCGCTTAAAACTATTACAGCACCTGGTGAAGGTGAAAATATGGTAGATAGTGGAGCGGTAACTAATGTTGTGACGTTTGCAGATGAAGTCATTGTAGACATCACCATAAGAAACCCAAGTCTTCAAGCACGTAAAAAGACAGAAGTTGAAATTTTGCAAACAATACACAAGCTAGTGTACGAAAAAGCAAAGATAAAAGTCAATATAAAAGTTGATGCACCAGCAACATCTGCAAAAAACGAGATTAAAGGAAAGTCAATTCCAGGTATTCAGAATATTGTGGCAGTTGCGTCTGGTAAAGGTGGAGTAGGTAAATCTACAGTAACCGCAAACTTGGCTGTGACTTTAGCAAAGATGGGATTTAAAGTTGGTATTTTAGATGCTGATATCTACGGACCGTCAATTCCGATTATGTTCGATGTGGCTAACGAACGTCCACTATCTGTAACTATTGATGGAAAATCTAAGATGAAACCTGTAGAGAATTACGGAGTAAAAGTATTATCTATCGGATTTTTTACAAAACCAGATCAAGCCGTTATTTGGAGAGGGCCAATGGCTTCTAAAGCTTTAAACCAAATGATATTTGATGCGGCTTGGGGAGAATTAGACTTTATGTTAATTGATTTACCTCCAGGAACAGGAGATATTCACTTAAGTATTATGCAAGCTTTGCCTATCACAGGAGCTGTTGTGGTGAGTACACCTCAAAATGTAGCTTTAGCAGATGCTAAAAAAGGAGTGGCGATGTTTCAGCAAGATAGTATCAATGTACCTGTTTTAGGTATTATAGAAAATATGGCCTACTTTACACCTGCGGAGCTTCCAGAAAATAAATACTATATTTTTGGAAAAGAAGGAGCTAAGCATTTAGCGGAAGATTTAAATGTGCCGTTTTTAGGTGAAGTACCATTGGTTCAAAGTATAAGAGAAGCTGGTGATTTAGGACGACCAGCAGCAATGCAAACAGGAACTCCGATTGAAGCCGCTTTTGAAGCAATTACAAGAGATGTTGTTCAGCAGGTGGTAGATCGTAATGACGCATTACCAGCTACGGAAGCGATAAAAATTACAACAATGGCAGGTTGCTCTGCTGTTAAAAAAAATTAAATGAGCACAGAAGAACTTAGATTAAACGTAGAAAAAGCATTGGATGAAATCCGTCCGTTTCTACAAAGTGATGGAGGCGATATTAATTTATTATCTATTGACGATGGTAAGTTTGTAAAAGTACAACTTGTAGGTGCTTGCACATCGTGTAGCGTTAATCAGATGACCTTAAAATCTGGTGTAGAGATGACTATTAAAAAATATGCTCCACAAATCGAAAAAGTTATTAATGTTGAAAAATAATGTGACATTTATCACATTCTGATTAAAACGACATTAGTAGTTTTGTATTCAATTTTACATTCATGATTACAACAGATATACTTATTATTGGCGCTGGTCCAACTGGGCTTTTTACGGTTTTTGAAGCTGGACTTTTAAAATTAAAATGCCATTTAATTGATGCCTTACCACAACAAGGTGGTCAATGTACAGAGCTCTATCCTAAAAAACCAATTTATGATATTCCGGCATACCCAGAGATTTTAGCTGGTGATTTAACGGATAAGTTAATGGAGCAGTGTAAGCAGTTCGAACCAGGGTTTACTTTAGGAGAACGTGCCGAAACTATAGAAAAACAAGAGGACGGTACGTTTATCGTTACCACCAATAAAGGTACAAAACATCAAGCTCCAGTAGTTGCAATTGCAGGTGGATTAGGAAGTTTTGAACCTCGTAAACCTTTAATCCATAATATAGCTGATTTTGAAGATAAAGGTGTGGAGTACATGATTAAGGAACCTGAAATGTATCGCGGTAAAAATGTGGTGATTGCAGGAGGTGGAGATTCAGCCTTAGATTGGAGTATCTTTTTAAGTGATGTCGCTAAAAGTGTGACTTTAATTCATAGACGAAACGAATTTAGAGGGCATTTAGATTCTGTTGAAAAAGTACAAGAATTAAAGAATAAAGGAAAAATAAACCTTATTACACCAGCCGAAGTTATAGGCATTGTTGGTGATGATAAAGTGAAAGCTATAGTTGTAAAACAAGCGCAACATATTGAAAAAGAATTTGAAGTAAAATGTGATCATTTTATTCCATTGTTTGGATTGTCTCCTAAACTAGGACCCATTGCAAATTGGGGACTTGAGATAGAAAAGAATGCCATTAAGGTTGATAATTCATTAGACTATCAAACTAATATTCCTGGTATTTTTGCTATTGGAGACGTTAATACGTATCCAGGGAAACTAAAATTAATTCTTTGTGGTTTTCACGAAGCTACATTAATGTGTCAGTCTGCTTATAAAATTGTTAATCCAGGAAAACGTTATGTATTAAAATACACCACAGTTGCTGGAGTTGATGGTTTTGATGGCTCTAGAAAAGAAGCGCCTAAGGCAGTTGTTAAAGCTTTTGATTAATGTAAAATAGACTTAACAGGTCTTAAAAGAGAATGTTTCCGCATTCTTGGAAACTGATTATGGAACAAGATATAAATATTACCATTATAGATAGAGAAGGAGTTAAACATCAAATTGAAGCTCCGACAGATATGGCCATGAACTTAATGGAGATCGTTCGTTCTTACGAGCTAGCGCCAGAAGGCACCATAGGAATCTGTGGAGGTATGGCTATGTGTGCATCTTGTCAATGTTACGTATTAAGCGAAACCGAATTACCAGAAATGCAAGATGATGAAGAAGCCATGCTCTCTGAGGCCTTTGATGTTAAAGATAATTCGCGTTTAGGTTGCCAAATTCAAATGACACCAGAAATGGAAGGTTTGGAAGTGGAGTTAGCGCCTGAGTCTTAAACAAATTCCTGCGAAGGCAGGAATCTCTTAAAGAGTATCAAAAATCCAAAGGCACATTTCTAAAAGTTCCATAAGTTTTTATTTTATAATAATCAGTTTGGTTAGTCTCTTACTAGATTAGTTCTTCTACAAAACTTAAAGCTTGTTTAAATCGATTAGATTTATGAAGTATGTTTCCTTTACTATTTACAACTAAATAAGTCGGAAATAATTGTATTTCTAAATCTTTATAAAGTGTTTCATCAAAACCAAACTGGTTATAATTAATCCAATTATATTGATGTGTTTTTAAATAAGTCTCCCATTTGCTTTTACTTCTGTCAATAGACATTCCAATAACCTCAATTTTTTTATTCTTTTTAGTATCAATATATTCTGCAATAACTTCATGTTCTTTTATACAAGGAGCACATTCTAAATACCAAAAATCTAGAATATAAATTTTCTCTTCTTCTAATGTTATGCTTATTTGTTTTCCATCTGAAGTGTTGAATTTATATTTTGAAAAATCAATGGTTTTTAAGTATTGACTTTTGGCTTGAAATGTTTCGAGATTATTTTCTTTTCCGAAATTAAAATTGATCTTAAAATCTTGCTTAATGGGGAATAATAAGATGAGTAGAAAAAGTGTAAAGTTGTTTTAGTGTCAAAATTATAAATTTTTAGTTTTTTCAAATTCAAATTCAAATTCAAATTCAAATTCAAATTCAAATTCAATCCGTCCTATAATCGCTTAATCTCGTAGGCCCTTCCAATAGAAACCGATCAATTTTTAAGTTGCCATCTTCAGACGATACAATTTGCCACTTGATTAGTGAAATTGATCCATTTTCAATTTCCAAACCCGTAATGCTTCTTGGATGTACACAGCTACCATCATTAAAATAAGCAATATCTCCTGGTTCAGGAAAACGTGGTCGATGTGTATGTCCAACGATGGTGATTAAGTTGTTGTTTTCAATAATCCATCGTTTAGTCCGACGTTCTATTTTAATAAGTTCGGTATAGTTCTTGGCAGGACTTGTGGGGTCTGCAATTCCCATAACATTCAGTGGTTTCCATAACATACGAACCATAAACCGGCTCCATTTCCAAAAGGTATAATTCCACCAATCGGCTTGGTGACCATGGGTTAAAAATAATTGTTGTTTGGTGTCTGTATGTTCTAAAGTAATGCCTTCATGATATTGTATGCCACAAAATAAATCTTCGTCATTGCCTGTTTTTGGATCAAAAAAAGTAGATAAATGTTTTTCTACATATTTTGGATCGCGATACACCATATCATGGTTACCCCAAATCATGTGTAAGCGGTCTTCATCATGAAATTGTTTCATCAGCATGTACACATTTTTATGGGCATAAAAAATGCTTTCAAATGTGATGTTTTCCCATAGTTCATCACCGTCACCAAGTTCGCAATAGCTAAATCCTTCCATATAGTAGTGCCGTAAAGCATGAAAGTAAATGTTGCGATTATTGGCAAAATCATCCGCAAAACTATTATCTCCGCGGTGGCAGTCGCTAAATAAAATATATTTGGAAGTATCGTTAAACTTAAGCCGTTTGGCGTTCTTGTATGCGCGATCTAATCTTGTTTTTGAAGACATCTAATTTTTATGTTCGACTAATTTAAACAAAAAATGCTCCTCAATAATGAGAAGCATTTTTTAATTTTTCGTTTTGCTATGTTTCGAAACGTATTCTTTCGAATTTAATAGTAAAATGTTGCTTAGCGACTATTTAAAAGCGTTTAAACCTGTGACGTCCAAGCCTGTAATTAATAAATGAATATCGTGAGTACCTTCATAAGTTACTACACTTTCAAGGTTCATCATGTGTCTCATAATAGAGTATTCACCACTAATTCCCATGCCACCTAACATTTGTCTTGCATCGCGAGCAATAGTTAAAGCCATATCTACATTATTTCGTTTTGCCATAGATATTTGTGCAGAGGTTGCTGTACCGTTTTCACGCATTACACCAAGTCTCCAAGCTAATAATTGCGCTTTTGTGATTTCGGTAATCATCTCAGCTAATTTCTTTTGTTGTAGTTGAAATTGTCCAATCGGCTTTCCAAATTGCATACGTTCTTTACTGTAACGTAAGGCTGTATCGTAGCAGTCCATTGCTGCACCAATCGCTCCCCAAGCAATACCAAAACGTGCCGAATCTAAACAACCTAATGGTGCTCCTAATCCAGATTTGTTTGGTAATAAATTTTCTTTAGGCACTTTTACATTATCAAAAATAAGTTCACCAGTTGCAGAAGCTCTTAGTGACCATTTGTTATGTGTCTCTGGTGTAGAGAAACCTTCCATACCACGTTCTACGATTAAACCGTGAATACGACCGCTTTCATCTTTTGCCCATACGACAGCAACATTACAAAAAGGTGAATTACTAATCCACATCTTTGCTCCGTTTAAAAGGTAATGGTCTCCCATGTCTTTAAAATTGGTTACCATGCCCGCTGGATTAGAACCATGATCTGGTTCTGTTAAACCAAAAGAGCCAATCCATTCGCCAGAAGCTAATTTTGGTAAGTATTTTTGGCGTTGCTCCTCGTTACCATATTTCCAAATAGGATACATTACTAAAGACGATTGCACAGATGCTGTACTACGTACACCTGAATCTCCACGTTCAATTTCTTGCATTATTAAACCATAAGAGATTTGGTCTAATCCGGCTCCTCCATATTCTTCAGGAATATAGGGGCCAAAAGCTCCTATTTCGGCCAAACCATTAATGATTTGTTTTGGGAATTCTGCTTTTTGAGCATACTCCTCAATTATAGGTGAGACATCGCGCTTTACCCATGCTCTTGCTGCATCACGCACTAACTTGTGTTCTTCTGTGAGTAATTCATCAAGATTATAATAATCTGGTGCTTCGAATAAATCTGGTTTCATGGAATTAGATTTTATAGAGATTAAAAATTAGAGGTGATTGCTGTGCTAAAATTACGGATAAAAAATACGTTTCAATAAGCATAAATAATGAGGTCTCCTCCTATTGTTATATTTAGTTTAAATGAATTACAAAAATAGCGAATACGATTGCGGTTAACAATTTAATGTGTGTTTTTTAGAAGTGGTAAATGCTAAAAATTATATTGAAAATTAGAAATAGGAGTAAAATTCAATCGTGTTAAGATCATCACTGTCAGTCTGTTTTTTTTAATAAGTAAGCCCACGCTTCCATGCCTTTGGTATGGTCGAATATTACTTTTAAAACTCCAATTAATGGTAAAGATATAACTGCTCCAACAACTCCCCATAATGCAGAGAATAAAATGATTCCGAAAATAGTAATGAAGGGATTTAAATTGATTTCATCGCCAATAATCCAAGGGGTTAGTACATAATTTTCTACGAGTTGAGTTACGGAAATAACACCAATAACAATTAAGGCAGGCGTTGACCCAGCATAGAGATAGGAAAGCGCTACAGCAATTCCACCACCAATTAAATTACCAACATATGGAATAATTGAAAACAGTGATGCAAATAGAGCTAAAAATAAGGCATAAGGCACAGAGCCAAATAAGAAGCCAATATAATAAATGATAAATAAGAACACCATTATTTTTCCTTTACCAACGAAGTAATTTTTAATGGTTTGAGCTGATTTTCTTAATAATGAACTTATCGCGGCCTCATTTGAAAATTGTTTTTTAAAAAATGTTATAAACTGCTTTTTTTGCATCAAAAAAAGGATAATATAGACAAATATGATAAGGGATTGCGATAATAGACTCATAAGTGAAGCTAAGAAAGTACTAATTAAACCTTCCGCTTTTTCAACCAGTTTTTTGTTACCTTCTATATAATCTTTATAATCCCAATTTAATTGGTTGTTTGCCCATTGCGATAATGAATTTAATTTTTCATTTGCCTTGTCTTTAATAGTTGGCCAATCTTCTGCCATGGTATTTATTTGGGAATTTAAAAGCCAAAAAATCAATAAAAAAAACAGTAACATAAATAAAACTGCTAAGGCAATAGAAAGCCAATTTGGCAATCCCCAACTTTTGAGTTTTTGAACTGGTATATCGAGTAAAATAGCAATGATGGCAGCAACTAATAAAGGAAGTATAAGGTCTTTTCCGTAGAAAAATAAAGCTAAAAGACCTCCTGTAAGTAAAAGTGTTTTTATTAAATTATTCGCGGAAATTTCTATTTTTGGAGTACTCACGTCAGGTATTTTTGAAAATTAGATATCTTAAAAATACATCAAAATTTTATAATCAAAAGATTTTTATTTGATATGAAATGAATAGGGGCGTTGCTAGATAAAAATTAATAGAAGGGAGGACGCTATTTATATCTAAAGTTTTATACGCTCTGATTTTAGCGTATACTAGATTTATGCTTTTTACATTTTTAAATAAAAATCTTTGGTGAGATTAATATAATCTTCTGTGTAGTGATGACGTTCGGTTTCTATAATTAATTCTGAAATTTTAATGGGACATTCTGAGTAAGAGAATTCGATGAGACTTCTTTTAATATCCGATTTTTCATTTCCTCTGACTCTCAGGATGCGATTAGGGAAAAGATCAATGAGACTTGCTTCTTCAATATACTTTTGTTCGTCTTTATATGGAAGAACGATAGAAAACTTACCCTTTTCAGATAAAAAATTTATAACAGCAAAAATAATATGTTCCAATGGCATGGCATCACTAAAGCGAGCTAAGTCTCTAGCACTGTCTTTTGTTTTGTAATCTTCTGTGTAAAATGGAGGGTTACAAATAATAAGATCAAACTTTTCATCCACAGCTTCGATATATTCTAATAGAGAGGCATGGAAGCAAAACAAACGGTCTGCCCAAGGTGAGTTTTCAAAATTCTCTACGCATTGTTCAAAGGCATCATCATCTATTTCTATGGCTTCAATTTGATCTGCATGACTTCTTTGCGCAATCATTAGACTTAGGATGCCTGTACCAGAACCAATATCTAAAACATTATACGGATTATGCTCAACAGAAGTCCAAGCGCCAAGTAGCACTCCGTCTGTGCCAATTTTCATAGCACAACGCTCTTGATGGACTGTAAATTCTTTGAATTTGAAAGGCTTCATAAAAAATTCCAAAATTTAAATTACAAAATCCAAAACGGATTATGATTTGTTAATAATTGCAGATAATATTTTTCGAAGTTGCTCAGCTTCATTTATAAGGTTAACTAGTTCTTTGTCATCGGAGTTTAAGTCTCGTAATAGTTTTAACCATAAAACAGATTCTTTAGCTTCCTTTCTCGAAATTTTCAATCTAAACTTAAAGTCTTTATCTCCAAGTTTTTCATTTGCTTCAATATAGTTGGCAGCAACAGATCCAGATGATTTTACTAATTGTTTTCCATCTTCAATGTTTGAAATGGTTCGTTTCAGTTCTTTAACTTTGAATCTACAATCACGGGCAAACAAGTAAGTTCTTTCTTCTAAGTCGTAAATTTTACCACCTGCCATAATCGTATCCTTTGGAATTTGCTATTTTTAATTTGGGATTTACTCTATATAAAGATCTATCAATCCTTCGGGTGTATTTACCTCTATTGTTTTATTTTCCCGATCTACCTTAACTATAAATTCATCATTCATAGGAATTAAGATTTCAATGCCATCTCTATCTATTTCGAATAACGACTGGGCCGTGGTATCATTAATACTTTGAAGAATACCTACCTCTCCAAAATTGGTGTCTTTAATTGTGAAACCTATAACTTCATGAAAATAAAATTTATCACCTTCAAGTTTAGGAAGCAAATCTAAAGGCAAGTATAATTCGGTTTTTATTAAAGAATCAGCATCAGCTTCAGTATCGACGTCTTCAAATTTTAAACGTAGTAAATCCGATTTGTGTAATTGTGATGATTCCACAAAGAAAGGCACTAAGTTTCCTCTCAGATCTATAAATATAGCATCTAAATTATCATACAAATCAGGCTCGTCTGTATCTAGCTTCGCGAGAAGTTCGCCTTTAAAGCTGTATTTTGATACAATTTTCCCTAAATAAAAACACTCTTCTTTTTTCATGACAAATTTATTTGTCTTCCTGAACTAGTTTCAGGATCTCAGTTAGTAATAATAAGGTTTTTCTTTATGACGAAATGTGTTTAAAAACCTATGGTATTCAAAATAATATACAATTTCACATAAAAAAACCCAGACTAAAATAGTCTGGGTTAAAAGTATAAAAAATAATTTTTTTATTCTTCTTCGTTAGCTGCTGTTTCTTCAGTTGCAACATCTTCTGCTACTTCTTCTTCAACAACTGGCGCTGCTGCAGCAATACGTGCTTCGTTTACAGCTTTTTCAGCTTCTAATGCTTTAGCTTTCGCATCTGCATCAGCTTTAGATAAACCATCAGTTTTTGCTTCAACTTTAGCTGCTTTTTCTTCTAACCAAGCGTTGAATTTTGATTCTGCTTGCTCTTCAGTTAATGCACCTTTTCTAACTCCACCAGCTAAATGATTTTTTAGCATTGCTCCTTTATAAGATAAAATAGCTTTTGCAGTGTCAGTTGGTTGTGCACCATTTTGTAACCATTGTACAGCTCCGTCAACATTTAATTCAATAGTTGCAGGATTTGTGTTTGGATTGTAAGCACCTAATTTTTCTAGGTATTTACCATCTCTTTTAGCGCGAGAATCCGCTGCTACGATCCAGTAATAAGGTTTTCCTTTTTTACCGTGTCTTTGTAATCTAATTTTTACAGGCATAATAATTAATTAATGAGGTTCTCGACCTCTGTTATTAATGAGGGCGCAAAGATACTATAATTTTTTAATCTGCAGCGGTTTAATTTGTTTTAAACGAGCGCTAAGTGTACTTTAACTAAAAGAAAAAGTGGAGTTATGCTCATTATTAAAAATTATTATACTTTTGACATTGTTGTTTCGTTATATTTGGAGCACAGACAAAAGCCTTTTTTAAATGAAGAAAAAACTAATCCTCTTATCTCTTATTTTTTTAACAGCATTCAGTTGTGGTGACGAAGTACAGTTTAATACGCCTGCTTTTCAAGGTGATCGTGAAAATGAACTGTGGAGAGCTAAGGCTTTCTCAGCTAGTATTGACGCATTTGGGTTTTTAACCATTACAGGAATTAACAACTCTGAAACTGTAAAACTGATTGTTCCTTCTGTAATTGAGTCAGCCTTTGTTGTGGGTGATATAGATATTGTTGAAGCACAATATAGTGATGGTTTTGGTGCAACCTATTCTACGACCAATAAACCAGATGAAAGTGTTTCAATCTACCCTGAACTTGGTGAGATTATCATTGAGGAAATAGATGTGGTAAACAGAACTTTTACAGGAACTTATCGATTTTTAGCTTTTGATGCCTCTGGATTAAATTCCGTTGGGTTTACCAATGGTATTTTTTATAAAGTGCCTTTGATCTCTGGTGAATTTCCAACAAACCCTATAACGTGTATAGATGTAGAAATAGTTTCTGATGTTGCATTGTTGGCTTTTGAAAACACATTTTCTTCTGATTTAGAATTTGTAAATAGTGCGGCTTATTTAGCGGCATGTAGTGCTTATTCTGAAGCTTTAATAAATCAACGTGTCTATTGTGGTGATACCGATGGCGCTTTACAAGATATAATAGATAGTTTAGCTGACTGCCAAATATCTTGCGAAATTGCTACTGCAAATGTTGTAGAAGCTAATTCACAATATACAACGGCAACTATTGGTAATTATAATGAAAAGTGTGCACAGTTTATCCTTTACTTACAAGAACAAATAGAAATTTGTGGTGATGCTGATGGTAGTATTCAATTGCAAATAGATAATTTAGATTGTGGTGATGCCGACGGAGATGGTGTGCCTGATGCGTATGAAGATTTTAATAGTAATGGTGATCTTGAGGATGATGACACGGATAATGATGGAATTCCAAATTATTTAGATAATGATGATGATGGTGATGGTATATTAACTCAATATGAAGCTAAAGATGCAGACGGAAATCCTATTGATACTGATGGTGATGGTGATGTGGATTATTTAGATAATGATGATGACGGAGATACAATATTGACTATAAATGAAAATGCAGATCCAAATGGTGATGGTAATCCTGATGATGCTGTTGATACCGATGGTGATGGAGTGCCAGATTATTTACAAGCATAAATTAAACGATATATAAGACTATTAAAGCGTTACTCATTATGAGTGACGCTTTTTTTGTTAAAGACTTATAAGTCTTTGTTAAAGAGGTTAAATTTTGCAGTGTTTCCTATCATTTCTGTTATATTAATTATGGTTGTGAAACAATACGCAACCTAAAAGAACTTATTGAAATCTTAAATGAACAAGATATAATGAAGTATACAGAAGAAATTTCAAATAAATTAAACGAATTATTGATTAAGAATTACGACGCCGAAAAAGGCTATTTAAATGCTATTGACAATGTGGATAGTAAACGATTAGAAATGTTTTTTAAACGTAGAGCCTCAGAACGCAGTGAATTTGCAAAGGAATTAAGAACTGAGATATTGCAGTATGGTGAGATTCCAGAAGATTCAGGCAGTTTTAAAGGTGCAATGCACAGAAATTGGATGAGTTTAAAGTCTGCATTTAGTTCTAATAACGAAGAGACTATTTTAGAAGAGGCTATTAAAGGGGAAGAAGCGAGTTTAGAGGTTTATAACGATTTAATTAAGGAACGTAATTTGCCGCCAAGTATTGACGCCTTGTTGTTAAAGCATAAAAATGCTATCCAAGCCGCAATTAATTCAGAGAAAGTACAAGAGGAGTTAATATCGTAATTAATTTAAAATAAAGATTGAAGTCAGCTTTTAAAGCTGGCTTTTTTTATGTTCAAAACTCTTTGTAATTTCACTTTAGAAAAGTTCAAATTCTATGTAATTTTATAAGCTAACTTTTTGAAGACTAAAATTGTAGTTTTTGCTGATTATAAGTGTTTTACGCTTTGATGTCCTTGCAGTAAAAACACACCATTTAATAATAAACGACAGAACAACGCATGTACTTAATATTCGATACCGAAACCACAGGATTACCAAAACGCTGGGATGCACCAATTACCGATACTGATAATTGGCCAAGATGTATTCAGATTGCTTGGCAATTGCATGACGGTATGGGGAATTGTATTGAACACGAAGACTATTTGGTAAAACCAGAAGGCTTTAATATTCCGTATGATGCCGAAAAAATTCATGGTATTTCAACAGGATTAGCGCAAGAACAAGGTGTGCCACTTTCTGAAGTTTTAGAAAAATTTAATGCGGCTTTGGCTAAAACGAAATTCGTTGTTGGTCAGAATGTAAAGTTCGATTTAAATATTATGGGAGCGGAGTTTGTGCGCGAAAACGTCACAAATCCACTTCAAGAATTACCAGTTTTAGATACTTGTACAGAACATACCGCAAGTTTGTGTCAGTTGCCAGGTGGACGTTACGGGAAGTTTAAATTGCCAACTTTAACAGAATTACATCAGTACTTATTTAATAAGCCATTTTCTGAAGCTCATAATGCTACAGCCGATGTGGAAGCAACGACACGTTGTTTTTTAGAATTAATAAGACGTAAACAATACACCAAAGAGCAGTTAGATGTAGAGCCAGAATATTTTGAGAATTTCACTCAAGAAAACCCTGCGGAAGTTCAGCTTATCGGTTTAAAACACATTAATCTAAAAAAAGAAAGTGCTAAGATTAATGCGCGCCTTCAAAAGGAACAAGCGGTACCTATAACCATCGATAAAGAAGCGGCATCGCAAATTAAAGATGTTGATTTTGCACATTTACATAACCATTCACAGTATTCCATTCTTCAATCGACGATTAGCGTTAAAGATTTAGTGGCTGCAGCTGCCAGAGAAAATATGCCGGCCGTCGCGATGACGGATCACGGAAATATGATGGGAGCATTTCACTTTGTGACTGCGGTTTCTAATCATAATAAAGGCGTAAAAGCACAACACAAACAAGCAGAAGAAGCCGGATTAGAAAAGAAAGGTAAAATCATGAAACCAATTATCGGTTGTGAGTTTTTTGTGTGCGAAAATCACGCAGATAAAACCAGAAAAGATAATGGGTATCAAATTGTGTTAATGGCCAAGAATAAAAAAGGCTATCACAATTTAGCAAAATTATCATCTGCGGCCTTTACGGATGGTTTTTATTATGTGCCAAGAGTTGATAAAAAACTGATTGAACAGTACAAAGAAGATTTAATCTGCTTAACCGGAAACCTGTATGGTGAAGTACCAAGTAAGGTTTTAAATGTTGGTGAAAATCAAGCGGAAGAAGCCTTATTGTGGTGGAAAGAAACGTTTCAAGATGATTTATATATTGAAATAATGCGTCATAACCAAGAGGATGAAAATCGGGTGAATCCGGTATTAATTCAATTGGCAAAAAAGCATGATGTTAAATTGGTCGCTACCAATAATACCTATTACGTCGATCAAGAAAATGCCAATGCGCACGATATTTTATTATGTGTAAAAGATGGTGAAAAACAGGCGACGCCAATTGGTCGTGGTCGTGGTTATCGTTACGGTTTACCAAATCAGGAATATTACTTTAAGTCTTCAGCAGAAATGAAAGCACTCTTTAAGGATGTGCCAGAAGCAATTGTAAATATTCAAGAAGTAGTCGATAAGATTGAGCCTTACGAATTAGCGCGAGCGGTATTATTGCCTGCGTTTGATATTCCTGAAGAATTTAAATTTGAAGAAGATATAGCCGATAGCGGTAAACGTGGAGAAAATGCATTTTTAAGACATTTAACCTACAAAGGTGCCAAAATACGTTATGGTGAGATTACACCAGCTATTGAAGAGCGTCTCGATTTTGAGTTGAGCGTTATTGAAAAAACGGGTTATCCAGGTTACTTCCTAATTGTAGAAGATTTTATTCGCGAAGCTAGAAAAATGGATGTCTCCGTTGGTCCTGGTCGTGGATCTGCGGCAGGTTCGGTGGTTGCCTATTGTTTATGGATTACCAATATTGATCCGATTAAGTACGATTTACTTTTTGAGCGTTTCTTAAATCCAGATCGTGTAAGTATGCCCGATATTGATATCGATTTTGATGATGAAGGTCGAGGTCGCGTCATGCAATATGTAATTGATAAATACGGTTCTAACCAAGTAGCGCAGATTATTACTTACGGAACCATGGCTGCAAAATCCTCCATTAGAGATACCGCCAGAGTTTTAGATTTACCACTTAATGAAGCCGATCATATTGCGAAGTTAATTCCGTTGATGTCCAAACTAGGTAAGATTTTTGGACTTTCGGAAAAAGAATTAGCAAGTAAATTTAGAGCTGAAGATTTAGAGAAAATTAATGAATTACTCAATATTTCTGATGGTGATGATTTACAAGCCGAAACCATCAACCAAGCACGGATTTTAGAAGGTTCGGTCCGTAATACAGGAATTCACGCTTGTGGTGTTATTATCACGCCAGGAGATATTACCAATTATGTGCCTGTTGCGCTGGCGAAGGATTCCGATTTATATGTCACCCAATTTGATAACTCTGTTGTAGAAGATGCAGGGCTGTTAAAGATGGATTTCTTGGGATTAAAAACCTTAACCTTAATTAAGGATACGGTTAAACTTGTAAAAGCCAAGCACGATATTTTACTCGATCCGGAGAATTTTCCGTTAGATGATGTGCCAACGTACGAGTTATTCCAGCGTGGAGAAACGGTTGGTGTGTTTCAGTATGAATCGCCTGGAATGCAAAAACACATGAAGAATCTTAAACCTACGGTTTTTGATGATTTAATTGCCATGAACGCCTTGTATCGTCCTGGTCCGATGGAATATATTCCAAGTTTCATTGCGCGTAAACATGGTGATGAAGAGATTGTGTACGATTTACCAGAAATGGAAGAATACCTTAAGGAAACTTACGGAATTACGGTTTACCAAGAGCAAGTAATGCTACTGTCTCAAAAATTGGCTGACTTTACCAAAGGTGAAGCCGATGTCTTGAGAAAAGCAATGGGTAAGAAGCAGATTGCTGTTTTGGATAAGATGAAACCAAAATTCATTGAACAAGCAAGTGCAAAAGGTTTAGACGCTAAAAAGTTAGAAAAAATCTGGAAGGATTGGGAAGCCTTTGCGAGTTACGCCTTTAACAAATCGCACTCCACATGTTATGCGTGGATTGCTTACCAAACGGCCTATTTAAAAGCGCATTACCCAGCAGAATATATGGCTGCGGTATTATCCAATAATATGAATGATATTAAATCCGTAACCTTCTTTATGGAAGAATGTAAACGGATGCGCTTACCGGTTTTAGGACCCGATGTTAATGAAAGTTTTTACAAGTTTTCAGTAAATAAAGATAATGCCGTTCGTTTCGGAATGGGAGCGATAAAAGGTGTTGGTCATGGAGCTGTTCAAACGATTGTAGACAACAGAAAAGAAGATGGACACTATAAATCTATCTTCGATTTTGCCAAACGTATTGATTTGCGTGCTGCCAATAAAAGAGCTTTTGAAGGGTTAGCGAATGCAGGTGGTTTTGATTGTTGGGCAGATACACACCGAGCGCAATACTTTGCAGATGAAGGTGATGGTATTAGCTTTTTAGAAAAAGCAGTTAAGTATGGAGCCAAACATCAGGAAAATGAGAACTCGGCGCAAGTCAGTTTATTTGGTGCGGCAAGTGATGTTCAGATTGCAGAACCTATTGTACCTCCATGTGAAGATTGGGGAACGATGGAGAAATTATCGCGAGAACGTGAAGTGGTTGGGATTTATATTTCTGGTCATCCATTAGATGATTTTAATATTGAAATGAAAACCTTCTGCAACGGAGTGGTGGCGCATTTTAATGATTTGGAAACCATTGTAAATAAGGAAGTTACTTTTGGGGGAGTTGTCACCGATGTGCAACATCGTGTGAGTAAACAAGGAAAAGGTTGGGCTATTTTTACGATTGAAGATTATACCGATAGTTTTGAGTTTCGAATTTTTGGAGAAGATTATCTAAAGTTTAGACACTTCTTTGTGATTAACTCTTTTGTTTATGTCAGAGCTTTTGTGCGCGAAGGTTGGGTAAACAGAGACACAGGTAAAAAAGGGGATCCACGGATTCAGTTTAATAGTTTTCAATTGCTGCATGATGTGATGGATACCTATGCTAAAAAGTTATCCATTCAATTAAACATTAAGGATTTAGAAAGGGAAACAGTTTCTGTGTTGTATGACTTAATAAAATTCCATGAAGGCACTCAAACCTTAAATTTTGTGGTCTATGATAATGCTGAAAAGATAAAAGTACAGATGCCAAGTCGAAAAAATAAAGTTAAGATTTCGCAACAGCTCTTAAATAGTTTGAAGGAGCATGATATAATTTATAAGTTGAATTAGTATATGAAAAAGATAGTTAAGTTAATACCAATTATAGTAATCCTTTTAACTATAGCGCTATGTGTTTCTAATTGGAATTTGATAAGACTAAAATTCGAAGATTTTTCTCACTATTTGTTTCCTGGAGATTCGGATGGTAAAGGTGAGTTGTTTAAAATTATCTTGAGTGTTTTTGGTGCTATTGCTGTCGTATATGGTTTATATATATCACTAAGAAGGGCAAAAGCAATGGAAAGTGGTGTCGAAAAGCAATCTGAATCAATAGATAACCAAAGCAAACAATTAGAGTTGTCTCGTAAATCTCAAATAGATGAGAGATTTAAAAATGCAATTGAACATTTAGGGAGTGATAAAGAACCTATTATTTTGGGCGGTATTGCTGAATTGCATCAAATTGCTAAAGAAAATAAAACAAATTATTCAGAAGTTGTATTTAATATACTTTGCAGTTATATAAAATCAACTGCTGATGTATATACAAAGAAAGCAGATGATATAAATCATAGAGCACTTCAAACGATAGTTAACTATTTATTCAAAAAAAACTCAAACTCTACTTACAATAACTTGGTCGGTAATTTAAGTTATACAAATTTAAACGGATTAGATTTAACAGATTGTAATTTTCAAAATTATAATTTATCATCATGTTATCTTCCAAATTTAAACGGGTCTAATTTAAAGTTAAGTAAATTATCTAATTCTATTTTAAGAACATCTAAACTAATTGATGTAGATTTCTCACAATCAGATTTAATGTTTACGACTTTTCATTATTGCGAAATAAAGAATTCCATATTTAGTGGTTCTGAAATATCTAAAACAGTTTTCTTAGAATGTGAAATTGAAGATGTTGAATTTGATAATGTTAATTTTTTTTATGATGTTAATTTTTCCAGTTCTTATTTGAAAAATATTTCGATTGATAACTGCTCTATCGTTTCTGGTGATTTCTCATGTTCTCATATTGAAAAAATAGCTTTCTCGAAATTAGAATTATTTGGTAGTTGTGATTTTAGAGCTGCAAGTTTTCATGAAGTCATAATAAATAATGTGATTACGTCATCTAAATTTAATGGTGCTAATTATGATATAAATGAGAATCCCCAACTTTATGATAGAAGACTTAAGGCTCGAGTTGGGAAGCCAAGCGAGTTAAACATTGTCGGTGTTCAGTATGGAAAAAATGAAACTGGTATATTAACGGAGGCAGATTGTATGGAAATTGAGCTTAAAATAAAGAATTTAGAAAAATGGGAAATTGCAAAGAACAAAACAAGGAAATAAAAAAGAATTTGTGATTTATGATAATATCGAGAAAATAAGGTTAAGCTGGTCGCAACAACTCTTAAATAGTTTGAAGGAGCATGATATAATTTATAAGTTGAATTAGTATTCGAAATGAACACGAAAATGGAAGATTCTTTTATTATTAAATCAAGAAACTATAAAAGATTATTTAACGAAAAGGTTTTATCTATAAATCTAAATTTCGTTTTTCATGATTCTATTTTCGATTAACACATTAAATTTAAGAAATCTATAGTATTATTTGGAATAATCATTCCAATATAGTTATATTTGCAACGTGAATAAAAAAGAGGCCATATTATCATCTGCACTTATACTGCTTACAGAGAAAGGAGTTCATAATACACCAATGTCTGCTATTGCAAAAGCTGCCGGAACAGGAATGGGAACAATTTATAACTATTTCCCTAACAAAGAGTCCTTAATCAATGAGATTTATGTAAATATAAAGGTCAAAGAAAAATCAGTGTTTTTAGATTTTGATGTAGAGCAACCAATAAAAACACAATTTGAAAATTATCTAAGATCTATTATTGATTTTTTTATTGCGAATCCTGCTTATTTTAAATTTATGGAGCAATTACAAGCGTCTCCAATTATTACTAAAGAAAGTAGAGAAGAAGGAGGGAAATCTGTTGCTCCAGTCTATGAACTATTAGTTAAAGGTCAACAAGAGCGCATTATTAAAGCTATAGAATTAGACGAAATATTAATGTTTATTGGTGGTGCTGTTTTGGCTTATCTAAGATGGTATTTTCACCAGTCAGAAACAAAAACGACATCGCTTAAAAATCAAACACAAATGGTTTGGGACGCCATTAAAGAATAAAAAAATTTATCTAATAATTGGAATGAATATTCATTCCATAAAACAATAATTATGAAAAAAAATGTATTAATTACAGGAACATCAACAGGAGTAGGGTTTGAAGCTTCAATGCTATTTGCTAAGAATAATTATAAGGTTTATGCTACAATGCGAAACCTAAAAAAAGCTGACCAACTCAAAAAGAAAATAGAAGAAGAAAATTTGGATATTGAGTTACTTCCTTTAGATGTCACTAAAATTGACTCCATTGCTTCTGCGGTTGAGACCATTATAGAAAAAGATGGTAAAATAGATGTGCTGGTTAATAATGCAGGAGCCGGATTTGCCAAAACAACTGAACAATCTACAGAAGATGAAATTAGATGGGTGACGGAAGTGAATTATCACGGAGTGGTATTCTGTACACAAGCTGTGCTGCCTTATATGAGAAAACAAAAGAGTGGTCAAATCATAAGTATTACGTCTGTTGGTGGTTTAGTAGGACAGCCATTCAACGAATTGTATTGTGGAGCAAAGTTTGCCGTAGAAGGTTTTATGGAAGGTTTAGCAACTTATGTCAGTGATGCTTTCAATATTAAAATCACTTGTGTAGAACCAGGAGGAATTGCTACAGAATTTATGACGTCTGCCATTGAAAAAACCGCTGTTGAAGGTCAATTTGCAACTGGAGAATACCGACCAATCTTTGAACTATATATGGCAGGAAATCAAAAACGAGCAAATGAAAGTGAAAATCAAGTGTATCAAACAGGAGCTGAGGTTGCAGAAGTGGTTTTAAATGTCGCACAGCATGAACAGCCACCACTGCGAATTAGAACCTCAAAATGGGCTGAAGATTTTTGTGAACTAAAAACGCAAGCCGATCCAGATGGCACTAAGATTGTTAATCAGTTAAAGGCAAGTTTTTTATAAGCAATTCGTATGAAAACAATATACTGGATATCTACAGGCATCATTTCTGCATTTCTATTGTTAAGTTCGTATTCTTATCTATTTAGTAAAAGTACTATTGATGGCATTAAAGCATTGGGTTTTCCTGACTATTTTAGGATAGAGTTGGCAGTACTAAAAGGTATAGCAGCTATTATATTAGTACTGCCATTTGTATCCTCGCAGTTAAAAGAATGGACTTATGCTGGCGTTGGATTATTCCTAGTAACGGCATTAGTTGCACATGTTAAACATAAGGATTCCATCTTTATAATGTTATTGCTCTTTGGTTTAATGGGGATTTTAATAGTTTCAAATATTTATATGCATAAATATCTAAAATAAATACGATGGTAATAATGCATACAAAAATAACGGTTGAGCTATTCAAACGATATTAAATTTTATACATTTATGGTCAAGGCCAAGCCTAAAAATTAGTGCATAATATGTTATTCGAAAATCCATTATTTTTAATTCCATTCAGTAGCGGACTCATTTTTTACGTTGTAGGACTGATAATGTATAAGTTTCCACCAAAGAAAATCAATGGACTCTATGGCTATAGAACAGCAAGTTCTATGAAAAATCAAGTGAGATGGGATTTTGCACAGCTATATGCGGCTAAACAAATGATAAAATATGGACTGCTACTTTCAGTATTTGGATTAGTTGGTTTGGTGTACGAGCCAGCTGAAAGTATTTCTACTATGTTAGGCTTAGGTTTAATGATTTTAATGGTAGTTTTATTAATCGTTAAAGTTGAGAAAAAAATGAAAGAAGAATTTAAAGATACTCAATAAATAAAATAGACAGACTTGTCTGTTTTTGGAATTGTTTTATATATTTGCACCATGAAACATGCCGAAGTAAAAAATAGAATTACAGAAACGGCCTCATTTTTATTTTATAAGAATGGGTATAACTCTACGGGTATAAATCAAATTATCGCAGAAGCAGGCATTGCTAAGGCAACGCTTTACAATCATTTTAAATCTAAAGAGGAGATTTGTTTGGCTTATCTCCAATATAAGAATGTCAATTTTTTAGAAGATTTTGAAAATTTCACGACCTCTAAACCAAAAGGAAAAGATCAGATCCTAGCGATATTCGATTTCCTTCAACTGTTTTATCAGGATAAAGATTTTAATGGGTGTTGGTGTATAAAAACCGTTTCAGAAATACCAAAAGACAATGAGATTATTAGACATGAAATTCAATCTCAGAAAAATAGTTTTATCGCACTTATCGCAAAACTGATCACCAGCAATTTAGAGCAAGTTAAAAGTGAACAAGTAAATTCACTCTCAAGACAAATATATTTACTTTACGAAAGTGCCGTTGGAGAAAGTCACCTACACCAAGAAGATTGGCCTATTGTTGAGTCTAAAAATTTATGTAAAAAAATAATTGCTTAAAAAAATTTGAACTATCAAAGACAGACTTGTCTGTCTAATTTTAATAATTTAATAAAAATATAATGAAAGAATTTGAAAACAAAGTAGCTTTAGTTATTGGTGGAACAAGCGGAATAGGTAATGCCACTACAAACGCCTTATTAGAAGGAGGAGCAACAGTGCATGTTGTGGGTAGAAATACAGATAAAATTGCCGATGCACCAAACTTGGTTAAACACACAGCAAACATATCTAGTACAACAGATGTAGATGCTTTAATCGCTAAAATTGATGGTTTAGATAACTTGGACTATTTGGTAAATGCTTCAGGGATTTTTGGTCCTAAACCGTTTTTAGATCATACGATGGAAGACTATAATTCGTATTTAGATTTAAATAGAGGCTTCTTTTTTATTACACAAAGTGCCGCAAAAAAAATGAAAGCGACTAAAGGTGGTGCTATAGTAAATGTGGGATCTATGTGGGCAAAACAAGCCGTAAAAGCAACTCCTTCTACAGCATATTCTATGCAAAAAGCAGGTTTACATTCGCTGACACAACATTTGGCGATGGAATTGGCAGAAGATAACATTCGGGTGAATGCGGTGTCTCCTGCTTTAGTTAATACTCCTGTGTATCATGGTGTTTTTGGAGGTGAAGAAGCGGCTAAAAAAGCATTGGTTGGTTTTAACGGATTTCACCCCATAGGTCGTTTTGGTGAATCGGAAGATGTAGCCAATAGTATTATCTTTTTATTATCAGACAAAGCGGCTTGGGTAACAGGTGCTATTTGGGATACCGACGGTGGTGTTATGGCTGGTAGAAATTAAAAGTATAAATAATTAATGAGCCATAATCTTAACTAATTTAGGTTATGGCTTTTCTATTCCATAAGTCTCAAAATAATTTTGAGATTTAAATTTGAATTCAAACTATGAAAAATTTGGTCCTAACCGTAAGTATTGTTTTACTGTTTATGTCTTGTAAAGAGAAGGTAACAACAGAAACGGACCGTATGTCTAAAACGACAACGTCCAATAATACTAGTAAAAAATCAACATTAAAATATAAAACATTAGCTGTAAACGGGATAAATATTGCCTATCGAGAAGCTGGTAATCCTAAAAACCCGACTATTGTTTTACTACATGGTTTTCCGGCATCATCGTACCAATACCGAAAAGTGTTAGCACAATTATCTAACGAGTTTCATTTAATAGCACCTGATTATCCAGGTTTTGGTAATAGTGATTTTCCAGATGCGGAAACGTTTATCTATACGTTTGATAATATAGCGACTACTATGGATTCCTTTTTAGAGCAAAAGGAGATTAATTCTTATGCTATAATGATTCAAGATTATGGAGCACCTATTGGTTTTAGATTAGCAACTGCACATCCTGAAAGCATTACAGCAATCATCAACCAAAACGGAAATGCTTACGAAGAAGGTCTAGGCGATGCTTGGGCTGGCATAAAAGCACTTTGGAAAAACAGAACTAAAGAAACTGAAGATGCTTTATTGCCTGCTTTTTCTTTGGAAGGTTTAAAATGGCAATACACACATGGTGTTAGAGATATTGAAACCGTAGATCCTGATAGTTATAATTTGGATTTTTTAAGACTCTCTAGACCAAATGCACATGCCGTAAATTTAGATTTGTTTTACGATTATCAAAATAACGTGAAGTTATACCCAAAATGGCAAGACTATTTAAGGGATAACCAACCTCCATTATTAATAGTTTGGGGTAAAAACGATGCTTTTTTTCCAGAAAGTGGTGCAGAAGCGTTTAAAAAAGACGTAAAAGACATTGATTATAACATTTATGATACGGGACATTTTGCATTAGAAGAAGAAGGGGATGCTATTATTGAAAATATTAGAAACTTCATGAGAAATCAGAATAAATAGAAAACTAGAATGAAACAATTTGTGATAATTTTACTGGTATCACTAGCCTTATTTGGATGTCAGCGTAAATCAGAAGAAACTAAAAAACAATTCTTTTTACCACCAGTGACGACCTATAATTATGTTGAAATTGATAGTGTAAAACTATTTTATAGAGAGGCAGGAGATCAAAGCAACCCAACGATAGTATTGTTGCATGGTTACCCGTCATCTTCACATTCGTATAGAAATCTAATTCCGATGTTGGCGACGCATTATCATGTGATTGCACCAGACAATTTGGGGTCTGGTTATAGCACACATTTAGATCCAGCAACGACGACATACACTTTTGATCTCTTGGCGGATTATACAGAGAAGTTAATTGATAGACTTGATATCAAGAATTACGTGATGTACATGCAAGATTTTGGAGCTCCTGTGGGTTACCGAATGCTGATGAAAAACCCAAAACGGATTGAAGCTTTAATTGTTCAGAATGCGAATGCGTATTTAGATGGTTTATCATCGAACCGACAAGATTTTTTTAGAACGGCACAAACCGATACGTCGCAAGCAAAGCGCGATTTTTTATATAGCTTAACAGGTGAAGATGCCATAATAAATAAACAATATTTATTTGATTTAGATGCTACGAATATCAATAGACAAAGTCCGGATGCTTGGACACACGACTTAGCATTTTTAAGATCTGAAAGTGATAGAGAAATTCAAGTGCAGTTATTTCAAGATTACAATACCAATTTGATTCGCTATCCGAAATGGCAAAAGATGTTGAGAGATAACCAACCAAAAACCTTAATTGTTTGGGGTAAAAAGGATTTGAAATTCACTTACAAAGGAGCGGAAGCGTATTTAAGAGATGTACCAGATGCAGAATTACATTTATTAGATGCAGGTCATTTTGCAGCGGAAGAAAAGACCAGAGACATTGCAAAACTCATTTTAGAATTTTTGTCTAAGAATGGCATAGAATAAAGGACGCAATGCAAAACGTATTTAGTGTTCATTTTAAAGGAAAAAGCTTGTCTGTATACTAAATTTGCGCAAAGGATGGAAGTGGCATCCTTTTTTTTGCTGCCACATATGGCAAAAAAAAGATATAACGGACAGCCTGACCTTTTCGGTTGCGCTAAAATAAATAAACATATAAGTCGTCTATATGGCTATAACCAAAACATATACAGCCATTGTAAGGTTTGCGAAATATTTTGACTAATTTTGTAGTTCTAACTGGAAGAAAGTTAGAATAAAAACAAAGTCGAATACATTTAAAAAATAAATATTATGGCATTAGAAATAACAGATGCAAATTTTGAAGAGACAGTATTAAAGAGTGACAAACCTGTAGTAGTTGATTTTTGGGCTGCTTGGTGTGGACCTTGTCGTATGGTTGGACCAATCATTGACGAAATCAGCACAGAATACGAAGGTAAAGCTGTTGTTGGTAAGGTAGATGTTGATGCAAACCAAGAATTTGCAGCTAAGTATGGTGTAAGAAACATACCTACAGTATTGGTTTTTCAAGGTGGTGAAGTTGTTGGTCGCCAAGTTGGAGTTGCGCCTAAAAAGGCATATTCTGACGCTATCGACGCACTCTTGTAGTCAATACTCTAAAAGAAATGATAAAAGGTTTGCCTATACGGCAAACCTTTTTTAGTTTCGGTAACTGATGGATTTACAACAAGAACTCAATAAAACAGGAGGTTTTAAAAACCTCGAATTGTTAGCGAAGCAAGTCGTTGAAGGCTTTATTGCTGGTATGCATAAAAGTCCATTTCATGGGTTTTCTGCAGAGTTTGCCGAGCATAAGATTTATAATCCGGGTGAAAGCACCAGGCATATTGATTGGAAGTTATATGCAAAAACAGACCGTTTGTATACCAAGCGTTATGATGAGGAAACCAATTTGCGTTGCCATATTATATTAGATAATAGCCGTTCTATGCACTATCCTGAAACGGCTGGGACTGCTTTAGACAATCTTAATAAGATTGCGTTCTCGGCTTTAGCAAGTGCCTCCTTGATGCATATTCTTAAAAAGCAGCGCGATGCTGTTGGCCTAAGTATTTATAGTGATACTTATGATTTCTATTCCCCTGAAAAAGGTAGTGAGCGTCATCATCAAATGTTATTACATAAGTTGAGTGGGGCTGTGGTTTCTAAATCTGAGACTAAAACAACGGAAACGTATCGCTATTTACATCAGATTGCAGAAAAAATTCATCGCAGATCCTTAATTTTTGTGTTTACAGATATGTTTCAAACGTCAGAAGATGACGAAAAACTGTTTGAAGCGTTGCGACATTTAAAGCATAATAAGCATGAAGTGGTCTTATTTCATGTTTTTGATAAAGAAAAAGAACAAACTTTTAATTTTAATAATACACCAACACGATTTATAGATGTTGAGACTGGTGACCATATAAATTTGTATGCCGATAACATCAAAGAGAACTACGAAAAATCTGTAAAAGAATACTTTACAGACTTAAAATTAAGGTGTGGTCAATACCGAATTAAGTATGTAGAGGCTGATATTAATGCTGGTTTTAATAGTATATTAACGACCTACATGATAGAGCGACAAAAATTTATTTAAAATATTTTTTATTTTTTTTGTTTTTTGTTTGTGGAATTGAAAATGCAGTGTATATTTGCACTCGCAATTAAGCAACGGTCTGGTAGTTCAGTTGGTTAGAATGTCGCCCTGTCACGGCGAAGGTCGCGGGTTCGAGTCCCGTCCAGACCGCTAAAATTGCAGAAAGAAGCTTCAAGAAATTGAGGCTTTTTTTTAGCGACATAAAGACGTTGTGTTGTTCTAGGAGAGATCCTAGAGTAGTTGTAAGAAACTCATTGTTGTTGAGTTCTTACCAATGAGAAGCTTTCCTTTTTTCTGTATAAGAAAATCGGGATGCTTTTTTGTTTTTTGGGCTTCTTAAGTTGCTTTAATACCTATGTAATGAGGAGATCTATGAAGTCTAAGTCTCTTTCTTAAGTTTTAAAGTCGTTGCTGTATTTAATTTTTGTCCATTAATTTGCCATTCTCTGTTAAAACGACCTGATCGCTTTTTAAAACTTCGAGTGTAACTTTGGGTTCTTCGTCTTTAGATATGCTATTTCTGTATATAGTGTAAGTGTGTAGTTCGTTTGTAAATATAATAGCGTAATTGCCCCCATTGCCCTGAAATTCATAGTATCCGTCGTTTAATATTAAATCGGGTTTTGAAGATTCGTTATCAGTTATGTTCCAAGATGCGTATCTGTAAGTGTTGCTAGCGAGCTGGTCTATTCTAATGAGGTGATTTTTAGTTTTGAATTTTAATGTTGGATTTTCAAATGCTTTTAAAGAGCTGTGAAGGTTTTCTTTATCCATAGCTATCAATGCGGTTCTGTTCTTTCTTTCAGTTTCGCTTTCATAATTTATGGCTTTTATTTTTCCGTTAGTGCTATCTATCCAAATAATACCATCATTAAGCATGATGCCTCTCCAGCCAACTTCTTCCCACTGTTCAGTTTTAGAATTTACAATTAGTGCAACAAGTTTATCGTCAAAAACCTCAGAGAAGCGCTGCTTAAAATCGACCTCGTTTTTAATGCTTGGTAGAGGGTATTCTCGGTTTAGAGGGTAATTGATGTGTTTAGCTAGTTGGTCAATGTTTTTGGCTTCAAATAAGCTTATTAGTGTGTTAATGTTGGATATTTTTAGCGGATCAAGCGTTTCACTTTGTGATAAACCTATTTTTGAAACAAATAGTAGTAAAACTAAAAATCTGATTTTCATAATTCGGTGTTTTTATAAATTATTAAAAAGTCATGTATGGTTGGTTTCTTTAACTAAGATTGCTTAACGATAAAGTGGTCTAAGTGATTTGAATTAAAATGGATTTTAATGAAATATGTAGAGAAATTGACAAACAAGAAAGCCGACTCTAAAAATGAAATTGAGACGGCTTTACTAGAATTAATAGATCCCCTAAATCTATTCTTCAATAAAATCGAGATTTAAAATACGTGCTTGCGCAGCTAGCATTCTAATTTTTTCTAAATCTGACATTTTTGAAAACTTAGCTTTTCGTTCTTCAAGTGTTTGCATATGTTCTTTAGCATCCTCTTTGTCCATTAGCAGCTTTACGTCTTGAACCATTTTTATCGCTTCAGGATAGCATGAGCTATCTGAATCAATAAATACTAAACTGTATAAGGTTGAAGGATAATCCTTATATGCTTTTTGATTACGTGCTTGTTCAAGTATTTTCTTGCAATTATCATCTTTGTTGTCAGTGTAAATTTTGGTTATTAAGCGCTCAGCATCGGCAAAACAACTTATGTTTTCAGGAATGTATTTTAACAATCCATAAGCCTTATTGTATTCTTTTCTTTCTATATAAGTATTTGCCGATTTGATTATTTTGGCACAATTATTTTCGTAATACGCCAATATGTTTGTTTCGGCTTTAGTAAAAAAGCTTCTGAATTTTGAGTCTGAAGTTTTTATTTGTAGAATGGCTTTTGCTATAGCTTTATCCAGGTCTTTATCAGTAACTATAACCGTTGTTTTAAATTGATTGAATAGCGTTTGATTCTCTGCTTCTGTTATAGTTAAATACACTGCAACCTTAACGACCTTGACGGTTTGAATATCTCCAGCGTTCTTTTCGTCAACGATTTCTATGCTAGGAATAATTTCAAAGGGAGTTTGACTAGGGGAAAAGTTAAGCCCTACCTTAAGTTTACCTCTTTCATTGTAACTCCCTTCGATTTTTTGTCTCAACAATTTGTAATGCTCTTTATTGACACCGTTTCTAGTCTTTATATTTGGCATTTTGTAGCTAAAGTTAATGGTACTAGAATTTTGACCAAAAATTATATTGCTAGAGAATACTAGAAACAAAATCAAAAATAAACTATATGTTGTGCGTTGTATAAACATTATTTAATTGTAATAAATAGGTTCTGTCCTTTTACGTTTCTAGAGGCTGATACCTCATTGGATCGTAAGAACTTAATCAGTTCGCTTGCAAATCGATTCGGATTATACGGTCTGCCTGATTCTTGATCAAAAAGCGGTATTCTCACTTCGTCAAAAGCCATTGATTTCTCCGTGATTCCTGATAGATTAGCCCGTCCTTTATAGGCGTTTGTATAGATCCATTCTTCAATGGCTTCGTTAAGGAAATCGCCGTCACCGACTTCGGCATCAAAATCTAATTCAGCATCTTCATGCAAGTTGAGTTCTATTTTAATAGCACGTCCTATTTCCCTAATTTCATCAGTTTTTGTAAGAAGCATATTTAAAAACTCTTCTCTAATGCGGTCGTACGCTTTTTCGATTAACTTATCGTAATCTTGAGTATTGAAACGGCCACTATTTTCAGATTGGTTAGAAAAACTAGCTCCCGAATGGGCTTCAAATGCTTGCAGTACCAGGGTGACACTTGCAGATCCAGAATCATCGGTTGTAAGTTGTGTATCTACTTCAACATAGATATCCGCACCAGAACCAGCAATTAAATCGGCTTTAAAATCTGCTTGTCTATCCATTTGAAAAGCGCGATTAGATTCGGCAGCTCTAAGGCTCGCAACAAAATCTACGGTAGTCCATCCACGTTGATCAAAAGATTGTTTAACCATAGACATTGCAGAACGAATGTATGGATTGTCGTCTAAGATTGATTTCACTTCTTCACCAGTTTTGGTGTAGGGTACGACCATTAATTTGGCTTGTGCCCTTTCAACTTCATCGCTTCTAGTAGATGCAATTTGGGCGAACGTAGAAAAGGTTTGCAAAAAGCACATTACTAAAACTCCTATTTTGATAATATTTGTTCTTTTAGTCATGTTTAAAATCCTATTTTATTTAAAATTTTATTGCGTTCTAAATCTCTTCTTAAAAGATTATAGTTAAGTTTAAAAGTTGACGCTGCAGTGACGCAGTTTTTCGTCTCATTTTGGCAACCATAATAGTCAACTTTGTTACTTGTGATGTATTGTTTGTAGCCTGATTTGTAAAACTCATCAAAAAAAGCTTTGTTCTCAGTTTCAATACGCTGACCTTTTTGAATCATAGGATTTTTCATGTCTGTTCCTGGGAAGCCCATGTAGAATAAATGTTGTATCGCTTTTTTATGAGCATTAGCTTCGGCTTCAGGTTCTTCTTTAAATTCATCACTAACGCCTCGTAACGTCACAATACCTTGCGTGTCGTGAGCTATAAGTTCAGAAGTAGAGTACGGATTGGCCATTTTTTGTGATCCGCAGCTTGTAACTAGTATAGCAACAAGAATTAATAATAAGTACGTGTTTTTCATAATTGTTAAAATTTAAGGGTTAAATATTTGGTTGGTTATTTATCTAATTAAGACGCTTATTGGTTCGCCTTTCTTAATCGCTTTTTTAATGTCTTTTTGGTTGTTTATTAATGTGGCTACAGAAAAATTTTGATCATCTACTCTAATTACCCAAGCAGAACCAACGATCTCATTTCTTTGTAAGTCTTTTTCCCCAATGGCAACTGTTGAGGATTTAACAACGTCCATAATTTGTCCTATTTGTACACCAGCAGCATGTCCTGCTCCAAATGTAAATTCATCTTTTTTCTTCTTGTTCCAGTTAATGATTTCTGCTGGCATTGGAAAAAGAGATCGTGTAACCTTAACGATATTATCACTTAAGGGCATTAAGGCAATATTAAAAGCTTCTGAACTTGAGGTTGATGGCTCTTCCAATCGATCCTCTCTTTCTTCAACTCTTTTAAATTCATCTTTTGAGTAATACGATTTCATCACTTTTTTAACGTCATCACTGTATGGGATAAAATCTGAATTCACAGTTTCAGTTGATAAAATTTCACCAGTAGAAACGTCTAGCATTCTAATCTGAACACTAATACTAGAGGTCCATTTATTCTTTTTGATTTCAGAGTTTCTAATAGCAATAATGCTTCCGTCAACTAAAAAGTTAGCTCCTTTGCCTAGGCCATCTGCGACGGTATTGTCGCTGTCCATAAAAGCTTCCGTTCTTTGGAGGCTTTTTTCTTTTTCAATTTCTTCTAGTTTTTCTCTATCTACCACGGTGAATCGTTTAGAAGACACAAAGCCATTTACTATGGTTTCTTGAACTATTCTGGCTTCATTGCTGTTAATGGAAGCTTCGTCATAGGATATTGGTAGAAACGCAATAGTGGTTCTGTTTTGAGCTTTAATTGCTGAAATTGAAAACAGTAGGCATAAAAAGGTAATTGTATTTTTCATATCATATTTAAATTAAGAATTGATTGGGTTTAAAAGTATTGGGATTGTGATCCCTTTTTGCTAGTTGAATTATTCCGTGTTGTTAATCGTTTGTTTTTTTTGTAAGCGCAACTTGGTACTGCTATTTGTAAGATGCTTTTTTGTTATTCTCTATGTCAATTTTTTTTGAATGACCAGAGGTTTTAAATATTTAAGTTGTGGATTGGAATCTTTATAGCTGTTGTTGCTTTTTGTGAGATGTAAGATTCATTTCGGTTTTAAAAAGATTTAGATTCATCATAATTTTCGATTTGGTATTCGCAAATATGATTTGATTTTTCTATGAAACTGAAAATTCTACGGGTAGTGAGCGTGTAGTTTTACACACTACCCACAGGGTGGTGTAGTCTAGAGTGTTGTATTTTAGTGCTTTGTGTGCGTATCAAAAAAAACAAGAATTATATTTCGTGAGGTGTTTTAAATTTTATACCATCAATAATTACACTTTTCCTCTTAATTGTGCCGATGAAAAGCTTGAAAATTAGGTTGAAATCATTGTTTTTGATGGTTATTGCGTACGAAATGGCTTGTTATTCTATCAGTATTATTTTTGATTAACCTTAACTATTTTAAAATAACTCTGTTCTAATTGGGGGGAAGTTTTGCGATATTGATTGAAATAACTTCTGTTAATGAGTTTGTTAAATTGTTATTATAAAAAAAAACCGCTTTTAACGGTTTTCTTATATTACTCTTTTATGGCAGTATTGTATTTACCATGTTATAAACTTATATAAATTTAATTATAGCTCATAGGTTTGGCGTAGAACGATTCGGTTTTTTACTCCTAAAAGTTCGTAGATAGCTTTGAGGTGATACTTTACGGTATTTTCGGAAATAAAAAGTTCAACTCCGATTTCTTTATTTGTTTTGCCTTCTTTAATTAATTTAATGACTTCGAGTTGTCTTTCGGTTAAATTGTGAGATTCTAAAATAGTTTTAGCATTGTGTTTGGTGTCTATTTGGGTAGAAAGGCGTTCAACTTCCTTTCGGATGTATTGGTTTTCATGTAATATTAATTTATTCTTTTGTTTATAAACGCGGAGTAATATTAAGAGGATAATAATTAAGACAATTACGAATATAGAAATAACAGATAAATAAAACTGTTGCTTTTCTTCGGCTTCCAGTCCAATTTGTAATCTTTCTTGTTTGAGGCGGTTTTGTAAAGCTAAAAGCTTCTCACTGTTAGTAGTGGCCTTGTACTCATCTCTTTTATTAGAAACTAATTGTTGAGTTTTTAATGCATTTTCATAATCGTGAATGTTCTCATAATGTTTAGTTAGTCCTTCATGTATGATAATATCATATATTGGTACATTATGTTTTTTTGCATAATATAAACCTTTGTTAAAAGCTGTCATTACTTTATTATAATCACCAAGAGTAGAGTATAGTGCTAACTTTGCTCGGTATATATTAGGTAAATGTTTGGGATTGTCTTTTTCTAAAATAGCTATGGCATGGTCAAGATTCTCTTCTGCCTTTATGTAGTCGTCCCTCCAAATAGCTACAGAGCCTAACACAGTGTAGTAATGGGCAAGCGTTTCTCTCGTTAAGTGTTTAACTGTATTGTCATTAAATTTTTCAAGAAGCATTAACACTTTTGACTGATCCTGCATGTCAAAATAAACAAGCATTTTCTCAGCTAAAATTTTTGCCTCCAATTCCTCTTTATGAATGGATTTTTTTGCCTCTATTTCCGCTAGTTCAAGTTTATTTATGGTCATTACATAATTATAGACACGTTTAAATGTGTACGCCATCTGAATGTGAGCGTGTGCTTTATCAAATGAATCAGACTTAGGGTCTTCTATGATTTCGTTTAATTTTAGTAAAGAGGTCTCGTAATGTTGCTGATCATTGAGTTTTGATATTTCGTCTTCTAAGGCAACGGGATCAATATTCTGTGCGGTGATTAGAACAGGAAATAAATAAAAAACAATTTTGAAATAGTGGTTAAGCATTAGCGGGTAGGGTCGTTTAATGGTGAGCTAAATTAAAAAAAATGGATTAGGTATTTACTGATGACTCCTTTTAATATTCTGTATGTATTTACTTGAAAAATCCTAAATATATATAATAATCGCACTCAAATTAATTTTTTGTCTAACAATTTTATCCTGGCCAAAAATGATACTCTTCTTGCTTTATATTCAGAATAATTTGGTTCTTTTCAAATTGTATTTTACATATAGTTTAATTGTCTTAGTTATGAGGTGGTTAGCTTTCTAAATGTATAAGTGTATTAGGGTAAGGGCCTTGTAAAAACTTAAATATTGTGTTTAAGAAATGGTAAAATATGGGTGCGTTTTACTAAGTGTTTGATGTCTACCTAACAAAAATGGTCATGAGGGGTTTTTGCTTTCTAAATTATAAGATTGAAATGTTTTTTTAGGCTATTGGTTTTAATAAATGTGACTTTTCAAAAGAGTAAGTGTCATATAAACGCTATTAATCAACAAAAAAGGTGCAACAAGAAATTGTTGCCCTTTTTTTTATGTTTTTACGAGATACTTAAGTTATAAACCGTATAAAATTTAATTAAGCGATAATGTTAACTAGAGTGCAAGTTTTCAACAGGTTGTGAACATTAATTTCGCGGTTAATCGGGTAATAAAAGCGTTTAGTCGGATATTCATTAGGAATATTCAGAAATACGTGTATATTTGCAGTTCTTATTAAGTTTTGAAAACGCTTAAAAAGAATAATTTTAATTCATTTTACTAGAGGCAAGTAATTGTCTAAAAAACGTCCCTCGTTTTAAGTTTTAGTATTGTTTTAGGTTTCCCTAAAATAGTTAATTATCCATTCCCTTCCCTCAGTGTATCGCGTAGCGTTACCGATTTTGATATTGACTAATTTTAACCCTAAATATAATACTTATGAAAACCCTAAAAATTACTTTTGCATTACTAGCTGTTTTATTATTAACAGTATCTGGAATCCAATCAGACATCGTTGCAGTTAATGATGAAGAACCTACCTACAAAGAAAAAACGAGTTATGATCTATTGGCTCATGATAAGACTAGAATAAAATTGAAAACTCAAGGATAATATAACATTTTATTTAATAAGATTTCAGAGCCCACTCATTGAGTGGGCTTTTTGCGTTAGTATGAAACCTATCGATTATTAAAATATAGTATTGATATTTTAGTATATATTTGAGTGACTAATTAATTACTTCGTTTAGATGCGTATTTATCTTGCTTTAATTTTTTTATTCTTGTTTGGAAACGCATTTGCTCAAAAACACTATTCAAATACATACGATAGTATTTTTAAGCTAAGAAGCCTATCGTTCGATGATGATTTATCTGATAGTTTAAGGGTTGTTTATGCCAAGAAAGCGATGGTGTTATCACATAAAACTTCTGAAGACAGCACAATTCTTAAAAGTGGCAGAAGTTTAGGGATTTTGTACGATGTGTTAGGTCAAACTGATCTGTGGCAACAACAGAATAAAAATAATTTACAATTAGCGCATAAATTATCCGATACATTGGCATTAGCTGTAGCTAAACTTAATATTGGTATAGCAAAACAGTATTATGAGGTTCAATATGATAGCGCATTTTATTATTACAGAGGCGCATTAAAATATTATGATGAATTAGGCGATACAGAACTTGTGGCAACACTCTATTGTTATATTGCCGAAATTCAACTTAATGAGAAAGTTTATATAAGTAGTGAGGAAAATGCAATTAAAGCATTACGATTATTTAATACTCTGCCAAAAACAGAGTCTATTTTAGATGATATTTGGATTGTAAATAATCTATTAGGTCAAATATCGGGACATTTAGGCCGCTATACTGAAGCTTTAGAATATCATAATAAAGCCATTGATATAGCTAATGACATGAGAAAGGGTGAACAGAACAAAACCATCTCACTTCATAATCAGGCTAACATGTATATCAAATTACATGACTATGAAAAGGCTATTCAACTTTTTAACGATCTCATTGAATTGCGACCAGTTTACCAAGAGATAGATCCCACATTTTACCCATTAATTATTGATAATCTTGCCTATACTAAGGTATTAGCCGGATATAAAGATTATAATGAAATAAGCGATATGTTTTATGAAGCATATAAAATCAGTAATAATCTTAATGACGATGTTACTAAGCTTGCCGTAACAATAGATTTATCAAAATATTACAAACATTTAGCTATTAAGGATTCTACTCTAAAATATACCGTTAAGGCTTATAATTTAGCTAAGAAAATATCGTCAACAGATATCTTATTAAAGTCTATGGTTTTGCTTTCTGAGTTAAAAGATGGCGAGGAAGGTAAAAGGTATCTATACGATCATATAAAACTTACAGATAGTTTATTATATGTAGAACGGAATGTAAGAAATAAATTTGCCAGAATTGAGCTTGAAACAGATCAATTAGTAGCGAAAAATAAGCAAATATCTAAAGAGAATTTATATTTATTAATCTTATCTATTGGTCTTTTAGTTACTGCTATATTAGTTTACGTCTTAATTTCTCAACGGGCAAAGAACAGGAAGTTAAAGTTAATACAAGTGCAGCAAAAAGCTAACGAAGATATTTATAATCTACTGTTAGGGCAACAAGATAAAGTAGATGAAGCTAGAGCGAAGGAAAAAACACGAGTATCAAAAGAGTTGCACGATGGAGTTTTAGGTGGACTTTTTGGAGTGCGATTAAGTTTAGATAGTATTAATTTTAATGAGGGAAAAGAGGCGATGATGTCTCGGGCAAAATATATTAGTCAGCTTAAAACGATAGAACATGACATTCGCAAAATATCACACGAGTTAAATACCGATTTTATATCAGGATCTAGTTTTATAGATATTGTAACCGAACTCATTGAAAACCAAACTCAAGCTTATGATTTAGAACATAAATTTGATTATACCGATGATATTCATTGGGATTTAGTATCTAATAAAGTGAAAATCAATATTTATAGAATCATTCAAGAGTCGATGCAAAACATCTATAAACACGCCAATGCTAAAGTCATTTCAGTTTGTATTTCACTAGAAAAAGACTTAATTTGCTTGGATATTGTAGACGACGGTTCTGGCTTTGATACTTCCAAAAGTAAAAAAGGCATTGGTCTGAAAAATATGCGATCTCGAGTAAGTGACCTTAAAGGCACTATAAGTATTACATCGCAATCCGATACTGGTACAACAGTTAATGTAAAAATTCCCTATACAAATTAATTTCACATGGAACACATCAAAATTTTAATGGTAGACGACCATCCAATTATTATAGAGGGTTACCAGAATGTGTTAATGGCAACAAAAAAAGACGATCAAACCTTGTATATCGATACAGCGAACAATTGTGATACAGCTGTAGCTATGATAGAGCGCCAATCAAAAAAATATCCATACGATGTTTGCTTTTTTGATATTAGTTTACCAGGTTCAGAAGACGGGAGATATGCTTCTGGTGAGGATTTAGCATTGTTAGCAAAGCGTTTAATGCCAAGAGCTAAGGTTGTAATTCTTACCATGTTTAATGAAACGTTTCGAATTCATAATATTATTAAAGAGATTGATCCAGACGGTTTTTTAATTAAAAGTGATTTAACGTCTATGGAATTGGCTGATGGTTTTCAGCAAATTTTAAAGTCGCCACCTTACTATAGTAGCACGGTTAGCAATTATACTAAAAAAAGAATTTCGAGTGATATCTACGTCGATGATATAAATCGAAAAATCTTACATTTATTGTCTCAAGGCATAAAAACTAAAAGTCTTAATGAATATATAGACATGTCTACAAGTGCCATTGAAAAACGTAAAAAACAGCTTAAGATTTTGTTCTCTATTGATGATGGAAAAGATGAAAGCTTGTTAAAAGAAGCACGAGAAAAAGGTTATTTGTAATAAAAGCGCAGAAATATCGCATTTTATACGGTTTTTGAAACCTTTGAAGGTACCGTGAATTCAGGAAACTACGGTTTTTCCACAGCAAGTGTACGGTTTTCCCACAGCAAAAAGTAAAAAGACTTCAATATATTTACACCTGTCAGCAAGAGTTAATTAATCCCTTATTAAGTATTTGTTGAATTAATAGCAAGAAAATTAAACCTAATCACATAGTATGTGGCTAGGTTTTTTTCTATTAAAGGAGGTTCGAAATAGATTAATACCAGCTTGCATTGTGTTCCGATAACTTCACAATAAAAAAGCCGAGATAAATTATAGCCACAATAAATTTTAAAAAGGTAGAGGCTATAAACCCTAAGAGCGATCCAAAAGCAGCTTTCAAAGCTTTATTAAAATCATTGCGATGCATCATTTCTCCAATAAGTGCACCAACAAATGGACCAATTATAATTCCAAAGGGAATAGGAGAGAGCAGCCCAATGATTAAACCTAAGGTCGTCCCAATCATTCCGGCTCTACTACCACCAAATCGTTTAGTGCCTATGGCGGGAATAATATAATCTAAGACATAAATAAAAACAGCAAATACTAGAGAGACAATTAAAAAGGTATGACTCAATTCTACGCCTTCCGTAAAATGAAGCACCAAAAGGCCAGCCCAACTCGTTAGTGGTCCAGGCAATACCGGAAGAAAACTACCTAAGATGCCTAATATCATTAAAAGCAGTGCGATACACACTAAAAATAGTTCCATATTAAAAAATTAAATTCATTAATAGGACGCTTTAAGTAGGTTATTGTTACAGTTTTACAACTAAATAATTAGTTTGAACTAATTATTTAGTTATATTTGTTGTGAGTTAATCTAAAAAATAGAGTTCTATGAAGCAGTTGACAAAAGCAGAAGAGGAAATTATGCAAACCTTATGGCAGCTTAAAAAAGCCAATGTAAAATCGATAATTGAAATGTTACCAGAGCCTAAGCCTGCTTATAATACGGTGTCTACAATCGTAAGAATTTTAGAAAGTAAGGGTTTTGTAAACTATGAGAAAAAAGGAAAAGGGCATGTGTACTTTCCTATAGTTGCTAAGGAATCTTACAGTAACCAGTCCATAAATAAATTAGTGGATAATTATTTTCAAGGTTCTTTTAAAAGTATGGTGTCGTTTTTTGTTCAGAAAAATGATGTTGATGTTAAAGACATTGAAGTCTTACTCGATGAAATTAATAAAAACAAACCGCAGTAGATCTTTTGTTTTAGACATTGAACTGTACATAATTTACAAGGTTCACTGAGAGTATTAAAAAAAATAAATAGTAACGAATTAAATAATTATGCTGTATTCTATTCTTCAAATTATCGCATTTCAAGCCCTGTTTTTATTGATATACGATTTGTTTTTAAAGCGAGAAACCTTTTTTAATTACAATAGAGCTTACTTAATAATTACGTCTGTATTAGCGCTTGTATTACCATTTCTTAAATTTCCTCAACTAAAAACGATGGCCACAAAAGATATGGTTATTCATTTGCCAGAAGTATTTATTGGTACAAAAGCACCAACGGTTTACGAGATTCAAACGGCAGAACTAGCTGGTATTATTTTAGAGCAACCACAAACACCAATTTGGCAAATAATAGCAGTAACGGGTATCGCAATTGCATCATTAATTTTTCTAGCTAAAATCACCAAATTATATTGGTTAAAACATAAAAATCCAAAACGATGGAAAGGCAATGTTCTTATTGTAAAGCTCATAAAAAGTAGTGCTGCATTTTCATTTTTCAACACCATATTTTTAGGAGAACATATTTCAGAGTCTGAAAAACCAACGATTTATAAGCACGAGTTGGTACATATTGAAGAATATCATACGGTAGATTTATTGTTTTTCGAATTGCTTAGAGTTGTATTCTGGTTTAATCCTTTAGTCTATATCTATCAAAATAGAATCAAAGAATTACACGAATATATTGCCGATGCCAAAGCGGTAAAACAAAGTGGTAAAGTCGATTATTATACAAGTTTACTCAATCAGGTTTTAGATGTTAATCAGGTGTCTTTTACTAATACATTTTTTAATAAGTCATTAATCAAAAAACGAATCGCTATGTTACAAAAATCAAAATCAAAACAGTTGAATCTTCTCAAGTACGCCTTGTTAATTCCTATGGTTTTTGGGATGTTAATTTATACGTCTACGGAGGTTAGAGCGCAACAAAAGATAGACTCACAAGAAACCTTCGTCAATCAAGAGTTAACTGATGACGAGTTAATTAAAAAGTATCATGAAGAGATACTTACAATGAAAAAAAATGGATCAACCTTTGCTGAAATTGTTGATTATGCAGGTTTTATGGGAGATAAAAAATATAATTATATAAACTCTCGTGAAGATTACTTAAAATTTAAGGCATTTATGATTTTTATCGCTGAAGGTACGATTGAAAGAAAATCAGAAGAAGGCACATTAACCCAAGAAGATATTAACTCCGCTGATGTAATGAAATTAGGCAAACACCAGTCTTATGCAGATTATGTAGAATGGAAAAAAACAAAAGAAGCTAAAGAACGATGGGAATCAAACACCCAAGATGGTATTTTAAAACTTTATGTTGAAGATGCTGGAAACAAAACAGATGAAGAAACCAAGCGTTTTAATAGATTGTTGAAACAATTAGAAAACGACGATTTTTTTAATAAACTCGTAGTGACAGACGGTAGGTCAACTTTAGTATTAGATTCATATATTTCAAATGATGGTGTCGAAATGATTAAAGAAGAGGTTGAAATTGTAGAAGTCCCATTCTCTGTCGTAGAAGAAACACCAACCACCATTGATTGTCAAGATTTAGAAAGCAATAAAGATCGAAAAAACTGTTTTAATAGTTTTGTGAACAAGCACATTGCTAAAAACTTTAATACAAGTATTGGAGATAGTTTGAGTCCTGGTAGAAAACGCGTTTTTGTACAATTTAAAATTGATAAAGATGGTACTGTTAAACATATTGTTGCTAGAGGTCCAAGTCCAGAATTAGAAATAGAAGCCAAACGTGTTATAGCGACATTGCCTCAATTTATTCCAGGGAAACAAAAAGGAAAAGTGGTTGTGGTACCTTTTTCTGTGCCTATCGTTTTTCAGATTCAAGGAAAATCAGGTAAAGAAAACAATAAGAAGGAGCTTGTAGAATATTTAAAGCAAGAGGATGATCAACTAGAAGAAGATATAGAACGGTCGGAAGTAATTTCTTTTAACGCGGTAGAAGTTGCGCCAATTCATCCAGATTGTAAATCGGTTTCTAACGATGCTGAACAAAGAGATTGTTTAGCTAGCGCGGTTAATAAACTAGTCGGTAAAAATTTCGATACTGATTTAGCAAATTCTTTAGGTTTATCAGCAGGGAAAAAACGAATTTCTGCACAATTTATAATTGATAAAACAGGGCATGTTACTAACATCATAGCAAGAGGGCCACATCCTAAATTAGAAGAGGAACTAGTTAGAGTCTTAAAATTACTACCACAATTTACACCGGCAAGACATGATGGTAAAGCTGTAGATGTATCGTATGCTTTACCCGTTGTGTTTCAAATTCATGATTCTAAAAAAGACTAATTACTGCTTATGAAATTAATTTTAGGGTTCTTCTGTTTTGTTTTTACCATTCATTTAAATGCTCAAAATATAAAAGCGGAAGGAGATCATCTTTATGTGAATGGTAATTTTTCCAAAGCCATTGAGACCTATAGAACACTTCCTAACTTAGATGACGTTTACGATGATATTGCAAAAGCGTATATGGCAATAGGGAACTATGGAGAAGCTTTAAATAATTATGAAAAAGCAATACAAGCGAATGCAGGTGACCTTCTATTACAGTATGAATACGCAAAATTGTTAGCAAGAACGAAACATTATAAAGATGCCAATCAGCGATTTTCAAACTTAATTGCATCTGATAGCTTAAACCCTAATTATTATTACGAATTAGGTGTGGTTTTAGAAAAGCAAAAAGACACTACCGCATTACAACAATTTAAAAAAACATTTCAACTTGATGAAACACACCAAAAAGCCATTTTTAAAATAGCCAAACATCATTTAATAAAGCGAAATTTTATTGAGGCACATGGTTATATAGATAGAGGATTAGAAAGTTATGAAAACAATATAGAGCTTATCAGTTTAAAAGCGCAAACCTATTACCATCAAGACTATTATACGCATGCCGTCGTTTGGTTTAATAAATTGTTAGATTTAGGTGAGAAATCCGAGTTTATTCATGAAAAACTAAGTTTGAGTTATGCGCAAAATTCAGATTATAAAGATGCTATTTTTCACAGGAAACAAGCCTTAAAATATAGCCCAAATGATGCTAATGCTATTTTTGTGATTGGTGCGTATTACCAGAGTTTAGGTGATTTTGAAATGGCTGAAGAGTATATCACAAAGGCTTTGCTATTGAAAGATCTTCCACTTTCAGATGAGTACCAACGTTTAGGTACTATTTTTAATCGCCAGAAAAAATATGATCAAGCGATTAAAGCGTTTCAAAAATCGTTAAAAGAAGATCCTTCTAATATAATGTCCGAGTTTTATATACTTAGAACCAAAGATGAATATTATGCTGATACTGGTAGTAAAATTAAGATGTATGAGCAATTTATTGAAAAGAATACAAAAAGTCCATTTTTGGGCTATGCTGAAGGCCGACTCAAAGAATTAAAGCAAGAAAAGTTTTTAGAAGGCGAGTAAAATTCTTCATAAAAATTAAAATCAATGCATAGATGTAACGCTGCAATCTAAAAGCGAAGCTGACTAGCATGGTTTTGAATAAAATATCGTACTTTTCGCTATCATAACACTAGTAATGAATCGAATTGTTTGTCTTTTAATCTTGCTTTTTGCAACCTCTTGCAATTATTTTGAAAAGAAGAAAGTCTATCCTGAAGATCTACTTGAGGAGGAGCTGCAAACTTTTAATTGGAATGAGGTAGATACCTATCCTATGTTTACTAATTGCGATTCTTTGACGGAAAAAGAAGATCGGAAAGTATGTTTTCAAAATACCTTAATTAGTAGTGTGAATGAATTTTTAAAAGCACAAAACTTAGTGGTTTCTAACGACGTTAATGATACGATTACTCTAAAAATAAAGATTGATAAAACAGGATTTTTAGAAGTAGAATCTATTAAAATTCATCCTGAAACTATTCAGGAAATTCCAGAAATTGACAGTCTTCTACGTCGCAGTTTAAAAGGTGTTCCTAAAATATACCCAGCCATTAAAAGAAATCAGCAAGTCACTACCGCTTTTGAGTTACCCGTGATTGTACGTATTAATTAGTCTTTTTTATTTTGAAGGAACTTACACTTTAAAAGTCCTATTTTTCCATTTATAAGATTTAAAGAATGATAGAAAAACAATGCTTACACAAAAAAATGGATAGATAATACTCGAAAATAAATAAGACAAAAGAAGGTTCTCTTGTTTAAAAAAGCGTGCTGTTTTAAACAACAATAAGAAGTCGATGCAGCCTTTAATAATAAATAATGCCAAAGCGATTTTCAGTGTTATAATATTGAAATAAACGGCAGGTAGCAGTCCTAAGCAAACCAAGTTTCCTAACAAAACCACTAATCCAATTGATTTAGTAAACCAGTTCTTATTTTGGCTTGTTTTTGAGGCCCAACGTAAACGTTGCTGTATTAAATACTTAGTGCTTTGGGCAGGGTTTGTAGTGACAATTGCGTTTCGAGATTTTAAATAGTGCACACACTCTGCATCGTGTGCTGTGAGTTTTTCAAGAAGAAATATATCGTCACCACTGGCGATAGTGTCATTGCCTTCAAAACCTCTGACAGAAATAAATAGGGACTTACGATAAGCGAAATTAGCACCATTACACATCAAAGGTTTCTTAATACCAAAACTACCAATAGTTGCACCTTGTAAGCTTAAAAAATCTAAGGTTTGAAAACGATTAAGAAACGTCATTTTCCCATGATACGTCACTGGAGCAACGATACAATTGGAATTTTTTAATTGAATGCATTCATCAAAAGTATCGAGCCAATATTTAGGTAAAATACAATCGGCATCGGTAGTTACAATCCAATCATATTTTGAAACATTTATAGCAGACGTTATCGCGTCTTTTTTTGGTGAGTTTGTAGTTCTTTCATTTTTTATAACCCAAATATCAAGTTGACCAAAGCCTACAGATCTGTCTTTAATTAGCTTATTAATTACGGCAACCGAATCATCTTCAGAATCATCATCAACCAAAATAACTTCGAACATCGATTTTGGGTACTTCAATTTTGAAATAGAATCTAATAATTTCGGGAGGTTTTTAGTTTCATTTCTAAACGGAACAATAACAGAGAATTTCGTTTTAGATGGTAAATCTTGTACTCTGAAATTATCAACCTTATCAAACCCATAACTCAACCAACCTATAATAAGTAGATATATAATGATGATAAAAATGAATAAAAATGAGAGCATTATTCTATTGGTTTTGGAAGTTTAAAGTTAAGCACAAAATAACTTCCAAAGATACTCGGAATTACAAAATTAAGCAGCCACATTAAGGTTGTCGTAGATAAAACAATAAACTCATTTACATCTAGGTAACTAAACAAAAACATAGCGATGCTGCCTTTTACTACCACATCAAAAATTGAAATAGTGGGCACAATCGAGGCTAATACATACATACTCGTTATTACAATCATGGCATCAACATAGCTGATGGTAACACCAAAGACCGACAGTAAATAATAAAACTGAAATGAAAATATAAGATATCGAATTAAAGACAATGACAGATTTAAACCATGTGTTTTCAAAGGAATGGATTTAATAAAATCGATTATAAAAACGAGTGAAAACCCTTTTATTTTAAACCGTTTTTGGGTCATTACATAGAAAATAACCAATCCAATCAATAAAATAATGGCTCCAATACCTACTGCTTTATTGTAGTTAATGCCAATGGGATAGCTATTGATAAAGAGAATAAAACCAATAGCACCCAAAACCATCGTTATGGTCATTTGTGCCATATTTCCTAAAAGGTTGAGTAGCACAATTTTTGTTCTATATGTTTTGGTGTAGTAAATGGCTTTTGCTCCATAATCGCCAATACGATTTGGTGTTATTAAGGACACTGTTAAGCCTCCTAAACTTTGTTCTAATGCTGATTTAAAGGAAATAGGCTTTAAAATAGTAACGAGATGTTGCCATTTAAGAATTTCAAAAAACCAATTAAAACTGCTTAAAAGGATTAGAATAAGGCTATTTTTTAATGAAAAAACGTCATTTTTATTTAAAAAAGCGACAAATTTGTTGAATTCTAAATTTTCGTTTTGAACAATTTTAGAATACATAAAACAAAATGCAACAACAACAATACTCAACTTAATAAGCACAAATAAGAATTGTTTAATTTTGTATGGTACATTGTAACGCATACTACAAATAAAATCAAAAACTTACAGATGCAATACTATTTTAAACAATACCTTTTCGTTTTTATTATCGTTTTTATAACGTTTAATAGTCAGGCGCAATTAAAGGACACTGCGAAGTGGAAAGCTCTTTTTGCTGTTGGTCTTAATTATCCAACAACAGATGGATTTGTAAAAAGTTCTTATGCGAAGCCTGTGAATTTTCCAACAATTAATTTAGGGATTCAACATAAGCTAACACCGCAATACGGAGTAAAATTAGATTTTGGTTTTAATCGTTTTAAGAATGCGGACGACACGCCAGAATTTAAAATAAACTATACCAGAATTAATGCGCAATTTGTCTATGACCCTACAGCATATCTTACGTTTTTACCAATGCGATTACGAACGGTTGCACATGCAGGTCCTGGAATGTCTTTTGTAAAACCATTAGGAACATTGGGAGATAATAAACAGACTTTTGTAAACCTTTTAGCGGGTTTAGAAGTGCATTACGCAATTAATGAAAAAGTCTCAGTGTACACCGATGTTTCTTATATCTATGGTTTAACGTCTCTAGAAGATTATAATCCTGTTTTAAATGGTTTAGGTGCTTTTAATGGTAGTGTTTTTAACCTTACCTTTGGCTTGGCAGTCGCGTTAGATGGTTGTCGATACTGTAATTAAAAGCATGAGTAAAGAAAAAATTATTTTAGGTATTGATCCTGGTACTACAATTATGGGGTTTGGACTCATAAAAATTGTAGGTAAAAAAATGGAATTTTTACAGTTGAATGAACTCATGCTAAAAAAGTACGATGATCATTATCTAAAACTTAAACTTATTTTTGAACGTACCGTAGAACTCATCGATACGTATCATCCAGATGAAATTGCAATTGAAGCTCCGTTTTTTGGTAAAAATGTACAGAGTATGCTCAAATTGGGACGCGCACAAGGGGTTGCTATGGCAGCCGGTTTGTCTCGCGAAGTGCCGATTACAGAATACGCTCCTAAAAAAATTAAAATGGCTATCACCGGAAATGGAAATGCCAGTAAAGAGCAAGTTGCTAAAATGTTACAAAGCATGTTAGGGCTTAAAACAATTCCCAAGAATTTAGATTCTATGGATGGTTTGGCGGCTGCCGTTTGTCATTTTTATAATGAAGGCAGAGTTGAGGTTGGTAAGAGTTATTCTGGCTGGTCTGCTTTTGTGAAACAGAATGAAGGTCGCGTTAAGAAGTAAACAGTTTGCTGTCTCAGTATGCAGTTAAAAATAGTAAATGAGAATCATTATTTTACTTTTAATAGTCAGTCAGTCGTTTTTGAGTTTTAGCCAAGGGCAGGTTGAAATGAATGATATTGCCCATGATAACTATTACCAATCTCAGAAAATAAAAGATTCATTAGTCATTGAATTGAAACATATAAATAGTAAGGATTCCACGTTTATAGTCGCTTTAGATACTTCTGAGAAACTTTGGGATCTATTTATCGATGAACAATTTAAACTGAAATTTCCAGCTTACGAATCGTGGGAAACTAGACGAGAAACTTATGGAAGTCAATTTGATATGCTTTATTTTAATTTCATAAAAATGTATTGTGATTTAAGAATTTCAATGTTATATGATTTGTTTGAATAATAAGAAAAATTTGAGTGCAACCGACTGCAAACTGCGACTGAATACTAAAAACTAATATGAGCGGCATCTACATCCACATACCATTTTGCAAGCAAGCGTGTCATTATTGCGACTTCCATTTTTCGACCTCCATGAAAAAAAAGGATGATCTCATTCCTGCTTTAGCCAAAGAATTAGAGCTTAGGAAAGATGAATTCAAAAATACAGTAGTTGAAACCATCTATTTTGGAGGAGGAACACCGAGCTTATTAACGAATGATGAATTACAATTTATAATAGATTCAGTTTATAAAAATTACAAGGTTTCAGACCACTCAGAAATTACGCTTGAAGCGAATCCGGATGATTTATCTCAAGAGCGCATCATAGAGCTCTCTAAAAGTCCAATCAATAGGCTATCTATCGGTATTCAATCATTTTTTGAAAATGATTTAAAACTCATGAATCGTGCACACAATGCCAATGAAGCAAAATCGTGCTTAGAAGAAGCAACGAAGCATTTCGACAATATTTCTTTAGATTTAATTTACGGCATACCAGGGGCTTCAAACTCGCAATGGTTGGCAAATATAGAAATGGCTTTAAGTTTTGGAGTGCCTCATATTTCGAGTTATGCTTTAACCGTTGAGCCTAAAACAGCTTTAGCATCTTTCATTAAAAAAGGTATTATTGATAATGTTGACGATGAGCAAGCACATGATCAGTTTCATATATTGAAAGACAAATTGGAGACTTCAGGATTTGTGCATTATGAACTGTCTAATTTTGGAAAAAACGGTTATTTTAGTAAAAACAATTCAGCCTATTGGCAAGGGAAATCCTATTTGGGAATTGGACCTTCCGCACATTCGTTTAATGGAAAACAACGCGGTTGGAATGTGAGTAATAATGCGAAATATATAAAGTCAATTGAGCAAAATGAACTACCCATAGAAATTGAAACCTTAACACATACAGATCAATACAACGAGTATGTAATGACGGGTTTACGAACTATTTGGGGGGTGTCATTAGATAAGGTTGAAACTGATTTCGGTATGGATTTTAAAGATTATCTAATAGAGCAATCAGAAATTTTTATAAATCAACAATTATTGTATATTGATGATAAGCATGTACAGGTCACAAAGAAGGGACAATTTTTATGTGATGGTATTGCTTCAGAACTTTTTAAACTTAATTAAATTTGATAGCAACAATACAATACAAATCGAGAAAATTAAAAATAGATTTATCTCTACCTTTAGATCTTTCAATTCCTATTACCGGAAAATCGACTAATGTTAATGCCTGGTATTTAGATCCACCAAAAATAACACCTGAGGTTATGGACGGTGAAATAATTAGCGTTGCTAATGGAGCGGTTGTAAATTTTAATACTATAAGTTTTAATCCGCACTCGCATGGTACACATACGGAGACCGTTGGTCATATCACAGAAGAAATGTATTCTATAAATCAGCATCTAAAGCAGTTTTTCTTTTTGGCTGAGGTGGTAACTGTGGCACCAGAAAAACTAGGTGATGATTATGTAATTTCGAGAAAGCAATTACAATTTGCCTTAGGAAATAAAAAACGCGATGCCATTGTTATTAGAACGATGCCAAATACGCGAGAGAAATTTTCTAGACAATACTCAAATACCAATCCAACGTATTTATTAGAAGATGCTGCAGATTATCTAAAAAGTAAAGCCATTAAACATTTACTTATCGATTTGCCAAGTGTAGATAAAGAGCAAGATGGAGGTGAACTTTTAGCACATAATGCGTTTTGGAATACAAGCGGAAAATTTCGTTTAGATGCTACAATAACAGAGTTTATCTATGTGTCTAATAAAATTAAAGACGGTAAGTATATGCTTAACCTTCAAATTGCTCCATTTGAGAATGATGCGAGTCCGAGTAAACCAATTTTATATAAAATAATAGGGTAATTACATGTGACAATACGCTAATGTTAGTGTCATATATTTAAAGCATATGGAAACATTTTTTATAATCATCATTAGTATTCTGGTCACTTTAGGGTTAGTAACCCTCTATGAACATTGGAAAACCAAGAAAGTGGCCAATGAGCAATCCATATTGCTTTTAGACAAAATAAAACGTGTCTGTAAGTTTGTAACGGTAGAAGGTGATTTTGCTGAAATATACCATTATGAGGATGTAAAAGCGAAGTTTTTAAAACTCATATCTAGTCGAAAAAAGGCCTTAGTTGTGATTAAAGCAAAAGCACATGTGGGATTTGATTTAAGTAAAATTGAAATGAGTTCAAATGCTAAAACAAAAACCGTAGTATTATCTCACTTTCCGCAACCTGAAGTACTTTCTATTGAAAGTGATATTAATTATTACGACAAAAAAGACGGTATGTTTAATCGGTTTGAGGCTGCGGATCTAACGGATTTACATACCAAAGCAAAGGCGCATATTATGGATAAAGTTCCAGAAAGTGGTTTGTATACTATTGCAAAACAAGAGGCTTTAGAAGCCATTCACCTTATTGAAAACCTAGTAGAAACGATAGGTTGGACTTTAGATTATTCAGCGTTGAAGATAGAAGGAGGAGACGATAAGAAATTGTTGAAATGAACATAGAAGATTACAGAAACTATTGTTTAAGCAAAAAAGCGGTTACCGAACATTTTCCTTTTGATAACGATACTCTTGTGTTTAAAATCTGTAATAAAATGTTTGCTTTAGCCTCGTTAAAGCAATGGGAAAATGGGGACGCTTTTATTAATTTAAAATGCGATCCTGAATATGCTCAAGAATTGCGAGCAGAATACGACAGTATAAAACCTGGTTATCACATGCATAAACAACAATGGAATAGTGTTTATGTACAAAAAGGGGAACTCACACAACAACTTATTAAAGAGTTAATAGACCATTCTTACGAGATGGTTGTAAAAGGCTTATCTAAAAAACTACGAGAAAGTCTGAATTAATTTTACATTTGCACAATACTATATTTATTATGTCATTAGAAAGAGAACTACAAAAGCGCAGTGGCTCCAAATGTGAGCTTTGCGGCAACGAGGAAAAATTATCTGTTTACACCGTATCGGATATTAAAGAAAACGAATTAAAAACAGTTCTATATGCATGTAATGTGTGTACAGAACAAATGAACGATGCAGATGCTATAGATCCTAATCATTGGAGATGTCTTAATGATAGTATGTGGAGTGAACATGAAGCTGTGAAAATTATGGCCTGGAGAATGCTTAATAGAATTAAGGACGACTGGACTCAGGATTTATTAGGCATGATGTACATGGAAGAAGAAACCTTAGAATTGGCTAAAGCTTCTGGTGATGGTGAAGATGAGGAAAATAAACTGATTCACAGAGATGTGAACGGTGTGATTTTAGAGCATGGTGATTCTGTTGTGCTAATTAAAGATCTTAAAGTCAAAGGGTCTAGTATGGTTGCTAAACAAGGTACTGCTGTTAGAAATATAAGACTAGACCATGAAAATGAAACCTATATTGAAGGTCGAGTAGATGGACAACAAATTGTCATTATTACCGAATATGTAAAGAAAACTTAAAAATTTAGAGACTAAATTAAGTTCAAATTTATTGCTTAAAATAATTTCAAAAACCTGATTCTTAACTGATTCAGGTTTTATTTTTCCTACAAATGGATGATTTTAAAAGCTGTTGTTTGTCGAAAAAATGAGCATAATGCTTCGAATAGTCCATTCAAACTTACTCTTTATCGAAAATGTATCAAAAGACCCACATATATATCCGATATTGAACACAATCCCTCTGATTAATGTATAAGGTATACTGATTAATAGCCTCAATTAGTATGAACTTTTAAACACTATTTATTATGGATTTACAGATTACAAACTACAACAATCGTTTTCAGATTAAAGGAACTTTAAACAAGTTAAATCTAAAAACTTTCAATGCTCAATTTTCTAATATATTCGATAAACTCGATGATGTCTTATTAGATATCGAACAGGTCAGTAGTATAGATAGAGCAGGAGTGATGGCTTTAGCAAAATTGCATAATGAATCTATTACAAAATCAAAACGATTATCAATAATAGGTTATGGATGTAAAGAGTTGTTTCAGCATTTTAAATCTGAAGAACCAAAAGAAACTATGATCGCTGAAAATAGAGTTGTGGCAGCTTAAGCCAAGAGAAATTCTATCAATATATAAACAAAATGTTTCCTGAGTCTCTTAGATCATAGGTGGATTTTTAGCAAGCATTTTGTTTTCTATTCTTGTGGCTTGAGTTTTGTTTTAGCAAGACATGTCAGCTACAATTTTCCATTCTCCATGTATCTTTTTAAAGATAATGATGAAAACACCATTGGCATCTCCAACTTCGCGATTAATGTGGTATTCTCCCATGACCCAATAATTATCTCCTTCAATTTTTGATATATCATTAATTACAAATTTTAAAGTCCCACTTTCTGCTTTTGTTGGATATCCTTTTTTGTAATTGGCTAATGTTTGCTTCCATCCTTTGGTTAGGCCTCTACTGCCGTAAAATTTAAGGGAATCACTTTTCCAGTAGCCTTGCATAAAACCTTCTAAATCATGATTATTCCATGCGGCTTCTTGCTCTGCCATTACAAGGCGGATTCCAGCTTCAACAAGTGCTGCAGAATCGCTATTTGTTGTTGTTTCTGTAGTGACGTCTGCCTTAATGCTAATACAGCTAAAAGCTAATAATGCCAATGCAATGGCGACAATATGTTTCATAAGAATTGGTTGTTGTTTTAAAGCTAAAAATAAGAACAATTTAGAGAACAATGTTTTAAATTAATTTTAACGGTTTGTTCAGGGAGTAACAAAGCACTCCTAAGAGCTTCACTTGGTAGCTAAAAAAAAAATATTTTGTTTTTTACTAATTCTCAAAAGGGGGCAATTCACTCAATATAAATTCATTATAAAATTGCAATGAGAAAAGTGCAATGGGTAGACTGTTCACAACTAAAGCAAAAATAGTTTAGCTAACAGTTGCCCCCTTGAGGGGACTTTAGAGGTGTGAAATTGTAAATTACAGATTGATTATACTATTAAATACGACTAGGTTTTATAAAATACCGTTTTGTTGTTTTAAAAATGCATCCGCTTGATTTTGCATTAGTGTCCGTGCGTGCTTTCGTTTGTAGTTCATCACCTCTTCTTCATCAGCAATTTCATCATAAACTCTATTGTTAATAGTATTGTCTGTTTTTAAAAGGAGTTTTCGTTCTGCAATTTTTTGCATGGTCCAGGTTTTAATTGCTGTTTCTTGATCTTCTAGTTTATAATCAAATTCACCTTTTGGGGCTAAAAGTTTGGCAATGATTGGAGACGTTTCAATGGCTAAAAACAGCAGGAAAATAAAAAAGGATGGTAACCACGGTAATTCACCTAACGCTGTAATACGCGCCATGAGACCATCAAAATTATCAATCACAGGTTGTGTCTCTGCGACATTAGTGGTGTAATCCGATTGAAGTGTTGCAATTTGGGTTTCAATCCCTTCGATTTTTGTTTTAGTATCGGATTTTAACTGTTGTAATTGCGCTAATCCAGCATCGTGTTTGTCTCGCTTTTCTTTATATACAGGGCCTTTGCCTAAAAGCTTAGAGCCAGCGGTGCCCTCTGCTTCCGAAATGTAAGTGTTATATAATCCATTAACTTCCGCTTCTTTTAAATCTACTTGAGCGTTTAAATCTGAAATTTCGCTTTCTAGCGTAGCAATTTTAGGACTAAACTGTTCAGCGATTTGATTCTGATTGGCGAGCGTTAAATCATTTTTTTGCTCTAATAAAACCTGATTAATTTCCTTTTCAAAAATCTTTAATTCTAAAGGCTTTGAAATGACTATAGCAATAATTAGTGCTAAGAATAGTCTTGGTGTCGCTTGAAGAATTTCGTCTAAAATGTTCTCTCGTTTTTTAATGGTCGAAACAATATAGCGATCGAGATTAAAAATGAGTAAACCCCAAATTAATCCGAAAAATAGTGAAGCATAAAGATTGTCAAAAACGGTAAAGAGCGCATAGCTAGCGGCTATAGTTGCCATTACAGCCGTAAAGAAAACGGTAGCTCCAATACCAGCATATTTGTTCTGTTCTCCAATGGAGCAGTCGTTTAAAATGTCCGTGTCAGCGCCAGAGCAAAGGATGAAGAATTGCTTTAACATAAGTGATTGATTTTTGATTGATTACCTATTAGAACGCTAAATGATTGGTTTTGTTACATGTTGAGGTGAAAAAAGCCTCAATTAAGAGGCTTTTTTTATGAGAATTTAAAATTAATGAGGCTACTATTATATTTAATCCGTGACAGTAATAACTATAGATGCTATCTCTGAGTCAGAACTATCTTTAATAGCAAACAGCACAAGCTGATCATCTTTTTTGGCACTTTCAAGATGTTTTAGGGCATCAATATCTAGCACATTACTCTTTATTTGTTGAGTTCGTTTACCAGGGATTTTAAACTTAAATTCGGTTATTTTTCCATTTTTAGTACTTAGTGTTATATCCTTAATCTCATTTCTTGTCAAAGATAATTTCCCTGATGTAATAGTTTTACCATTAACTATGGGCAAAATGCTTTCTTGTTCTTTAGGGATCTGCTCCCCAACTTTTCCTTTCACTCCGATAAGAATTGGTTTCTTGGATATATAAATTAAGGGATGTTCGGTGTCTGTTTTTTGAGCGTTGATATTTAGTTTAGGATTCTTTTTTAATAAGTCAATAGCCTTATCAGATGAAATTGCTTTGCCTTCACTAAAAAAATTCGCATTGGTTTTAGCCATTCTAATTACGAAATCTAACGTTGATTCTGGTGCTGGAGGTGGCGGAGGTAAGTTATCCATTTTTACTTCTTTACCATAACGATTAAAGTAAGTCGTTTTGCCAAGACTGGTGGTGTAATAGAACGTTTCCCCATTAATATCTACACTGCCTTGGAGATCATTAGGTATTTCTATAACCTCATAAATATCACCTTCTGTTGTTTCTACTGTTCCTACTTTATCAGGATTGGCTTTCATATAAGCATCAGTAGCCTTTTTCATTTTAGCTTCTTGCTCTGGCGTTGCATTATTTGGAATTGGTGGCGGCGGCGGAATTTTATTAATATCTACTGTTTTACCATATTTATCAAAATAGGTTGTTTTTCCGTTTTGCTGTGTAAAGTAATAGTTAACTCCGTTGATTTCTATTGGACCTTGTTTTAGTTGGGTGTCCTTTGGCTCAATATAAGTCGCTGAACCCATCGTTACCTTCCATGGTGATTTTACTATAGTATCTCTATTTTTATATTCTTTTAATGATTTTTCTTTTTCAATTTTAGCTTCTTCAAGCGTTAAGCCAGCATAAAGATTGAAATGTTTAGAAGGTAAACCGGATTTTTCTTGATTTTCTAAGTAGCCAATGGAAGAAGACCAAATATCTACATTTCTTAATTCCTCCTGTACTTTTTGAGCAAAACTTAAGCTGTCGTTATACTCAATTAAAATAGATGCAAAAGCAAAATCTCTACGTTCTTCAATAGTAATGTCTTTGTTGATTTTAATCGCAACATTAGCTAAATCTGCAAACTCAACTGGCATATCATTTAAAATAATACTGTTATCTTTTTTGATTAGTATTTCAACAGGCTTTATAGTCGTTGTATTCTGAGGCTTAGCTGGTGGAGGTGGAGGTGGTCCTTGAGGAAAAGCCGCTGCTGTTTTTTTCTGTTCATCAGTCATGATATTATAGATATGCTTGTACTTATCTAAATCTCTTTGTTTTACAATAGGATACTCCTTTATTTTACCGTTATTAGCACTTGCTTTTGCCATAGCGGTATTTATTTTTTTAGCCCAAGCATTGTATTCTTCAACTTGTTTTGCTGTTGCTTTTTCTTGTTCGCTATCTTTTACTACAAGACCTGGAAACGGAAATTCAATAGATTGATCTTCTTGTTGGGTTGACATTCTTTTATATATCTCTGAGAATTTTATAAAGTCTTGTTCGTTAATAGGTGGATAGAATGTGGCATCGTCTGAAAGTTTTGTGCTTTCACTACGTATCTTTTTAGCCCAAGCATTATAAGCGGAAATTTCTTTTTCTGTTAATGGTTTTTCTTGAGCTACAATACTATTATTTTGAAGCTTTTCTTTTTCTTGTACAACTTCTACGCGTTCAGCAAAACTGTAAAAAAGAATCGCAATAATTGGCAATACTAATACCGTACTTAGCCAAATTCTGGTTTTTGAGGTTTGTGTTTTCATAACTGTAAATCGTTTTTTGATTGATGAATAATTGATGGCACTCGATAGTTGATGATTTTGAGTGTTTGATGAAAATTGTAATAAAATATGTTGATAGACTTTAGTGTCCGTTCCTTGTTCTAAAACGGCTTGGTCTGCTAAAAATTCATGATTAAGTTTTACATGATGTTTCAATATATAAATCAAGGGATGAAACCAAAATACAATTTGAAGTAACTCTAGAATGATAATGTCTAAACTGTGTAATTGCCTAGCGTGAGTTTCTTCGTGAAGTAAGACTTCTTTCGGAATGTTATCAGATTCATACCTTGTTTTATTAAAAAAGATATATCTAAAAAAGGAGTGTGGAATTGTATTTTCATGCAGTAAAACATAAATAAAAGAGCGCTTTTTGATGTTGTTATTCTTAGAAATCCGTCGCTGCATTTTTATAAGATTTATAATAAACCGTGATGCAAATAATAAAACACCAAATCCGTAAATTAACCAAAGCGTGGTTTCTAAATTAAAGAAAGGAACTTCTTCAATGGTTGCTTGTTCTAATGCTAATTCCATTGGAAAATATACAGGAGCAGTTTCAAATGTGGCACTTACAGGTTCTACATATTCTGTTATGGTTAAGGTAGGAATTACGAATGCCAAGATCAAAACACTTAGTAAATAGAACCGCTTAAAACGGTGCATATTCTGACGTTCTAAAAAGAGCACATAGACTAACCAAAATACACATAAACACGCTGAAAATTTTAATAAGTACGTTTCCATAATTATCGATTTTTAATTTCTGTATCTATGATTTTCTTTAACGCCTCTAACTCTTCTGTTGTTAAATCTGTTTTACGCGTAAAGAATGAAGCAAATTGCGAAGCACTATCATTAAAAAAGGTTTTAATGAGCCCGTTAACATGCTTAGAAAAATAATCTTCTTTTTTAACTAGCGGAAAATACTCTCTCGATTTACCGTAGGTTTTATAATCTACAAAGCCTTTTCCTATCATGCGTTTTAATAAGGTCGCAATAGTTGTGGTAGCCGGTTTTGGTTCTGGGTAGATCTCTAACAAATCTTTCATAAAAGCTTTTTCGAGCTTCCAGAGATGTTGCATTAGTTGTTCTTCGGTTTTTGAAAGTTGCATGCTCTACGTTTTTAGAATTAACTCTACAAATGTAGAGAATAAATTTGATTCTACAAGTGTAGAGTTTAAAAATCTATTGAGTCCGTAAACAATATTTCGAATTTTTAAATGTAAAAAGCCTTATGATTTACAGTAATCATAAGGCTTTTCGTAATATTATTAGCTACTTTTAAATCACTTAATTATTTTGATAATTCAGTAAAATACTTGTAAAACCAAGGGATCGTTTCAATACCTTTAAGGTAATTCCATACTCCAAAATGCTCATTTGGTGAGTGAATAGCATCGCTGTCTAAACCAAAGCCCATTAAAATAGTTTTACTTTTTAGTTCTTCTTCAAAAAGCGACACGATAGGAATACTGCCTCCACTACGCTGTGGAATTGGTGTTTTTCCAAAAGTTTGTTCGTATGCTTTTGAGGCGGCTTTGTAGCCTAAACTATCAATAGGAGTCACATAGCCTTGTCCACCATGATGAGGTGTAACTTTTACCGTTACTCCTTTTGGTGCAATACTTTCAAAGTGCGTTTTAAATAATTCTGTAATCTCTTCCCATTCTTGATGTGGTACTAGTCGCATAGATATTTTTGCATAGGCTTTACTTGCAATAACTGTTTTTGCACCTTCACCTGTATAACCTCCCCAAATACCATTGACATCTAAAGTTGGTCTAATGGAGTTACGCTCGTTAGTAGAATAGCCTGCTTCACCATACACCGCGTCAATATCTAATGATTTTTTATAGGCGTCTAATGAGAATGGAGCTTTTGCCATTTCTGCACGTTCAGCATGCGAAAGCTCTTCAACTTTATCATAAAATCCAGGAATGGTAATATGATTATTTTCATCGTGAAGCGATGCAATCATCTTGGTTAATACATTAATTGGATTTGCTACAGCTCCTCCATAAAGTCCAGAATGTAAATCTCTATTTGGCCCAGTAACTTCAACTTCAACATAACTTAAACCTCTTAAGCCTGTTGTAATTGATGGTACATCTGGTGCAATCATTCCTGTGTCTGAGATTAGAATAACATCATTCACTAATTTTTCACGATTCGCTTTTACAAATTTGGCTAAGTTTACACTACCAACTTCCTCTTCACCTTCAATCATAAACTTTACGTTACAAGGCAATTCGTTATTGGTCGTCATGTATTCCATAGCTTTAACATGCATATACATTTGACCCTTATCATCACAAGCTCCTCTAGCAAAAATAGCGCCTTCAGGATGTAATTCTGTTTTTTGAATAATAGGATCAAAAGGAGGTGAATTCCATAAATCTAATGGATCTGGTGGTTGCACGTCATAATGACCATAAACCAAAATAGTTGGTAAATTTTTATCAATTATTTTTTCACCATAAACAATAGGATAACCTTCTGTTTTGCAAATTTCGACATGGTCGCAACCCGCTTTTTCTAGACTTATTTTAATAGCATCCGCTGTTTTTAGAACATCTGATTTGTATGCAGAGTCTGCACTAATTGATGGAATTTTTAATAAATCGATAAGTTCGTTAAGAAATCGATCTTTATTATCGTTGATATAAGATTTTATAGATTGCATAATAGCGCTTTGATTTTAATCAAAAGTAGGAATTTAAAGAGGAATAAGTTAATCATGAACAAACTTTAAGAAATCATTTAGAATTCTTGAAACTTTAATATTTGTTTATTCAAACAATTGTTTATATTTGCAACCCAATATTTATTGGATAGTTGCAGGCGTGGTGGAATTGGTAGACACGCTAGACTTAGGATCTAGTGCCGTGAGGTGTGAGAGTTCGAGTCTCTCCGCCTGTACAAAGTAAGAAAGCTTCTCAATTTTGAGAGGCTTTTTTTTGTTATAATTAAATATCGAAAATTCATCCTATAGAAGTCTTACAAAATGTTGAATTTAGACCGATTTTTAAAAAAGTATTAAAAAGATATTGTCAAGTAGATTTAATCAAAACTTAAACTTAATTTATCATTAGTCATAATTGAACCTCTTACATTTGGCATTCACAACTAGTGATGCAAGACAGTCAATTATACAAAGCAATACGAAATAACGACAAGGAAGCCTTTGAACTTCTTTTCGACAGACATTATTCTAAACTCTGTTATTTTGCTATGCAATTTTCTGTCGGAAAAGAAATAGCAGAAGAAGTGGTTGCCGATGTTTTACTGAAACTTTGGGACAATAGAAAAAAAACGGAGATCCACAATTTACTTCCTTTTTTATACACGAGTGTGAAAAATGCGACATTGAATCTTAAAAAAACAACTAAGCAGCAACCTGTTTGGCTAGATGATACGGATTGTGTAGTTGGAGAAGAGACTCAAGAGTTTAAGCTTATTATTAGAGAAGAGCTTAGAAGTGTTCAAGACATTATTGATCAAATGCCTCAAAGACGAAGAACCATATTTATTCTTAATAGAATTGATGGACTTAAATATAAAGAGATTGCTGAAATTTTGAATATTTCTGTTTTTACAGTACAAAACCAAATGGTAGAAGCTGTAAAATATTTGAATTCTAAATATCCTAATAAAAAATTATTGAATTAATCTTCACGTATTCTTTAGTTAACGTTTTCTTTAAGTTTTCTTAACAACATTGAGTAGTAGCTTGTACCACTAATACTTGTCTTATAAGTGTAATTCAAAACATAAAGATGAATCCAGATTTTTGGGTACTTGTTACTAAATATTTATCAAATGAAGCATCAGAAGAGGATATAAATAGTCTTTTTTTGTTGTTAGAAACTGATAAAAAATATCAAATAGCATTAGATGAAACGATAGCGAAATGGAATGCTGTTAATGCTATTGATACTAAAATTTTTAATACAGATGCAAGCAAGGAAGCGTTGTTTGTAAAAATTAATACTAAAAAGAAAACAAACTTCTTTCCTTCTAAATCTACGTATATCGCATTCTCAAAAATTGCTGCCACTTTAGTATTGGTTTTAGTGTCTTGTTTTTTTCTAAATAATCTCTTAGATACGGATTGGAAAGAATTTAAAACAGCAAAAAACGAAAAACTAAAAATTGTATTACCAGATAGCACGCTTATTTGGCTTAACAAGAATTCATCAATATCGTATAACTTTTCAAGTAAGGATAAAAGACTTTTAAAATTAGAAGGTGAAGCGTTTTTTGATGTAAAGAGAAATGAACAAAAACCATTTATAGTAGAAAGTCAATATTTTACAACTCAAGTTTTGGGTACTAGCTTCAATATTAATTCTAATGTAAATGAGAAGGCTTCGGTTAGTGTTATTAGTGGGGAAGTTGCGGTAAGTATTTTGAATACTAGTGAATTAGTGCTTCTTGAACGTGGACAGAAAGCGGTTTATGATGACACCTCAAATAGAATACTTAAAAAAATATTATTAGATGTTGAAAATGAAATGGCTTGGGTTGACAAAACGTTTGTTTTTAATGATACGCGTTTAGAAAGTGTTCTCAATTATTTATCTAAAAATTACGCGGTAAATTTTGAAGTCAATAATCCTAATTTAAAAAACTGTTTAATTACAGCCAACTTCAGAAACGAATCTTTAAAAAACATACTCACCATTATTTGTGCTTCTTTAGATTGTGAATTTAAAAAAGTAGAACATAATACTATTATACTATCTGGGAACGGATGTGAAAAAAAACCAGAGATATTGGTAGTATCTCCGGCCAAAAATCAATAACTAATTTTTAATTAAATGTATTTCAAAAATGGAAAAAATTAAACACAAACCAAAGAACAATTATCTTTATTATTGGCTAAGGCACACATGTATGCTACTTGCTTTACTTTTTTATACAAGCACTTGGGCTTTATCCAACTCGCAACCTTCTGTTTTGAGTACTAAAGTGTCAGTGAAAGCCAATGATGAAACCATTGAACAATTATTAAAAAAAATAGAAAGTATTTCAGATATTAGTTTTGTTTACAGTAAAAGCAAAATCTCATTAAACCATAAAATAAAAAGAACGTATACGAGTGAAACAGTGGAATACATTTTAAATGATGCGCTTCCTAAAACGGTTACTTACGCCACAAGTAAGAAAAAAATTATCTTGAAGAAAAAGGAAATTCCTGTTAAAATCTCACAAAATCAGGATCATGGGAGATTAGTAGGAATCATAACTGATATTAATGGAAACTTCCTTCCTTATGCAAACATTATTGTTGAGGGTAGGAGTATAGGTACCATCTCTGATGAAGTAGGTAAATTCTCTTTAGAATTAGAGCTAGGGAGTTACGTCTTAGTTGTGCAGTATCTAGGGTATTTAGAGACTAATTTAGAGGTTACTATTAAAGAAAATGAAACGACTACTGTGACTGTAATCCTAAAGGAGAATGCACAAGAGCTTGATGGAACCGTAGTTTACGGTAAAATTGCTAGAGGGCAGGCAAAAGCCTTAAATGAGCAAAAAAATGCTGATAATATTAAGAATGTGGTGTCTTATGAACAGTTTAGCAAGTACGCAGATAGAAATGCTGCTGAAGCTTTACAGCGTATACCTGGTGTTGCTCTTAGTAGAGATCAAGGTGAAGGTGAACTTATTTCTATTCGTGGGCTTTCCCCTAGATTTAACGCTGTACAAGTTAATGGCACTCGTATTCCTAGTCCAGATCCAGATACAGATCGAGCAGTAGGTTTAGATTTATTACAAGCAGATTTAATGGAATCGATTGTTGTAAATAAAACGCTTACACCAGATATGGACGGAGATGCTATTGGTGGTACTGTAAACTTCAATTTAAAACAAGCACCAGATAAACCTATTTTAAATGCATCAGTAAGCGGAGGTTTTAATCAGCAAGATTCAGAATTTGAAGAATATGGAAAGGACTTACAATCGTATTCAGTGGTCATGGGAAAGCGATTTTTAAATAATAAAATTGGTCTTATTGGCGCAGGAAGTTATTATAAAACAAACAGAGGATCATTATTAGATCAATACACTTATACAGATGATACATCTTTAGATATTGAAGAAAAACGTAATAATGATTATGATGTAAAGCGTGTACGCTATGGCTTAATGCTAAGTCCTGATATTCAATTTAATGAAAATAATGGCTTAAAACTATTATTCAATTATAATGTTTATGATGATGACGAAATTAGAAGGCTTGTAGATTATCTTGTTACTGATGGAGAAGAAGAACGTGAAACACGTAACCGTGGTGAGTACCAAAAACATATGTTGTACCAGTTATCTGGGGATCATAATTTAGATCTGATGGATATTTCATACCGTTTGAGTTATACAGAGGCTGAAGAAGATATGCCATACAGAACCTATTGGCGATATGGTAGAGATATCGATTATAGTGGTTTATCAAATGATGAGCTTACTAATTTAGGGGTTTCAGATGATCCTAATCCAGACACGCAATTGTATTTGAATCGTATTCGATTTGATAATAATTTAACCAATGATAAAAATTACGAAGGACAACTAGATGTAGAAATACCCTTTAACCTATTTGGTATGGAGAGTCAACTTAAAGTGGGAGGTAAGATGCGTAGTAAAAGTAGAATTTCTGATGCAAAACGTTCTCAGTTAGATGTTGATGAAGATGTAAATCCGTTTCCTATTAATGGTGGTAATTTCGGATTCATTGATGTTCGTGCTAATGATTCTGAAGCCTCTCAAGTAGGTGGTTTGGATGAGTTTGTGGTTGATGAGGATCAAGGAGATGGTTCAGATTATAAAGCAGAAGAAGATGCAAGTGCAGCATACATAAAACTTACTTTAGGTCTTGCGGATAATTTGTCGTTAGTAACAGGAGTGCGCTACGAAAAAACAACTAATAAGTATACAGCAATTAGAGCTGATGACTTTAATAGCATAAATGAATTTAGTTACGATAATTTTTTACCATCCGCACAAATTAAATATAACTTTAATACTAACACTTTATTAAGAGTCGCATACAGTACAGGATTTACAAGACCTCCTTTTAGCGCTCTTATACCTGGGCCAGATGTGGTCAATATTGATGAACGCACGATAACGAGAAAAAATCCGGAAATTGCACCGAGCACTGTAAATAACTTCGATATCATTTTTGAAAAATACTCTAAAAATCTTGGTGTCTTTTCAATCGGTGTTTTTGGTAAGTTTATTAATAATCAAATTCAAACCCAAAAGAGTTTTGAAACTATAAATAACGATTTATATACAGTTTATCAGTCTATTAATGGGGAAAGTGCTAAAGCTATGGGTGTAGAGGTATCATTAGTACACAAATTTTTAAATGATGGTGTTCCATTTTTAAAATGGTTTGGTGTAAGTACCAATTATACTTATGCTTTTTCTGAGCAAAAAATATCAACGGTAGAGGATGATGAGGTTATTACAAGAACTTTACCTTTTGAAAGTCCTGAAAATATTTTCAACCTTGGCTTATTCTACGAAAACCCTAAAATAGGTTTAACCTTTACAATTTCGACAGTGTATAGAGATGCTATCCTAATTGATTTAGGAACAAATGAACTGAATGATTTCTATTTTGGAGAAGAGTTTCATTTAGATATTTCTGCAAGTCAAAGAATAACGAATAAACTTTCTGCTTTCGTTCAGTTAAACAACTTAACCAATCAGCTAGAAAGAGAATACTTTGGTAGTCCAAGTGAAGATTTTACACGAATTCACCAAACTGAAGGTTATGGTTTTTGGGGTTCATTAGGACTTAAGTTTGAATTATAAAATTAATTTATGACTTTAAATAAAATAGGTCACTTGTGCTTTCTAGTATTACTAGGAGTCACGAGTGGCTTTTCTCAAAGCACCAAAATAGAACGTGTTTATAACGTAGCTGAAGCAAAACAAGGTGTGGCAGTGGATAGTAATTATTTTTACGTAATTAACAATTCAAGTATTGTTAAATACAATCAACACGATGGAAAAGAATTAATAAAATGGCAGGATTCTACTAAACAAATAAAGCATTTAAATAGCGGTATTATTCTAGACCAAAAATTATATTGCACCCATTCTAACTACCCTGAATCACCTATGGTAAGTTCTATAGAAGTGTTTGATCCCAATACGTTGAAGCCTATTGAAAATATTAGTTTAGGAATATATCTAGGCTCTGCTACTTGGTTAGATTTTTACGACAATCATTGGTATGTGGCATTTGCACATTATAGGGGCAGAGGTGAAAGTGAAGGAAAAACGAATAGCTGGACCCAATTGGTGAAATTTACTAAAGAGTGGCAACGGATTGAAGGGTGGATTTTTCCTAAAGATCTAATAGAAAAGTTTGGAACTAGAAGTAATTCAGGTGGAGTAATAACTAAATCCGGAACTATTTTAATCACAGGTCATGATAACAAAGAGTTATATGAACTTAGATTTCCTGAGTTGGGATATACTTTAGAGTGGACTAACACTTATGATATTCCGTATGAAGGCCAAGGTATAGCCTTAGATAAAATTACAGATTTAGAATTAGTGTTATACGGTATTATTAGAAAAGAAAGTAAAGTATTAAAAATACGTATAATACATTAATATTAACTTCTGTAAAATCACAAACAAGCATCGTGATTTCCTATGATGTAAATAGAATTACTTATGAGCAATGAAGATAGTCTTCCAACCCGTTTAAACAATTGTCAATAGACAAAACTAGATGAACTCACAAAGAGAGGTTTCTTTTTTAGGAAAGGGTAAGTATACGAATTGGCAGGACAATGGCAATTTTGTATAGGATGGGTGCAGATTTTCGATAATGAGAGGCTTTTTTTTGTTTGTTATAATTCTGTTTCTATGATGTTATAATTAAATATCTAAAATACTTTATGGTTTAGCTTCATTTCTTAGCATAGTAATTTTTTAAAAACATGATGAATTATAAAACTAAAATTAGGTGACTATTTATATAATTACCTTAAAAGTGTATTCTATTATCTTTAACGTTGTTTTGTCATTGGTGTGTTGTTAAGATAGCATATATATGTGATAAAGGGGTAATGCTGTGACTATATTTTTCTTCCGAATTTTGTACCAGAGAAATTAAATAACTCTCTTCTATTAATTTAAAAAAAGAACTATGAAAAATATAGCCATAAGCCCTACGATCTGGCAGCCGATTTCTTATTTAGCTTATATCACAGATAAAAAAGAAAACCCGAATCGAAAAAAAATCAAGGATGCGATTATTAAAACAGCAGGTAAGGACTCTCGTAATGGAAAATTAAAGTCTGGTGTTATGAGTTCTTTGAATTCACTCAAAACCATTTTTATTGAATCAACAGTGTTTACAAATACATTTCACGTATAATTTTAAAGCCTGATTCTAGTTATAATTCACAAATAAAAAGGGTGCTCAATTGAGCACCTTTTTATTTGTCATTACATAAAGTATTGATAATTATAGTTTTTAAAAATCAAAGCCCATTCCAAAGGAAATTCTAACACCGTCAGAAGAATTAAAGACTCCTAAATTTGCGGATAGTAAATCTATAGCATTAACAAAAACTCCTCCACCATAAGCATTATGCCATTTTTCAGAGGTATCATCATTAATCCAAACACGACCATAATCAAAGCCTCCATACATACCTAGCTTTATAGGTATTAATTTTGTTTTCATACGGTTGAAACTATATCTCAAATCTGTGTTTTGATAAAAGGCATTCTTTCCTGTAAAACGTTGATTTCTGTAGCCTCTCAGTCCATCGAGTCCACCTATTGAAGCGGCTTGGTAGAATTCAAAACCATCACCAAAATTTAAATGACTTTTTAATTTAGTTGCGAAAACCAATCGTCCTGATGGATTTAATTTTCTAGCAAAGCCTATGTCTGTTATAAGATATCCAAAATTACGATTGCTGACTTCTAAATTATCTTTATAACCTGTTTCAATAGAGAAATTCATGCCGTTAGTTGGGTAGGCTTCATTATCGTAGTTAGAGTAGGTGTACTTTGCATTTACACCACCAAAATGTTCTTCGTCAAACACATTACTTGGCAATAAATTATTATCTGATACAAAACGATTATCACTGTTTTGAATTTCATTAACCTCATAACTAATACCAAAATGAATAAGACTTCCACGTTTAGAATTCCAGATCAGTTGCGGACTTAATCTGAAAACTCTAGTTTTTACGCGGTTATAGTCTAAGCCAAAGTCGTCATCATTATTTTCAGTTTCATTACCATAACCAAAGAAATTGACGCTATAGTTAGGACTTTGAAAATGTGCTTGAAATCCAAAATTTAAACTTCCAATAACATTTGCAAACTCACCCTTATAATTTAATTCATAACCATCAGTTGCAAAATAATAGGCAGCTTTTAATTGGTGTTGTGATGTAAATGGGTTGCGTTCAAAACCATAAACGGTGTAAGTATTAGTTAAACCTAATTTTAATCCGTCGTCTGGGTTGGCACCTAAGGTAGGAATGATTTGATTGACATTGTTTTTGATTTTTCGATAATCATACACGTTTGTATTATAATCGTCTGTTAATTTAATTCTAGCTTTTTTAGCTTGTGATACATCATTTTTCTTTGATTTGTAATCGTATATCACAATGTTTTTACCAGATTCTACTTTGTAATCATCATTGTTTTGTCCACCAATAAAACGCACTTTAATTTTAGAAATTTTTCCCTCAACCTCAAAGCTATCGTCATCGTCTAAACCGTATATCCAGATTTCTTTAGTTGATTTTGGTTCATAAATTTTATGATGAAAACGATCTTTAATGGTGTCATCTTTTTTGCGATATAGAGAGACTTCTACCTGTCCGCTTTCTAAAGCTTTAACATGGATATAGTCGTCTTTATTGGTGCCTGTTACGACAGCATATCTACTAATTAGTTTTACGTATCTATCTGAAATCTTTTGAAGATTAGCCCGTCTTTCTTTTAAAATGTTTTTAATTTCAATAATAGATTGAGGATCTACTTCTTTAGGAATATTGTTAAAAGCATCATCTATAACAGCATCTGTAATTTGAGATTGAATGAATTGTACTTGTTCATCCCAATCTAACTTATAAGATTCAGGAATAAAGGCGACATCTAATGAGAAACCTGAGACATTAAATCCTTTGACATCTTTTAAATCGTCTTCATATTTTCTAAATTTTCGCGCTGCCGGAATAAGTTTTACTCCAGAACCAAACAAAAAGCCATCAGACATTTTAGAAAATGCAAAATCTCTATCTCTTGGTAAGGGTTTATAAATTGTTTTGCCGTCGTTTTCAAATACCAACCAACGCCATTGGTCTTGATGCCTGTCTGCATCTCCAATAAGCATGTCAAACAAGCGTGCTTTTATAAATTCTTTTTCGTCTATAACCTTAGATTCGTCACTTAGCACATCTTGCAACATATCTACTGTGCTCACAATCTCTCCTGTGAAATTGCCAGATGCTAATTCGTTATGACCATCAGAAGGGTGTTCTTCAAACAGGTATAGTTCGTTTCCAAAACCGTCGTTATAAGCCCCTAAGGCACTTTGTTTTGGAATATAATATAATTTAGGATTTAAATGAGCTAGGTTTATAGCATTCGATAATGCACCTACTGCAAAAGGGGCGTATGGATAGGCACCGGCAAAAATATCTTCTAATAAATCTTCGGATGCTGTTTCTGTAAATTGTCCTTCAACATATTGATCCTTAAAAATAGCAGATTGCATAAATTGGTCTGCTTGCTTTTTCATAGCGCGCATTACATAGCGTTTTCCGTTTGAAGCTTTTAAATGAAGCGTTTTAGATTGTGTACCACCTCCTTTTCTGAAAGGTTTTAAACCCCCCATCAAGGTATCTAAATTAGCGACCTTCGCCTTAACATTTGTACTGTATTCATCTCTATAGCGATCTCCCCATAAGAATTTATAGAAACCTGATTTATCGGTGTCTTCTTTTGAATAAATTGAAGCACTTATAGAATCTGACGTTATTTTGGCATACTCAGTTTCAGAAATCTGTTCTGGCTGTTTTATTTGTTTATAAAACTCGACTTCTTCTGAAGTTGAATTAAAAAACTGAACATCTACACCTTTATCATTTCCTATATTTAATACCGCATAACCAGGAATAGCATGTCCGTAATTATCAGAATTACGGATTCTTAAAGGTGTTGTTTTAGAACCCGAACCACTAACGATTTGAGATACATTATCAGACTCCAAATATTGCAAATTATGCTCATGTCCTGATAAGAAAATTACATTTTCGTTTTGTTGCGCTGTTGCAATTAGATTTTTTCTTAATTCGTTATAAAAAGGATTAGAAAAGTCAGCATTTACAATACCAGTAGATGTTCTTAAAATATTTTTTAGGGTACCAAGAACAGGTATAGGTTTCATGTTTTCTTTTACACCATAACGGCCATTATGTGGTCCGTTGCTATACATAGGATGGTGAATGGCAACTAAGGTAACCTTACCTCTAGCTTTTTTTATTTCACCTCTAAATTCGTCTAAAAAATCAGCTCTAGTTTTTATTTCGCAATCATCATTAATTGTCGGGTGATTATTCCAGTTGGTAACGTACCAGTGTGAATCTACAATTAACATAACAATATCATCGCTAATGTTAATTTTTTCAATCGGACAGCCGTTTTCTGGTTGAAACGTATTTTTTCCCAAGGCGTCTTCAACCATTTTTTCTTGTTCCTTTAGTCCTTTTAAACCGCTGTACCAATCATGGTTTCCTGGGATGAAATAAACACTTCCAGGAAATGTTTTGGCAACGTCTAATTGAAGCTTTAAAGCATGTTCTGCCGCTTCAATGGCTTTATCATTTTTTAAAGGTATACCGCGTGGATAGATATTATCTCCTAGAAACAAAAGGAAATCGTCTTTGTCTGCTTTTTCAAATTGAGTTTGTAGATTTAATAATGTTTTAGGTGCTGAGCCATCGTCTTCAGGCTTTCCTACATCTCCAATTAAAAAAACATTGGTGGTGTTTTTATCAATATGCTTAATTTCTTTAGCACTAGCATTAACATTATGCGCATTATAAGTAGCACAACTACTAATAATTAATCCCATACTAATTAAACCCAATAGTAGTTTTGCTTTCATTCTGTTATCTTTTCTTATGCGGTTTGTAAATCTTCTATTGTAAAAATATCGGATACTTTTTTAAGTTTTCTGTTTATACTTACTCTAAGCGCTTTCATTCCACTCGCACCTTGAAGTTCTTCTAACTCTACTATTTCGAAATCATTTTCAATATAATTTTTGGCTTGTAAAAACTCGAAATAAGCCAAGTATTCTTTTTCTATGGCATTGCTAGAATACACTACAGAAAGTTTATGCGGTTGTGTTAAACGTTCGTTTGTATTTTTAATATGGGCTTTATCAATACGTTTTTTAATCATTTCATAACGCACATTATAGGCCCCATCAACATCAAATTGTTTTTCATCTATGCGATAGCGAATTGTAATCGGAATGTCATAAGCAAGGATTAAGGATGCCACTTCTAATTGCAAAGGGAATTCTTTTTGCTTTTCGTAATACATTGCTTCCATTTCGCAAGTCACCTGAAGTTGCCACAAACGTAAGTTGTACAACACCGTTGGATGATAGTTTAAATGCTTAGAAATAGATTGTCCTATATATAAGTTGTGCTCAATACCATCTGTTTTAAATTTCTCAAAATAATGCGGAAATATTTCTTGAGCCCTAAGTTGTTGTTGGTCTAAAAATGAAGACAAGGCCTTATTTCCTTTCTCAATAGTAGTATCATAAGCTTTTCGGGCATCATATAAACTACTTGTTGCTTTATCAATCGTTTTAAGAAAATCTTCGACATCTTCGACACCTTTAGAATTATGCTGAAAATGTTCGAATAATGGAAAGAGTTGTTTTTCGAAAAAAATATTAATTTCTTGTTCTGAATTGGTGTGAAAATTATCTTCTAATTCAACCAAATAGTTGTCAATTTGAAAAATTAATTGTTCGTAAAAGGGGAGGTTTATTTTAATCCTATTTTTAAGAATGTCTTTGCTTTTTTCTAATTGCCTTGTGAGGTCAATTCTAATGGCTTCGTTTCTGGCATTAGATGAGCCAACCACATCAATTTGCCCAAAAAGAGGAACGACATCTTTAAATACGATCTCTTTAAATACCGGGTTTTCTCCAAAATTTCGTTCTTGTATGTATTTGCTAGCTTCTTCTTCAAAGCGCCATTGCACAGAAGGATGAATAGCTGTACATTCTTGTTGTATAATGGCACTAATTTCATTTTGATGTTCAGAAAATGTACGTTTAGAATAACTAATAATAAACGGCAAAATGGTATCTAACTTTACCATATTAATGGCATTAAGCTGATTGGGTTTAAACGCTGCTAATTCTATAATAAAACCTAATTCACCATTAACAGGAACAGGAATAAGCGCAACACTTTTTAATCCTTTTTTTAACAAAGCATTACTTAGTCTGTTACCACCACTTTTTTTGTGATACGTTTCTACATTTGAAATAATAATAGGTTTGCGATCTTTAAATAGTTGACAGTTGATGTGCTCGCAAGCGTATTCGTTAATGCTTACATCTTCATCAGCTACTAGCGTTAGCATATTAAAATTTCTATCAAAAGGAGAGATGATTTTGTCGTGTTCTACGCTGTAGCTCCCAAGTTGTAAATCGGGATTGTTAAAAATGCGTCTAATGTCTTCAATTAAATATTGAAAACTTTCACTATTAGGCTCTATTAAATGGGTTTTAAAATCATCTATGCGTTCGTCTAATGAGGTGTCTATAAGGTTTACTATTCCAAAGCCTTCAATGGTCCAAGAATCTTTTGGAAAGTACTTTTCCCAGATTTCAATATTATTTGCGTTACTTAACAATTCATCTAAAATATCATCTGTAATTTCAATGGCATTTTCGTTGGGATATATGTCTAAGAAATCGGCATTAAAAGCCACGCGATAACGCTTTCTGTTTCCATTTTTGTCTATAATAGATAGGGTTTTGGGTCTTTCGAAATCGACATTGAATTTGTAATGAATATTTAATATAATAGCATAGGTGAGTAGATCAAAAGAGTCTTCATAATCCTTATACAATTCATTAAAAATAGTATCGCTTACTTCTGCATTGCTAATAATGTTCTCTAATCTAGAACTGCAATAAAAAACCTCACTTGTATACGGAGTTACTGCAGCCTTAATTTCGTTTTCAGATAAAGCTGAAGGGAATATATAAGACATTAGCTGATCTACGATGGGCTTATTCTTTAAGAAATCTTCCGTTGTAGTTGATCCGGATGATAAAACAGGATACTTTTCAAATAATTCTAAAGCTTGCTTCGCTTGTGTTTGCACCGAAACATTACTTGATTCTAATAATCCTTCAAATTTATCCTTCAATAAACGTAAAGATATATTTACCTTGAAGGGTCCTGTAGTTTTATTCTTCATATAGTTTAAATTAAAATTATAAAGGCATGTTTATATAATAACTGTATATAAACGATGCTGCCGATATAATGATTCCGAACATAAAAACGGTATAAGTGATGCGTAGTAACTTGTATTTTCTATTAAGGACTAAACCTAAATAATACAAATCTTTTGTAAGTGAATTGTATAAGGTATCTTCATTATCCATTAAGTAGTCGATTCCCCATTCAAAATCTTGCAAATTCATTTTATGAAAATTTCCAAAAAATAGAATGTTTGTTTTATTCTCCTTAATCATTTCTTTTGTGATGGCGACATTAGATATTTTAGGACGCGTAGATAGTACCGATAATATTATAGAGGCGACACTAGAAAGTGTTAAGATTAAAGTCGGATACACTAAAAATAAATTGGATGGATTATCTAATTTTGGAATTAAATTAGATAAAGCAACCGAAATAATAATAGCGTTTACAGAAAGCAGGATGTTGGCTTTGGTATCTGCAATGGCACTTAATTCTATATGATTTTTTAATTGTACACGATACATGGTTTCGACACCTCTACCAAATCTTGTGCTTTTCTTTTTTTTCTTCTTTTTTTTCTGAGATATTTTATAGATCCTTTTTTGAACTTCTAATAGATTAAGTTCCTTTTTAGGCTGCCAAATTTGCTTAGCAGAATCGGAATAAAACGAATGGCCTTTAAGAAAGTCGAGGTTCTGTTTCATCCATTCTATCTCAGAAAGATGATTGCCATTTTTAGCATTCTTTTCTTTAAATAAATTCTCTGAAATATCTAAATAGTCATCAGAAGCAATATGGCCACAATCGGCATCCCTAATTATAGATTCTAGTTTATTATTAGGTTTAAGCTCAATTTTTGTTGCTAGAATTAATTGCTCAACTAAATTCCGTGTGTCTTCAGGTACATTTTGTTCCTTTAGAAAAGAATGCGCAATCTTAACGCTTTCTTCTTCATGACCAAGATCTGTATAAATGAAACCCGTATCATGAAACCAGCCAGCCAACAACAAGCCCAAAGTATCCTGTTTGGTGCATTGTTCTCTGTTGGCTAATTCTGTAATACTAGCAACAACGTTTCTAGTATGAATAGCATTATGATAATAGTTTGTTGAAGCTAGCTGCTTATTTAGCAGTTCTGCAACGTATATTTCTACATCGAGTAAGAGCTTTTCTTTCATATTACAAATTTACATTGTTTTAATAGTCGAATAAAGTGATATTTACTATCATTTTTTTATAAATGAAGGATATTAAGGCCTGTGTTATACCTAAGATATATTCATTTTAAAACGTTTTTAGTCTAGAAATTATAAATAAAATTAGTGTCTAGATATGATAATTATTTTGTGCTTCCTGATATTTTTCGACTTGTATTTAAAAAGTCAAAGCAAGATATAATTGAATATTATAACATATATAAACAAGAACGTTTTCTGAATTTAGTAGACAATTTAAAACAATTACATCAATCTGTAATGCATAGTTCCATAAAATGGATATAAGTTTGTGTTCCTTTTTCTATAATGCCTTTTGGAATCCGTTCATTGTAGTTATGGATGGTTTCTAAGTATTTACGTTCTAGTTTTATAGGAATTAAGGAATATGCAGGGATGTTATGTTCTCTAAAAACACTGATGTCATTGGAGTTTGGTAATAGTACAGACGCCGTTTTACTTTTAGGATAACTTTTAAGTATAGCGGTATTTAAATGTTTAAAAAAGGAGGTTTTGGTTGAAGAAATCCCTCCATCTTTCATTTCACTTATAATCTTTATTTCTATAGCTTCATTATCTAACTTAGCTTTTAGATTGTTTATAAACGTTTGAGACGATTCGTCTGGAAGCAATCTGCAATCTAATGTCGCCATTACTTTGGTTGGTATAGCATTAACTTTTTCATTTTCGTCTTTTATACTTGTCAGCGTAATGGTGTTAGAAAATAGAGACAGCATCAAAGGATCTTCTTGTAGTTTTTTTAGAATTTCTTTTTTAAACAATTTAGGGTGTCTTAGTGCGTATCCTTTAACACCACCATTAAGTTTTCCTAACTGCTTTAGTAAGTTCGTATTTATACTATTGAAAATGACATCAGGTTTATCACTTAGTAATTTATTGAGAGCAATAACCATTTCCTTATTCGCATAGTGAAAAGGAGTTACAGCACTATGTCCATTGGTTTTAATTTCGAGACTAAGCTCTAGCCATAATGCTCTTTTTTGAGCTACGGAAATTCCGAATAATGCTAAATCTGGTTTAGCCTCAATAAGCCCTTTTATTGCAGGAGGGCCTTCTCCTAAAACGACAGCTGCGTTTAAATCGTTGAGATAATTATCTACAACATATTTAATACCTCCATCGCATTGTGTTTCTTCACAAGATACCGATAGAAACGTAAAATTATAGTTGAGTGATTTATTTTTATAGCGTTTAGCGATTTCGATAATACTGAATAGTTGCATTACTGCAGCACCTTTATTATCAAAAGCACCACGACCCCAAATTTCTGTATCTGTAATTTTTCCTGAAAACGGAGGGTATTCCCAAAGCTCATCATCTCCAGCGGGTACAATATCTAAATGATTTAGAAAAATAACATTTGGTTTTTTTTGATCTAGAGGAAAAATGGAAGCTGTAAAATTGTAATTACCATTTTCATTTCCCATTTGGGTAATATGTAGGCCATTCTCTATACATATACGTTTAAGAAACTCACCAGCTTCCAACTCTGAACCACTTGGTGAATTTATCTGCAAGTATTTGCTTAAGATCTCTTCCACGCCATATGCCTTTTTTTCATAATATATCATAGTGGCTTTTTTAGGATCTGTTGATCCATAAGAGTGATGTGGAACAATCATCACACATAAAAAAACAAATACAAATTTTAGAGCCCATAAATTACGGAAAGAAATTCTAAGATATTGGGATTGAAAACACATTTGAAAACACTTTTTATCTGGTTTTAAAGCAGAGTAGGTTAGGAATTTGAAATATAAAAAATAATCAAAAGGAAATAGATAAAATGAGGCCTAGTTTTTTGTAATGTTACATGTTTTATGAATTGAAGCCTTATAGGAGGCTTTGATTATCGCTATCGTAAAAATAGACTAGTTAAACTAAGTTATAAGAAATTAGAACCGATGTTTAAAACCTAACGTATAAAATGCTAAAATTTTAATAGGTGAAGGTTGGTTTAGAGTGAGATAATATATTAAAAGTGTTTGTAGCCCTTTAGCCTTTTTAGACTAAGAAATTGGAGGTGTTAAAGTTAGCTTCATGTTTTGTAATAATCAGCTCTTCTATACTAAATTAACTACTGAGTTTTAATATAACATTAACAAGGTTAAAATAGTATATATATAAGATAAGCAACTTGTGATGAGATCAAGGTTTTGTTTGGAAATTTGCACTCTAAAATTTAGGTAGTAAATAGCATTTTATGAAAGTTGAATTTTCTAATAAAAAAGCCTTATTGTCATTGGCAATTGGTGGTTTTGGAATAGGGCTTACCGAGTTTGTAATAATGGGTATTTTACCAAATGTTGCCAACTCTTTAGCGATTACCATCCCACAAGCGGGTCATTTTATTTCTGCCTATGCTTTAGGTGTGGTGGTTGGCGCACCTTTATTAACGAGTTTTAGTCATAAGTTATCTCCTAACCGTATGCTTTTATTGTTGATGGTATGGTTTACTGTTTTTAATACACTCTCGGCTTTTGCAACAAGCTATAATATGTTATTGGTGGTGCGTTTTTTATCTGGACTTCCGCATGGTGCATTTTTTGGAGTAGGTGCAGTGATAGCGGGGAAATTAGCTAAAAAAGGAAAGTCGGCTCAAGCTATTGCGGTGATGTTTTCAGGACTTACAGTAGCTAATGTCATAGGAGTTCCTATAGGAACATATTTAGGAAATCAATACCACTGGAGTGCGTCTTTTCTAATGGTTGGTGTTGTTGGTCTATTGACTTTAGCGAGTATCTTTTACTGGATGCCACAATTTAAAAAAGAAGAGAAACAGCCTTTGAGTGAAGAGAATAAGGGGCTTAAAAATCCTGAGCTTTGGGCATTAATTGCGCTTACAACCATAGGAACAGGTGGTTTTTTTGCATGGTATAGTTACATAGCTCCATTATTAACCGAGGTGGCGCAGTTTTCTGATAACGTAGTGAGTTATGCAATGATAATTGCAGGATTAGGCATGTTTGTAGGGAATTTTTTAGGAGCAAAAATGGCAAACCTATTTACACCTTTACGTTCAGTAATGATTAGCCTTTTAGCAATGGCAGTTGTTTTAATAGTAAATTCATTTCTCGCTTCGAGTGGTGTGTTGGCTTTGATACTAACTTTTATAATAGGATTAATTGCTTTTAGTATTTCAACACCTATACAAATGGCTATAATTAATACAGCTAAAGGTTCTGAAATGCTTGGCTCTTCTATGAATCAGAGTGCTTTTAATATGGGAAATGCCATGGGGGCATATTTAGCAGGATTGCCAATTGCTTATGGTTACAGTGTAACGTCGTCTTCATTAGTTGGTGCAGCTCTTGCTTTTTCGGGATCTATAATTGCCATATCAATATTACTTTATAGACAGCGAAAAATTAAGAAAACTAGTTAATAAGAAATCGACTTTAATGTTCAATTAAATGGTTTGAACAAAATCGTCATACTAAGGTATTTAAATACTAAAATGGTACACGTGTAACTATAAGTTACTACTAATAAATAAAGGTGCTCAATTGAGCACCTTTATTATTATTATTATTATAAATGTAATATGAAAAAATTAGTAATTAAAGCTTTATTAGTTTGGTCGTTAATGTTTGGTTATTGTCATTTTGAACCTTAACCATATACATTCCTGAATTTAAAGAGGACACATCAAAAGTATCAACTCTTGTAAAATCTCCTTTAAAAGACTTCACTAATTTACCTGTTAGATCGTACACTTCAACATTTGAAACATTAACATTAATGCTAAATGTTGTTTGTGACGGATTAGGATAAATACTGAATCCTAATAATTCCTGATCATTAACACTTAACACCTCTGAAGCTTTGTTTCCTAATATTCTAAACTGACCAGCAGGTATTGTAATTGTTGAGGTAGAGTTGCTAACGGTTGTGTTTCCTGTAGCGTCCATAAGATCATACCATGTAGTGGTTACACCGCTAGGGAAATTGGTGTCAATACTTTGAGAGACAACATCAAAATTAGCATAAATAATTACATTTTTTAATTCTGAAGTTGGAATTGAATTATCAAAAATATCAATTCTTGGAGTTAAATCTCCTGAAGTAATTTCGTAATCACCTTCAAAAACGGGTTCTTCGATTTTAAGTTTGTGTAGTTTAGACCAGTCTTCATAAATCTGACTTCTAAGCGCATCGGTTAACCAATTATTTGTCCATTGTGGTTGAGGTTTTGTATCTAATTTACAACCGTCGTTATTATAGCTCCCATCGTTACAAGTAAAAATAGAAGTATCCATTCCTAGTTCTCCAAAATGCCATATCATTTTTGGACCAGGCACCATTACAGAAACAGCACCTAATGCAGACATTCTAGACAATGCGGTATTTAAATCGCGTACATTATGACTGCTATTGCTAGTGTTACCAAAGGCTACATTTTTGTACATTAGACGTTCTTCATCATGACTTTCAGTATAGCCAACCAATCTTGGTCCGTTGAAACCAGAATGTGCTTTATGCCCCATTCTGTTAATGTTTTTGTTACCACTTTCAGCCATTGTGATTTCTGCGTATTGGTTATTCATATTTCCCCACATCATCACACCTTTCCCCTCACTAAGTCTGTAGTTAGCCCATTCTTTTTCTTCATTGTCAGATCCTAAATGCTCAAAAATCACATAATGATCAGGGTCTAATGCCCATGAATGATCGGCATATTCTTTTAAAACATCCACACGGTCTTGTTGGTAGTTTCCGGTACAGCCTTCATCTCCGCCATCAGAACCATTTCCACAATTTTGTGTAAATCCTTTTGTCAAATCCCAACGGAAACCATCAATTTTATATTCTTCAATCCAATATTCTACAACTTGTTTTACGTAGTCTCTAGTATAATCTGAACTGTGATTAAAATCATTACCAACACTATATGAGTGTGTAGGTAAGACATTAAAATAAGGGTTTTCGGTTGAAGGACCTCCCCAACCATCACCATCTGGATCATCCATCCACATTCTGACCATTGGATTTCTTCCGTAAGCATGATTAAAAGCGATATCTAAAATAACGGCAATACCATTTTGGTGGCAAATATCAACGAGTTCTTTAAATTTTTCTTGTGTTCCATAAAACTTATCAATAGCCATATGAAAAGACGTGTTGTAACCCCAACTTTCGTTCCCCTCATATTCCATTATCGGTAATAATTCAATAGCATTGACATTTAGATTTTTGAAATAATCAATTCTATCAATAATATCTTGAAAATTACGATTAGCATCAAAATCTCTAATTAAAACCTCATAAATAACTAAATCTTCTTTAGCAGGCTTTGTGAAATTAGTAACTTCCCAATTGTAAGGTGTTTGTCCGGTTTGTAGAACGGTTACTTCACGTTCTTGACCCGCAGGATAAGCTGGCATATTTGGATATGTTGAAGCCGAAATATAGGGATCATCAAAAGGAGATAAAACCAAAGGAGAGTATGGGTCTGCTACTTTAACCAATGAAGGCGATCCAGATATTGGACTTGCATCACCAACCCAATATTGGTAAGTTTCAATTTCACCAGCTGTTAAACCGGTTAACTCAATCCAAAATTTAGTTGATGAGTTATCCTTTTTCATCGCATATGTACTTGTAGGATTCCAATCGTTAAAACTTCCAGCGACATATATAAAATCTTTATTAGGAGCATCCACAACTAAAGTGGCTTTTGTAGGGTCAGAAGAATTATAATTAATTCCATCTATCATATTTGCAGGCAATGTTTCAATAACTGTACTATTAACAATTATTGAAAATTGCTTAGAGATCATTGAAGATCCTTGTGTGATAATTAATTCGCAATCTTGGTTTTGAGTCAAATTAGAAAACAAATATCCATTGTAAAATGTTGTATTGTTTTGTGTATGAACACTGGTTCCATTTGCGAAAAGTTCATAATTAGCAGGTCCTCCAGTGTTTTGAGCTAAAATTTGAGTGTTAGCACCATTATTAACAACAACAATTCCATTTGCACTTGCTGAAGGGTTAATCATTGTAACTTGAAAAGCACCAACATTGAAAATAAAGTTAGCACATCCGGACGCTTTAAATTGTTGAGATCCATCTTCATTTCTAAAAACCATTCCCATTTTGGTTACACTATTTTCTTCAGCCGTACTTAGACCAAAATAAGTGTTTGGTGTAATGGTAATACTCCAAGTGCCATCACCATTATTTGTCATTTCACCAACACCATCGTCAAATCCCCAATTTCCTATAACGGCAATTCCGTATTCATCACTTTCATTTCCCACACCTAAATGTGCATAAACTTTTGATGGGTTATTAAAACCATTACAGTCTGTCTCAGTACTATTGGCATCGATTGTTATCGTAACCGTTTCGTTTACTAAAATAGGACTAGTGCTAGTTGTAACTTGAGCGATTGCTATTAAAGGAAGTAATAACAACAAATTAAGTAAGATTTTTTTCATAATAAGATTTTTAAAAGCTAAAAAAGGCTATGATAATTCATAGCCTTTTTTTTAAATATGTTTATTATTCTACAGCTATTAAAATGTAGCTACCATCTAGGTCATTAAACCAAATGTTATAAGTTCCAGCCGTAACAGGTATATCTGCTCCTCCTAGGTCTCCAAAACCACTTATAGCGTTTGCACTACCCCAACTAATATCCCATGCATCATCTGCTCTGAATTTTAGGAAACCATCACCTAATTCTACACCATTCATATTCCAAATATGTGGATCGAACGTTGTTTGCGTCATATCAGTGTCTGCATCCCAACCTCCTGCAGTTGAATCTCCAATGATACCAATAGTAGCATATGTTGCAGCTGCTGAAGCATCATAAGTTTCTAACGTATAGGTCATTTCATCAATGTTTAAATTAAATGCATAATAACCATCTGCAGAGATTACAAATGCTGATGGGTCGTCTGTACTACCATCATTTACAGCTGCTTCTCCTGTGTTTGCACCAGCTCCCCATTGTGGTTGCCATTGTCCTAATACTTCAATTAATTTAAAACCTTCAGGATTGGTAGCATCTGGTGAAAAATAACCTGTATAACTATAGATGTTTTCATTATCAGGGTGTCTAACTAAAGGGGTGTTGTTATTTAAATTATCCCATCCTGCTGCAGTAGCGTCACCAATTAAAAATAAATTTTTGAAAGTTTCTTCAACGACAATGTCACCACCAAGAAGTCTTAAGTTTAATGCTTCAGTTTCAGAAATTATTTCTAAAGTAGCATCTGTTCCTACAGTAGCTCTTACTCTAAAATATACACTACCAGCATCTGGCATATCTTCTGTATTTGGGTCAGCATCTAAACCAGCTTCTTCTGCGTAATCTAATAAATTACCAATAGTAACAGCATAGGAATTTTCGTTAGTCGTTCCTACGATCTCCATATCGCTAAAATCACCAATTATCGATTTTTGTAATTCGTAATTAATGTTTGTTTCTATATCAAAATCAGCATCACCCCATGTAAAACGTTCTCCTAGATTTGCTGAAATAGAAGGTATTAAAAGATATTCTGATTGAAATGAATTTGTAAAAACTAATTCACCATTAGGTTGCGCAATATATGTTAAACTGTCGTCAGTATCACATGCATTAAAGCTAATTGCAGTGATAAGTAATAGCGCTATAAATTTTATAGTTTTCATTGTTTTGAATGTTTTATTAATATCCGTCATTTTGAATTAAATTAGGGTTAGTTGATATGGTGTTTGATGGAATTGGAAATATATTTCTAAATGAACTAACTGAAGCTCCATTGGCTTGGTTTCCTTTAAAAGGCCATAAGTAAGCATTTGTTGTAAATGAATTAAAACGAATTAAATCAGTACGTCTTTGACCTTCCCAATATAATTCACGAGAACGCTCATCTAAAACAAAACCTAAGTCTAGATCTGAAGATGAAATATTTCCAGATGCATCACCATAAGCTCTTGCTCTTAGCTCATTTATTGCTGAAACTGCTCTGTTATTATCACCTCCACCACCTCTTAGGTTAGCTTCTGCATAATTTAAATAGATTTCAGCCAAACGAATAATAGGGATATCTGTATCTACAAATTCTCCACTACTATCATTTCCTTGATTACCGTTTGAGTCAATGTTTTTAAACTTAGTTACCGCATAACCTTGATCAAAAGGAGGAATGCTCTCTATTTCTAAGCTTTGACCATCGGTATAGAACATCGCTCTGTGGTCACCTTCTATATATGATTCTAGTAATGTGTTAAAGTTAACAGCTTCAATAGTGTACGTTAAATTGTCTAGGTCAAAAGTAATGTAATATTCACCTGCAGTTACAGGAATATTATCTCCTGCAGCTTCTAAAGTTCCATCAGCTCCAGTATCTCCATAATTGTTTCCCCAATCTTCATTAAATCTGAATTTTAAAAATCCATCTGTTAACTCAGTATATAAAGCAAATTTATTTGTAGCTATTTCAAACATTTCAGTGTCTGGACCATCCCAACCATTTGGAGTCCCATCACCAACGATTCCCCAATCAGTTATAGCTCCTAATGCATTATTAATATCTGAGAGTTCTTGAACGACTAAGTTGTAATCAAATTTTTCTACAAGCGCTTTTGTTGTTCTGTAGCCTCCCCAGCCGCCATTAACACCTAAGCTTAATGGATCCATACTACCTCCTGTTGCTGCATGAACTATAAATGTCGATCCTCCATAAGTTTGAGACTGAATGCCGTCAAAATTTAAGGCAAAAATAAATTCGTTTTGAGCTCCGTTAGAGTTGTTATCTGCTAAAAATAATTCGTCATAAGCTGAACCATTACCATTTGCATCTGTTGTATTAATAACATATGATGAGTTCATTACATTCTCAGAGTAAATAACACAATCAGTATAACGAGCGGTTCCTGTCCAAACCTCAGCATTCAAATATAACTTAGACAATAATGCCCATGCTGCCACCTTATCCACACGACCATATTCATTAGATTCTGATAGTAAATCTTGAATTTCTAATAATTCAGACTCTACATAATTAAATAAATCTGTTCTAGAACTTTGAGAAGGTAAATCTGTAGTAATTTGTGTTACTAAAGGTACATTCGCATAAAAGTCAATTAAGTTATAATAAGCAAAAGCTCTTAAAAAGCGCGCTTCAGCAATATAGCTTTGAGCTTCATCATCAGATAAAGCCGAGGCATTTTGTATAAAAGCATTTGTAAACGAAACCTCTTGTGCTAAACGTAAATACATAGCACCGGTAAAATCGTTTCCGGCAGACCAATATAAACCATGTAAATCTGGTAATCCTGGATCTCCCCAACCTACCACAGCGTGGTCTGTAGTTAATTCATTAAGGTTGAATAGCATACGTGTGTACTGTGAGGCTCCTTCATCAATTCCAGAAATATCTGGTTGACCTGCAGGGCCTTGTTGTCCGGTTAATGCTAAACTAGCATAAAGTTTAGCTAAAGCACCTTTAGCCTCCGTGATGTCTACAAAGACATCTTGTTCGGTGAAACTATCTGGATCAATTGGATCTTGATTTAAGTCATCATGACATGCCGTCATAAAAAGCGAGATAGTAACAATAAAAATAATTTGTTTCATTCTATTTTTCATAATTCAATTATTTTTTAAAAATCTACATTTACTCCAAAAACAAATGATCTAGGTCTTGGATAGAAATTACTATCAATACCACCAGTGATTTCTGGATCTAAGCCTTTATAGTCTGTTATGGTTGCAACATTCTGTACAGAACCATACAATCTTAAGGATACATCTTTAATAGCATTATCTAAGGTATAACCTAAGGTAATATTATCAATTTTAAAGAATGAAGCATCCTCAATATAATGACTACTTAAAAACGTGTTTTCATTAGATTGATTTACAAATCCATTATCTAAATAGCTTGAATGTAAATTTGATAAAAAGTTATTAGTTGTTGGTATTACACCATCTAAATAAGAGTTTCCCGCTGATACATCATTGTACGCATAGTTTCCTATATTGGCTCTAGTAACAACAGCTAAATCCCATTGTTTATAGCTTAAGTTGGTGTTTAATCCCATTAAGATATCAGCATAAGGATTTTTATAGATGTATTTGTCAGCATCATTTATAACGTTGTCTCCATTTCTATCAACAAACGCGCCTTCTATTGGATTTCCGCTAGTATCATATACTTGTTGAAAGACGTAAAAGCTATAAGGTGCTTCACCTTCAGTGTGTAATTGTACATTGTTTCCTGTTCCTGCACTAATACCACCAGTTTCTTGTACAAATGGTAAATCAGTGATTTCATTTTCATTAAGTGAAATATTATAATTTATAGACCACTCAAAGTCTTCTGTTTTTACAGGTATTAGATTTAATGTAAATTCTACACCTCGGTTTTGCATGTCTCCAATGTTCTTTTCAATTTGAGATCCAAAATTTGTAAAAGGATCTACAGATGCCGAAGCGATTAAGTCTTTAGTTTGTTTTTGGTATAAGTTAACCGAACCAGAAACTCTTCTATTAAACAAACTGTAATCTATACCTATATTAAAGGTGTTACCAATTTCCCATTTTAAATCTTCATTTAAAGGATCTGGTCTGTACGTTTGGTAAAATGAATTTCCAAATTGATAATTCGCAGTAGACTGACTACCAGTATAGCGTGTTAAAAATAAATAATCACCTAAACCATTAACGTTACCAACTTCACCGTAACCAACACGTAACTTAAGTTCATTTACATTATTACTAGCATTTAAAAAGTCTTCATTGTGTAAATTCCAAGCTAATGCTACAGAAGGGAAATAACCCCAACGGTCATCTGGATTTAATTTAGAAGAAGCATCAGCTCTTAAAGTAGCTGTTACTAAATACTTTCCATCATAATCGTAGTTTAAACGACCAAAATAAGATAAGAGTACATTTTTAGATTTATCTATAAATTCAAAATCATTTCCGTCTTCTTCAGCCTCACTGTCGTAACTAAAATTATCATATTCAAATGATTGGTACGAGTATCCTGCAACGGCATTAATATTATGCACATCGTTTATAGATTTTGTATAGGTAAAATAAGCATCAAATAACTGATTTGTAGAAATATTAGAATAGGTATTTCTCGATCCATTCCATGTTAAATCTGAAGTTGGAATTAAATCAGAAACTAAAGTTCTACCATTACTATTAGATTTATCAATACCAGTACTTATAGTAGCAGTAATATCTGGAAAGAAATGTAACTTATAATCTGCTTTTGCATTTAAGATATAACGTCTAACCTCCGAACTATCATCTCTTAAATTTAATAAGGCAACAGGGTTGGTTCCTGCTAAGTTAGGTTGTTGACCAGTTGAAGCATCAATCCAAGAAAAATAACCTCCAAACTGTGAGTTTGGGTCATAAACAGATTGTGTAGGATCAAAACTATTAGCATTGCCAATTGCTCCTCTGTCTGCAAAGGTGTTTTCGGTATAGTTTCCTCTAGCAGAAATATCTAATTTTAAATGATCATCAAAGAATTTTGGTGATAAATTTAAAGACGCTGTAGTTCTTTGGAAATTATCTCCAATTAAATTACCATCATGGTCTGAGTGACCAAGTGAAACTCTCATTGGTACTCCAAATGCACTACCTAGCGCACTAAAAGAATGGTCTTGCCCAAACGCCGTTTGATATATTTCATCTTGCCAATTCGTATTAGAATTACCTAAAAGTGCAATAGTCGCAGCATTCGCATTAGGATGACTATTTACGATGTCTCTAAATTGATCAGCACTTAATACGTCAACTCTGTCTATAGATGTATGAACAGTTGTAGACGTTGTTGCGCTAAATCTAAAATCGGTGTCTTTACCTTTTTTAGTTGTAATCATAATTACACCATTAGCTCCTCTAGATCCGTAAATTGAAGTAGCAGACGCATCTTTCAATACGGTCATACTTTCAATATCGTTAGGATTAATGAGGTTAAGTGGGTTTCTAGAACCTCCTACACCGCCTCCATCTAATGGAACACCGTCTAATACGATTAATGGATTACTAGATAATGATAAAGACCCATTACCTCTAATAATAATGTTCTGTCCATCACCTGGAGATCCACTTCCAGAAGTAACTGACACACCAGCTATTTTACCAGATATTAATTGTTGTGCAGAAACAAGAGGACCTTGATTGAAATCATCAGACTTTAATAAGTCTGCAGCTCCCGTTAAATCATCCTTTTTTACAGAGCCGTAACCAACAAGTATGACCTCATCTAATTGAGAAGCATCCTCCTCTATAACGATATCAATACTAGCTTGGCCTGTAAACTCAATTTCTTGTGTTGTGTAACCAAGATAAGAGATTACAATAATTTCACCTTGGTTTACTTCTAATGAATATTTACCATCGAAATCCGTTGCGGTTCCTCTGGCAGTACCCTTAATAATAACATTTACGCCTGGTAGAGGCATGGCGTTTGCTTTATCTGTAACAGTACCAGTTACGGTAGATTGTGCCATCAATATTGCTGGCAGCATAATGAGACAGAATAGTAAAGCATTTAAAACTGTTTTCATAAAATGTATTTAAGTTAATTGCTTATTTAATTGGTTTATATTTTCACTTCTCGGGTTAAATCTATGTAAATTTAATGTGAATTGATGCTTAAAAAAGATGACGAAAGTCACGAAAACGTTTTCGTGTTAAGAACTTTTCTTAAAATATTAATATTAATGGTAGATTAGCGAAAAACTGAGCATCTTTTACTAAAGATATCGAAAAATTGCGAAGTCAAAAATTCTTTAATTTAATATTTGACTTATATTCGTTTATTCTTAATTCTATTTAAGAATCAGGCCTATTAAATGTTTTGTGACTTAAAAGAATGGTTTTTGTCGAAATAAGATGTGATAAAAATAAAGAATTAAAATATACACATGAAAAGAAAAATAACATTAAAACAAATTGCTAGGGAACTCGATGTTTCTATCTCTACGGTGTCTAAGGCGTTGCGTAATAGTGCGGAAATTAGCGATGATACCAAGCAGAAGGTTCAGGCATTTGCTAAACTGTATAATTATAGGCCTAATAATATTGCCTTAAGTCTTAAGAATAGACGGACAAATACAATTGGGATTATAATACCTGAGATTGTGCACCATTTCTTTTCAAAGGTTATTAGTGGGGTTGAGCTTGTAGCCAATAAAAGAGGTTATAATGTTATTATTGGTTTATCTAACGAGTCGTTTTCTAAAGAGGTAATTAACATGGAAATGCTTGCAAATGGTAGCATTGATGGTTTTATTTTATCGATGTCTAAGGAAACTTTAAAGTTGCAAGATTATCATCACTTTAATGAAACGATGACTCAAGGGATGCCTATTGTAATGTTTGATCGTGTGGTGTCAGAGATAAAATGTGATAAAGTTATAGTTGATGATTTTAATGGAGCAAAGAAAGCAGTTAAAAAGCTGATAGAAAACGGCTGTAAATCAATAGCTTTAATTACTACAAAAGATTACGTAAGTGTAGGTAAACTGAGGACTCAAGGCTATCTTGAAGCTTTAGAAGAACACCAAATGCCACCAAAGGCAGAGTTAATTTTAAAAATTGATGAATCTTTGGATTACGAAGCGCATTTAGAAGCACTTGAAAAGGAAATAGAGCAATTATTTCAATCCAATTCAAAATTAGATGGTGTTTTTGCAGTGAATGAAATATATGCGTTATTGGCCATGAAAGTCGCTCGGAAATTAGGTTTAGATGTGCCTAATGATGTGCAAGTTATTGGTTTTACAGATGGTGTGTTATCAAAGCACGCAACACCGAGTCTTACTACGGTGAGTCAGCATGCACAGCGTATGGGAGAAAAAGCGGCAGAACTATTAATAGATAAATTAGAAAGCGAATTTAATAGTGCGGATGAGGTGTTTCAAACTGTCGTTATTACGACCGATTTAGTGGAGCGAGAATCTACCAAATAAAAATTTATCATTGCCGTTTTAAAATCTTTTATATCTTTGCGGCATATTCAAAACTTATATTTTCACTTCTCAACATAAGTTTTGATAAGCTAAGCTTGTCAGAATAGTATTAACTCTAATTATACTATTTTAATGGAAAAGCGTAGATTAAATTTCTGGCAAATTTGGAACATGAGTTTCGGATTTCTGGGGATACAGATGGGTTTTGCCCTTCAAAATGCCAACGCAAGTAGAATTCTTCAAATTTTTGGAGCAGATGTTCACGAACTATCATGGTTTTGGATCATTGCACCCTTAATGGGGCTAATCGTTCAACCAATTGTTGGATATTATAGCGATAAAACTTGGGGTAAATTAGGACGAAGAAAACCTTATTTTTTAGTAGGTGCCATTCTATCGTCAATTGGTCTTGTGCTTATGCCACAAGCAGACATGTTCATTGCATTTTTACCAGCGCTATGGGTTGGAGCAGGAATGCTAATGATTATGGATGCCTCTTTTAATATTGCTATGGAGCCTTTTAGGGCTTTAGTAGGTGATAATTTAAGAACCGATCAGCGTACGGCAGGTTTTAGTATTCAAACCGCTTTAATAGGATTCGGGGCCGTTATTGGATCTTGGTTACCTTATGCATTAACCAATTGGTTTGGCGTTTCAAATGAAACGGTTGCAGGTGTTGTTCCAACAAATTTAATTTTATCATTTATTATTGGAGCCGTTATTTTAATTATATCAATTTTAGTAACTGTTGTAACTACAAAAGAATATTCTCCAGAAGAATTAAATAGCTTTGAAGATCAACACGAAGGTTCTGATAAGGAACAGGTAGATGATGAAGAAAAATCGAGTCTTTTCGATATTTTCGATGATTTCAGAAAAATGCCAACAACAATGCGTCAATTAAGTTGGGTGCAATTCTTTTCTTGGTTCGGTCTTTTTGGAATGTGGGTATTCGCAACACCAGCAATTGCACAGCATATTTATGGTTTGCCCTACACAGATAGTAGCAGTTCTACGTATCAGGATGCTGGTGATTGGATTGGTATTCTCTTTGGAGTCTATAATCTAGTTTCTGCGTTTTATGCGTTTGCACTTCCTTATATCGCTAAGAAAATAGGAAGAAAACGTACACATGCGATATCATTAGTCATTGGTGGATTAGGATTACTTTCAATTTATATTATGCCAGATGAAAACTGGCTCATCGTTTCTATGATTGGTATAGGAATTGCTTGGGCAAGTATTTTGGCAATGCCTTACGCTATTTTAGCAGGTTCAATTTCTCCAAAAAAGATGGGGGTTTATATGGGAATTTTTAATTTTTTCATTGTAATTCCTCAAATAATTAACGCTTTAATTGGTGGGCCTCTTGTTAAATATGCATATGGTAATCAAGCCATATTTGCTTTAATGATGAGTGGTGTTAGTTTTTTAATCGCAGCAGCATTAGTATCAAAAGTTAAAGACGTTGATGACGTTATTCAAAAATAAATAGATGAACAAAAAAGGATTCATATTCGATTTAGATGGTGTCATTGTAGATACCGCAAAATATCACTTTTTAGCATGGCAACAACTGGCTAAAGGTTTAGATATAAATTTTACAGAAGAAGAAAACGAACAACTTAAAGGTGTAAGCCGTGTGCGTTCTTTAGAAAAAATCTTGGCTTGGGGAAATAAAACCATTTCGCAAGATTTGTTTAACGAACTCATGAGTAAAAAGAACGAAGAGTATTTAAGTTACATCGCAGAAATGGATGAGAATGAAATACTACCAGATGTTCCAAGAGTGCTTAACACTTTAAAAGAAAAAAATCAGCCTATTTCATTAGGTTCTGCAAGTAAAAATGCTAGAATAATTTTAGATCGTGTTCACCTAAAATCTAGTTTCGATGCTATTGTAGATGGAAATGATGTAACAAAAGCAAAACCAGATCCAGAGGTGTTTTTAATAGCAGCGAAGGAAATTAATATAAAGCCAGAAGATTGTATCGTTTTTGAAGATTCAGTCGCAGGTGTTACTGCTGCCAATGCGGCAAATATGATTTCAATAGGAATCGGGAGTAAAGATGTCTTAGGGCATGCCACATACGTATTCAATGATTTTACTGAAATCTCAGATGATTTTATAAAATCTCTAATCGAAAATTAATTAAAAGTAAAACGTCTCATTTAGAGATTTTTAAATAATATTATAATGAACCTAGATTACATCATCCCAAACAACTGGTCAATTTTAGAAGAAGGATTCGACCCAAATCAGGTAAAGGCATCAGAAAGTTTGTTCAGTATCGGTAATGGTGCGATGGGACAACGTGCCAATTTTGAAGAAAAATATTCAGGCCCAACCTTTCAAGGTAGCTATATTGCTGGCGTTTACTATCCAGATAAAACCAGAGTAGGCTGGTGGAAAAATGGGTATCCAGAATACTTTGCTAAAGTAATTAATGCGCCAAGTTGGATAGGAATTAATGTAACTATTAATGACGAGCAACTCGATTTATTCGCATGTAAAAACGTAAAAGACTTTCGTAGAGAATTAAATATGAAAGAAGGTTGGTTGTTTCGTAGTTTCGTAGCAACGCTTCAAAATAATATTGAAGTTGAAGTGAAAACCACACGATTTCTAAGTTTAGATTTAGACGAAATAGGCGCTATTAATTTCAATATAAAACCATTGAATTCAGATGTTGAAATTACATTTCAACCGTACTTAGATTCAGGTATTACAAACGAAGATACCAATTGGGATGATAAGTTTTGGGATACTTTAAATGTGAGTCACGAGAATAATCAAGCCTTTATTCAGGCTAAAACCATGAAAACGGATTTCTATACCTGTACGTTTATGGAATCTCAAGTTTTTATTGATGGTAAATCTGTAATTAATAAACCAGATTTTGCTTCAGATGCTCATTTGGCGTCTTTCAGTTATACTTATAATGTTAAGAAAGATGAAACGTATACCATTCATAAATTTGGTGGTTATACGGTAGATCGTAATCACGATAAAAATGAATTAGTTGCAGCGGCAAAGTCTATATTAAGCAAAGCTACAGACGCTGGTTTTTCTAAGTTATTAGACAACCAAAAAGAAGCTTGGGCTAAAATTTGGGATATGGCAGATATCACAATTGATGGTGATGTTAAAGCACAACAAGGTATTCGTTTTAATATTTTTCATCTAAACCAAACCTATTCGGGTACAGATGCCACTTTAAATATTGGTCCAAAAGGATTTACGGGCGAAAAATACGGAGGAAGTACCTATTGGGATACTGAGGCCTATTGTATTCCATTTTACATGGCAACAAAAGATCAAGAGGTTGCTCGAAACCTTTTAAAATACCGTTATAACCATCTTGAAAAAGCCATCGAAAATGCTGAAAAATTAGGCTTTTCAAACGGAGCGGCGTTGTATCCTATGGTAACCATGAATGGTGAAGAATGCCATAACGAATGGGAAATTACGTTTGAAGAAATTCACAGAAACGGAGCCATTGCTTTTGCAATATTCAACTATTATAGGTATACAGGAGATTTTAGTTACATTCCAGAAATGGGACTTGAGGTTCTTATCGGAATTTCACGTTTTTGGCATCAAAGAGCCAACTTCTCTACCCATAAGAATAAATACATGATTTTGGGTGTTACTGGACCAAACGAATACGAAAACAACGTTAACAATAATTGGTACACTAACTATATTGCTAAATGGTGTATTGATTATACTTTAGAAACGATTGAAAAAGTAAAAGAAGGTCATAGTGTTGATTTTGAAAGAATTTCAGGGAAAACGAATATTTCACATGAAGAATTAGCGCTTTGGAAAAAAGTAGCTGACAACATGTATTTCCCATATTCAGAAGAACATAATGTGTTTTTACAACAAGATGGCTTTTTAGACAAAGAACTAATTACGGTTGAAGATTTAGATCAAGCACAACGACCAATTAACCAAAAATGGTCATGGGATAGGATCTTACGTTCACCATATATTAAGCAAGCGGATATTCTTCAAGGATTCTATTTCTTTGAAGACGATTTTTCAACTGAAGAATTAGAACGCCATTTCAAATTTTATGAACCTTTTACAGTTCACGAAAGTTCATTATCTCCTTGCGTGCATAGTATTCAAGCAGCTAAGTTAGATCGCATGGATCAGGCCTATACATTCTATTTAAGAACATCGCGATTAGATTTAGATGACTATAATCACGAAGTACACGAAGGGTTACATATTACCTCAATGGCTGGTACTTGGATGAGTATTGTTGAAGGTTTTGGTGGTATGCGTATTAAAAATGACACCTTGTCTTTTGAACCTAAAATTCCAAACCAATGGGATGCTTATTCTTTTAAAGTGAATTTTAGAAATCAAATCATCAAGGTCAGTGTTAACCAAAATGAAACGCAATTTCAATTGGAAGGAGATACCGATTTACAAATTTTAGTTAATGGTAAAGAACTAACCATAAGTCCTAATAATTTAGTAACGGTTTAAATCTTCTGGCCTTGTTTAAAAAGGTCTAATGATACTGGCACAATCATAATTTTAATATCCTGCAAGGTTTTCAAAACCTTGTAGGTATTTTTGCATAATAAAATGAATTAGAAACCATTTTAATCCAGTTAGGTCTATAACCTGAATGTCAAAATATCAATAATATGAAAGTACTCAAAATCTTAGTAATAGTTATATGTTTTGGTGTTTTGTCGTGTAAAGAGGAGACGCCTGAAAAAAAGGTTGTTTCTGAAATTGTCACAGAAATTAGAAATGACATTCAACGAGTTGAACCTCCAAACTGGTGGATAGGTTTTAAAAATCAAAGTGTCCAATTATTGGTTAAGCATCCAAATATTGGAAACGCAACACCTAAAATTTCTTATCAAGGTGTTTCTATAACTAAAATTCATAAAGCGGATAGTCCTAATTATCTCTTTTTAGATTTAAAAATTTCTAAAACAGCAAAAGCAGGACAATTCAATATTAGATTTAAACTGGAAGATGATTCAGAACGAGTTCAAACGTATGAATTAAAATCACGAGAAAAACCAGCTGAAGATTATATCGGATTCGATAGTTCTGATGCTATTTATTTAATTACACCAGACCGATTTGCAAACGCTAATCCTAAAAATGATGAGGTAAAAGGATTACTTCAACAAGGAATTGATAGAGCGGATGATTACGCTAGGCATGGAGGCGACATTCAAGGGATTACTGAACATTTAGATTATATAGACGATATAGGATTTACAGCGGTTTGGCCGTGTCCGGTTTTAACTAACGATATGCCAAGTGGCTCGTATCATGGGTATGCGATGACGGATTTTTACGAAGTAGATCCACGTTTTGGAACCATAGAAGAATATCGAAAATTAGCCGATGATTTAAGATCGCGAGATATGAAACTCATCATGGATCAGGTGGCGAATCATTGTGGGTTACAGCATTGGTGGATGACAGACTTACCGTTTAAAGATTGGATAAATTACCAAGAATTATACGAAGAAAACATTGATAATTGGGATTGGAAAGTGACTAAAACATCCAATCACAGACGTACTACTAACCAAGATCCTTATGCGTCTAAAAAAGATCATCAGGAAATGGCAGATGGTTGGTTTGTGTCTGATATGCCAGATTTAAATCAGCGTAATCCGTTTGTGGCAAACTACATAATTCAAAATAGTATTTGGTGGGTAGAAACTTTAGGTTTAGGAGGTATTCGTCAAGATACCTATCCGTATTCCGAAAAAGAATTTATGAGGAATTGGGCAGGAGCAATTATGAACGAATATCCTAATTTTTCAATTGTTGGGGAAGAATGGAGTTATAACCCGCTTTTAATTGGCTATTGGCAAGAGGGCCAAAAGAATAAAGATGGATACGAGTCTAACTTAAAATCGACTATGGATTTTGCGATGCAGAAAAATATAGTTGATGCCTTAAACGAAGAGGAATCATGGGACAAAGGTCTCGTAAAAATGTACGAAGGTTTAGCTAATGATTTTGCTTATGCATCACCAAAAGATATTATGGCATTTTTAGATAATCATGATAAGAGTCGTGTTTATACAGAGTTCGATGGAGATCTTACCAAAACCAAAATGGCTTTAAGTTACTTATTAATGATGCCAAGAATTCCACAAATTTATTACGGTACAGAAATCTTAATGGATGATTTTGATAACCCAGGAGATCATGGTTTAATTAGAACTGATTTTCCTGGTGGATGGGAAGGTGATGCCATTAATGCATTTACAGGCGAAGGACTTTCAGATGCTCAAAAAGAGATGCAGTCTTTTCTCAAAAAAATATTGAATTTCAGAAAAACAAGCGACGCTATTCACAATGGTAAAACGGTACATTTTGCACCACAAGATGGGGTTTATGTTTTAGTACGAATGACAGAAAATGAAGCCATAGTTCATATTATCAATAAAAATGAGGAACCTCTAGAGATAGATTTAGAACGATTTGAAGAATTAGAATTAAAAGAAAAAACGTTGAAAAATATCATTTCCGATGAAACACTAATTTGGAATACAACTCTAAAATTAAATCAAAAGGGAAGTGTAATTTTAACCACTAAAACTAATTAGGATGAGAAGATTATTAATAATACTAGTTTGTTTATTCGTTTTTGTGTCGTGTAAAGATGATACAAAAACAACAGAAATAACGACACCCGAAGTTGTAGCAGATTCACCAAATGTTAACTTTCAATATTTAAAAAATGCCACACTTTTTAAAGGTGAAATTCATCGTGTTGATAGTTTTCCTTCAAAATATATCCAATCAAGAGCAGTAGACGTTTGGATACCTGAAAGCTATGTTGAAAATAAAAAATACGCCGTTTTGTATATGCACGATGGTCAGAATTTATTCGATTCAATCACCACTTGGAATAAACAAGAATGGAAAATAGATGAGTGGGCTTCAAAATTAATGTCGGAAGGCACTGTAAAAGATTTTATCGTTGTTGGGATTCATAATATTCCTAAAATCCGCTGGCAAGATCTGTTTCCTGAAAAGGCTATAGATTATATGGATGTTAAAGTTAAAGATTCTTTGATGGCATTAGCGAAGAAAAATAATTTTAATACCGATTTATCAGGAGATAATTATTTAAAATTTATAGTCGAAGAATTAAAGCCTGCTATTGATAAAACATATTCGGTCGCTACAGATAGAGAAAATACCTTGGTAGCAGGTTCTAGCATGGGCGGTTTAATGTCTATGTATGCTGTGAGTGAATATCCCGATATTTTTGGAGGTGCAGCGTGTTTGTCAACACATTGGGTTGGTGCAATGCCAATGGTAAATAATCCTTATCCTGATGCGATTTTTAAGTATATGGAAGAAAATTTACCACAAGCAGGAAGTCATAAATTCTATTTCGATTATGGTAACAAAACCTTAGATGCACATTACCCGCAATACGCTTCAAGAGTGGACGATATTTTAAAAGCTAAAGGCTATACAGAATTGGATGCTAAGAACTTATTTTTTGAAGGGACAGATCATTCTGAAAATTCTTGGAATAAGAGATTAGATGAACCATTAACTTTTTTGTTGGGTAAGTAAAACCTAATGATACATGATATCAGACCTTGCAGGTTTTTAAAACCTAGCAGGTCTAAAAAATCCAAACAATACTAGTCCTGCAAGGTTTCAAAAACTTTGTAGGTATAAAATTATAAAATGAAACACTTAATTTTAAATTTAGCACTTCTATTTTTTACAGTTTCTCTAACAGCCCAAAACACAGAAAGGAAATTTGAATCATTCTCGTGGGCAAATACGGGAGTTCCATCTGTTAAAGTAAGCGACGGTATTTATACATTTATCTCGTATTCATCAGAAATAGTTGAAACTAGTTTTTTACCAACTGGCGAAACGTTACAGTTAAAATCACACGCTGTAGTTGGAAAACCGAATTTTTCAATTTTCAAAGTAACCGAGAACGAAAAAGATATTGTAATAGAATCAAAAACCATTCAAATTAAGGTTACTAAAACCCCATTCCAAATATCCTACTACTACAAAGACAAACTCATCACTTCCGAAAAAGCAGGTTACGTAAAAAACGACAGCTTAGAAACCATAGAATTCAATCTTACTAAAGATGAAGTTTTATATGGCGGCGGAGCAAGAGCTTTAGGAATGAATCGTCGTGGACACCGTTTGCAATTATACAATAAAGCACATTACGGTTACGAAACGCATAGTGAATTAATGAATTTCACCTTACCAATTGTGTTGTCGTCTAAGAAATACATGATTCATTTTGATAACGCACCAATCGGTTTTTTAGATTTAGATAGCAAAGGAGATAATACGTTGAAGTATGAAACCATTTCTGGTAGAAAAACCTATCAAGTTATCGTTGGAGATTCTTGGTATGATATCACTAATAATTATACCGACTTAACTGGAAAGCAACCCATGTTACCACGTTGGGCGTTGGGGAATTTCTCAAGCCGTTTTGGGTATCATTCTCAGGAAGAAGTAGAAATGACCATCGATAAATTCAAGGAAGAAGAAATACCTGTTGATGCGATTATTCTCGATTTATATTGGTTTGGAAAAGATTTAAAAGGCACCATGGGAAATCTGGAAGTGTTTAGAGATTCCTTTCCTGATTTTGAAGGCATGGTAAAACGTCTGAATAATAAAGGAGTTAAAACCATTACGATTACTGAACCGTTTGTTTTAACCACGTCTAAAAAATGGGATGAAGCTGTTAAAAAAGATGTGTTGGCTAAAGACTCTATAGGAAATCCTGCGAAATACGATTTCTATTTTGGAAACACAGGGCTCATAGATATTTACAAACCCGAAGCCGAAAAATGGTTTTGGAACATCTATAAAGGCTTAGCCGATAAAGGTGTTGCAGGTATCTGGGGAGATTTAGGAGAACCCGAAGTGCATCCCAATTGGGTGCAGCATCACACAGGTAGCGCAGACGAAGTTCATAATATCTATGGGCACGATTGGGCGCGATTAATCCACGAAGGTTATAAACGCGATTTTCCAAATACAAGACCATTTATTTTAATGCGAGCAGGTTATTCTGGGTCGCAACGTTACGGCATGATTCCATGGTCTGGCGATGTGAACCGAACTTGGGGAGGATTACAAAGTCAACCTGAAATTGCGCTTCAAATGGGAATGCAAGGTTTGGCATATATGCACAGTGACTTAGGTGGATTTGCAGGTGATAATTTAGATGATGAGTTGTATGCGCGATGGTTGCAATACGGAGTGTTTAATCCAATTTTTAGACCACATGCACAAGAAGATGTGCCTAGCGAACCTGTTTTTAGAAGTACGAAAGCAAAAGATTTAGCAAAGCAAGCCATTGAATTACGTTACAAATTGTTGCCTTATAATTATAACTTAGTTTATGAAAACAACCAATTTGGGAAACCTTTAATGCGACCATTGTTTTTTGAAGAATCTGATAATCCTGAATTATTCAATTACTCAAAAACTTATTTATGGGGAAATGATATTTTGGTATCTCCAGTTTTAGAAGCGGGACTCACGGAACAGGAGGTTTACTTTCCAAAGGATAATGTGTGGTTCGATTTTTATACTCATGAGAGAATTGTAGGTGGACAAACAAAAATGGTTCAACTCAAAGAAAATTCGATTCCGACCTATGTGAGAGGGGGAAGTTTTGTGCCGCTTACCAAAGTGGTTCAAAGCACAGATGAATATGATTCAGTAAATTATGAATTACACTATTATCATGATGCTTCCATTACTAAAAGCGATCGTGAGTTTTATAATGATCGAGGAAACAATAAATTAAATGAAATATATGAGATTATCAATTATAGAGCAAAAGGAAAACGTAACGTTCTAAATTTTGAGTTTGAGATGATGTCAAAAGTAGATTTTGATTATCTAAAATCTATTAAACTAGTGATTCACAATGTTGCTAAAAAGCCAAGAAGTATTACAGTTAACAATAATAAAGAATCCGTTAATTGGAATTCAGAAAATAATATGTTGACAATACCAATAAAATGGTTTGCCATAAATAAATTGAAAACGATAAAAATCAAATTAAAAAAATAATGCAATGCATATAAAAAATCTTATTTTAATTGTTTTCGTTTTTACGGTGCTTGTAGGTTGTAAAAACGAAGTGAAAGAGTTGCCTAAATCAGAAGAAATTAAACCAGAAATGAAGAAAAAAGAAGTCGTTTACCAAGTCTTTACACGTTTATTTGGTAATACGAATACCACTAATAAACCGTGGGGAACACTTGAAGAAAATGGCATTGGGAAATTCAACGATTTCACAGATAAAGCGCTAAATGAAATAAAAGATTTAGGTGTCACACATATTTGGTATACAGGTGTACCGCATCACGATGTGATTACCGATTATACGGAATTCGGGATTTCAAATGACGATCCAGATATAGTAAAAGGTCGTGCAGGCTCACCATATGCGGTGAAGGATTATTATAATGTAAATCCAGATTTAGCCGTCAATGTAGACAACCGATTAGAGGAATTTGAAGCCTTAATTGAGCGTTCTCACAAAGCAGGTTTAAAGGTTATTATTGATATCGTTCCAAATCACGTGGCTCGTAATTATCAAAGTTTAACCAATCCTGAAGGGACAACCGATTTTGGAGCAGAGGATGATAAAACTAAGACTTACGACGTTAATAATAATTTTTATTACAATCCTGGAGAAGAATTTAAAGTCCCAGAGTGGAAACACGGTTACCAACCTTTAGGTGGAGAACAACATCCATTAGCAGATAGTAAGTTTGAAGAAATTCCGGCAAAATGGACAGGAAACGGTTCACGAGCATCACAACCAGATGTTAATGATTGGTACGAAACTGTAAAAGTGAATTATGGAGTAAGTCCTGATGGGAGAAAAGATTTTAACGAATTACCAGAAGGTTTCGACAATGAAGATTACAAAAAGCATTTCGAGTTTTGGAACGGTAAAACAGTTCCAAGTTCATGGATAAAATTTAAAGATATTGCTTTGTATTGGACAGCAAAAGGAGTCGATGGTTTCCGTTATGATATGGCAGAGATGGTGCCAGTTGAGTTTTGGAGTTATATGAATTCGCATGTAAAGATGAAAAATCCAGATGCGTTTTTATTAGCTGAGGTTTATAATCCGAGTTTATACAGAGATTACATTAAGAGAGGAAAAATGGATTACCTCTATGACAAGGTGCAATTATACGATACTATAAAACACGTCATGCAAGGTCACGGCAGTACGGATAATATACCTCCAATTTTACAAGATTTATCAGATATTGAGCACCACATGCTTCACTTCTTAGAAAATCACGATGAGCAACGTATTGCGAGTCCAGATTTTGCAGGAAGCGCAAAAAAAGGAAAACCAGCAATGGTTGTTTCTGCAACATCTTCTACAGCACCAACGATGATTTATTTTGGACAAGAATTTGGTGATGCTGGCGCAGAAGATTTAGGTTTTGGAGATCCAACGAGAACGTCAATTTTCGATTATGGTTCTGTGCCTAGTTATGTGCGTTGGGTCAACGATAAAAAGTTTGATGGTGGGCAATCTACAAAAGAGGAATTAGAACTTCGAGATTTTTATAAGCGACTGTTGAATTTCACTATAAATAGTTCGGCTTTAATGGGAGACTATCAAGATATTCAACATTACAATCATCAAAACACGGAATGGTATAATGATAAAGTCTTGTCGTTTGTGCGTTGGAGTGATGATGAAAAATTAATTATCATTTCAAACTTTAATGCAGAAAACACTTATGGATTCGAATTGCAATTACCAGCAGATTTAGTTCAAAAATTACAACTAGAAGATGGAGACTATGACGTAAAAGACCAATTGTATAATCAATATACTTCAACCTTAAATGTTGAAAATGGTAAAGCTAAAGTGAGAATTGATATCAAGCCATTAGAATCTTTCATATTAAAGATTAATTAAAGTTACGCCAAAGAAACCTAAGTCTAGACCTATCAGGTTTTAAATTATCCAACCTGCAAGGTTTCAAAAACCTTGTAGGTTTAAAAAAAGTCTAATAAAAAGTCACCCATTTTCATGGGCACAAAAGATGAAAAAACTATTTTTATTTACCCTAATTCTTATCACTTTGAGTTGCAAAAATAAGGACACCGAAAACCAAACAACTGCAATGGAAACGCCAGAAATTATAGAGACTCCATTTATTTGGGAAGCTGCTAATATTTATTTTTTATTAACGGATCGTTTCAATAATGGAGATACATCTAACGATATCAATTTCGATAGAACCAAAGAAACCGCAAAGCTAAGAGGTTTTAAAGGAGGCGATATTAAAGGCATCACTCAAAAAATAAAAGAAGGCTATTTTACCAATTTAGGAATCAATGCTATTTGGATGACACCGATTGTTGAGCAAATTCATGGTGGAACAGATGAAGGCACTGGAGTCACTTATGGTTTTCATGGCTATTGGACAAAAGATTGGACAAGTATGGATCCAAATTTTGGAACCAAAGAGGATTTGCACGCGTTGGTAAAAGAAGCACATGCAAAAGGAATTAGAATTGTATTAGATGCTGTGATTAATCATACAGGACCAGTAACAGAAAAAGACCCAGTTTGGCCAGAAGATTGGGTAAGAACAGATAAACAATGTTCTTACGATAATTATGAAAATACAGTGAGTTGCACCTTAGTTGCTAATCTGCCAGATATAAGAACAGAAAGTAATGACAATGTAGAATTACCACCACAATTAGTAGAAAAGTGGAAAGCAGAAGGTCGCTACGAACAAGAAGTAAAAGAACTCGATGCGTTTTTTGAAAGAACAGGTCATCCAAGAGCCCCACGTTTTTACATCATGAAATGGTTAACGGATTACATCACAGAATTTGGAGTCGATGGTTACAGAGTAGATACTGTAAAACATGTAGAAGACTATGTTTGGCAGGAATTTAAAATGGAATGTGATTTTGCTTTTGCCGAATACAAAAAGAATAATCCTGACAAAGTTTTAGATGATAATAATTTTTACTTGCTTGGTGAAGTCTATAATTACGGTGCAAGTACAGGTCAGGAATTTAATTTTGGGGACAGAAAAGTGAATTATTTTAATCCACCAAGTTTTCAGAGTTTGATAAATTTTGAGTTCAAATACAATTCAAAAGACAAAGGTTATGAAGATTTGTTCACACATTATAATGCTATTTTACATGATGAATTAAAAGGATTCGGAACCGTGAATTATTTAAGTTCGCACGATGATGGTCAACCATTTGATGCGCAAAGAAAGAAACCTTTCGAAACCGCTAATAAACTATTGTTGTCGCCAGGAACCTCTCAGGTCTATTATGGAGATGAATCTTCAAGGTCACTTATAATTCCAGGTACAGAAGGTGATGCAACCTTACGTTCTATGATGAATTGGGATTCTATTGCCAATAATAAGCGAACAAAAGAGGTGTTAACACACTGGCAAAAACTAGGGCAATTTAGAGCTAAGCATCCTGCTGTTGGTGCAGGAACTCACCAAATGATTTCAGACGCTCCTTATTATTTTTCTAGAAGTTACCAAAACGGTGATTTTAAAGATAACGTTGTTGTTGGTTTAGATCTCGAAAAAGATAAAAAAGTGATAGATGTCTCTAAGGTATTTCAAGAACGCGTCATGCTACGTGATGCCTATTCTGGAGAAACAGCAACTGTAGAAAATGGAAAAGTCACTATAAACACTAAGTTTAACACGGTATTGTTAGAGCGAGAATAGATTTTAAATATCTTGCAAACTATCATAAATATTTAAATAAAACGTAATATGAAAACACCTTTAATTACACTCTTAATTGCATTAGTTTTTTGGTCATGTCAGTCAGAAGATACTCAAAAGACTGAAGTAGCATCACCAAATAAAAACCTAGTAGTTGATTTCGATGTTAATACAGAAGGTCGTCCATATTACGTCGTTAAATTCAACAATAAAACCGTTGTTGATACCTCTTATTTAGGTTTTGAATTTAAAGATGCTCCTGCTTTTCATAAGAATTTCATAATTAAAAATACAAGCAGTTCAACGTTTAACGAAACATGGCAAATGCCTTGGGGAGAACAGTTAGATGTGGTTAACCATTATAACGAATTAAAGGTTGAGCTTCAGGAAAAAACAAGTCCAGAGCGCTTTTTAAATATCGTCTTTAAAGTCTATGATGACGGTATTGGATTTAGATATGAGTTCCCAGAGCAAGCACGATTAAAAGGAGATGTTTTTATCGCTGAAGAACATACCGAATTCAACCTTACAGAAGATTACAATACCTTTTGGATTCCTGGCGATTGGGATATTTATGAGCACTTGTATAACACCACAAAATTATCGGAAGTTGATGCTTTACAGTTTGCTAATCACAAAAATTTAGCGCAAACTTATATTCCAGAAAATGCGGTAAATACACCAGTTACTATGGTGGGAGCTGATGGCACACATTTAAGTTTTCATGAGGCGGCATTAGTCGATTATTCGGGTATGACTCTAAAAGTAGATACAGAAAATTTAGACTTGAAAAGTAATCTAGTAGGTTCAGAAAATAGGGATTACAAAGTGAAGAAAACAATGCCTTTCAACACACCATGGAGAACGATTCAAATTACAGATAATGCTCCAAATTTAATTGAGTCTAATCTTATTGTTAATTTGAATGAACCTAATAAACTTGGAGATGTCTCTTGGTTTAAACCTATGAAATACACAGGGGTTTGGTGGGAAATGCACTTAGGTAAATCATCTTGGGATTACGGGATGACTCAAGATATGAGTACGTGGACAGATGGTGGTAAATCTAATGGAACCCATGGAGCGAATACCGAAAATGTAAAACGATTTATTGATTTTTCAGCTAAAAATAACATAGGAGGCGTTTTAGTTGAAGGTTGGAATACAGGTTGGGAACATTGGATTGGTTTTGAAGACAGAGAAGGTGTTTTCGATTTTGTAACCACCTATCCAGATTACGATATTGATGAAGTGGTGCGTTATGGAAAAGAAAAAGGGGTGGATATTATTATGCATCACGAAACGTCGGCGGCAACAGAAACCTACACAAAACAACAAGACACTGCTTTTGCTTTGATGCAGAAATATGGCATGCATACCGTTAAAACGGGTTATGTTGGAAAGATTCTTCCAAAAGGAGAGTATCACCATGGGCAATATATGGTGAATCACTATAACAATACAGTTATAAAAGCAGCTAAATATGAAGTGGCCATCAATGCCCACGAGCCGATTAAAGCGACAGGTTTAAGACGTACCTACCCAAATACCATTTCGCGTGAAGGTTTAAGAGGTCAAGAATTTAATGCTTGGGCAACAGATGGTGGTAATCCACCAGAGCACTTACCAATTGTCGCATTTACAAGAATGTTGTCTGGACCAATAGATTTTACTCCAGGTATTTTCAATATTAAGTTCGATGAGTTTAAAAAAGACAACCAGGTGAATACCACATTGGCTCAACAATTAGCCTTGTATGTGGTTATTTATAGTCCGGTGCAAATGGCTGCCGATTTGGTAGAACATTATGAGGCTAACCCAGAACCTTTTCAGTTTATAAAAGATGTTGGAGTGGATTGGGAAACGACTAAAGTATTAAACGGTGTTGTAGGTGATTATGTCACTATTGCCAGAAAGGAAAGAGAAACAGGCAATTGGTTTGTGGGAGGTATCACAGATGAAAATGCTAGAAGCATAGATGTCGTTTTCGACTTTTTAGATGCGGACCAAACGTATGAGGTTATCATTTATAAAGATGGCGAAAATGCACATTGGGATAACAATCCTTTGGCTATTTCTATAGAAAAAATAGAGGTGAGTAAAGGCTCTAAATTAAATGTAAAGTTAGCTGAAGGTGGAGGTTTTGCTATCAGTCTTGTTAAGAAATAATTTGAATAAATATATTTAGCTATATCCACTATCTAGGTAATAATTAGTGCTGTCTGTTTCATTTGATTTTGCTTAATAATTTTAAGGGATTTTAAAATTTCAATTAAAATTTTTAAGACTCAATGCGTTGATTTGTCAAATGAGTTAATATGAAATCGTATTTTTATAAACAATTGTAATATTAATTGGTTTATTGCAATAGTGAATTTACATATCATATTACTCAAATGTCAAGTAAGATAGATGCAGCTACATATAAAAGATACATTTAATAAAGAATTACCTTCAGATTCTAATACAGAGAATAGTAGGCGTCAAGTAACTGAAGCAACACATTCTTATGTTAGCCCTAGAATTCCATCGCAACCAAAATTAATTCATGCTTCAAAAGAGATGGCAAATGCCATTGGTTTAGATGAAGCTGCTATTAAATCAAAAGATTTTTTAGACGTTTTTTCAGGTTTAAAAATTTACCCAAAAACAAAACCGTATGCCATGGCTTATGCTGGTCATCAGTTTGGGAATTGGGCCGGACAATTAGGTGATGGTAGAGCGATTAATTTATTTGAAGTTGAAGGAAACAGTAAACGTTGGGCAATTCAACTCAAAGGTTCGGGAGAAACACCATACTCAAGGCAAGGTGATGGATTAGCGGTTTTAAGATCTTCAATTCGCGAATACTTATGTAGTGAAGCCATGCATCATTTAGGTGTGCCAACGACACGAGCACTGAGTTTAATGTTGTCTGGAGATGACGTTCTGCGAGATATGCTTTACAACGGTAATGCCGATTATGAAAAAGGGGCCGTAGTCGCTAGAGTAGCACCGACTTTTATTCGGTTTGGTAATTTTGAATTGTTTGCAGCACGTAATGATATTAAAAACCTTAAAAAACTAACCGATTATACCTTAAAATATTTTTATCCCGAATTGGGTAAACCTTCCAAAGAAACCTACATCAAATTTTTTGAAGCGGTGACACAGCGCACTTTGGATATGATTATCCATTGGCAGCGCGTTGGTTTTGTACATGGAGTTATGAACACCGATAACATGTCCATTCTTGGCTTAACTATAGATTACGGGCCTTACGGATGGCTCGAAGATTTTGATTTCGGATGGACGCCAAATACCACAGATAAGCAGAATAAACGCTACCGTTTCGGTAATCAACCCAATATTGGACTTTGGAATTTACTACAACTCGCCAATGCATTGTATCCATTAATTGAAGAAGCCGAACCTATTGAAGCTATTTTAAATCAGTACCAAGTTGATTTTGAAAAGCAATCCCTTCAAATGATGCGCTCTAAATTAGGGTTGCAAGTTGAACTTGAAGAAGATGCTAAATTATTGGCAAATTTTGAAGATTGCATGTTGCTATCTGAAACCGACATGACGATAGTGTTCCGATTATTAGCGAATTACAAAAAAGGATATCCCGAAAATGGCATAGAGATAATTGAAAACGCATTTTATAAATCAGAAGAACTTAATCAAGATAAATTAATGCAATGGAAAGTTTGGTTTAAAGCTTACGACCAAAGATTGCATAAGGAGACAATTACAGATTCAGAACGTCAAAAAAACATGAATGCTGTGAACCCTAAATATGTTCTTAGAAATTATATGGCGCAGTTAGCTATTGATAAAGCAGATGAAGGTGACTATGGTTTGGTAGATGAATTATTTCAAGTATTAAAAAAGCCTTACGATGAGCAACCAGAGTATGAAAAATGGTTTGCCAAGCGTCCGGAATGGGCAAGGCATAAAGTCGGTTGCTCAATGCTGAGTTGCAGCTCTTAATTTTTAATTTAAAAAAAACAGAACTATGGATTTTTCAAAACTAAAAGTATTATACATCAATTGCACATTAAAGAAATCACCTGCTGTAAGTCATACAGAAACACTTATGGAGGTGTCACAAAATATTCTAAAAAAAGAGAAGGTTTCTTTTGAAACAATTCGACTTATAGATTTAGATGTGGCCGTTGGTGTGTATCCAGATATGACAGAACACGGTTGGGAAAAAGATGATTGGCCAAGTATTTATAAAAAAGTGAGTGAAGCCGATGTTTTAATCGTAGGAACACCAATTTGGTTAGGTGAAAAATCGTCTGAAGCTCAAAAGCTAATTGAACGTTTGTATGCCATGAGTGGAGAGACCAATGATAAAGGACAGTATGTTTTTTACGGTAAAGTAGGAGGATGTATGGTTACAGGTAATGAAGATGGAGTAAAACACTGCGCCATGGGTATATTATATGCTATGCAACATGTAGGGTATTCTATTCCACCGCAAGCCGATTGTGGATGGATTGGAGAAGTAGGACCAGGACCAAGTTATGGGGATACCAAATGGAAGGATAAAACCATTAACCCACCAGTAGGTTTTGATTCTGAATTCACCAATAGAAACACCACATTTATGACCTACAATCTTTTACACTTAGCCAAATTATTGAAAGAAAATAAAGGCTATAGTAATTACGGTAATTCTCGAGAAGCATGGGACAGTGGTACACATTGGTCTTTCGAAAACCCAGAATACAGATAGAAATTAAGTGAACACAATTAGGAAAAATAAAAGTTCCTGTTAGATATTAAAAAGCAATAGAGATGAAAGCAATTTGGAATAATAAAGTCATAGCCGAAAGTACTGATACTATAGTCATAGAGAACAATCATTATTTTCCTCATGAGAGTATAAATAAGGAGTTTTTTAAACCAAGTGAATTACATTCCGTATGTCCTTGGAAAGGCACAGCATCTTACTATACTATAGAGGTTGATGGCAAGGAAAATAAAGATGCAGCCTGGTTTTACCCAGAAGTATCAGAATTAGCAAAAGGGATTAAAAATCATGTAGCTTTTTGGAGAGGTGTAACAATTGAAGACTAAAATTAGGTTATGAAAAGCACAAAACTCAAAATAAAAAATAGAAAAGGTATAACTCTAAATGCTAATTTAGAATTACCAGCCAATCAAAAACCAAATTACTACGCCATTTTTGCGCATTGTTTTACGTGTAGCAGTAGTTTAAGTGCTGTAAGAAATGTGAGTAGAGCATTAACTCAAAATGGATTTGCGGTTTTACGTTTCGATTTTACAGGTTTAGGTAGAAGTGAAGGCGAGTTTGCTGATAGTCATTTTTCTGCAAATGTTGACGATTTACTAGATGTACATCAATATATGGAAGAGCACTACCAAGCACCAAGTCTGCTTGTTGGTCATTCATTAGGGGGAGCAGCAGTATTAGTTGCCGCTTCAAAACTAGAAACTATAAAGGCGGTTGCTACTGTAGGTGCACCATCAACAGTAAATCATGTAAAGCATTTGTTTTCTCACCAAATTGACGCAACAGATGAAAAAGGACCCGTTGAGGTTAATATTGGTGGACGTCCATTTGTTATTAATAAAGATTTTGTTGAAGAATTTGACAAAACAGATTTACCTTCTATAGTTGAAAATTTACGTAAACCATTGTTAATTATGCATTCACCTTTCGATAAAATCGTAGGTATAGAGAATGCGGAGCAATTGTATAAAAAAGCACACCACCCTAAGAGTTTTATCACTTTAGATAATGCAGATCATTTATTGTCTAAGGAAGAAGATAGTCAGTATGTTGGCGAAATTATAGGGACTTGGGCAAAGCGCTATTTTCCTAAGACTAAGAATAAAATGTTAAGCACAGAGGGAGAACAATTAGTTGGTCATTTAAATATTATTGAAAATAATTTTACTACAGAAATCCAAACTAAAAACCATGCGTTTATTGCTGACGAACCTGCAAGTGTTGGTGGGAGTGATTTCGGTCCTTCACCATACGAATATCTCAATGCCGCATTAGCAGCATGTACGGTAATGACTTTGAAAATGTATGCAGAGCGAAAAAAATGGGATCTGAGAGAAGTATTTGTTTATATTTCACATTCTAGGAAGCATAGCGATGACATGAAAGACAAAACAGACAAGCCAAAATACTTAGATCATATTAGCAAAAAACTAAAATTTGTTGGTGATTTAACGACTGAACAAAAAGACCGTTTAAAAAGTATTTCGTCACGTTGTCCTGTACATAAAACCATAGCGAGTGAAGTTATTTTTGAAACTGAAATAATATAGATTTATACGTGGAAACCATAACAAAACATAGTATTTCAAAAGAACGCTTTTTAGACGTTAGACATCAAACCGAACTGATTTGTAAATCGCTTCAGGCGGAAGATGTATCCATCCAACCCGCAGAATTTGTGTCGCCTCCAAAATGGCATTTGGCACATACCACATGGTTTTTTGAGCAGTTTGTATTGACTGAATATCAGCCAAATTATAAAGTGTTTAACGACGATTTTGCGTATTATTTTAATAGTTATTACAACAATGTTGGCAAACGTGTGATGAGAGCAGAACGTGGTTTAATGACACGACCAACGTTGCAAGAGGTTTTAGAGTATAGAGCTTATGTAAATGCGCAGCTTTCAGAATTTATTTCTAAAGGTGTTTCTGAAGATATTTCAAATATTATCGAAATTGGTTTACAGCACGAACAGCAGCATCAAGAACTATTAATTTACGATATCAAATATATTTTTGGAAACCAGCCTTCGTTTCCTGTTTTAGATTATAAAATTCAATTACAAGCAGAAAACGAACCTCAAAAATTTCTTCAAATTAAAGAAGGAGTCTATGAAATTGGTCATAATATTGAAGGGTTTTGTTTTGATAATGAATTAGGAAGACATAAAGTATATCTTCATGATTTTGAGATTTCAAATCAACTCGTCACCAATTCAGAATACATAGCATTTATAGATGCTGGTGGTTACGAAGATTTTAATTATTGGCATGCTGAAGGTTGGGATTTTGTACAGAATAATGACTTAAAAGCTCCATTATATTGGCATAAGGTCGATGGGAAATGGATGCAATATACGCTTAACGGTTTTGTTGAGGTTAATGGCGACTTACCTGTAACTCACATCACGTTTTATGAAGCTTTTGCCTTTGCACAATGGAAAGGCATGCGTTTACCAACCGAGTTTGAATGGGAGGTAGCGTCACCCAAATTTAATTACGGTCAGCTTTGGGAATGGACCAATAGTGCCTATTTACCTTATCCTAATTACACCAAAGTAGACGGTGCGCTTGGTGAATATAATGGTAAGTTTATGGTGAATCAAATGGTATTGCGAGGTGGCTCAGTGGCGACTTCAAAAAATCATTGCAGACCAACTTATAGAAATTTTTTTCAGCCAGACATGCGTTGGCTGTTTTCAGGAATTAGATTAGCAAAATAAATGACAGATAACTTTTCAAAAGATGTGCTTAAAGGCTTAACTGCTAGAAATAAACACTTGCCATCTAAGTATTTTTACGATGATAATGGTAGTCGCATATTTCAGGAAATAATGAATATGCCAGAATATTATCCAACCAATTCAGAGTTTGAGATTTTATCTATGCAATCCAAACAAATTAGTGAGGCCTTAAAATTTTCAGGACCTTTTAATATTGTAGAATTGGGCGCTGGTGATGGTTTTAAAACGTTTAAACTGTTAGAATATTTAGTGAATAACAATGTGGACTTTCATTATATTCCAATAGACATTTCTCAAGAAGCTATAGATATTCTCACGCAACGATTAAAAGAAAAATTACCAGCTTTAAAAATACATCCAAAAGTGGGTGATTATTTTGAAATACTTAAAGATAATAGACAAAGTGATTACCCTAGTTTATTACTGTTTTTAGGTGGTAATATCGGAAACTACCTAGAAGAAAAAGCCGAAGAATTATTACAGCTTTTTAATAAAAATATGAAACGTGGTGACAAGCTTTTAATTGGTTTTGACTTAAAGAAAAACCCAATTACTATTCAGAATGCGTATTATGACAAGCATGGCATTACAAAGCGTTTTAACCTCAATTTATTGGTTAGAATTAATAGAGAGTTAGATGCCGATTTTAAGATTGATGATTTCGATTTTTATTGTCATTACAATCCAATGACTGGCGATGTAAAGAGCTATATAGTTAGCCTTAGAAAGCAAACCGTACACTTAAAAGCTATAAATGAGTTTATTGATTTTGATTACGATGAATTGATTTGGACAGAACTCTCTAAAAAATACGGATTAGATGAGATAAGTGATTTGGCGAAAAATGCTGATTTTAAAGTAGAAAATAATTTTTTAGATTGTAAGCATTACTTCACGGATAGTTTGTGGACAAAATGATACCGATTAAAACCTAATGCGTTTGGGTTAAGTTATAAAAATATAATGGCGTTTCTTATCGCTAAATTGAAAGATCATTTCAATGCTGCATAATTTTATAACGCACAAACGTGAAAAAGCATTTATACAACATAATAAAGTCATTAGATAAGCTAGAAAGTAATATTGCTTTCTACCCTTCAATCATTAGTCTTTTTGGGATACTTTTTGCGTTCTTCATGATTTATTTAGAGAGCATAGGCATTTCTAAATACCTCGTTGAGCATGCACCAATTTTAGTTGTTAATAATGCCGAAACAGCAAGAAGCTTACTAACCACATTTGTTGCCGGATTAATTTCAATAATGGTATTTAGTTTTTCATTGGTGATGATTTTACTAAATCAAGCCTCTAGTAACTTTTCACCAAGATTACTTCCAGGATTGATATCTAATAGAAGACATCAAATTATTTTAGGTATTTATAATTCCACTTTGCTTTATTGCATTTTTACATTGGTTTCCATAACACCTCAAGGCGATAAATACCAAATGCCTGGTTTTTCGGTGTTATTAGGTATTGTTTTTATGACGCTGAGTTTAGGAGCGTTCATTTATTTTATTCACTCCATTTCACAGGAAATTCAAGTGAATACAATAATGGATAAAATCTTCAAAAAATCGAAATTACGATTAGATAAACTGATTGAAGCCGAAAAGCATATTGATATCGAGTTTGAAGACACCTCTAATTGGAAAGAGATTATGGCAGATTCAACAGGCTATATGCAAGATGTTAGCTTGAATTCTTTAGCCGATTTAGCAGAAGAACATCAATTGAAAATTGAAATTGTGCCTATAAAAGGGGCTTATGTTTTAAAAGGTATCCCGATTTTAAAATATAAAGGTGACAGCGATGAAGACCTAGAAAAAAAGCTAGCAGAAGCCATAACATTTTCTAATAGCGAACTTATAGAGGATAACTACGTACTAGCGTTTAAACAGATAACCGAAATTGCGCTAAAAGCAATGTCGCCTGGTATTAACGACCCAGGAACCTGTATTAATAGCATCGATTATCTTACCGAGTTATTTGCATTGCGGATGACTAAGAAAGATAAAAGTTATTATTTCAGTGAGGATAAAACCGCGCTTATATTTATTAAAACAGTAAGTTTTGAACAGTTGCTTTATAATGTAATGGCATCACTTAGAACCTACTGTAAGCATGATATTATTATTGTGCAGAAGCTGTTTTTAATGTTGCAATATTTACTTCAAAATAGTAATGTATTAAACGAAAACTATAAGAAAGTTGTGATTAAGGAGATAAAAAATCTTGAAAAAGACGCCTTAGATAACCATAAAAATGAAGCAGATATCTCGGTTATAAAATCATGCATCAAAAGGTTGCAACAGGTGAATTCTTTGGGCTATGAGATTTAAGAATTAATTTAAATTAAAAGAATAGATATAGCCTCCTTCAAAATCTTTTCTTTCATCTGTAATGATAATCGTAGAGTCTGTTTTAAAACAAATACCTTCTTTTTGAGAATTGTGATCAAATTTATGTTCAGTGATAGCTCCTGAGAAAAAATCATCAGTCTCAAAATTTGTGATTTTCCATAATTTATCATGATTTAAGAGTATCACTGTTTTTCCATCGTCGCTAATATCGGCTGAGGTGATTTTATTGTTTTTACCATTAAATTTATATTCAGAATGTAACTCTGCAACTTGCTTTCCGATGCTATTCTTAACTTTTAAAACACTGAATTTCTTCTTCTCTTTACTAAAAATGTAAAAGGAGTTATTGTAAATAAAAAAGGACTCGAAATCTTCAGGTTTTTGCTCTTTGGGAAGTGTAAATTCAATGATTTCAGCAACGGCTGAATCGGTATTTAAATCGGCGCGATTTACTTTATAGATTTTAAATGTCTTCCGCTTTTTTTTATTGTTTCCAAAATCTCCTATGTAGATGTTGCCTTCATTATCAGAAGTTAAATCTTCCCAGTCTTTGTTTTTGGCATTGCTGATAAGAATGTTTCTGACGATGTGCCCTTTTTTGTCTAGTCCGATGAGGTTATTGCTATTTCCCGCATCTTGAATCACCCAAACAATGCCAGAATCTTTGCTTATTTCGGCAGCAGATACTTCCTTTAATTCGTTAATAATGCGAGACTCAATTTTTAATTGTCCTGTAGATTGACAAGAGCTCACAATAAATATTAGAAATATTAGTCTTTTGATGTATATCATTGTAATTTTATACTTTGACTCAAAGTAGTATTAGTCATTAAAAAACACAAATAAAAACTCACAAAATCTTCTTAATAAAACGGTTTGAATACGCAAAAAGATATTATAATTATTGGTGGTGGAGCTGCAGGTTTTTTTGCAGCAATTAATATTGCAGAACAGCATCCGGAATTGTCTGTTGCCATCTTAGAACGTGGAAAAGAAGGTTTGCAGAAAGTAAAAATTTCAGGCGGTGGACGTTGCAATGTAACACATGCCGAATTTATACCGTCAGAACTGGTACAGAATTACCCACGAGGAGAAAAAGAACTTTTGGGACCTTTTCATCGTTTTATGACAGGCGATACGATTGCTTGGTTTGAAGAACGAGGTGTAGAATTAAAGATTGAGGATGATGGTCGGATGTTTCCAGTTTCAAATTCATCGCAAACGATTATAGATTGTTTTTTAAATGAGGCTGAAAAGCACAATGTAGACGTGCTTTATAATCATTCGGTAAAGACTGTAAAAGCATTAGAAAATGAGTTTGTCATTGAAACTTCTCATGGGGACTTTCAATCTAAAAAGCTATTAATTGCCACAGGAAGTAATCCTAAGGTTTGGAAACTTCTCGAAGATTTAGGACATACCATTATCAACCCTGTACCATCACTTTTCACTTTTGATATTAAAGATCATCGCATCAAGGATATTCCTGGTGTGGTGGCTAAAAATGTAGAAATTAAAGTGGTCGGGACCGATTTAGAATCTAACGGACCATTGTTAGTTACACATGTTGGAATGAGTGCGCCAGCCATATTAAAACTCTCTGCTTTTGGAGCTGTAGAATTGGCGAAAATGAATTATAATTTTAAGATTGTAATTAATTTTATTCAATTAGATTTTAAATCTTGTTTAGAAGAACTGAAAAACTTCAAGCAAGAATTTGCAAAAAAGACAGTCGTTAAATTAACGCAATTTGATTTACCAAAACGCCTTTGGAAACAATTAGTTTTGGCTTCAGATATCAGTGAAACAACACGATGGGCAGATCTTAATAAGCAGCAATTAGAGGCTTTTTCTAATCAGTTAACTTCTGCTGTTTTTCAAGTTACAGGAAAAAGTACGTTTAAAGAGGAATTTGTGACGGCTGGAGGTATTGATTTAAAAGAAGTGAATTTTAAAACTTTTGAAAGCAAGCGTATTCCTAATCTATATTTTGCAGGTGAAGTTATAAACGTAGATGCCGTTACAGGAGGTTTTAACTTTCAGAATGCATGGACGAGTGCTTATATTGCTTCAGCTTCTATAGTGTCGCACTGATTTAGGTTATGGCCATAAGCGGTAATTATAGCTTTAAAATCTTCAAAAATATATGGTTTTGTAATAATTTGATCGATACCTGCAGCTTCAGATTTTGAAGAAATTTCATTAGAATTTAAAGCGGTTAAGGCTAAAATTGGAATATTGGGATTAAACATTCTTATATGTTTGGTTACGTCATAACCATCCATGTCTGGCATATTAATATCCATTAAAACCAAATCAAAATCTTTTGCCTTCACGAGAGATATAGCTTCTTTACCATTAGATATTGTTTGACAGCTATAACCTTCTATTTTTTCGATATTCTTCTTAGTAATTAATAAGTTAATTTTATTATCATCAACAATTAAAACATGCATATCTCTTTTTGGTAAAGCAGCAACAGTACTTGTGCGCTCTACTTTTGTTGAAAGCTGAAATGTTATTTCGAAGAAAAAACAAGTGCCCTCGTTTGGTGTTGAAACAAAATCGATATCAGAATTGTGGCTTTTTAATAAGGTTTTTACGATGTATAATCCTAAGCCAGAACCACTACTGTTTTTATTTAAAAACGTCTTATTTTCAAAAGCACTAAACACAACAGAGCGATGTTCTTCTTTGATTCCTATACCCGTATCTTTAACTTCAAAACGTAAAGTGATTTCTTTATCATTTCTGCTTTTTTCAAAAACATTGATAGAAATATGTCCCTTTTTAGTATATCTAATGGCGTTGTATGCTAAATTGATTAGTATTTGGCTAAAGGCGACTTTGTCTACTAAAATATATTCATTTTTGTCTGATTCATCAATATAGACATTGAGTTTTAAATCTTTGTTTTCAGCTGCGATGGCAACAGTACTAACAACGTGGTTAACAATTTTTTCAATTTTATCTGGTTTTAATCGAAGGTTTTTATCTTCAAATTTTAACCTATTAGCTTGCAAAATATTATCAATTAAAATAGATAGGTAATTACTAGATGATATTAGTGAATCTAAATACGATTGCTTTTTAGTATCATCACTCTCTTGGTCTATAAGTGTTGCTAATCCGCTAATACCATAAATTGGGGTTCGTAATTCGTGACTGAGTATTGAGAAGAATTCTAATCGATCTTTATCAATGGCAAGAAGTTTAGAGTTTGAGGCTGTTAAGGCATCATTAATCTTACAAATATTCTTTCTGGCCTTAAAATAAAAGTAAAAACTAGTTAGTATTATGGCTAAAGTAATACTCATAATTATGGTACTAACTAAAAATATTTTTGAGGTAAGTGCGTCTTGTTTTCGGGTTTCGTTTGCTAAAGCTAACTTTTGCTCTGCATCTAAGATTTTATAAACCAAGTCACCATTTCTGCTGTTTTTGGCTTCAATATTTACAAGGGCTTCGTATTTGTAGTTGTCAGATTTTAAAATATATTTATTAGCAGAATCTAAATTTTTCTTAGCATTTGTATAATATAAATATTTATAATAATTGAATGTGGCTATTTTTCTGTAAGAGTTAATATCGGTATTTAAAGATGCTTTTAACTCTTCATTATTTATAGAAAATAAGAGGCGATAATTCGTGGGATTTGACTGGTCTACTTTAACTTGTGCAAGCGCATTATAATATTTAAAGGACTGTATTAAGTTTTCTTTTAAGTTTTCAGTATGATATTCTTTAGAAATATTTAAAGCTGCAAAATCGGTAGTGTTTAAGAGCTTTAAACCCATACTAGAAACTTCTAATAAGCTCTCATTATTAAAGTCGTAATAATCTCTTTTTATTTTGTTTTCTAAATTTAGAAAGTAAATTTCGCTGTTTAAAGATTTTGAAAGTTGTTGGGCCTTTGGGTAAATACTATCAAACTTTGCGTAATTTTTTTCTTGAGTGTATGTGTTTAGTAATCCAGATAGAGCGAGATCCTGTCCTTTCTTATTGTTTAATGAATCATAGATTTGTAATGCTTTTTCAAGGTAGCTTTCTGCTTTCTTAAAATTAGCCATTTTTGCTAAAACATTTCCTAAAGCATTATATGATTTGGCCTGCGTGGTCTTTAAATTATGTTTTTTTGAAAAACTTATCGCATCATTTAAAAGAATTGTCGCCTTATAAAGACTATCATTTTTAACCAATAAATCCAGTTTGTAACTGTCAAAAGTATAAGCTGCAGTGTTACTATTAGTTACAAGTTTTTCTTGAGCATTAATAAGATGCCAATTAAAAAACAAGAGCGTAAATAATACAATTACAGCGTTTGATTTGGGGAAACACATGTAGTTAGGGGGTTATTACAGCAAAATTAAACTTTTTATCAAACCAAACAACATTTAATCGGCTTTATTTGCATTTTGAAGAATTGATAGTTCAGAATAAACACTTGTTCTTAGTTATTTTTACTGTGGTTTGCTTGGAGATGTGTTTTAACTATATTTACACTAGGATAATAACTTAGAATTATTAAATGCAAACCTATATCGCACTTTTACGAGGCATAAATGTTGGTGGACACAGAAAAGTGCCAATGGCTGAGCTAAGAGAATTGTTTGCAAAATCAGGATTGATAAACGTAAAAACCTATATTCAAAGCGGAAATGTTATTTTTCAATCTTCAAATAGTGATTCAAAAAAATTAGAAAATAATATTCAAAAGTTCATTTTAGATCAATTTGGTTTTGAAGTCCCTGTTTTGGTTAGAACGAAAGATGAGTTAACTACAATTTTTAATAATTGTCCTTTTATTGATGCTAAAAAAACAGAAAGTTATTTTGTGTTTTTAAGTGCAATTCCAGATAAGATATTAGTTAAAGAGGCTTCTCAAAAAACATATCCAGATGATGAGTATGTGATTCTTAACGACTGTATTTATCTCTTTTGTTCTAACGGTTATGGTCGCGCAAAATTCAATCTGAGTTATTTTGAAAAAAAGTTGAATAGCAATGCTACTGCCAGAAACTATAAAACAATGGTAAAACTACTGGCATTGTCATAAGAATAAAGATAAGACCATTAGATATTTCTTATTTTTGTAATATATAATTGAACGCGCATTGTCAATTCAAGATTAATACATGACAGAACAAGACTTTATACCTAAAAGCTACAATTCCACACTAGAAAATGGTTCCGTAAAATGGGCATCACCAAGTAATATTGCTTTGGTAAAATATTGGGGGAAAAAGAAAGATCAAATTCCAGAAAACCCATCGATTAGCTTTACGCTTTCAGATTGTAAAACCATAACTGAAATCACTTTTACTAAAAAAGAAAGTGCAGATTTTAGTTTCGATATTTATTTTGAAGGTGAAAAAAACGAAGCGTTTAAACCAAAGATTCAAACCTTTTTTGAGCGTATTGAAATTTATATGCCTTTTTTAAAGGACTATCACTTTAAAATTGAAACTTCAAACACCTTTCCTCATAGTTCTGGTATTGCATCTTCAGCATCAGGCATGAGTGCGATTGCTTTATGCTTAATGAGCATTGAACAGTCATTAAGTTTGGTCACTGAACGTAGCCGAAGTGACATGGAAGAATCTCAATCTTATTTCAATCAAAAAGCATCATTTCTTGCACGTTTAGGATCAGGAAGTGCTTGTAGAAGTATAGAAGGAGAACTTGTAGTTTGGGGAAAAAATGAAAGTATTGAGGCAAGTTCAGATTTATATGGAGTAAAATTTGAAGGAGAGGTACATTCAAATTTTAAAAATTATCAAGACACTATTTTGTTAGTTGATAAAGGTGAAAAACAAGTGAGTAGTACCGTTGGGCATCAACTAATGTATGGTCATCCATTTGCTAAAGAACGCTTTTCTCAAGCGCATGATAATTTAGCAAAACTGAAAACAATTTTAGCTTCGGGTGATTTAAATGAATTTGTGAAAATTGTAGAAAGTGAAGCCTTAACGCTTCATGCTATGATGATGACGAGTATGCCGTATTTTATATTAATGAAGCCAAATACTTTAGAAATCATTAATAAGATTTGGGCTTATAGACAAAAAACGGATTCAAAAGTTTGTTTCACACTAGATGCAGGAGCCAATGTTCATGTTTTATATCCGGAAAATGAAAAAGAATCGATCCTAGAATTTATTAAGAATGAATTGGTTAGCTATTGTCAAAATGGACACTACATTTGTGACCAAATTGGACTTGGCGCCAACCAAATATAATTTTAATACGTATATTTGTTAAAGAAACTGCTATTAAAACATGAAGGGACCACTATTTTATTCTAAAATACTTCTATTTGGAGAATACGGAATCATTAAAGATTCTAAAGGCTTATCTATTCCTTATAATTTTTATAATGGAGCACTTAAGAAAGATGAAAATCCTACTGAAGAAGCACTAAAATCTAACGAAAGCTTAAAGCGTTTTGCTACGTATTTAAAGGGGTTGGATAAGGATTTAGTAATTTTTAATAGCAATAGATTACAAAAAGATGTTGATGCTGGTATGTATTTCGATTCTTCAATTCCGCAGGGGTATGGAGTAGGAAGTAGTGGGGCATTAGTAGCTGCTATTTATGATAAATACGCTAGTGATAAAATCACTGTTTTAGAAAATTTAACGCGCGAAAAACTATTGCGATTAAAAACTATTTTTTCTGAAATGGAATCGTTTTACCATGGTAAATCTTCAGGTTTAGATCCGTTGAATAGTTATTTAAGTTTGCCAATTTTAATCAACTCTAAAGATAATATTGAAGCTACAGGTATTCCTTCTCAAAAAGCAGAAGGGAAAGGAGCTGTGTTTTTATTAGACAGTGGTATTGTTGGAGAAACTGCACCAATGGTGAGTATTTTTATGGAAAGCATGAAAAACGAAGGCTTCCGTAGCATGCTTAAAGACCAATTTATAAAACATACGGATGCTTGTGTCGATGATTTCTTAAAAGGTGATATGAAATCACTATTTAAAAATACCAAGCAATTATCTAAAGTTGTTTTGAATAATTTTAAACCTATGATTCCTGTTCAATTTCATGAACTTTGGAAAAAAGGCTTAGATACTAACGATTATTACTTAAAGCTTTGTGGTTCTGGAGGTGGAGGTTATATTTTAGGATTTACCGAAAACATAGACAAAGCAAGAGAAGCGCTTAAAGGGCAAAAATTAGAGGTCGTTTATAACTTCTAAATTTTTGGTTTTGTAATAGAGCGCTTAAATATGCTGTTGCTTAAGAATTTCATATCTTCAAAATAATGTTATCAAGACGGCAGAAACACATTTTACTCAAATTTTTCAGCCTCTTTTCTGTAGTTAGAGGTTATAATATTTTAGTTGTTGTAATTGCTCAATATCTAGCGTCAGTATATATTTTTGCACACGATAAACCTGTTAAATCTGTACTTTTAGATCTTAACCTTTTAATGCTTGTAATGGCATCTTCGGCAACCATAGCTGGTGGTTATATTATTAATAATTTTTACGATTCCGAGAAGGATTTAATCAACAAACCGAGAAAAACAATGCTAGATCGTTTGGTGAGTCAAAACACTAAACTCTCATTTTACTTTGTTTTAAATTTCTTAGCTGTCGTATTCGCTAGCTATGTCTCTTTTAAAGCCGTTATCTTTTTTTCAATATACATTTTTGCGATATGGTTATATTCTCATCGCCTAAAAAAACAACCTATGGTTGGCAATATGGTATCTGCTATATTAACCGTAACTCCGTTTTTTGTTATTTTTATCTATTATCAAAATTTTGAACCTGTAATATTTGCGCATGGTTTATTTCTGTTTTTGCTAATCTCCATGCGAGAACTTACAAAGGATTTAGAGAATTTAAAAGGAGATTTAGCATTAAATTATAGAACTATCCCTGTTGTTTATGGTGAAAAGGTGTCTAAATTAATGCTAACTATAGTTGCTTTTTTAACAATTATTTCAGCAGTTATTCTTATTCTGTTTTTTAAGATTGGTCACATGTATTACTTCTTCTATCTTAGTATTGTGTTTTTGTTTCTTTATCTCATTATTTTGCTGAAGTCTAACAAGAAAAACCATTATCTCATACTTCATAACATCTTAAAATTTATTATTGTACTTGGTGTATTTTCTATTCTTTTAATTGATGTTTCCGTCGTTTTAAATAGAATTTAGAACCAATTTTATTGGCTTTCTTAAATATTCTAATGCCTCGCTATAAACATCTTAAATAATTAAGCACTAGATATAAACTATTGTTTATCTTTGCAAAAAATTGAAACATGAGCAGAAATCAAGATAGCAAAGGAAAAGGAAAGACTTCAGGAAGAGGAAATGCTAATAGCAAAACGAATAGTTCTGCTAGAGGGAACGCTCCTTTTAATAAGAAATCACCAACAGTTAATAAGACATCTTCGTCTCCAAGATCATCAAATCCAGATGAGATGCGTTTAAATAAATACATTGCCAATAGTGGTGTATGCTCGCGTCGTGAAGCTGATGAGAATATCGCCATTGGTTTGGTTATGGTTAACGGTAAAGTTGTTACCGAAATGGGTTACAAAGTAAAACGTTCAGACGATGTTCGTTTTGATGGGCAACGTGTTACACCAGAACCTCCAGTTTATATTTTATTAAACAAGCCCAAAGGTTTTGCAACAACTACAGCAGAAGGTAAAGGAAGAACAGTTATGGATTTAGTAGCTAATGCAACAAGTTCTAGCATTAAGCCAATAGGTCGTTTAGGTAGAAATTCTTTAGGTTTATTATTGTTTACTAATGATGATAAAGTCGTTCAGAAGTTTACAAACTCTAAAAACGGAGTACCAAGATTATTTCAAGTTGAATTGGATAAGAATCTGAAATTTGAAGATTTAAAAAAGATTCAAGAAGGTTTTAAAGTTGAGGGTAAGCTAGTTTCTGTCGAAGAGATAAGCTACATTCAAGGTGAATCTAAAAGCCAAGTAGGTATTAAGATAAAAAATACAGGTAACACCATTTTACGTACAATATTTGAAGAACTTAATTACGATATTGTAAGAATTGATTGTGTTGCGATTGGTCATTTAACAAAGAAAGACATTCCTCGTGGTCACTGGAAACACCTTACAGAACAAGAGGTGAATACCTTAAAAATGATATAGTTCTTAGTCTGTAAGTCAGCTTTTTACATTTTTACATTACCGTTCGTCGAATAAATGGTTCATTTTGTCGACCGATTGTAGGATTTTTATATATTGCCGCCCCAATCAATTAAAAATAACCTACTTATGAAAAATGTTAGACTTATGTTTTTGCTTTTGCTTATGGTGAATTGTACAACAGATTCACCCGAAATACAGGAAAGGTCAGATGATTTAAATTATCAAGTACTCAATTGTATCGATGATTTACCACAACTTAAAATTACAAACAACGGTACGGACAGTTTTGATTTTGCCATTTACGGACAAGATTATAGCCAACTGTATTCCCAGGCATTATCCACCTCAGAAAATACCGGTTGGCTCGAATTGTCTAATTACGAAGTTATTGTTGTAGCAACAAATGACGTTGTTTACGGGCAAAAATTGGAATTAACACTTGTGCCTTGTGATGCAATGGAAATAGAGATTGATGTAAACAATGGACTAATACTTGTGGGCATCTAAAAAAAATTACACTATATAAATGCGCTTATCTTTTTCTTATAAAAGGGGAAGTGTCGTTTATACAATAAGTTAAAAAAGCACCCAAGATTGGGTGCTTTTTTTGTGGGAATCTTAAATTCAGTTTCTTCAAAAAGAATAAGTATGCTATTATTAATGGTGATTAACACAAAAATAATACTATTATAAATTGAAAAACAGCCTGTGCTTTTAGTCCTTGATGTTCTGTTTTAGAAAATTCTTTAATTCAACATTAATTGATGTTTTATTCCCAAATATTTAAGTCAAAGTCAACGCTTTTAATTAAGATTTACAGTGTTTTATTCTTGTTAATGTCTTTTAATACAGTGTTTTGAAAAATAATTCAAATATTTAAAAAAAAAGATTAACGTATTAAAAAATAATATACATTTGTAATGAAATTGGTGTCGATCTAACAAGATTATAAAGTCAATTTTAGCTGAACAATTGAAACATGTTTTTATGTTCGGGTTCTTGAAAATTAGGAAGTCATATTCAAGAGCAGCTTATAGATTAAGTAACCGAATTTTAGAGCTAACTTCCGCATCTGCGATTGCTGCTAGTCAGCATATTTATGGTTTTGTACCTACTACACAAAGCCAAATTCAGGTATGATATAACGTAACCTTAACACTTTTTACGCTTATATTTTTTAATTTACACTTGAATATTTACTTTATAATATGAATAATAAATATATTGATCTGATCGATCAATCCTTTCACTTTCCACAAGATGAATTTAAACTTGAGGATAAACAACTGCATTTCCATGATATTGACCTAATGAAATTGGTTGAAGAACATGGCGTGCCATTAAAATTTACATATTTACCTCAAATATCTAATAACATTCAACGTGCAAAGACGTGGTTTGCCGATGCCTTTAAAAAGCATGATTATAAAGGCAAATACAACTATTGCTACTGTACTAAAAGCTCGCACTTTAAACATGTTTTAGATGAAGCTTTAACGAATGATATTCATATTGAAACCTCTTCTGCTTTTGATATCGATATTGTAAAAGCACTTAAAAAAGAAGGTAAAATTACAGATAAAACGTTTGTATTAAGTAACGGTTTTAAACGTGAACAATACGTAACTAATATTGCTGATCTTATTAATAGTGGTCATAAAAATTGCATCCCTATTATAGATAATTATGAGGAAATCGATTTGTTATCTGAAGAAATAGATGGAAAATTCCAAGTTGGAATCAGAATCGCTTCAGAAGAAGAGCCTAAGTTTGAGTTTTACACGTCTCGTTTAGGAATTGGCTATAAAAATATTGTACCTTTTTATAAAAATCAAATTCAAGATAATAAAAAAGTAGAGTTGAAGATGCTTCATTTCTTTATCAATACAGGGATTAGAGATAATGCGTATTATTGGAATGAATTGCACAAATGTTTAAAGGTGTACACGTCTTTAAAGCGAATTTGTCCAACTTTAGATAGTTTAAATATAGGAGGAGGATTTCCGATTAAAAACTCATTGGCTTTCGATTTTGATTATGCCTATATGGTTGATGAAATTGTGAATCAAATCAAACTAGTTTGTGAAGAAGAAGAGGTAGATACACCAAATATCTTTACTGAATTTGGAAGTTTTACCGTTGGCGAAAGTGGAGGAGCATTGTATAAAATCTTATACCAAAAGCAACAGAATGATCGTGAAAAATGGAACATGATTAATTCATCTTTCATTACTACATTACCAGATACTTGGGCAATTAACAAGCGTTTTATAATGTTGCCTATTAACCGTTGGCACGATAGTTATGAGCGTGTCCTTTTGGGAGGTTTAACTTGCGATAGTGACGATTATTATAACAGTGAGCAGCATACTAATGCTATTTATTTGCCTAAATACAATAAAGACAAACCATTATATATCGGCTTTTTTAATACAGGAGCTTACCAAGAAACGATAGGAGGTTTTGGTGGCTTGCAGCATTGTTTAATTCCAACTCCAAAGCATATTTTAATTCAACGTGATGCCGATGGGAATTTAAACACAAGAGTATTCGCGGAGCAACAAAAAAGTGAAAACCTGTTAGGTATTTTGGGCTATGAACCAGAAACTAAAGTTGAAGCAGCTAAGGCTAATTCGATTTCAAAATCAAAAATTTAAATTAAATTTCTAATTACTTAGAATAACTTAATAATGAAAACAAAAACTTACGCTGGTATTCCAGAAGAATTAGCAAAATTAGAAACTGCTAAAATTGTATTAATCCCTGTACCTTATGATGGTACAAGTACATGGCAAAAAGGTGCTGATAAAGGTCCTGATGCGTTTTTAGATGCTTCAGAAAATATGGAGCTCTATGATATTGAAACAAGTTCTGAAGTGTATCAACAAGGTGTGTTTTTAGCAGATCCTGTTACTGAAAATGCGTCGCCAGAAGCGATGGTTGAAGCGGTACATCAAGCCACTAAAAAATACATTAAGAAGAATAAATTTGTAACTGTTTTTGGAGGTGAGCACTCGGTATCTATCGGAACCATTAGAGCATTCAATGAAATGTTTGACGATATCACCGTTTTACATATCGATGCGCATGCCGATTTACGTGAAAGCTACGAAGGTTCTACATGTAACCATGCGTGTGCTGTTTATGAAGCGAGCCAAACAACGAACTTAATCCAAGTTGGTATTCGTTCAATGGACATCATTGAGAAAACAGTAATGGATGAGGAGAAAACGTATTTCGCTCACGAAATGGCTGTTGATGACAGTTGGATGGATTCTGCAATTGACCAAATGACAGATAACGTGTTTATCACATTTGATTTGGATGCTTTTGATCCTTCAATAATGCCAAGCACAGGAACACCAGAACCGGGAGGTTTATTATATTATGAAACACTCGAATTCTTAAAGCAAGTATTCGAAGAAAAGAATGTTGTTGGATTTGACATCGTAGAATTATGCCCAAATGAAAATGAAAAATCATCAGATTTCTTAGCGGCTAAATTATACTACAAAATGTTGAGCTATAAATTTAGAGACCAAAATATTGAAGATGGTTTCGAAAGCAATTTCAACGACTCAAATAACTCAGGAAATAAAAAATCTAAATTTGATACAGAAGATGACTACTAATAAAGGAGAAATTTCAAAATTTATAGAAAAGTATTATTTACACTTTAATGCAGCGGCTTTGGTGGATGCAGCGAAGGGGTATGAAGATCAGTTAAATTCTGGCGCAAAGATGTTAGTGTCTTTAGCGGGTGCAATGAGTACTGCAGAATTAGGTAAGATTTTCGCCGAAATGATTCGTAAAGATAAGGTGCAAATAGTGTCTTGTACTGGTGCGAATTTAGAAGAGGATATCATGAATTTAGTGGCACATAGCCATTATAAACGTGTGCCAAACTACAGAGATTTAACACCTCAAGATGAGTGGGACTTACTTGAAAAAGGCTTAAACCGTGTCACAGATACATGTATTCCTGAAGAGGAAGCGTTTAGACGTATACAAGAGCATATTGTAAAAATATGGAAAGATGCTGAAGCTAAAGGTGAACGTTACCTTCCGCATGAATATATGTACAAATTGTTATTGTCTGGTGTTTTAGAAGAGCATTACGAAATAGATATTAAGGATTCTTGGATGTATGCCGCAGCAGAGAAAAACCTTCCTATTATTTGTCCAGGTTGGGAAGATAGTACTATGGGGAATATTTTTGCAAGCTACGTGCTTAAAGGTGAATTGAAAGCTAGTACCATGAAATCTGGTATTGAATACATGACATTTTTAGCCGATTGGTACACAAATAATTCGCAAAATGGTATCGGATTCTTCCAAATTGGAGGAGGTATTGCTGGTGATTTTCCGATTTGTGTCGTACCAATGTTATATCAAGATATGGAACGTCCAGAAACACCTTTCTGGAGCTATTTCTGTCAAATTAGCGATAGTACAACCAGTTACGGGTCGTACTCTGGAGCGGTGCCAAATGAGAAAATTACTTGGGGTAAATTAGATATTAATACCCCAAAATTCATCATTGAGAGTGATGCTACTATTGTTGCACCTTTAATTTTTGCTTATCTTTTAGATATGTAATGGAAGAGCATAGAATTGATAATATAGAATTAAGTTTTTTAACGGTTGGAGATTTTGAAGAATTAAAATCAGCAACCTTAGAAGCGTATGGTGGTGTTCTAAATTCCTATTGGAAAAAGGACCATATTGCACGTTTGACTTCTATTTTTTCTGAAGGGCAGGTGGTTATTCGCATCGACGGTCAATTGGCTGGTTGCGCGTTATCTTTAATTGTTGATTACGATAAAATTGATGATAACCATACCTATGCGGACATTATAGAAGGTGATAAATTTAAAAATCACGATCCTGATGGAGATGTGCTTTATGGAATTGATGTTTTTATAAAACCAGAATTTAGAGGCTTACGTTTAGGACGTCGTTTATATGATTACCGAAAAGAACTATGCGAAAACCTAAATTTAAAAGGAATTGTATTTGGAGGTAGAATGCCAAATTATTACAAGTATAAAGATCAATATTCACCAAAAGAATACATTCAGAAAGTAAAACATAAGGAGATTCACGATCCGGTTTTAAACTTTCAGACGTCGAATGATTTTCATCCAATAAGGATTATAAAAGGGTATTTAGAAGGAGATACAGCGTCTAGTGAGTATGCGGTGCTAATGGAGTGGGATAATATTTATTATACCAAGCCTAATAAAAAAGCGAGTAGCGTTAAAACTGTAGTCCGTCTAGGATTAATTCAGTGGCAAATGCGACCATACAGTGGCTTAGATGACTTAATGCAGCAAGTAGAATACTTCGTAGATAGTGTTTCTGCGTATCGTTCAGATTTTGCGGTGTTTCCTGAGTTTTTCAACGCACCATTGATGGCTAAGTATAATCATATGCACGAGCCACAAGCGATTAGAGAACTAGCAAGTTATACGCAGACTATTGTAGAGAGAATGCAGCAATTATCAATTTCTTACAATATCAATATCATTACGGGTAGTATGCCTGAAGTTGTTGATGATGTGCTTTATAATGTGGGGTATTTATGTCGTAGAGATGGAAGTTTAGAGCGTTATGAAAAAATTCATGTGACCCCAGATGAGGCTAAAGTTTGGGGAATGCAACGAGGTCATCAGTTAAAAACCTTTGAAACGGACGCTGGAAAAATTGGAGTTTTAATTTGCTATGATTCTGAATTCCCTGAATTATCAAGGTTATTAGCAGATGAAGGTATGGATATTTTATTTGTTCCGTTTTTAACAGATACCCAAAATGGTTATTCTAGAGTACGTTTGTGTGCGCAAGCAAGAGCTATAGAAAACGAATGTTATGTTGCTATTGCTGGTAGTGTTGGTAACTTACCAAATGTAAATAATATGGATATTCAGTATGCGCAATCGGCTGTGTTTACGCCTTGTGACTTTTCATTCCCTAGTAATGGTATAAAAGCAGAAACGACACCAAACACAGAAATGATATTAGTTGCTGATGTAGATTTGGGATTATTAAGAGAATTACATTCCTTCGGAGCGGTGAAAAATTTAAAAGATCGTAGAAAAGATTTTTATGATGTTATTCGAGTAAACAAATAAGTATTATATTTAAAAAAAAATTAGCATCAGAAATAGTATTACAAATGAAATAGCCGCTGCTAAAAGTTTATCACGGAGAATTAATTTTGAAATAACTATAACATCTGACATATAGAAAAAATAGAATTTACCTAATGAAACCAAAAGACGCACATTTAAAACGAGTTATAGTTGATTTTAAAAAATTGACACCAGAAATTTTGTCCCTTCTGGTTGAAAAATATCCTGATGGATATGACGACGATAATGTTATCTCGTTTAAAAATGCAAAAAACGAAACAGTCGAAGCCGTAGAAGTTACCACAGAAGATACCAAGTATTTGGTAAAAGTGAGTACGAAACTAGAGCAGACCATGGAAAATTACGACGAAGACGATTATGAAGACTTCGAAGATGACGATCCGGATGCTGTTGTAGATCCAGATTTAGAACCTGGTGCAGAGGACGAAGATTTCGATTAAAGTTTAGTTTAGTTGAAACTAATTTTGTAATTTACTATAAGATTTCAACTTAACTTTTTGGCCTACTAAAAGTTAAGTTGAACTTTAAATTAAAATTGTATAAATTTTAAATGGTTGAATTATGGAATCATCATTTCACATGTCATTACCATGTTTAAGTGTAGAAGACACAAAAAACTTTTATACTAACAATATTGGCGCTTCTATAGGAAGAACTAGTGAGAACTGGTTGGATATAAATTTATTTAATCATCAACTCACTTTTATTCAAGCCGAAAAATTCAATTTCAATAGTCCAAATTATGTGTTTGAAGGTAAGTTATTACCCTCATTTCATTTTGGTGTTATTATCGATGTTGAAAAATGGGGAGAACTCTATGCTAAGCTGAATCATTTGAATTTAAAAATGGTCACTCAAACCACATTTTTAAAAGATAAAATAGGCGAACATTTGTCGTTTTTTATCAAGGATCCAAATGATTACATGTTAGAATTTAAGAGTTTTAAAGACTCTCAAGACATATTTAAAATATAATTGTTACTATTTATTTAGTACGATACAGAAAAATAAACGTCATACATATCCACGCAATTATAGCCAAGAGGTTGTAATCTAAAAGCATTTGGGCTTGAGGTGGCAAATTCCCAAAACCACAATCTATAGTTAAAACATGCTGATAATATTCAGCATAAAAATTAAACGCAATGAATACAAAAAAAATTACAGTATTTGTGCTTCTAGTAATGGTTTTAAGCGCAAATGCATTTTCAAAAGCAAGTGAAATTATTCAGGAAAAGATAAAAGTAACGACTACTGGTATCTTTGATGGTTATGATCCCGATGATGGTTATTCTTTTTTAATTAATGAGGATGCTGACGATGAAGACAGCGAAGAAACAGTATATTTTTCTGAAATTTCTGAAGAAGCTCTTAAGGCCGTAAACCTAAAGTCTAAGGATTTGGTTGGGAAACGTTTTGAAATCACTTACGAAATTACTGAGTTTGAAGAAGAAGATGAAAATGGATACACAGAGGTTTACGAAACGTATAAGATAATTCAAATAAAGAAGTTGTAATTAATTCTTAACTCATAAAATTAGACTACTAGGAAACTAGTGGTCTTTTTTTTATGAAAACTTCCCAAACAAAAATGGAAAATACTAAGGCATATTCTAAGCCAATAATCCAAAGGTTTTCAGAATAAGTCGTATTAGAGTACGCTAAATAACTCAGTACAATCGCTAACGACCAAACTAAAGGGAACTTGTAATTAGTAAATATACTTAGTATAACTAAAGTTGCAATATACCATGGATGCACTGTTGTGCTTAAAAACAAATAGCAGGTTAGCGCTAACAACATTGACGTTGCTAGTTTAGGTAAACTATTGTTCTGTTTTAGGAATGAAAAACCTAGGATGATAACGACGGAAATTAGAGGTAGAATTTTACCTATTATAGCAATTTCATTATAGCCGGTTATGGCATATCCAATTGCTCTTACGAGATAATAAATGCTGGCATTAAATTCAAAATTACCAAACCAAAGACCAACTGTTTTAGAATAGTTGGTTACAAATTCCATTGAGAAAAATGGTAAGAATAATAGTAAGGTTGTGGCGATTACGATGGTGTAAAACAGGATAAGTTTTAAGAATCCTAATTTCTCAGTTTGCCCTTTCAATTTATTAGAAGTAAACCACAGAAAAAACAAAGGCAACAACATTAATGGGATTAATTTCACAGAAATAGAACAAGCCAAAATTACTGCTGCCCATTGCCATTTACGAGTGTGTAATAAATATAATGACCAGATTAAGAAAAAAATCATAACACCTTCAAAGTGAAGATTACCTGTTAATTCAATTATAATAAATGGATTTAAAATATACCAAAAGATTCTACTGGAAGGTAATTTTAAACGTTCTAAAAGTTTCTTTCCAAAGTATAGCGTTCCAATGTCTGCGGCTATAATAACGAGTCTTAGACCCATTACAGAGCTTAAGATACTTTGACCAGGAAATAGATTGGCAATAACAAAGCACAATTGATTTAAAGGAGGGTAATTAGAAAAGTGTGAGGAGCTTAAGCTGCCCATGCCATTGTACAATTCCTGAGCGCTATCTACAGGGAATTTTCCACCATTAATAAAAGAATCTGGTGTGTAGAGATATGGGTTAAAGCCTTCGAGAATTAAGCGTCCATCCCAAATAAAGCGATAGAAATCTTGTGATAAATTCGGAATCGCGAAAAGAAATAAAACTCTAAAAGCAATTGCAAATAACACTAAAAGTTTAAAGTTAAACCCAGACGTCTTAATGATTTTATAGGCAAAAAGAAATAATGCAATATATAGGAGCAACAGTTGTGCGGTGTCCGTGCGAGTTATATGGTAAGCAAACCCTATATAAAAGATGCAACTAGCAACAAAAAATAGAAATGGAATTTTGTGATATTTCCAAATAGCGATCACACCTTAGAGCTAAGGGATTTAAAAAACACATATCCAAAGCCAATAAATAGCATTAAGTGAAAAGGAAATAATCCGAAGTCACCACCTTGGTCTCCAACCACAAAAGCACTATACATGCCAAAAGCAAAATAAAGCATTAAAATACCTTCTATAATCACGTGAGGTGACACCTTTTTTATGATGTATTTATTGCCTTTCCAAGAATCTCTAATGGTACTGATATTGAATTTAGGTGTTCTTACAAACTCACTTCGTTTACCAATATGCCCTTCAATAACAGCAATAGAATTATGAAGCGAAAAGCCCATCGCTATAGAGAAAAATGTAAAAAACATTCCTATATAATTAAAGAACTTTTTAAAACCACTTCCATAAATACTACGGTACATAAACCAATAACATACAAAGAAAATAATGGTACTCATTACAAAGAAACTCATCACATAAAAGTAGTTTCTTAAATGTTCGTATTCGTTCTTTATATACAACATCGGAATACTCAAAATAGCAACCGTAAATATGCTTAAGAACATTGTGCTGTTCAATAAATGAAGTAATCCGTGAACTTTTGTTTTAGTAGAAATATTATCAGACTTTAAAACGCGCCAAAGCATTTTTCTAAAGTTTTCTGCACCACCTTTGTTCCAACGGAATTGTTGTGAACGTGCTGCGCTAATCACCACAGGTAATTCTGCTGGAGTTTCAACATCTTCAAGATATTTAAATTCCCAATTTCTTAACTGTGCTCTATAACTTAAATCTAAATCTTCGGTAAGTGTATCTCCTTCCCAATTACCAGCGTCGATAATACAGGTTTTACGCCATACACCAGCTGTACCATTAAAATTAATAAAGTGACCTTTACTATTTCTACCCACTTGCTCTAAAGTAAAATGGGCATCTAAAGCGAAGGCTTGGATTTTAGTTAGTAAAGAATAATCGCGATTAATATGTCCCCAACGTGTCTGAACAACTCCTATTTTTTCATTTTTAAAATAAGGAATGGTACGTTTTAACCAATTCGGTTGTGGTAGAAAATCGGCATCAAAAATGGCAATATATTCACCTTTTGCAATTTTTAAACCTTCTTTAAGCGCACCAGCCTTAAAACCACTTCGGTCTGTTCTGGTAATATGTATGATGTCTAAACCTGTTTTAGCCAATTGTTCTACATGTGCTTTTGTTGTTGCAACAGTTTCATCTGTAGAATCATCTAAAACCTGAATTTCTAATTTGTCTTTAGGATATTCTAAAAGCGCAATATTGGTTAACAGACGCTCCATTACATACATCTCGTTAAATACAGGAAGTTGAATGGTAACAATCGGGATTTCTTCAGAATTTGAAAAATCAAAGGTTTCACAATCTTGCCGCTTCTTTTTTGAAGACAAATAATTGTAAAGTAGATTGAGTTGCGCCAAAGCATACATGAAGATCAGTACAATGGCAATGGTGTAAATGACAATAATAATCGATTCGAGAATCATTTTTTAAAACTATATTTAAAAATCCAACCTAGGATTTTTATGCCTGCAAAGATAGCACCTTTTATCGTTCCTGAAACTTTTGAGACACCTATTCTATTCCTATAATTTACAGGGATCTCTCTATAGCTTAATTTTTGCTTTAATACTTTGAGCTGCATCTCTACCGTCCAACCATAGGTTTTGTCTTCCATGTTTAAACCTAAAAGCGTATTGTATTTAATAGCTCTAAACGGACCTAAGTCTGTAAAAGTTGAACGAAAAAATAGCGACATAAGGCTTGTTGCTAGCCAGTTACCGAAAATTTGAGGCGACGTCATAGAACCTTCTTCTCGTAAGTCTTTGTCGCGAGCACCAATGACAAAATTAACATTATCTTCTAAAATAGGTTGAACTATTTTTGTTAATTCTTCGGGATAATCACTATAATCTCCATCTAAGAAAACTATTATATCTGGTTTTATTTCAAGTTTAGAAACATAATCCATGCCTTTTAAGCACGCATAACCATAGCCTTTTCTATTTTCAATTAAAACTGTTGCACCAGCATTTTTGGCATTAATTTCAGTGTTATCCGTTGAGTTATTACTCACCACAATAATTTCACTGACAATTGAAGGTATGTCTCTAACCACAAGAGGAATAGATTCTTCTTCGTTATAAGCAGGAATAATAACTTTTATATTGGGCATTGAGTTGGTTTGAAGGTGCAAAAGTAAGAATTAAATCGCGCACAGTCGCAAAGCTGTAGAGGTGCAGTGATACAATACAATTCTTTTAATATTTTTTATGACAAAAACGATTCGAAATTTTTAATAAAATTTAATGTTTATCTTTTTCTCTGAGTTTCTCTATGTAAACTCCATGAATTTTTAAATATTTTTACAATAATTAGAATCCATGGAATAGGTAAAACTATATCAATTTTTACTTATTTTTTTTACTGAGACTGCATCTGAGAACTATTTCTGATTTACTAAATCCATTAAATCAACATCGTTTCCTAAAAGGATTTCTGTTGGATTGATACGTCCTTTCATAGTGTCATTTTCTAATTTTAAAACACCTCTTGGGCACACTGCAGAACAAATACCACAACCGACACAGCTAGAACGCACAATGTTTTCACCTTTTTGAGCATAGTGTCTTACATCGATACCCATTTCGCAACTGTTAGAACAGTTACCACAAGAAATACATTGGCCACCATTAGTAGTAATTCTAAATTTTGAAAACATACGTTGTTGAAATCCAAGAATCGCTGCCATAGGACAACCAAAACGACACCAAGAACGATTTCCTAAAATGGGGTAAAATCCAGTTCCAATCACTCCAGAAAAAATAGAACCAATGTAAATACCATAAGCAGACCTTAAGGCTCCGGCTTTAATATAGAATAGGTGATCGGTTGTGCCTGTATAATGCATAATCAGTAAAAGAGCAATCACAATGAAAAATCCTATAGCTCCGTATTTTGCATCTTTTCCTAATTCATGTCTTTTAAATAACATTACTGCCGCAAAAACTATGGTCAAAAAGCCAATGACTAAGCTTATAAAAACACCTCTAGTTAGCCAAAAATCATTTTTATCGTAACCTAAGTAAGAATAAACCATCGCAGCTGTCATTACAATAGAAAACACTAAAACGGTATGGATTAACCAACGTTCTAGTTTCCAGGCTGACATCTTTTTAGACGATAATTGTCTAAACGAATCACCAGCAGTTTCTGCTAATCCACCACAACCACAAACCCAAGAACAATACCAACGTTTGCCGTATTTATAGGTTAAAATAGGTGTAAACACAAATATGGATAGGATACCAAATATGAGTAAGGCGATACCAATATTTCCATTAGATAAAAAGCCGTTTACAGACCATTCGTCAAAAATGTAATAATTAAGGGGCCATATACTTTTAAGATCGTAGTATGGTAAATCGTTGTTCATAACGTACATAAATTCAGGAATCAAGAAGGCAAAACCTAACTGAAAAAACATGACTGAAACGGTACGCAATTGTTGGTAACGATTATGTCTATATTTTAATATAAATTTATATCCAAAGGCTAAAATAGCAACGGTATAAAGCGTTCCGTACACAAACCATTGGCTGGCGTTTCTGCCACTTAATAAGTGACTTAATGGGTCGAATAAACTAATTAAACCTGTGTTTTCAGCACCATCAACACCTAAACCTAAATATTTAGGAAAGAAGTAAAGAACGATATAGAATGTGGTTAAGATAACACCAACAATCCAACCCCAAACTCCACGCGAGGAAATAGATTTAAACCAAACACCATCATTTTTTATACCTTCTAATTTAGATAAATAGGCCTCTCTAGAATAGACAACGATACCACCAATTATTAAGCCTAATGAAAGCGTTAAAAACAGGGCTTTGTTTGGGAAATTAGTATTAAAAAGCGCTAAGGCTAAAATAAATAACCCAATGACTCCTGCAGAAAGTGCTACTTTTTGTTTGTTTGAAATATCTAAAGCATCTGGTTTTGCCAAAGACATACTATGATTTAATTTATTGCTCATTTTTATGCAGTTTGTAATTGGTTAGTGTATGCTTGTAAAATTTCATTTTCAAATCTTGAATAAAATTCAGGCTCAAAATTGGCTTCAGAGAGGTTCTTCATTACGTAATCAACATCCCGTTTTTCGGTAAGCCATTTGTCAAAAACTTCATGGCGCATTCTTATACCGAATGTGTTAATACCTAAAAATTGATTGGTGTTTTTATCGTAAGCGACTGTTATACATTTCGTATCGTCTTCATGTTTCCAATGAAAATGTTGTTCATAATCCGGACGTCCATTTTTTCCAAACACCCAACCATAGGTTTGATATTCGATATCTAAGAATTTAGCCGAATTAAACCAATGACCTGGTTTATACTCCATTTTATTACCACAGATGGTTTGCGCTAAAACTTCACCCATCATACGACCAGTGTACCAAACAGCCTCAATTGGTCTTCTGTTTCCAATAGCTTCATGTTGTTCTGCACAATCACCAATGGCGTATACATCTGGTATGTTGGTTTCTAAAAATCGATTCACTTTAACACCACGACCAATTTCAATACCGGAATCTTTTATAAAATCTATATTTGGTGTCACTCCAGCAGTTAAACCAACAACATTACATTCTAATTCTTCACCTGTTTCTTCAATAATAACAGATTTTACATTGCCGTTCTCGTCCGAGTTAATGGCTTTCAGATTTGTGGAAAGTCGTAAATCGATATGATGATTCTTAATATGTCTGTTAATCATTTCGCTTTCACCTTGAGGCAAAACACCATTCCAAAAGCTGTCTTCTCTAACTAGAAATGTTACTGGTATACTTCGGCTATTCAACATTTCAGCCAATTCAATACCTATTAATCCGCCACCAACAATCACGGCACGTTTACACACGTCATTATTAGGTGCATGTGCTTCAAGCGTTTCTAAATCTTGTTTGTGGTACATGCCCATTACACCGTTTAAATCTTGTCCTGGCCAACCAAATTTATTGGGTTTACTTCCTGTTGCAATGATTAATTTATCGTATTGAAGTGTGTCACCTTCAGCAAAATGAAGTGTTTTAGTTTCTGTTTCAACCTGTTTTACATAGCCTTTCTTTAGCTCAATTCTGTTTTTTTTCCAGAACCAGTTTTCGTAAGGTTGTGTGTGTTCAAATTTCATATGTCCCATGTAAACGTACATTAATGCGGTACGAGAGAAGAAATAATCGGCTTCGGCTGAGACGATAGTTATTTTTTTGTCGGATAACTTTCTGATGTGTCTCGCAAGCGTAACTCCAGATATGCCGTTGCCAATAATAACGATGTGTTCCATATAATTAGATTGTTGATATGGACTATAGGTCGAAGCTTTTGTTAAAACCTTAATCTATTAGTCGATTTTTTTTAAATTTAGACATAATTTTGCAGTATGCGATATGTTTTTTATTTCCTTTTAAGTATCCTTTTTATAAGTTGTGCTGCGATTCCGCATCAACCTTCTAAAATCAATGGAGTTAGTTTTGTTGCTTCTAGAGGCATTGTAGATTCGTCACACGTTAAACCAATAGTGAATATTAATGCCAATGCAGCTGCTGTTATGCCTTTTGGTTTTATTGCGGATCTTAATCATCCTGAAATAATTCATAATACCGAACGTCAGTGGTTTGGTGAAACACGATCTGGTGCCGGACAGTATATTGAGGCACTTCACAAGGAAGGTATTAATGTGATGGTGAAGCCGCAATTATGGATTTCTCATGGAGAATTCACAGGGTTTTTAAAGGCGTCCTCGGAGGCCGATTGGCTATTGTTAGAAACGTCGTATACCGACTTTGTTATGGAATATGCTGAATTGGCTGAGGAATTAAATGTTGAAGTATTTTGTATAGGAACCGAACTTGAAGAATTTATAAAAAATAGACCAGCGTATTGGCATCAACTAATAAAAGAAATCAGAAAGGTCTACACGGGTAATCTAACCTACGCGGCCAATTGGGATGAATTTTGGACCACACCTTTTTGGTCGGAATTAGATTATGTTGGTATTGATGCTTATTTTCCGGTGAGTGACATGCAAACACCAACGATTGAAGATTGTATAAAAGGTTGGGAAAAACATAAACCGGGTTTAAAGCGTTTTTCTGAAAAATTAGATCGGCCGATTCTGTTTACAGAGTTTGGTTACAGAAGCGTTGATTATTCAGGAAAAGAACCTTGGCGTTACGATCGCTCTATGACGTCTGTGAATCTTACGGCACAAAATAATGCCACACAAGCTCTGTTCGATGCGGTATGGCAAGAAGATTGGTTTGCTGGGGGTTACTTGTGGAAATGGTTTATAGATCACCATAAAGTTGGTGGTTTGGAAGACAATCAATTTACTCCACAAAATAAGCCTGTGGAGCAAATTATAAAAGCGCACTACTATAAAAAATAGTTGTTGTGTATTAGTCGCTTATTTATCATCAAGGACCTTAAATTCTTTTATGGCTTTATTAGGTTCAATAATATTATAACCTTTCCAAAATTCGGGATCGTATTGGTTTAATTGCGAAGGAGTAACAAGTGATTTTTCTTTAAAATTTTTAAAATCTGATTCAGATATGGCATCAGTTTCAAAAACGACAAGTTCTGTTTTTTCAATATTTCTAACGATAAAATGAATGTCTCCTTTTAATTCATTTTGTTTGCGCCTTCCTTTTACATTTTTGTTCTTTTCAACAATTTTAAAAGGTCGTTTAATACCAACTCGTTCTCCTAAAGACTCATCTCGGTATTTTAACGTGTATTTTTCATTGTCGTTTTTTTGAAAGATGATAGTCCCTTCTTTTAAATATTTTTTCATTGAAATACCAAGAAGAGAAAACTTACTAAGGGGTTGTACATTTTTATAATCAACTCTTACAACCGCAAAGTCTTCAGTGTTCACATACATGGTACCAGAAAAGTCTTCACTTCGTTTGGGTTTAAATGGAATTACATATACAAACATATCATTCATATACGCATAATCAGCGATTTCAAATTCGTATCGTCTAGATTTATGAATGAAATTGAGGTCATTGTCGTCGTCAATAAAATTATTGTTTTCAAAATTATGAATCTGCATTTTTCGCCAATGTAAAAAACCAATTTTACGAATCGAATCTCTTTTCTTCTGTTCGGCAAGTAAGGCATTTGTAGCGACTTCATCTTTTTCATTTGTATCTCCAAATAAAGACGAATCCATTTCCTCTTTTACACTAAACCAACCCGATTTTATTTTAAAATACGAATCGCGTTTTACATACTTTTTAAATATCTCATTGAAGCGTTTTTCATAATTATCTAAATTGATGTCTTTAGACTTATCGTACAATCGGCAAGCTTTTAGAATCTCCATTTTTTGAGACGCTTTAGGGTCAATTTTACCGTAGATTTCTCCTAGGACCTCAGTATGGTTACTATTGTTTTTAGGCATTATATGAAGCAGACTATCTATGAATTGCTGGTTGAATTCTGGTATGGTTGACTTTTCTAACTTCACATTATATTTATCCATTTCAGAATAATAAGATGTTCTATAAAAGAGTTTACGCTTGTTGTAGCTGTAATCATAATTAACCGTTAAGCCTTCCTTTATTTTGTCTAAAATTTCGTCTATGGTGTAGTTTTTATTGGTGACTAATACTTCTGATAAATCCACAGATTTCGATTTTAAGTAGATAGGCGAATCGTTAAAACTTAAAAGTGGAATTCGTTTTTCCTCATAACCCAAACAACTAATCATTAGTGAGTCGGTTTCTACTACAGCACGTTTTATGGTGATGTTGAATTCTCCATTATCATTACTGATGACTCCTGCTTTTGAGTTGAACTGAATGGTTGCGAAAGGAATGGGTTTGTCTGTGCTTTGATCTAAGAGTTTTGAAGTAAATGTTTGCTGTCCGTACGAGGTTACCGCAGCAAATAATGCTATAGCAACGATGATTTGATTGATTTTCATGATGATGGATTGGTTGGTTGATTACTGCCAAAGTATATGATTATCAGAGTTTGGAAAGTAAATTTAGACTTTTGTTAAGTAAGATTTATCTTAAGTTTAACAACTTTAAGAAAAATTAAGAATTCATTTTAAGAATGTCTTTATTAGAAATTAAGCTTTAGCTTTGAAAAAAAGAATTAAGATGAGAACATTAGCGATAGGGGATATTCATGGTGGATTAAGAGGTTTAACTCAAATTATAGATAGAGCAAATGTGAACTCTGAGGATGCTTTGATTTTCTTAGGAGATTATGTTGATGGTTGGAGTGACTCCGCACAAGTGATTCAGTATTTAATAGAATTGTCTAAAACCAACTCTTGTGTTTTTATGAAAGGAAATCACGATGTTTGGTGCGAACAATGGTTGGCCTCAGGTATTATAAATGATGTGTGGTTTAAGCATGGTGGAAAGGAAACCATTGAAAGTTATGCTACGTTTTCTAAAGACCAAAAATTAATGCATCTCGATTTTTTTGAGGGTATGCCGTTGTATCATCTCGATACCAAAAATAGATTATTTGTGCATGCTGGTTTTACGTCTATGAAAGGAGTAGAAAGCGAATTACATAAAGAAAACTTCTATTTTGATAGAACGCTTTGGGAAATGGCATTAACCATGGATAAAAATATTGAACAAGATTCAGTCCTTTACCCAAATCGTTTAAAGCATTATTCTGAAATTTATATTGGTCATACACCTACCACTAATTTTGGTGAAGACCAACCGATGAATTGTGGTAATATTTGGAATGTCGACACAGGAGCAACCTTTACAGGAAAATTATCTGCTATAGATATTGATACCAAAGCAATTTTTCAGAGTGATAAAGTTATGGATTTGTATCCTGATGAATTAGGACGGAACAAAAGATAGCTCTAATAACCTGCAAGGTGTTTCCGAGGAACGAGGACTCCTTGTAGGTTTTATTGATTTGAGCAAAATGAATAAGACTTTCAACAAATAGTCTCATACCTACAAGGTTCTTGAAACCTTGCAGGAAAGCAAACTAACAAACATACTTCTTATAATAAGCCAACAATTCATCTGCAGAAGCACCAAACCATTTCTTTACATAAATCGTCCAGAAGTGGTATTGTAATTTCCAAACACCGTGTTTACGATAGAGTCGTGCTGAGGTTATTAATTTTTTATTGATAACTGTAAATTCATTTCGAGCGTACAATTCATTAATCAAAATATTGTCTTCGTAGATAATATAGTTCTCATTATAACCACCAATGTCGTTAAATAGTGTTTTAGTTATAAACTGACTTTGGTCGCCACCTCTACTAGCACGCCAAGAAAATTGGGTAAGCCAACTGGCTAAACGTAACCACCAATGGTTACTGTCAAACTGCATTCTAAAACAACCTGCTTGGTTCCCTTTTTGGACTTCATTTATAATAAGTTGATCAAAATCTTTAGGAGGAAAAGAATCGGCATGAAGGAAGTACAAAATGTCTCCTTTAGCATGTTTTGCTCCGGTATTCATTTGTTTTGCTCTTCCTTTTGGCGAATCAATCAAAAGAATATTTGATTTATTTTCCAATCCTGAACTTGATTCAGGATCTCTTTTAGCGTTATCTAGTACGTCAGTTCGAGTGAAATTCTTTTTTTGGAATTTTGTGTCGAGAACATTGGACGTCTTATGGTGGTCTACAGACCTGTCAGGTTTCAAAAATCGAATAGGTCTAAGTATGTCCAAAGTACCATCTGTACTACCTCCATCAACCACAATGATTTCAGAAATATGCTTAGACGACGAATTCTCAATTAAATGCGTTAACAATCGACCTATACTATCAACTTCATTTAAAACAGGAATAATAATACTAATCATATAGGTATCTACGAAAAACTTGAAGTCTTAGTTTTAATCATTTAAATCCCAATTATAATCGGTGTAGCTTTTTTTAGCAGACTCTGAAATGCTAATGTCTGAATATTGATTTAAGAAATCAATTAAACTTCCGTTTTGTTCAAAGTCATTTTTAAACCATCTGAATATTTTTGAAATCTTAATGTTGTCTTTAGACAATTCATTTTTAGACGTATCCGCTAAAAATTCTTTTGTAGCATTGGTTAATTGTGCGTCTAAGTTTGAGGCTGTAAATGCCGTATTCTGAAGTTTAGGACACGATACAGAAGCACAAACAATAGCAAAATGAATTCTTGGTTCATTCATTTTTCTGAGTATTTCATGCTCTATATCATTTAAATTTTGCCAAGTATCACCCAATTTCCAAAGACGCTGATCCCAAGGGTCTTTAATGTCTTTAATACTTTTTGTTGGGTAATTTCTGAGGATTAGATCGATGGTTAATGCGTTGTATGCGTTAATCCAATAAGCGAGTTTGTCGTTCTTAGTCCAATCATCATTAGGTTGATGTAATTTCAATAAATCAATATAACGCTGTAAAGTTTTTGATTCAGTTTTAAGACCTTTATAATTTACGTTTCCATCTTCTGAAACGTATTCTTTTAACAATGCATTAAGAATAGCATGATCAAAAGCTTCCGTATAAATAAGCTCTGTAGTTACTGAAATACCATCATCACTTATGGTACCATCTTCCCCTAAGCTTACTTTAGTAGAATTATTGTCTTTTTTTTGTTCTGTAAAAACAACATCAGAAGCATTTGTTCCGACAGCTTTATCTTGAGTTGTTTGTTGCAATCCACTACACGATAACGTAAATATTAAAGTGACAATTAAGGCTGATAAATATTTCATGTATAGTGTTTTTAGGTGTTAGATTTACTATTCTGAACTCTTGATGTCCTGTTTTTTTGAAAACGCAGGATACAATTCTTGCTTTAAAAAATCTTTAGGAAAATTTTCATCACCTTCAAAACCGAGTTCAATATCTCTACCATCGTGTGGTATATAATCAGTTTTAAAAATGTAATCCCATAGACTTAAAGTCAGTCCAAAGTTGACACCAAACCTTACATCTTTGGGTAATTCTTTTACATGATGCCAGATATGCATTTTTGGATTATTAAAAATGTATTTTAAAACACCATAATCCCAACCCAAATTAGCATGGTTAAGATGACCAATAGCAATGCTGAAGAAATAAACAATAGCAACATCTTGTGCATCAAAACCGCCAATAATAGCGATAGGAATGTACAGTATAGATTTATAAACTACAGGTTCCATCCAATGGTAACGTAAGTGTGCGGCAAAGCCCATTTCTTTTACAGAATGGTGCACTTTGTGGAAATTCCAAAGCCATTCAAAACGGTGTAAAAGCCGATGTGTATTCCATTGTACAAAGTCTGAAACAATAAAAAAGATAAATAAACCGAACCATTTAGGAAGTTCATCGACATCAAAAAGTTGAAAGCTTGAAACAGACAGTCCAACAACTCCTAAAACATCATTAAATAGTTCTGAAACCGTATTAGATAAGGCAATAAAAACAATAAGATTCAATAAAAAGAAATTGAAAAACATGTAAAACGTATCTAGCCAAAAATCTTTTCGGAATAAGGCCTGCTCTTTTCTCCAAGGAAATGCAATTTCAAGAATCCAAACTAAAACAGAAATAAGGATAAGACCATAAAAAAAGTTGTCCCAATGATTGAGGTCAATGAGTTCGTATTTGAGGTAATTCCAGTATCCTGAATAGGAATTTTTAATAAGGTCTAAGTATTTTTCCATAGGTGCTTCCTGAGTAGGCAGGAATGTCTTTTGTTATCCTGCAAGGTTTTTAAAACCTTGTAGGTATTATTCTAGTATTTTTAGAATCAACAAGGTTTTTAAATCTTTGCAGGTCTTTTTTATAAGGTCTTAATCAGCTCTTTAAAAAGTGTAATCATATTCGGTTCTGCTTTTCCGGCCATAGCAATGATTTCAGAAATATCAACAGGTTTTAAATTTTCTGGATCACATTCATCTGTTAACACAGAAACGGCAGCAACCTTTAAATTCAAGTGATTTGCCACAATAATTTCAGGAACCGTACTCATACCAACAGCATCAGATCCAATAATTTTTAACATACGATATTCGGCACGTGTTTCGAGTTGAGGCCCAACCACACTAGCGTAAACACCTTTGTGTAACGTTATATTGTGTGCTTTGGCAATGCTTTCAAATTTAGAATTAATGTTTGCATCATAAGGAGCGCTCATATCAGTAAAACGTTCTCCTAATTCTGAAACGCCTTTAAAAGCTAAAGGTGAACCTCCTTGAAGATTAATATGATCGTCAATAAGCATTAATTCTCCTTTTTTATAATCGAGATTAATGGCACCAGAAGCATTAGAAACCAATAAGGTTGTTATACCTAATTTCTCCATAATTCTCACCGGAAACGTTACATCTTGTAAAGAATAACCTTCATAAACATGAAAACGACCTTGCATAACAACCACCTTTTTACCTTCTAAAATGCCGTAAATAAGTTTGCCTTTATGAAACTCTACGGTTGCTGTAGGAAAGTTTGGAATTTGATTATAACTTGCTTCGGCTATGATTTCAATTTCATCAACTAATTGTCCTAAACCTGTACCTAAAATTATGCCGATTTCGGGTTGATCAAAGCCTTTGCCTTGTAAATATTCTGTGCTTTCTGTTATTTGGTTAATCATTGAGTTGCTGTATTTTTTCTTGTAATTTATTGTTCGATTTATAAAAGTCTGAAGCAATTAAGTCTTCATAGGTGTCAATATCGTTTAAAGTGTCTAAGGTACCAACTGAAATTTGATTACTCTGTAACTCTTGTAACGTTAATTCTAATAAATTGGGTTGACTCCATGGTTTATTGGTGAAAATTTTGGTATTCAATTTAGACATACCTACTAAATAATAGCCACCATCTTCTGCTGGTCCAAAAACCACTTCATTAGTGTTTAAGGCCTCTAAACCGTTTTTTATGTGAGCGACATCTATATCTGGTAAATCAGAACCAACTAAAACGATGTTGTCATAGCCAGCATCAAAGCCATCTTTAAAAGCATTAAACATGCGCTCACCTAAATCAGCTCCATGTTGGACCGCTTTAAATTCACCTTTCCATTGATCATCTACAATAGCATTAGAAAAATAAATGCGTTTATCTATGTCTAATTTCTGAGTTGCTTTTTCTGTGATTTTAACCAATTCGGTGTACACTTCAAACGCACCAAAATCGCCAATAGTTTTAGCGAGTCTTGTTTTTACAGTTCCTAATTTTATGTTTTTGACAAACACAATAACAAGTGATTTATTCATAGATTTTAGTGCCTTTTAATAACCATTTACTCCAATCCTTAGAGTAAGCGTGTATATAATCTGTTTCATTTCCTTCTGGATTTATTAGAGGAAAATTGTTGTTCTTCCATTCAAAAATACCACCAAATAAATTGTAAACATTGGTGTAGCCTTTCTTTTTGAGTTGTTCTGCAATATCTTCAGACCGTATACCAACAGAACAATAGATTACAATAGTTTTTGAAGTATCTGGAATTGATTTTACAACGGTATCTAAATCGAAATCATCATAACCAACATAAGTTGAGTTAGGGATGTGACTTACGTTATATTCTTTAAGTTCTCTAGCATCCAGTAAGATAGCGTCCGTTTTTGGCATCGCCAATTCTTGAACAGAAATATAAGGAACACGCTCTGTATTATGAGTTTTTAATAACTCTTGAAGGGTTTCTTGGCTATTTCCAAAGCAACTTAAGAGTAAAAAAAATATGATAAAGAGGTTTCGCATTTCTAATTAGTATAAATAATTTGGTTAACCTTACAGTTCTAGTGGTTTTCCTTGCTGCTGTTTTTCGGCCTCAGGTAAAATTTCCATGTTGTCCCAAATCCCTGAAACGATCGTTTTTGCATAAGATTCTGGAAGCAATCCATTTAGCATTAATTTGTTAGTGAGCGTATGGTTATAGTCTAACATACGAAAATTCACATGTAAGGGTTTTACCGAATCATCCAAAATAGCAAACCAAACATTGGGTTTTCCATTATTAGCAGGCATACCAATGACACCAGGATTTATCCAAAGTTTATCGCTGTTTTTATCTTCGAAAGGTAACCCACAATGACCAGCAATAATGATGTCACTTTCAGTAGCTTCAAAATTAGAGTGCTTAGTAGTCCAAGGTGTCGATTTAAAAATAAATTCTGAAACATTAAAATACGAACCATGAACTACTGTCACTTTTTGATTTCCAAGTGTGAATTGTATATGTTCTGGAATCGTTTCAAGATAGTCAAGAGAATCTTTAGACAATTTACTCTTCGCATAAGGATACCATTGTTGTGAAAAACCATCGCATCGCGAACCTTCTCTAAAATCGCAACCACAATCGTCTTCATCATCACGTAATTGTATTTCTACATTACCAACAATACTTCTAGCATTCCAGTTTTTAAATGTCTGAATGGTTTCTTCAGGTTGTGCGCAATAACCAATAATATCGCCAGTGCAAATACAATTTTCAGGGGCAATACCTTCAGATTCTGCCACAGCAATTAATGCTTCAAGTGCTTGAAGATTACTGTAAACACCACCAAAGAGTAGTACTTTACCTGAAATTTTTCCTATGTCAACTATGTTTTTATCCATAACATTTTCCACGCAAGTGGACATCTTATTTATTTGATCTCAACCATTTCGGTATGAAATATAAAATATTACAACTTAAAATTCCCCAAATATTAACCCAAAGTAAATCCGCATACTTGCCTTCTGTAAAAATTAAGGCTTCCGGAAACACATTAAAAACCAAGGTAAATCCAAATACTAATCCGGTAATAACACTCAAATAGAAACTCATTTTGGGTACTTTAATGTTCCAAAAAAGAAAGATGGGTGTTAAACCAATAACCATGGTTCCTGATATGGTGGTTGCGGATAAAATTTCGGCTTCAAGAAAAACAGGCAGTGTACCTAAAATAGCAATGGCTGCCATGGATGCTCTTCCAAAGGTTAAATCGTTAACCATACCTAAATCAATTGCTAATAATTTTGAAAATGATGAAAACGTTGAGTCTAATGTTGAAGCGGCTGAGGTAATCATTATAAAATTAATGACTAATAAAATAACCACTCCAAAGGCTTTGCCGACTTCTACGGCGGCTTGACCTTTAAAACCTTGTGTTTGGGCATAGACGCCAATAACACTAAATAGTATAATACAAATAGCACCTAATAAACTTGCCCATAAAAAGCTTTTACGGGTAACTTTAGGTGAACTAATAAAGGCTCTATCGGTTAAAACGGGATCGTGAAACGGATAACTAAACGATTGAATAATGGCTGCAAAAAATAAATTTAAACCCAACTCAAAGCTCCAAGTTCCAGAGGTCACGACATCAGTAACGCTAAAGGTTTCTATAGAAAAGATATTCCATAAAATTACCATGAGTAGAACACTAAACAATACCATTTGAATGACATCTGTAAAAATTGAACTACTTAAGCCTCCTTTTATCGCATACGCTAGAGTGAAAACGGTGAAAACGATAATGGCCCAATAATAATTGGAACTTCCTGTTTCGCCAAAATAACTGCCAATAACCATCGTGTTACTCCAGACTTCATTAAACAACCTGATGGCAATCAATATAGAAAATAAAGCCATGGCTCCTTTTCCGAATTTGGTGGTAAGAAACTGATGAATACTTTTAAATCCACCAACAACGCGCATTTTGTAAATCAATAAACCAGCGACAGCAAAGGATACATAATAACCAGCATACGCAACGCCACCAACAATACCAAAATCCAAACCTAGATTTGCGGCATTGGTAATGCTCTTGGCAAAAATCCAAGAAATGATAAGACTTCCAGTAAGCACTAAGCTGTTAGGTGCTTTCTTTTTATGAACCGCCTTAAAAAATTCGTCTGTAGTTTTCGCTAATGGTGATAATAGAAAGAGTAGTAAACTCGATACGATTATTAAGGTCCATTGCCAGTTAATTATATTCATGTGTGTTTATTCGTTCCACCAAACCGGTACGTTTATACTATTGTTATCGGTTGCGGTTGCAGCAACACTGTAATTTTCAAAATTTAAAGCTGCTTCTTCGGCAGGATAAGGCATTCTAATCGGAATTAAATCATTGTTTAAACTTGCCGAAATAGTTTGCAGTTCCGGGAAACCTGTTCTTCTGTATTCTATCCAACCTTCATAACCATTAATGACATTAGCTATCCATTTTTGTGTTGAAATTTGTTCCATCGGATTTGTACCAATAGCATCATAAGCTGCAGGACCAGTGAGGTAATCTGCCGGTAATGCTGTGTTCCAATATTCAAAAGCTAAAGTGACTCCGGAATTATAAAGCGTTTGTGCATCTGCATTGATAAAACCTTTGGCAGCGGCTTCGGCTAAGGCAAATTGCACTTCCCAAGCGGTAATAAAATTAGCGTCTAAGGTTGAGGTGTCTTCTCGAAAAGCAGTACTTGCTAAAGAATAATTAGCTAAAGCAATAGACGTTGAGGATGCGTCAATACCATTTAGCAAGCCATTGAATTCATTGGAAGTTGAATTAGAAAACGGTCGGAATAAACTTGAAAGTCGCGTGTCATTTAAACCGACTAAAATCGTTTCCATTGTTTCGGACAACACAAAATTGTTGAAATCACCAATGCGTAATTGAGCTAACCTAAAACTGTTTGGGTCTGTATTTGTAAAATTGAAAATGGCATTCTCACTGTTGGAAGTGATATAATTACCTTCATCAAAAAGGGATTGTAAATCATTAGAAACATCAATTTTATCCGAAATACGCACCAAATGTTTAATTTTTAAGGCATTTGCGAATTTTATCCAAGCATCTAAATCGCCATTAAACAAAATATCACCTTCTAACGGAATCACATCAGTATAGGCTTCAATAGCCGCAATGCCTTTATCTAAGTTGTCTAAAATGCCGTTTTCATTGAGGTAAATCTCTTCTTGCAAATCATATGCTGGTGTTACTGTGCCGTTAACGCCATTAAAAGCTTCAAAATAAGGAACGTCTCCAAATAAATCCGTCAACCCAGCAGCCATATAAGCCTTAAGAATTAAAGCAGGACCTTCGTAAACAGCAAAGGTTTCTGTGGTTCTGGCTTGGTTGAGAATAATTTCATTATCTCTTAAATTGGTATAAAAAACAGGCCAAGGATTACCACCTAATTGTGGTGATTTTAGCGCATGTCTATCAAACAAATTAAAATCTAAAGCGGTTCTGTGTTGCGCTAATAAGTCACCTGCAACAAAACCTTCGTAGCTCATATTTTCTCCAAAATCATAAATCACTTGTCGCAGTAATAAGCTGGGTTGAACAGAACTTGGTGCATTTGGATTGGTATTGATGTCTTCAAAATCTTTGGTACAGCTTGTGGTAAAAATCAAGCTTAAAACCGAAACGATATATATAATTTTTTTCATTGAAAATTTTATTTTCATTCCCTTAAAAAAGGGAAGCTTATTATTTTTATTTTCACTTCTTGAGATTCCCATTGTTGTGAGAACTAGAAGTTAAATCCGGCTTTAAAACCAATACTTCGGGTGGTCGCATAACTCATGTCTTCCACACCACTTACAAATCCATTCCCTTGAACGGCTAATTGTTCTGGGTCAAAATGCGGATTCTCAGTAATGGCAAATAGATTATTTCCAACTAACGAAAGGCTTAAATCAGCACCTTCTTTTAATCCTAAAAAGCCATCTTTTATATTGAACGTATAGCCAATGGAAAATTGACGTAGCTTTAAAAAGGAAGCATCGTAAACGTTATTCTCTTCGTGATTTCTATCGTAAAATTGTCGGTAATAACTTTCTGCAGAAACAGCTACAGTATTGGCTTGTCCTGTATTTACATTAACACCTTGCGCTACAATACCAGCATTTGGTCGGTAACTGGTTTCGGCTAATTGACCACCAACATTTCCTAAAGCACGTGTTCTAGAAACGACTTCGCCTCCTTGTCTCCAATCGAATAAAAAACTCAAATTCCAATTTTTATAATTGAAATTGTTACTCCAGCCTAAAGTGAAATCAGGATTGTAATTCCCTAATTTTTTTAAATCATTATCTGCGATAAATCGACCTTCATCATCAATTAAAAATTCACCATTGTCGTTTTTTTCATAGCCTGTTCCATAGAAATCACCAACACGTCCTCCTTCTTCCACTTGAAACCAAACGGTTTGATTCGCACTATCATAAATTCTACTGTAGGCAAGTGTTAATCTGCCATCGGCTTGCGGTAAATCTTTAATTACAGAACGATTCGTTGCGAAGTTAAAAGTGCTATTCCAATTAAAATGATCGGTTTGAATAGGTGTAATCCCTAAAATAATTTCCACACCTTGAGTATTTACTTTTCCGCCATTAACCACTTGCTGATTGTAGCCTGAAGAAATAGCCACGGGTAATGAGATAATTTGGTCTTCGGTATTTGCGTTGTAATAGGTAACGTCTAATCGCAATTTATTTTCAAAAAAACGTAAGTCTGTACCAAATTCATAAGAGGTGGTGCGTTCTGGTTTTAAATTGGCATTCGGGATAAAATTTTGGTCGCTAAATGTGGGTTGACTATTATAAGGGGTTTGCGATACAAAAGCACCAGAAGTTTGATAGGCGCTAGTGTCATTTCCGACTTGTGCCACACTTGCTCTAAGTTTTACAAACGAAAATACGTCTGGTAATTCCGTAATATTAGATAAAATAAAACTCGATGACACAGAAGGGTAGAAGAACGAAGTGCCGTCCACAGAAAAAGGTGTCGCTAAAGCGCTAGACCAATCGTTTCTTCCTGTAATATCTAAGAATAGATAATCTTTATAACCCAGTTTTGCGATGCCATAAAATGAGTTGATACGCTTTTCACTTTCAAACTGAAACACTTCAATTGGTGATGCTGCATTGTTTAAATTGTAAATTCCGGGTTGTGCTAAATTAACCGTTTGCGATTGCTTGGTTGATGCGGTTTGATTCAATCTATTTCCACCTAAAAAAACATCAAGTGAAAAGTCTTCAAACTGATTTTTGTAGTTGATGAGAACATCAGTATTAATCTCTCTAAACATCACGTCATGCTCAGCATAAGCACCATTACTGAAACGATTACTGCTATAAGCTCTGCGTAATTCACGCTTTTCAGTACTATAATCCATTCCTGTCCTTAAGGATATGCTTAAGTTTTTAGTCAGCTCTTGGGTAATGGATAGATTTCCAAAAATACGATCGCGATTAAAGGAATTGGTATTCTCATTTAAGATGAAATACGGATTGTCAAAAAACGTGTAGTTAAAAGAATATTGTTGCGTGCCTTCTAAACCAGGTTGCCAATAATTTTTAAGATTTTCAATATTTAATGAACGTGGTCCCCAAGCTACTAACGAGTAATTTGCGTTTTCACTTCCGTAACCATTGGATGGTCTATTGTCGCTACTAGAATTTATGTAGCTAAAAGATGAATTGATTTCGGTATTATCACTTGGCTTAAAGTTTAATTTGGCCGCAATGGTTTGGCGGTCTAAATTAACGCCAGGAATAATCGATTCACTTCTCAAGTCGGTAAAAGATAATCTATAATTACCAGAATCAAATCCATTGGACACTGAAATATTATTAATGGTTGTAACACCAGTTTCATAAAAATCCTTCAAGTTATCCGGATTCGATTTAAAAGGTGTTGCTGTGATTTCTAAACCATCGTAAAGCGCAGTATCTCCACCTCTAACAAAAGTGCCATTTGGTAATTGCACAGGACTATCAAATTGCGGAATTAACAAACCCGTGTCTAATCGTGGCCCCCAAGAATAGGTGATGTTGTCGTTAATGCCGCCGCCAAGGCCATCACTATATTCAAACTGACCCGAATTTCCTTGACCGTAAGAATTTTGAAAATCGGGTAATTTAAAAGCAGTGTCTACAAAAAGAGAGGAATTAAAACTAATACCTAAACCTCTTTTGTTTTTGCCGTTTTTGGTTTCAATAACAATAACACCATTCGATGCTCTTGTGCCATATAATGCAGCAGCACTTGGTCCTTTTAAAACGGTAACAGAACCAATATCATCAGGGTTGACTTCCATGGCACCATTACCAAAATCAATTTCTTGAAATCCGGCAGCAGCTTCATTTGTGAAATTAAAAACCGTTTCATTATTTATCGGTACACCATCAACTACAAATAAAGGATTGTTGTTAGAAAAGGAAGCTTCACCTCTAATCGTAATTTTAGAAGAAGAACCAACACCTGTGGCGCCTTGCGTTACGGTAACTCCGGCTAATTTGCCTTGCAGGTTGTCTAGAAAGTTCACCGTTTTTACTTCCGTTAATTTTTTAGACGAAATGGCTTGAACAGCATAACCCAATTCTCTGGAATCGCGTTCTAAACCTAAGGCAGTAATGACCACTTCGTCTAAAGCAGCCGAGTCTTCTTCAAGTGCAATGTTGATTATAGTTGTATTACCAACACTAATGGTTTGGGTTTTAAAGCCTAAAAAGGAAAAGGTAAGTTGTTCTGATTTTGAATTAACGACAATACTATATGTGCCTTGCTCGTCTGTCGTTGTTCCATTGCCATTACTAGATGTAATGTTTACAAACGGCAAAGGTGTGTTTGAAACAGCATCGGTGACGGTTCCAGTAATTGTAATTTGCGCATTGCCAAATAGACATAAGCATAGCAGCAAGCATGAGTAAATGTACTTCATATCACGACCACAAAACGTGGCGATTTTTTAAGATGTGAGAATATTTAGGCGTAAAAATTCTTGGACTTTAATCGAATTAAAATCCCTCTTTTATATATGAAGTAAAATTGGTGAGCCTTTGTTGTATGGTGATTTAAAGACTGTGACATATTGAAAAACAGAAGCAGACGTTACAATGGTCTTTGTTGTTTTTCGAAGTAATAGTAGTAATCGTTTTATCTTAAAATCTAAAGTTTTGAAACTTTCTAAAACGGAGTCGATATCTGAAACATTATCAATATCTGTTAGCATTTCTAAATAAGAAACACTTTCGTTTTGATATTGTAATTCGGTATTTAAACGCTGTCTTAATTTAGCCGTTTGCCAAGGTAAATTCTGAAAACTAGTTTTATTAAAATGTGCTTTTTTGAAACCCATTAAATAAAAACCACCATCGGTTGAAGGTCCTAAAACATAGTCTGAAGTTGCTAAGTTCTGAGTTGCCTTTAGAATATGATTGGCTCTAAGATGAGGTATGTCGTTTCCGAGAGAAATAACATGTTCAAAGCCTTTATTAAAAACTGCTTCAATGGCATTAGTAAAGCGCTCGCCAAATGAACTACCTATTTGCTCTTTTTCAGAAAAATGAAAATAAGGTAAATTCGTTTTCTGAACTGTTTTTACAGTATCAGAATCAAGCAAATTAAAGAAGTCAGAAGAAGAAATTGATTTTGAAGTCAATTCTTTTTCTGCAGAATTTGCAAAGATTAATATGGCGGTTTTGTTCTTCATTATTTATTCCTGCGAAGGCAGAAACCTTAATTGGTTTAAATCTGAGATTCCTGCCTTCGCAGGAATTTTGTTATGCTACAACACCCTGACAGCTACTTCCTGCGCCAGCAGTACAGCCGTAACAATGCTGCGAAATCACAATGTTTCGTCCTTCTAATAATTCTTCGTTAAATTCTGATATGTGTCTCGACTTACTATTAACGGGTAATTCTAACATCTGATTAAAATCACAATCAAATAAATAACCATCCCAACTAATCGATAAGGTATTGGTACACATCACATTTTCTACAGCAGCCGGATTATAAACTTCCACTAAAGAATACATATAATCTTCGTAATTTTCTGAAGCAATTAAATAATCTAAGAATCGTGCGATAGGTAAATTTGTAATGGCAAATAGATTATGAAATTCAATTCCGAAATCGTCCATCAATGCCTTTTTGAAATCCTTTTCCATTGCAACTTGATCACCTGGTAAAAAGGCACCAGACGGATTGTAAACCAAATCTAATCTTAGGTCACTTCCTGGCATACCATAACCCACAGCATTTAATTCTTGTAAGGCTTTTATAGATTTATCAAAAACACCATCTCCACGTTGTTTGTCCGTTTTTCCACGCGTCCAGTGTGGCATAGAACTTACCACGTGTACATTGTGCTTTTTAAAGAATTCTGGTAAATCGTAGTATTTTTTATTGGCTCTAATAATGGTTAAATTAGAACGTACTATAAAATCCGTAATACCAACTTTGGCTGCTTCCTCTACAAACCATCTAAAATCAGGATTCATTTCTGGTGCTCCACCAGTTAAATCTAGCGTGTGTGCTCCAGAATTTTTGATCACCTCAAGACATTGTCTCATGGTGTCTCTCGTCATAATTTCTTTTCGATCCGGACCAGCATCTACGTGGCAATGATCACAAACTTGGTTACACATGTAACCAACATTAATCTGTAGAATTTCTAGTTTTTTTGCTTTTATAGGAAATTGACTCGTTTCTGAAATCTTATCTTTAAAGGTTGGCAATTCACCAGTTTTAAAGATACCATTAGAGAGTATTTCTATTTGTTTATTGCTTTGAGCTAAATCGCTTCCTAATTTTTGTAGGGACTTTGTTGCCATTAATTGGGATTCTTGTTTGTAATTCTTACGAAATTAATGCGGTTGAGGTTTTATCCTAACCGTCTAATTTGTTTACTTTATTCATCATTTGTACACCATGCACTAAAGTGGCACCGCTTTTTATCGCTGCTCCAACATGTATAGCTTCCATCATTTGCTCTTTGGTAACGCCACGTTGCAAAGTATCTTTTGTATAAGCATCTATACAATACGGACATTGTTCCGTGTGCGCTACAGCTAAAGCTATGAGTGATTTTTCACGCGCTGTTAAAGCGCCTTCTTCAAATACTTTTCCGTAATAGTCAAAGAATTTAGTTCCTAATTCTTCACTCCATTCCGTGATTTTTCCAAATTTGCGTAAATCCGCAGCATCGTAATATGGTTTTGACATAAAATTATTTTTTGATTTAGAAAAATCAATATAATGATTAAGTCGAAGTTTAATCTTAAAGATTACAGAAAATTTTAAAAGATTGATTTCTATTAAAAGGTTTGACGCTAGTTTTAAAAATAGAAGATCAATTCAATCAAAAAACCTTACTTTTAAATTCTCTTTTTTTTTATTAGAAATGCAAAACTGGATTAAATTACTTTCTGAATTTAAACAAAAGCAAATACCTGTTGCCTTTATAACGGTAACGAAGTGTTTAGGGTCAACACCTTGTGTGGTGGGGTCGCGTATGCTTGTGACGGAGAACAAAGATATTCACGGAACCATAGGCGGAGGGAAGCTTGAATTTAAAGCCATAGACGAAGCTATCGTTGCTTTAAAAGAGAATAGAATTATTGAATCCACGTATACTTTAGGTCCGGAATTTGAGCAATGTTGCGGAGGGAAAGTAGAATTTATCATAGAACCCATGAATCAATCACCAGAATTATTTTTATTTGGAGCAGGACATATTGGTGTTGAAATCTGCAAACTTTTAGTCGACACACCTTTTAAGGTGACCTTAATAGATTCGCGTGACGATTGGTTTTCTAATTTAGAATTAGACAGCAGTGTAACGACACATCAAGCCAATGAAACCGATTTTAAATCGTTTAAAGATGCTATGAAATGGGGGCCTAACTGTTATGTTTTAGTGTTGACACATAATCACGCCATCGATTTTGATTTGATAACTATGGCTTTAAAAAATGAAACTAAATTTTTAGGCCTAATAGGAAGCAAAACAAAAAAAGTACGGTTCAATAATATGCTAATTAAAGAAATGAATATTCCTGAAGGGATGACAAATGTGGTTTGTCCAATAGGATTAGATATCGGAGGAGATACGCCAAAAGAAATCGCGATTAGTGTGGTCGCCCAATTACTTCAAGTGCATTATAAATGTACCATCGAAAAATAAATGTTATTTGAATAAGATTGTCCCCTTGAGGGGACTTTAGGGGTGTTTTTGAATAATGAAAAACTTAAAAAGATTCCCGTTTTCACGGGAAGTAGCATGAAAAACAACAAGTCCATCATAGAAAAACTAACAGCACTTTGGGCTCTAAACGAGTCGGGTTTAGGCGGTTTTTTGCATGTATTTAACTCACCATTTACAGGATTGATTGTTGGTGGAGTGTCCATTTTACTCATTAGTTTAATTGCCTATTATGCCGAAAATAAATGGCAAGCCATCTTAAAAGCGTTAGTGATTGTCTTGATTATAAAAATGGCAGTGAGTCCATATTCACCTTTTGGAGCTTATGTTGCTGTGAGTTTTCAAGCAGTTTTAGGAGCGATTTTATTTTCTAATTTCTCATGGAAAGGAGCTACGATAATGGTTTTAGGAATGGTGACCTTTTTAGAATCGGCCCTTCAAAAATTATTAATACTAACCATTGTTTACGGAACAAATCTCTGGGAAGCCATTGATATTTATGGAGCTTGGGTTCAGAAAAAATTAGATTTTGTTTCAGAAACCTCTACAACATCAGTTTTAGTCACCACCTATCTTTTGGTATATGGGATTTGCGGAATTTTAGCTGGGATTTTTATTAAAAACACGATTAAGATTATTTCGAATAAAAAAGAAACTGATTTTTATCTTCATCTTGAAACGGATAAACTTGATAAGAAAACCAAAAAAGTAGCTTTTAGAACGAAAGTCATTTGGGTGTGGCTAGGCACAGTTGCGGTTATGGTTTTGGCCTTTTCAATATTTGGAGGTCCGCTTTTGGGGTGGCAAAAAGCCATTTATATTGTATTGAGAAGTTTCTTGATTTTAATGCTTTGGTATCTAGTAATTGGTCCTTTTTTGTTGAAAGTCGTTCAGAAATATCTTCGAAAAAAAGAATCTAAATATCAAGAGGATATTGCGAATGCGATGGACTTGTTTCCATATTTCCGTCAAATTATTGCATTCACATGGAAAGACACAATACACTTAAAAGGCTACACGCGATTCCAGTGTTTTATGGCGAATAGCATTTCTAATTGTATTCATTTTAAAGTGCCTTCAGAATGATATATATCCTGACAGGTGCTGTACGAACAGGGAAAACAACGGCTTTATTAGAGTGGTGTAAAAACCGTGATGATGTTGATGGATTATTGTGTCCGGATAATGCCGAAGGAAAGCGCTATTTTCTGGAAGTAAAATCTAAAAATGAATTTGAATTTGAAACTGAATTCGAAACTGAAGCCATCATTGAAATTGGAAACTTTAAATTTTTAGAATCGGGTTTTGAAAAGGCGAATGATTATTTACTAGCTGTCGCTTCAAAAAACGAATCGCAGTATCTTATTATTGATGAATTAGGGAAGTTGGAATTGAAGAAGGAAGGTTTGCATGCTTCTGCTGAAAAATTAATTTCGAATTATAAGTCTGAGGAAGGACGGCATTTAATTTTAGTGGTTCGTAATTATTTGTTGGATGCTGTTTTGACGCATTATTCTATTGTTGAATATGAAATTCTTGAAAAGAAAGATTTTGAAAATTTATAGGCTTTTGTTTCTAGGTATCCCAAAATTACAGTTGTTTTAAATGATTTAATTAGTTAATAACTTTTAATATGTTAATGATTCATTTGTAGTAAGTTATAATTAATATAGTATATTTGAATATCGAAACTTTACACCAGATATTAGAGCTTTTTCCTTACCTATTCCTAGGTGAATTTTTTTCTTGGATATTCCCAGATGGGATATTCCCTTACTTGTTTCCAGGTGGGATTTTACCGTACCTTTTACCACGTGAAACCGTTCTAGGTTTCCTAAAAAAAAAACCTAAAATATTCAAATTTTTTTGAATTGAAATAAATTTAAATACAATGTAAAAGACTAACTATTAATATTTTAGGTGTTTTGTTGGCGCAACGTAATGTTAGGCTTAAAACATGTTTAATACTCTTTTTTAATTCCACATCACACCATCTTATTTGTTATTGTGGTGTGTGTCTTTATTCCAAAAATTAAAATGAATTAGTAGTAAGACCTAACAGGTTTTTCAAACCTAGCAGGTCTGGTGAAATAAGAATGTAAAATATATTTCTCAATTATAATCCTGCAAGGTTTTCAAAACCTTGTGGGTATGAAAAGATGAGATATACCTACAAGGTTAAAATGAAACCTTGCAAGAAAAAAATTGCTGCTGTTAATTAACTTTCATATCTGTCAGGTTTTGAGAACCTTACGGGATGTGTACGATAATAATTTTCTTCTCATTAATGAGATTCCTGCGTTTGCAGGAATTTGGTTAACTAAAAATAGTCTCACTCAAAGCATAATAAATCGCCATTAAAGCAGAAAAAACAGCAGATCCAAGAAACCTCCATTTGAGTTGGAATCGATTTTGAATAATATAATTTGCCATAAAAGAAATAGGGATATTCACCAAAAATGACCAAAAAGCAATCTCTAAAAGGTAAAAACCAATCGCTTCAAACTGACCTGAAAATAATTTAATAAACAGTAAATGCCTGGCAATCCATAAGGGATTAAAATAGGCTATTGCTAAAATAGTTTTACTTAATGTGGCTTTAGCGCCTTTTCGAAACTGTGTTGTTTTTACTATCCAATCAAAATAATTTGGGATTTCAAAAGCGTAGAATGTAGCGCCAATACACATCATGCTTAGTAAGCGATACCATAAAAATTCATCTAACAAAAGAGCAGCAATAGAGTCGCCTGCACTGTAAATAAGTGAGCCTTTAAGGATGTTTTGTTTTTTGTAATGTAGTGCGATAAGGCGTTTATTTACACCCCTAAAGTCCCCTCAAGGGGACAATAGTACCAATGTTTATTTTTTGGAATGTCCTCTTGAGGGGACTTTAGGGGTGTTCTTTGTTCATTTTTTATTTTCATACAATCCCATCAAAACCTTCTCAGGTGTCATCGGTGCATGAAATTCTAAATCATAATTAGAATTAAACGCTTTTATGGCATTTTGAAGCGCAAAATATGCACCAATACCATACATTAATGGTGGCTCACCAACGGCTTTAGATTTTAAAATCGCCATGTCATTGCCTTCGGTTTCTACTGGAATCACTTCCACACGTTTTGGTACAGAAAATATATCAGGTATTTTATAAGTGGATAATGCATTAGATAATAATTTACCATCATCATTATAGGCAATTTCCTCCAAAGTCATCCAGCCGATACCTTGTATTAAAGCACCTTCTACCTGGCCTAAATCAATACCTTCACTCATACTTTTTCCGTAATCGTGTACGATTTTAACGGAGTCAAATTCGTAAGTGCCACGCGTACAATCTACAGTCACTGTTGTAATCGCTGTTCCGTAAACGTGATAGGCAAAAGGATGTCCTTTTTCTTTGGTTTTATCAAAGTGAATTTCTGGTGTGGCGTAATGGGCATTTTCAGTTAAAGCAACACGTTTAAGCATGGCACTACTGATGAGGTCTGTCCAAGATAATTCGGATGGTTTATCATTTATAAAGACAGATTCATCCTTTAAAGTAATGTCTTTTTCTGACACATTTAAATCTTCTGAAGCCACTAGTTTTAGGCGTTCTACTAAAGCATTACAAGCCATTAGAGTTGCTTTTCCATTTAAATCTGCCGTAGAACTCGCAGCAGAAGGCGACGTATTAGCCACACGCGTAGTATTGGTGGTTTCTATTTTGATTTTATCAATAGGAATCGAAAATACATCCGCAGCAATCTGCATCATTTTGGTATTCACACCTTGACCCATTTCTACAGCCGCTGTGCTTATGCCAACACTGCCATCTAAATAAATATGAACCAAAGCACGTGCATGATTCATTGGTGTGTTGGTAAACGATATACCAAAGGTAATTGGCATAAACGAAAGCCCTTTCTTGAAGGCTGTATTGTTTTTGTTGAAATCAGCAACTTCTTGTTCTAAGGCGTCACTGCTAAATATGCTTTTAGCAGAATGCCATGTGTTTTTGGCTTCTACTTTTTTAGCAATTTGTCCGTACGAAAATGTGTCATTTTCATCTAACAAATTAGCTTCTTGAATTTTTATAGCTGAAACCCCAATTTCAGAAGCTGCTTTGGCAATAGCAGACTCAATCACAAACATACCTTGTGGTCCACCAAAACCTCTAAAGGCCGTGTTTGGTGGTAAATTGGTTTTGCAACTCAACACTTTTGTGGTGACGTTTGGTACGTAATAACTGTTGGTGGCATGAAATAAGGTACGCTCAGCAATCGCAGGAGATAAATCTGCTGCTGCACCAGAATTTTGTAAAAATTCCGTTTGATATGCTAGAATTTTTAAATCCTTAGATAATCCAATTTTATAACTGCTTTCATAAGGATGACGCTTTCCTGTCATGCGTAAATCATCATGACGATTCAGTATTAATTTTACCGATTGATTTAGGTGATGCGTTGCCAAAGCAACCATAACTGCCCAAGGTGTGGCTTGATCTTCTTTTCCACCAAATCCACCACCAAGACGTGTCACATCGACTTCAATTTTATGCATTGCAATGCCTAAAACTTTTGCAATCGTTTTTTGTACAGCCGTTGGACCTTGCGTAGATGAAGTGATTTTTATATTGCCATTTTCCATTGGTTCGGCGTAAGCGCCTTGTGCTTCAATGTATAAATGTTCTTGACCGTTGGAAAAGGTTTCACCTTCAAAAACATAATCACATTCTGCAAATACTTTTTCGGTATCACCTAAACTAAAAGAGCGTGGTGCGTTAATAAAACTACCTTTTGCTTTGGCTTCTTTTGCTGTGGTGATGACTGGTAAATCTTCAATTTCAATCTCGATTAAACCTCTCGCTTTTCGTGCAATAAATTCTGATTCGGCAACAATTAAAGCAATTGGCATGCCCCAAAAGTGGACTTCGTCTTCTGCAAATAGAGGTTCGTCTGCAATGATACCACCAATTTCATTTTCGCCAGGAACATCTTTGTAGGTGAAAATACGTTCGACACCTTCCAGAGCTTCCGCCTTAGAATAATCGATATGTTTTATTTTTCCGTGTGCTTTTGGTGAGTCAAAAACCACGGCGTGAAATGTACCTTGTCTAATATTAACATCATCAACATACAAGGATTCACCACGAACATGCGTATATGAATCTAAGTTTTTAATGCTTTGCTTTAATGACAGAGAAACGGCGTCTAATTTAGTGTCTAAGACTTTATTTGATTTGTTTTTATGCATGTTGAACAAAATCGTTTAAGGTGAAATGATTGGGGAACAACTCCGTAAAATGCGCGAAAAACAATTGTCTTGCGAGCAAACGTTTATAATCACTAGTTCCGCGAACATCACTAATTGGACTGATTTCCTTTTGAAGTATCTCGTTAGCTTCTAATATCGTTTTTGAAGTCAAGGGCTTTCCTGTTAAGAATGCTGAAGTATCGTGTAAATATTTCGGAATTGCAGCAACACCACCAAGAGACACATGCGCTTCTGAAATGATTTCGTTTTCAACTAATAAATGTATAGCAGAATTGACACTTGCAATATCCAAATGGGTGCGTTTACAAACTTTTTCAAAATTGAAAAAGGACTGCGCTGTTGGTAATTTAAAGCTTATTGTTTTTAAAAGTTCACGATCGTTTAAGTCGTAAGTTTTATACCCTTGATAAAAGTTATTTAGTGCAACACTACGCTCTTCGTCTTTTTCATTGGTGATCGTAAGATCACTATTGAGTGCTAAGAAAAATATAGTCATATCTCCAATAGGCGAAGCATTGGCTATGTTTCCACCCAAAGAAGCCATGTTTCTAATTTGTTCTGAAGAGACCAATTTTAAATGTTTTCTTAAATTGGGTAAAATGCTATTTAACGCTGTGTGATTCCATAAATCAGAAACGGTAGAGTTGGTTCCGATGGTGCAAATTCCGTTTTCAATTGAAATGCCTTTTAAATAATCTTTCTCAGCAATTAGGTGTACGTCGTTATCTGCTAAATGATCTGCTTTCTGGACGTATAAGTCCGTTCCGCCAGAAACATATTTTCCTTTGGGTTGATTTATATACTTTCCTTCAATATCTTTTAAACGTTGTGGAATGCTTTCGAAATATTCTGGAATAAATCCATTGTCAATTAACCATTTAAAAGAATTTTTTTCTTGATGCTCTAGTTTTTCAACCACTTGATGTGCCGCTTTTTCAATGGCTTTATAACCTGTACATCTACAAATGTTTCCACTAATAGCGTCAATGGCATTGCTGTAATTGTTTTCAGAATTCGATAATGCAAAACCAGTTAAGGCTACCACAAAACCAGGTGTGCAAAATCCGCATTGGGTCGCGTAATTTGCTTTCATGGCTTCTTGAGCTGTGGTGAGTTTGTCTTTTAGATTGGTGCCTTCAACCGTTACAATATGTTTGCCATGTGCGTTTCCTAAAGGTGAAATACATGAGGTGATACTTTGGTACTCCATCGTATCGTCGTTTAGTGTACCGATCAAAAGTGTGCAAGCACCACAATCGCCTTCACGACAACCAATTTTGGTGCCTGTTAAGCGTTGTTGGTAACGTACAAAATCCAATAAAGTGGTTCCGGAATGCTCCGATGTTTTAATGGTTTTGTTATTTAGGATGAAGGTGATCATATACTGTGTTTTCTGTAATCAATCATTGTTGTCTCATAAAAGCCGAAAGACCGCTGCGCTGATAGAGTCAAGAACAAAGACTGAATTCTAACTAATTGATAAACAAAGTTAAATTCAATGTTGTTTTTTATACTTCATATAAAACAAAGCGTTTTAGTTTTCTTTATCCGTCTTCCGTCTATAAAAAAAAACTAATACTCAGTCTTATCCATTTTCTTAGTCCATTCTTGAAATGGTTCTAATGCAACCTCACGAGCTAATTGCTCAAAAGGAATGCTGCGTTCTGAGTATGGTAATGGAATTTCTTTGTAAATAAATTCATCATCAAAGCCAATATTTGCAGCATCTACTTGGTTACTTCCATAATATACTTTGTCTGGTCTCGCCCAATAAATAGCACCTAAACACATAGGGCAAGGCTCGCAAGAGGTGTAAATTTCGCAACCATCTAGTTGAAAAGAATCTAGGTTTTTACAAGCATCTCTAATCGCTGTAACTTCAGCATGTGCTGTTGGGTCGTTGGTAGAGGTAACTTTGTTATTTCCACGTCCTACAATTTTTCCGTCTTTAACAACGACACAGCCAAATGGTCCGCCTTCATTGTTGTTCATTCCTTTTAGCGCTGCGTTTACAGCTTCTTTCATGAATTGTTCTTTATTGTTCATATATAATTTGTGTCTATTTTTAGTTTTGAATAAAGGTATTAAAATTTTGATAATAGAATGAAAACGGATTTATTTTAAGAGCCAAGAGCCAAGAGCCAAGAGCCAAGAGCCAAGAGCCAAGAGCCAAGAGCCAAGAGTTGTGAGTTGTGAGTTGTGAGTCAAGATGAGCTGTGAATTTAAAATTTTAGTTTCAGTTTCAATTTCGAGTTCAACTTCAGCTACAACTTCATTTAAAATGAATACCCAATGGCGAAATTTAGCACAGGTTCATCGACTTTAAAGTCCCATCGTTGACCTTCTGGTAGAGAAGGGTCGTGAAATGGTGCTGCCAAATCGAAACGAATGACAAATCCTTGCACATCTATATGAAGACCAATCCCTGTTCCCATACCCAATTGATTGATGAAGTCGGATGTGAATTTGTCTTCTTCATTATCAAAAGATGGGTTCGATTTTGAGTTCCAAACATTTCCAGCGTCAGCGAAAATAGCTCCTTTAAAAAATGAAAATATTGGAAAACGGTACTCCACATTGGCTTCTAATCTAATGTTTCCGGTTTGGTCAAAGTAAGTGCTGCTGTTATTGTCTTCATCAGCTTCTGCGCTATACGTTCCTGGACCTAAGGAACGAATTCTAAACGCTCTGACGCTATACGGTCCGCCTGAGAAATATTGCTTCACGTAAGGAATCACATCAGAATTACCATAAGGTAAGCCGTAGCCAGCGAAGAATCGGGTTGCTATAGTTTGAGACTTATTTTTTCCGAAGTTGAGATGAAATCGTAAATCCATGTCCGCTTTTGCATATTGCGCATATTGCAGACCAAGGAATGTTTTAGGCTCATCTGGTTCTCCATCTTTACCAAATAAACTAATGGAGTTTCCTGCGACATCTAAGGTTGTATTTAAGTAAAACTGATGCGGATCATTAGAATCTACCATTTCGTTATAGGTGAAGGAAAAGGTTAATCCGGAAATAAATTGCTGATCGAAACTTTGTTGTAAAAACGGATTGTCGTCTAATATCTCTTCAAATTCCGTTGATGTTTTTGTGAGTTGTGTGTAGTTAACCGAAATAGGATTAAACTCGTAGGTGATGTATTTGTTAGCATTCCATGAATATCCAAAAAGCGCACTACCAGATAATAACGTGTATAATTTACTTCGACTTAAATAATTAACACCGAGACTTGTTTTTGTTTTCGGAATGGAATATTCAAAGAAATTTTCGTTGAATGTTATCGGGAATATCACGCGAGGAAAAATTATTTCACCTTTTAAACCCAGCTCTAAACTGCTTAAACCCGAATTGTCACCACTCGCAAACTGCGTTTCATAACCAACATTGGTACTAATGTTTAAAGTCTCTCCTCCTTTAAATAGATTTCGGTTACTATACGTTAAGGCTAAGTTTGGCCCTGTGAAATTGTTAGATTTTGTTACGGCTTGTAGCTCAGCTCGCACTGCGCGTTTAGTTAAAGGTGATAAGTAAATATTAGCTTCGAGAGTACCTAAACTATCGGTTTGTAAGGAGTCTATTTCTTTATATTGAATATTTACATATTTATAAGCGCCAATAGTCGATAAGCGCCTTGCAGTATTTTTTGAGGATTGCGGATCGTAAAAATCTCCTTCTTTTAGCGTAATATATTTATCGAGATATTTTGGCTTTATAAAAAGCGAGTCTTGGTAATAGTTTTTTTCTTTGAAACGCTGCTTTTCACTATAGGTAGAATCTTGTAAATCGTAGTTTGGGTATATGTTAAGCTGTTTAATTTGGTAGGGAATGGTTGCCTTTTGAGGAACTTCAGCCTTTAGTTTTAAGAATAAATCGAAACGTTTATTATCGTACTGATTGGTATCTGCTTCAAAAATGAAAAAATCAGGGTTGAGATTATAGTAACCTCTTTTCTTTAATTCTACATCGATACGCTGACGCTCTAATTTCATGTTAGATAAATCGAAACGCATATTTTTATAAATAGGGGAATCTTGAGTCACATTTTTGACGTCCTCGTATATTGGTGAGGGCATAGAATCGAGTTGGAAATTGGCTACGGTATAGGGTTTTGTAACCTGTACTTTGTAATTTACAAAGGCTTCCGTTTCTTTTTCTTCTATAGAAGATGCTGCTGAGCTATAAAAAAAACCTTTGTTTTCTAACCGGTTTATCAATACATCTTCGATTTCAAATGTTTTTATATCCGATTGATAAATAGGTTTTTCTCCTATTTTTTTATTTAACCATCTGTTGATGAAACCTGGGTTGTCTTTTTGAGATTTGTAATAGTAATATAAGCCTAAGCGCATTCCTAAAAATTTTGAATTAGGTTCAGGTCGTAGTACGGTTTCTAAATCTGATTTTAATGCTTTAATATTTTCAACAGCAGAATCGGCCTCAATTTCAATTTTAGCACCAGTGTATAATTTTTCTCCTTCAGGGATGTATTTTGTGATACTGCAAGAGTATAAAATCATTCCGAAGACTATAAAGTAGATACTATGTTTTAAAATCCGTTTCAAATTCAATTCTTTTTCTGTTCTAAGCTTTTTTCTGTGGTTTCTGCTTTAGCTTCAAGTTCCTTCTTTGCCGCTTCTTTTTTTGCGTCATTCGTTTCATCTTCCTCTTTTTTGGAACGTAATATCGCATCCCAAAGTTCGCTAAATTGGTTAAATTCTTGTGTAAAAATTAAGCCGATACCACTGACGATGGTTTGTCCGTCTATAACATTTTCAAATTCACTTTTTCTAAAACCTTTTAAGCGATACCTGCCATCTTCTGTAAGCGTATATTCTAAACTTACGTTACCAATTATTGGCGTTTCTTCACCTGTACTGCTACTGCCTTGAATATCGACTTCGCTACCAACTCTAACGGTTAAACGATCGTTAAATAGTTTTTTCTGAGCGGCAATATCTAATTGCGTTCGGTCTGTGGGAGCATCTCCTTGATAGTCGGTATAGCTGTTAAGTCCAAAGTCGAGCTCAATACCAGATTTCCCTAATAATTTATCTGAAAACGCGTTCAGCTGATCCGAAACAGCATCGTTTAAATTGTCTCTTGCAATGGTCGCAAAACCACCATCACTACCATCGCTGCCGGCATCTGGATAAAAACGATTTAGCACTAAAAGTGAAAATACCTGGCGATTAAGTTCTCCTTCTTGCTGGTTAACTTGTTGAACTCTACCGTAAACCTGTCCGCCAATGGCACCTTGGTCTTCTTCTGGCATATCTAAACCAAAGGAAATCTTAGGCTGTAACAACTCTCCATCAATATTAAGATACACATTAAATGGTAAAACTTGCTTGTATTTACTTTTTACTGAAGGGTCTGATCCAGAAATTTGTGATGCCATTAATCCAGAAGCAGAGGTTTCTAAATTGTAAATCGCACGCACGTCTAATTTGGCATCCAATGGATCTCCAGACCACGTTACGCGACTTCCGCTTGCAATTAAGAACTTTCTATTGACTAAGTTATATAAATTTAGCTCGTAATGGCCATCTAGAATTTCATATGCACCTGTGAGTGTAATACGACCGTTTGGATTCATCGTAAAGACAAAATCCCCTTCTCCTGAGGCTTTAAAATTGTCGCCAGTTTCTTCATCTATGATAATAGTAACAGCTGCATTTTTGCCAATTTTGAGTAATGCAGAAATATCGAAACCTTTAATCGTTGCAGTTTGTTCTTCTGTTTGGGTTAGAATCGCATCAGGATTTTCACGATTTACAAAAATCACCACACCATCACGTTCTTCAATACTCGCAACAGAAGACGGCATTACATACGTTAAATCTGTATCGGAGCCTAAGGTTAATTTGGCGTCTAGTTTAGGAATTTGTAAATCGCCAGTTAATTTAGCGCTAGCATCGAAACTAACGTTGCCGTAAAATTCTTCATTATCTTCTTTTGTAGCATTTAATACCTGAAAATTTGTGGCCTTAACACTTAAATCGAATGTAGGATTAATAAAGTTTTTAGTGCCAACATTCCCTGAAAGTACTAGTGCATTATTATTTTCATCGCGAATGGTGAAGTCAGTCATTGAAAGTCCTGCATTGTTAATGTTCAGTTTTTCATTAGCCATACTAAATTTTGAGTTGAGCTTGGCAATATTAAAACTTGCATTATTGAATGTTAAAGAACCGTCGTATTGCGGATCTGAAGTGGTGCCTGTAACTTTAAAATTACCAGAAAAACTACCATCTGTTTCTTTGATTTCTCCCAAAGAAAGCGTGTTGAGTGCTTTCATTTTAAATTCATTGATATCAAAATCGAGATCTAAATTAGCAACGGTGTTGGTAACCGTATAATCGCCAACGAGATCAAAATCAATATCACCACCTTTTAATCCTGCATTAAACGCATAACTGCCTGCTCCAAGCGACTTACCGTTAATACTTAATGTACCTAAATCTGTTTTAAGGGCGTTGAATTCTTCAATGTTTAAATCGGCAATGATTCCTGTGTTTTCAAAAGGATCTTCGAGAATAAAATCACCATTTAATTTGCCGCTTGCTAATTCTGTTGTAGGGTTTAAATAGTTGAATACTTCATTGATATCAAAATTTTCAAAAGCTATAGCAATATGTTTTTTTGAGATGTTATTTAACTTATCAGTAAGCTCTATGGACTGATTGTTCTTTGTGATTTTGAAGTCGTTAAACTCAAGATTTTTGTCGGTTAGAACCATCTCATTACTTTGAGGAATAGTCCATTTTTCTTTATTCAGAATTAAACTATCCGGACTTACAGTAAAAACTAAACGTTCACGATCTCCTGTGAGTTTAGTATTTACATTCATTAATTTCTCACCGTCATGATAGCCTAAAAAGTCTAGTGATAATTCATGGTCAGATTGTTTTCCTTTTATGATGGTTTTCGGAATATCTAAAGGACCAGCATTCACATTATTAAAGCCAAGATTAAAATTAAAATTCTCTTTATCTGTATCTATTGAAAATGCAAGACTATCTAATGTGTTACCACTATAATTAATATGTGGCGCCGTAATATTTGCTTTTAGTTTACGCCTTCTTTCATTGAAATCTACAGCAATATTTATAGTGTCTAAATCTCTTGCGTTAACTAAAAAGACATCGTTAAGTAAAGGTGATTGTGCAATTTTACCTTTAAGATTTAAATTCACAAAATCAGAAATAGAATCAGGCCTATCCGTTTCTCTATAGAAATAGCTAAGCACATGTCTTTTTAAAGCCTTACTAAAGGTTTGTGGATCTGTATTTGATTGCAAATCGAGATCTATAATTTTATTTTTTATCGTAACCGAAGTCGTGTCTTTTTCTACATGTGCGACTGCATTTAGATCTCCTATTAAATAACTTCGATTGTCATAAACCACAACACCTTTGTCTAGTGTTGCACTAGCATCGTAACGTTCTCCATTACCTTTAAAATCGGCAGTTAAGTGCATAGCTGTTTTAACATTGCGATTCATTAAACCAAGTGCTTGTAAATTCGCGCCAATAACATCTAATGTTACATTGGCTTCAGGAGAAATTGAGTCTAAAACAACAAAGGCCTCTAGATTAGCATTTAGGTTGTCGTCTTTGTATTTTGAATTAATAGTTCCGGATCCGTCTTTTATGTCACCATTAATATTAAGATCTTTTATAGCATAGTTATTAAGCTGAAATTCCGAAATAGTAGCCTCTAAATCCGCATTTAAGGTATTGATAGTGCTGCCAGATCCTTTAGATTTTAACGTAAGACTTAAAGCACCAAGTTGAGGATTGTTAAGTAATTCGTTCACCTTGTATTCTTCAATAGTTAACAGCGCGTCATAAGAAATGTTATCGGTATTTTTAAAATTACCATCTACTGATGCCTGGCCTTGTGAGGTGGTGAGTTTTGCTTTAGTTGAAATGTCTTCAAGGTTTCCTTTAAATTGTGCGACAAATTTCACATCAATTGGAAAGCTAATTCCTAAGTCTTCCTCATTTACAAACTGAATTAAATCAGATCGTTTTGTAACTGCTGAAAACTGTGGAATATTAAATTGAAGTATCTCAGGATTGGTGACGTTTTGAAGCGTTCCTTTAGTAGAAATTTTTGTTGAACTTCCCCAATTCAGTTCTGCTTTATTTAAATTAATCGATGCTAAAGTTCCGGAAGCATTTAGATTTCCTAAAACTAGTTTTTTGCTTAATTTATTGAGGTATTCGTTATTTTTTAAATCAGGTTGAAATTTGAAAATCTCTGTCAATGATAACTGAAACGATGGGAGATTTAAGTTGACTTTAGTGGTTTCAGGCGTTTCTATTAATTTTGAAAGTGACTGATACTCTAAATGTGCATAGCCTGAAATTGAATTGTTATTTAATTTGAATTTTAAATCATCCAAACGCATATTTTGATCTGTTGCGTTAAAATTAACAGCCAATTGATTAAGGTTTAACCCTGAATATTCATTAAAATTTAGTTGTTCTAAGTCTAGTGTCGCTTCTTGATCCTTTAAAGAAATGTCTTTCGCTTGAAGCGTAAAATTTGAAAGTGCGATCGCATTCGGGTTGAAAATATCCTTTGTAGGTTTTGCGTTACCCACACTATAATTTATGTGATTGTTTTCAAAATCAATAGCAGCAATATTAATTTTTAGTTGCGGCCATTCAAATGACGTGATGTCCGTATTGACTTCGTTTGTAACGTCTTCAATTTTTTGTGTTAAGCCATTAATTTCAGCGTCTGTGGTTAAGCTGATTTTAGAATTTTTAAGCGTGATTTTTTTAAGATTGAAATCACTAGCCGCTAAATTTATGAGTGGTGATTCTGTTGAGAATTCCGAAATGTCAACATCTGCAATCAAACGATCGGGTTGCGATTCGTAATAAGCAACCACATTGTTTAATGCAATAGTTTCAAAAGATAATTTTGGTAAAGGAGTCTCTGAAGTTGTGGTGTCAATCGCTACTGGTTTTTGAATAAACTTAATATTGGCATCGTTAAGTTCAATCGTTGAAGCATCAAAAATCATGTCTTCAATATTGGTAGTATTCATATTAGCCTTCAACTTGCCAATTCTAAATCTAGAATCGATGCCTGCAACCGCATCATCAAAAACAATATCGAAATTGTTGAAATTTAAGTTGCCTAAAACTAGATTAAGTGGAGTGGAAGTGGTGTTTGTTGCAACGGTTGTCGTATCCGTTGAAGCAAAAGCATCAATTAGAAATTGAAAGTTATAACCTTCAATACTATCTTTTCTAATCACGTTAGCGCGCAAACCATCCCAATCTAAAGCATCGACCCCGATACCATTACCTCTTATGATTTTAATTAGTGGCATGTTAGCCTCCAATGATTTTGAATAAACTAGAGTATCTCCTTTTTTATCTTCGAGATAGAGACCATCGAGTTGTATATCACCATCAAACGTAATAAAAAGTTTTTCTATGGAGACTTTAGTTCCGGTTTTATCAGAGACGTAACTGACCGCTTTATCCACAATAATACCTTGTCCCCAAGGGCTACGAACAAAAAGAACGACTAGAAAAAAGAACACAAGAATGCCTAGCAGTACGCGTAAGGTTCTGCGAAACCAACGATATTGTCGTTTTTTTGGTGCTTGAGGCTCTGTGTTTTCGATCTTATTCAATAGTCAAATATATACGTGTAAAAGTATAACTATTGTCTTTAATGCTAATAATATTAACGCTCTCACATTAATTTTTAACTAAAATTAAAAGTTGATTAATTGAAGTTTCGTTTTAAAAAGGCATCAGCATTAATAAATAGTAATCGGTCAATAATTTCTTCTGCTGAAATTTGATTCTGTGTTTGTAATTTTGAAGCATTAGATTTAAGATAATTTTCAGCGTTTTTGATAAGATAAGGTTTTATGTCTTTTATGTTTTCGGCAGTCCAAAGTCCTTTGATTGGGTTTATGATGCCATCAAAATCAGAGCCAATTGCAACAGTTTCCCAGCAAAATAATCCGTTTTCGTCTAGAATTTCGCCTATACGTTGAATTTGGTTCCATATTAATTGAGATTTATTCTCATAACGTCTCTTCGTATTTGGCCAATAAACGCGCGAGCTTCTAATTGCTTTTTTGCTGCCAATGCGGCGTTCGTCTAATTGCAATCCAAAAAGCCCTTTAGATTTTGCAATACGTACAATTTCCGAATCATAAAAGTTAATGTCAACATCACTAAAATTCTCGCTGAGTTTTGAGTCAGATATTTTCCATTCTTCAATGGAGCGTTTGCCATTTAGGGCTCCATGACTTACAATAATTGGAATATTCTCATTAATGTATTTGGTTTCTAATAATTTATAGTACGTTTTTCGAGCGGCGGTACTCATGTGTTTTACATCGATGAGTATGCGTTTGTTGTCAGAGTTATCTAAAAGTTTATCAATAACCTTAAATCCTAATTCTGTAATGTCTGTGTTAAGGCCTCTATTTTGTTCTTTTTCAATTAAGCCTATGCTAATACTTCTCGCGTGACCACAAATTTCATTATAAAAGTGATGGGCCAACGTAACAAAGAATGGTTTGTGGTCCCACTTTTTTACAGTTTCTATATGTTGTAAAACAGTGGCTTCATCTGCGGTGTCTTTGTCCTTGTCTAAGCCAGTTTCAAAAGCGTGAGCTCCTTCAATACTTGGTACAAGACTAATGATTTTTCTTTTAGCTGTTGAGGTTTTTATATTGTTGGTGATTTCAGAATAGCTGCTCACAAGTCGGTATGTAAATGTAACGTCATCTATAATTTGAGCCATATTATGCAATTGCATATAATAGTTGTACTCATCATTTAAATCTTGAAAATAACTAGAATGGTTCCTTAAATTATCGATCCGTTTTTGACTTACTCCTGCTGCTAAATTGACTAATAAATCTGGAATAAATTTAAAACCTAACATCCTATCTTTTAAAAAGTGTTTTTCAAAAGGGTATAAAGAAATAATAACAATATTACAATCTGTTTTCGCTAAAGCTGTAAGGTCGGTTTGTGTGAATTTTGTGAGGGTAAGTAATAAGTTTACGTGTCTTTCAAGAAAATTCGGAGGACTATAATGCCAAATAGAATTTTTTCTACCAGTATTAAGACGGTTTTGTTTTTGTGGTTGATATTTAAAACTCTTCCCGTAAGGTTTTAAGGAAGGGTGACAGTGAATATCTATATAAGACTTGTTCATTTTTAATTGATTAGGACATTGAAAATGGAGGTTTTTTATAAGAACCTAAGAGGTGTTGTCGGTAATATTGTTTTCGGATCATTGCTTTTTTTATTGCTTTACGTTTTCAATGTAAGTGTTCACGCGTCTTTCAAGAATTGACAAAGTGACTGTGCCTTGTTCTAAAATAATTTCATGAAAGTCGCGAATATTAAATTTTGCACCTAATTCAGTTTCTGCTTTTTGTCGTAACGCTCTTATTTTAAGTTCTCCAATTTTATAGGAAATCGCTTGTCCTGGCCAAGAAATGTAACGGTCGGTTTCGGTAGTGACTTCGTGTATGGATAAAGCTGTGTTTTCAGACATATAATCAATCATTTGCTGTCTTGTCCAACCTTTGGCATGTACACCTGTGTCTACCACTAGTCGGCACGCTCTCCACATTTCGTAAGTTAACTGACCAAATTTCTCATAAGGAGTCGTGTAAATATTCATTTCATCAACTAAATATTCTGAATATAATCCCCAGCCTTCGCCATAAGCCGATAAATATAAGTTCCTTCTAAAACGAGGAATTGTTTTGGGTAATTCATTATTCAGTGAGATTTGTAAATGATGCCCAGGAACAGCTTCGTGCGCTGTTAAAGCCGGAATTGTGTATAGGGTTCTGCTCGATAAATTATAGGTGTTTACCCAATAAAACCCAGCTGTTTCGTCGTTATAAGAATGTGAATATCGTCCTGCTGTATAATTTGGTGCAATCTCTTCTGGAACAGGAACAACTCCATAGGTGTTTCTAGGTAATGTTTTAAAGAACTTTGGTAATTCTGCATCGATGCGCTTTGCAATATCTCTGGCAAACATCATTAGTTCCTTTGCTGTTTTCGGGCGAAATTGTTCGTCAGTTCTAAGAAATTCTATGAAATCTGCAAAACTGCCCTCAAATCCTAAATCAGCAATAATCTGTTGCATTTCTGCTTTAATTCTTGCAACTTCAGTTAGTCCAATTTTGTGAATGTCATCCGCTGTATATTCATTACTCGTCGTGAAATAATTAATTCTATTTTGATAAAACGCTTCACCATTCGGAATGCTTGAAACACCCAATTCTTTTCTGGTATTTGGAAAGTAGTCATCTTCAAAAAAGTGTTTGATTTTTTTATACTGATCAATGGCGTTTTTTTGAACACTCGTTTTTGCAACTGTAATGATGGAATCTCTTAATGTTGTCGGAAAAGATTCTGGTAAATTAAGAAATGGTTTGTAAAATTGACTTGTAGTAACGTCTGAAACGATGTGCTTGTCATAGGTATCTTCATAATTATTAAAAACAGCCATTGGTTGTCCCATGCCCTCTTTTATGGCGGATCTCATGATGTCGATATTATAATCAACCCATTTTGGTAGATCATCAAGACGTTTTAAATAGTTGTTTGCCTGTTCTTTTGTGTCGAAGGTTGTGTTTCCCATTCGACTTAATTCCAAATGAAAAGCATACTCATTTGTAATTGTGTTTAAATAAGTTTTATATGTGTTTGTGTCAATTTTATCTTGTAAGACGAAGGCTAATAATTCTTTTGAAATTTTTTCGGATTCAGACAATCCCTCCTCTGAAATTTGTGCTAGTTCTTTCTTTAAACGCTCTGCGAAATCAGCTTCAGCATTATGATATTTAATGGTATTTTCAACAGATTCATTAGGTTTAAATTCATAATCTCTTTGGGCTTCATATTTTACAATAATGGCATTTAATTTATCAGAATTTGAAAGGGATTGAACGGATAATAATCCTAAACAGAGAATTATGACTAGAGTCTTGAAGTTATTCATATAAGATTTCTAAAGGTTATTTGCAGATTCATAAATTAATAAAACAGAAGGTAGGGAGCCTTTATTCTCTCTTTCAATATTAATTATGAGTCTATTAGCGTCATAAATATACGAGATAGATTGGAATTCTTATAGTCTCGTAATCGAGACCTTAATTTATGAAGAAATAATAATTTGGAAATATTTTTTGATTGGGAAGAATAGAAGGAAATTCAATGGTTTTTTTGTACTGAAATAATAGGTTTAAACTAACCATTTATTTCGATATTTTGCGAGCAAAGTCACGTTAGAGCAAATTGCTAACGTTTTAAAAATGACTAAAATAATTTATGTAAATTATTTATACAATGGAAAAATAATACTTCAAGTGGGTTTGGAATTTAAGCCACACACTTCTTACGATTTTCACAAACTTTGGCTTCCACCTTAAAAATAGGCTTCAAAAAACGTGCTAATTGATCAAATTCTATTAAAAAAGCATCATGGCCATGCACGGATTTAATTTCATGAATATGCACGTTGTCTTTCACTGCTTTTAAGTCCACATAAGTATTCCAGTTTTCATCCGCTTTAAAAAACAAATCAGAATTAATGGTGATGATATGAATATCACTTTCAATTTTTGAAGCGACTTCTAAAAAATCAGTTCTATTTCTCGTAATATCTATAGTACGCAAAATCTGATTCATCAGTTTATAAGCAGCAACCTGAAAACGATTGTCTAGAGCTGTGCCATGGTAACTCAACCAAGATTCAATGTTGTAAAGGGTATCGTTTTTCCTAGTGCGTTCAAATTTTTGAGTCAACGATTCTGGTGTACGATACAAGGTCATGGCGTGCATTCTAGCATCGACTAAAGGTTGTGACGAGTTATTCAATATCGCATCTTGAATATGGCAATTCGCAATGACCCAATCCGTGGATTTCCAGTCGGTCGCAATAGGAATCAAATGCTGAATTAAGCGTGGTTTTAGTGCTGCTAATTCCCATGCAATTCCACCACCAACAGAGCCGCCAATTACGGCAAATAAATTTTCAATTTCTAATTGCTCTATAGCTAAAGCAAACAGTTTTGCAATATCTCTTGCTGTAAAGTCTTTGTAATTTTTAATGCAGTTTTCTGCAATATTATCGTAGCCATTGCCAAGAATGTTAAACGCTAAAATCGTATAATCATTAGTGTCAATACATTTGTCGTCGCCAATAATATCATTCCACCAACCGTCTTCTCCAACTACATTTGAGTTTCCGGTAAGGGCGTGGTTGACTAAAATTATGGGTGCAGTATGTAATGCTTTACCAAAAGTTTGGTAAGACAATTTAGGGGTTATTGTCTTACCGCTTTCAGTAACATAATTAGTTAGGGTTGTGTAGTGTAAATGTGCCATGGCAAATTTTTATATAGCTGTATATTCTTTTTCTACGGAAATTTTTAAAGGTGTTTTATTCTGTAAATTATCTTTTACAGGACAACGTTCTTCAACAATCTGAAGCCATTGTGTTAAGACTTCGATACTAGCGTCAGTCTCTGGAATAAGATTGAGATTAATGGTTTTAAAGCCTGCGCGTTCTTTGGTAGATGTCCCTAGAAACCGATCAGGATTTAATTCGCCCGTCACTTCAATCTTTAAATTTTTAATTGTGAAACCTAATTCCTTTGCGACAAGATGTCCAACAACATTGGCACAACCAGCAAAGCCTGCTAAAATGTATTCTACGGGATTGGCATCTTCATCGGTGCCTCCTAAAGCTTCTGGTTCATCTACAACTAAAGTAAATTGTCTTGTTTTTCCTATAAATTGGGTTGCAGAAGCACTGTCTCCTACAACGGAGAATTTTAAATCACTCATGTTTTTGTCTTTTTAGTATTGAATATTATAAAACAGATGCCTTTATAATAAAAAACATCCGTTCTACGTCACAACTTAAATTTAATTTTGAAGGGCTTTTTTCTGTTTAACAACAGCAAAAGCCTCTTTTAAATCGTCTTTTAAATCTTCTATATTTTCAATACCTACAGACAAACGAATTAAATCTTTAGTAACACCTGTGGTTTCTTGCGCGTCATCACTTAATTGTTGATGCGTTGTACTTGCAGGATGAATGATAAGCGATTTTGTGTCTCCAATATTGGCTAACAATGAGAATAATTTGGTCGTATCAGCAATGGTTTTTGCAGCTTCGTAACCACCATCCACTCCAAAAGTGACGACGCCACTTTGGCCTTTTGGTAAATACTTTTTAGCTAACGCATTATACTTGCTAGATTTTAATCCTGGGTAATTCACCCATTTAACTTCAGGTTGAGATTCTAACCATGTGGCTAATTCAAGGGCATTTTTACTATGTTTTAGAATACGTAATTCTAAAGTTTCTAAACCTTGAATAATTTGAAACGCGTTAAACGGACTCAGCGCTCCACCATAATCTCGTAAACCTTCAATTCTAATTTTTGCTATAAATGCTGCTGCTCCTATGGCTTCGCTATAGACTAAACCATGGTAACCTGCAGAAGGTTCTGTGAACTCTGGAAATTTTCCGTTAGTCCAGTCAAAAGTACCAGCATCGATAATGATGCCTCCTAATGAAGTTCCATTTCCGGTGATATATTTAGTTAACGAATGAATAACGATGTTTGCACCGTATTCTATCGGATTTAATAAATAAGGTGTGGCTACTGTATTATCTACAATTAAGGGCACTTTGTGCGCTTTAGCTCCTTTTGAAATCGCTTCAAGATCTAAAACATCTAATTTCGGATTCCCTAAAGATTCTACAAAAAAGGCTCTGGTGTTTTCTTGTGCTGCTTTTTCAAATTCTTCCGGGTTAGACCCATCAACAAATGTCGTCGTAATGCCGTGTCTTGGTAAGGTAACGCTCAATAAATTGTAGGTGCCTCCATACAAACTGCTCGATGCAACAATATGGTCTCCTGCTCTTAAAAGTGTTAGTAAGGTTGTTGCAATTGCTGAGGTTCCAGAAGCTGTTGCAACCGCTGCAATTCCACCTTCTAGTGCTGCTAATCGCTGCTCTAAAATATCGTTTGTTGGATTGTTTAAACGTGTGTAAATGTACCCGGGAACAGAAAGATTAAATCGTCCAGCGGCTTCATCTGAATCTTTAAAAACATACGATGATGTTTGGTAAATAGGAACAGCTCTTGTTCCTGAAGTTAGATTGGTGTCGTGACCTGCGTGCAACGCTTGTGTTGCGAATTTTTGTGTACTCATTTTTCTAAGTTTTTGAGTTAATAAATGATTAAACCAAAAGCCAAATAAGCCTCTTTTGTTCCTTGAGCGTAGTCGAAGGAAGAAGCGTACTTAATAGAAAAATATTAAAAAGAAAATGCTAATTACAGATGAGTAATTAGTCTTGAGTTATCTATCCAATTTTTCGATTAATGAATCAAATAATTAAGTAGAATTTAGCACCTTCTTAGTAAATCTAAGGGTTGCTAAGGCTTCATAGGGTCATTCCCTCCGCCTTTCTTGATAACATTTCAGTAAGTGTTTGAACTTTGTGAGCACAAATATTGCAATACAAAAACTACAAATCCAAATAATTTGTCAATTTTATGAGTTTTTTGTGAAATTCGTAGAATTATGAACTTTTCTTTGCTAAATACTTAGTTTGAATAATTTCGCTCACAGGTTTGTTCTGAATTTTACTCTCTAGCCAAGAAATAATATCGAGATATAAAAACGCACGTCGTTCGTACGGATGATCTTCAAAAGTCTTCAGCGTTTTGTGTAATTCTATGAACGCATTTTTAAGATCGTGTGGATAAATATCCTGAAGTCCTCTAATGAATTTTATCATCTCTTTTTGTACCTCATGCAGGTCATTCATCTTAATTAAAAACTTGTACGTGCTTCGTAAAAGAGTTTCTAAATGATAATCTAAACCAGCTTCATAATGGGCTACAAGATTTAAAACTCTTGAGAAACAGAGTAAATCTTCACGCATCGAAAGTGTTTTGTTAGAGATGATTTTATCTAAATATTTTATACAAGCTTTATTGTTGCCAGCTCCAAATTGTAAACTCGCAAACTTGTAATAAAATATCATTTTGTGATGCGGATCTATTCTATTGCTAAATGGAATTAGTGCTTTTTCAATTTTAGGAATTAAATCTAAACCTTCCTCAAAACTCCCGTCAATAAAGTGTTGATTAATACTGTGGAAATTGGTGTAGAGAAAAACTAAAGTCGCCACATTTTCATCTTGTGGAAAATTAGATTTTTGAACAGTAGCTTCAAATTCTGAAAACTTTTCTAAGAATTTTTGTTTGTTGCCGATGAAAACAAGCGCTTCTAAAAGGTAGTTGTTGCCTTTTAAAAAGAATACAGGGTTCAGGTTAATCATGCTTGGGTTTTGATAAAATAAATCCACCCATTTTGAAGCGTATTTGTAACAATTTAAAAAATCTTGAAGCAAAAAGCTTTGCCATAAATTAGCTTTATAAAGCCATAATTTTTCTCTAAATCCTAATTTTTCAATGTCAACTTTTGGAACATGATTATTAAAATAATCAATAACCATGTTGGCTTCTTTTTCATTTCTTATATAGCCTGTTTTTAGAATAGTACTATAAAGTTGAAGTGATAAATTGGAGAGTTTACTGGCAATAACATTAAGAGAACTCAGTTCCTTGGCTTGTACAGCCAATTCATCTGCTCTGGTGCTAATGCTTCGTGTAATATATTGTGACTCAATTACTTTTTCGAGCTCAACAATCTCGAAAGCTGAATTTTTTTCTTCGTTAATAATCGCCAACTCTTTGGCTTTATCTAAAATTTTTAAGCTTTGCTTATATAGGCCTTTATGATACAAAATGGAAGCAAAATCGAGTTGTTCTCTAATTTGTGAACGCACATTTTGATGGGATGGATTGAGCTTAAGACTAATTAAAATTTGTTTGTATAAGTGCGCCTTTACATTGGCAAGTTGTTGTTTTTTTACAATGCCACTTTTTATAATAGAAGCTTCATTGTAAGTTTTAGCTTTGTCCAAAAGATTGAATAAATTCAAGAATTTAGAATCTGAATTTACCCCAAGTCTCCCTACGTAAAGTTTAAATTGCCGTTTTTCGGATTTTGTTAAGGACTTTACAAGTGAGAATAAATTATCTTTTTGGTCTTTAGTTATCAATAGAAAATAGATTTATAAATCTGTAAATCAGTTGTTTAAAGTATATTTTGGCGACTGAACATCGTAAACTAACTATATCAATAATGTTTAAATCTAAATCAAAACATACATTCGTTAGACAATACTATAAAATATATTTTGATATATGTCAAATAACAACATACAAATCTTCGATACAACACTTCGCGATGGAGAGCAAGTTCCGGGTTGTAAACTTAACTCAGAACAAAAAGTGATTATTGCAGAGCAGTTAGATCAGCTTGGAGTTGATGTCATTGAAGCAGGATTTCCGGTCTCTAGTCCAGGTGATTTCAAATCGGTAGAAGCGATTTCAAAAATTGTTAAAAATGCTACGGTTTGTGGTTTAACAAGAGCTGTAGAAAATGATATAAAAGTAGCTGCCGAATCTTTAAAGTATGCTAAGAAGCCTAGAATCCATACGGGAATTGGGACTTCAGATTCGCATATTCTTCATAAATTCAAATCTAATAGAGAGGCGATTATTGAGCGTGCTTTTGAAGCGGTGAAATATGCAAAGTCATTTGTTGAAGATGTTGAGTTTTATGCTGAAGATGCCGGACGAACAGATAATGAATATTTAGCAAGAGTTTGTGAAGCTGCCATTAGAGCTGGTGCAACAGTATTGAATATTCCTGATACAACAGGGTATTGTTTGCCAAGTGAATATGGTGCAAAAATCAAATATTTAAAAGAAAATGTAAAAGGTATTGAAAAGGCTATTTTGTCTTGTCATTGCCATAATGATTTAGGCTTAGCAACCGCTAATTCTATAGAGGGTGTGATTAACGGAGCACGTCAAATTGAATGTACGATCAATGGTATTGGTGAGCGTGCAGGAAACACGGCTTTAGAAGAAGTGGTGATGGTGTTAAAGCAGCATCCTTATCTTAATTTAGATACAAATATTAATACATCAATGCTATTCGGAATGAGCCAGTTGGTTAGCGATAGTATGGGGATTTATACACAACCAAACAAGGCGATTGTTGGAGCAAATGCTTTTGCGCATAGTTCTGGAATTCACCAAGATGGTGTGATAAAGAATAGAGCAACTTACGAAATTATCGACCCTAGAGATGTCGGTGTTACGGAGTCGGCTATTGTGTTAACCGCAAGAAGTGGAAGAGCAGCCTTAGCTTACAGAGCGAAAAATGTAGGTTATGAACTTACGAAGTTGCAGTTAGATGATGTGTATGCTAACTTTTTGAGTTTTGCAGATCGAAAGAAAGAAATCAATGATAACGATATTCATCAAATTATAGAGACGAGTAATGTATATCAACAAATAATTTCAGCATAAGATAGATGGGTAAAACATTATTTGATAAAGTTTGGGATTCGCATGTGGTCAGTACTATAGAGAATGGGCCACAAATATTATATATAGATAAACATTTAATACATGAAGTAACAAGTCCACAGGCTTTTAATGAGTTAGAAGATCGTGGCATTCCTGTTTTTAGACCCAATCAAATTGTGGCTACAGCAGATCATAATACTCCGACTTTGAATCAGGATCAACCCATAAAAGATGAGTTGTCTAGAAAGCAATTGGAGCAATTATCTGAAAATTGTAAAAAAAATAATATAACCCTATACGAATTAGGGCATAAATATAACGGTATTGTGCATGTAATGGCTCCAGAGTTAGGGGTGACACAACCAGGCTTGACCATGGTCTGCGGAGACAGTCACACTTCAACACATGGTGCGTTTGGAGCCATTGCTTTTGGTATCGGAACAAGTCAGGTGGCGCAAGTATTTGCGAGCCAGTGCTTGTTGCTTACAAAACCAAAAAGTTTAAGAGTTACCGTTAATGGTAAGTTGAAAAATGGTGTTTTACCAAAGGATGTGATTTTGTATATCATTTCAAAATTAGGAACCAATTCTGGTACGGGCTATTTCTGTGAGTATGCAGGAAATGTGTTTGAAGACATGAGTATGGAAGGTCGTATGACGGTCTGTAACATGAGTATCGAAATGGGAGCAAGAGGAGGCATGATTGCACCAGATGAAACCACTTTTGAATACGTAAAAGGTAGAGAATTCGCACCAAAAGGTGAAGCGTTTGATAAGAAAGTGGCCTATTGGAAAACCTTACCAACAGACAGCGATGCTAAATTTGATAAAGAATACAGCTTTGATGCAGAAGATATAGCGCCCATGATTACGTATGGAACGAATCCAGGAATGGGAATTAAAATTTCTGAAACGATTCCTGTGGATGAAAATCCATCGTTTAAAAAATCTTTAGCTTATATGAATTTTGAAGCTGGAGAAAGTTTAATAAATAAGCCCATCAATTTTGTCTTTATAGGGAGTTGTACCAATTCTAGAATTGAAGATTTTAGAGTCGCAGCCAATTATATAAAAGGCAAGAAAAAAGCAGCTAATGTTACGGCTTGGTTAGTGCCAGGAAGTAAGCAAGTAGAAACTCAAATAATAGAAGAAGGTCTAAAATCTATTTTTGATGATGCAGGTTTTGAATTGCGTCAACCAGGTTGTTCAGCGTGTTTAGCGATGAACGATGATAAGATTCCTCAGGGAGAATATTGTGTATCAACCTCAAATAGGAATTTCGAAGGTCGCCAAGGACAAGGTTCAAGAACGATTTTAGCAAGCCCTTTAGTTGCTGCAGCAACTGCTGTAGAAGGTAAAATTATAGATATTTCAAAGCAATTGAATTGATATTATCCTGCAAGGTTTCAAAAACCTTGTAGGTATTTAAAATGAATTAAAAAGAAGATACCCACTTTCGTGGGCATTACTATGGAAAAGTTTACAACATTACAATCGAGAGCCATTCCATTACATATTGAGAATGTAGATACGGATCAAATTATACCTGCTCGTTTTTTAAAAGCGACGGATAGAGAAGGGTTTGGAAACAATGTATTTAGAGATTGGAGATATCACAAAGACGGAACAGTTAATACCGATTTTGCGCTTAATGATTCAAGATATTCAGGAAAGATATTAGTAGCAGGAGATAATTTTGGCTGCGGATCGAGTAGAGAACATGCCGCTTGGGCTATAACCGATTTTGGATTTAAAGTGGTGGTGTCTAGTTTTTTTGCGGATATATTTAAAGGAAATGCCTTAAATAATGGATTGTTACCAGTACAGGTTTCGCCAGCATTTTTAAGTGACTTAATGCAGAAAATTGTGTCCAATCCAGAGATAGAATTAGTGGTTGATCTCGAAAAACAAACCATTTCAGTAAAAGATTCAGAGTTGTCCGAAAATTTTGAAATTGATGCCTACAAAAAAACATGTATGATCAATGGTTATGATGATATCGACTATCTGATAAATAATAAAGAACAAATTGAAGCTTTTGAAGCTCAAAAAATATACTAATAATTAAACGTAAGATTTTCGTTAATTCGGGAATTGATTTTTCTTCGATGAAATTAAACATAGCAATTTTACCAGGTGATGGTATTGGTCCAGAAGTTACAAATCAAGCTATAAAAGCTTTGAAAGCAATTGCTTCGGAATTTAATCATAATTTTAAATTTACAACGGCAGATGTTGGAGCCGTTGCCATAGATAAGCATAATGATGCTTTACCAGAGAAAACATTAGAACTTTGTAAAAAAAGTGATGCCATCTTATTTGGAGCCATTGGTGATCCTAAATATGATAATGATCCTTCTGCAAAAGTGCGTCCAGAGCAAGGCTTACTTAAATTGCGTAAAGAGTTGGGTTTGTATGCTAATATTAGACCTGTAAAAGCTTATAAAACCTTATTAGATAAATCGCCATTAAAGAAACATATCATTCAGGGTACAGATATTTCTATTTATAGAGAATTAACTGGTGGTATTTATTTTGGTGAAAAACATACATCAGAGGATGGTAATTACGCTTCGGATTTATGTGGGTATTCTCGCGAAGAAATAGAGCGTATTGCACATTTGGCATTTGTTGCTGCTGAAAATAGAAGTCATAAAGTGACTTTGGTGGATAAGGCTAATGTGTTAGAGACATCTCGACTTTGGAGAAAGGTAGTGAAAGAAGTTGCAGAGCAATATCCTGATGTAACACTCGACTTTTTATTTGTAGATAATGCAGCGATGCAAATGATTTTAAACCCAAAACAGTTCGATGTGATTTTAACCGAGAATATGTTTGGAGATATTATTAGTGACGAAGCTAGTGTTATCGGTGGTTCTATTGGATTGTTAGCGTCTGCTTCAGTTGGAGATAAGTATGCAATGTTCGAGCCTATTCATGGTTCATACCCTCAAGCGGCTGATAAAGGTATTGCAAATCCGATTGCGTCAATTTTATCGGCTGCTATGTTGTTGAGTCATTTCGAGTTACATAATGAAGCCGAATTAATTAGGTTAGCTGTAGAAAAATCGTTAAAATTAAACATCACAACACCAGATATAAATTCGGTGGTAAATACGGTGACGACCTCTAATGTTGGTGACTTTATTGAAGATTTTATTTACAATCCAAAAGATACTAATCTCAATTTTAAGAATATCCACTTAGGGCAGTCAACAATAATATAATTTAAGATAATGCCCACACAACCAAAATTAACACGATTTAATCAAAATGTTTTGTCTAAATACCAGATATACAATAGTATATTTATGACATTGCCTTTTGATGCTGTTACAAAAACAGGAGCGCTTTTGCCTTTGTTTCACGAAACTTGCCATAAAGGATTTGAAAATAAAGAAGATCCTACAACAATCGTTAATACGTTTTTTAAGAAATACCAAGCCAGACGTTCTTCTGAAAGTCAGGTGAATTTGTTATTTCGATTTATTCAGTATATCGAAAGACAAGTCGTTCTATTCGATGCGATTGAGGATGCCGCTTTTCCTATTGTAAATAATATGGATGGTATCGGAACGTTGCGAAGTTTGAAAGAAACTGTTTCTGCTGAAAATAAGCTAGAGACACTTCAGAAATATTTAGAAGAATTTAAAGTAAGAATTGTTTTAACAGCACACCCAACACAGTTTTATCCAGGTTCCGTTTTAGGAATTATTACGGATTTAACGGAAGCGATTCGCGAGAACGATCTATTAAGAATTAATGATTTATTAGCGCAATTAGGAAAAACACCATTTTTTAAACACGAAAAGCCATCGCCTTTTGATGAAGCTGTGAGTTTAATATGGTATCTAGAAAACGTATTCTATAAATCTTTTGGAGGTATATACGATTATATTCAGCAGAATATATTTGATGGAAAACCAATTAGTAACGATATTATTAATATTGGTTTCTGGCCAGGAGGTGATAGAGATGGAAACCCTTTTGTAACACCAGAAATTACGTTGAAGGTTGCGGGAAGATTACGACTTTCAATTATTAAAAATTATTATAGAAACGTAAGACAATTAAAACGAAAGTTAACGTTTCAAGGTGTCGAAGATCGTATGGGTAATTTAGAGCGTGAGCTTTATAGCATCATAACTAATGAATCGTCTGACTTAACTTTAGAGTATTTCGTTTCAGAATTAAAAGCGGTAAAGCAAATTATTATTGACAAGCATCAATCTTTATATGTTGATGAATTGAATAGTTTGATTAACAAAACACATTTATTCGGATTTCATTTTGCGAATTTAGATATCAGACAAGACAGTCGTAAACACGAGCAGTTTTTTAATGATATGGTAAATGCGTTGCTTGAGAGTGGTAGTGCTATATTTCCAGAAAATTATCACGACTTACCAGAACGTGAGCAAATTAAAATTTTATCTAAAGTTGAAGGTTCTGTAGATTTATCTTTAATAAAAGATGAAGAAACCTTAATGGCTTTAGAAACGATTAAGGCGATAAAAACCATTCAAGAAACAAATGGTGAGCAAGCTGCAAACCGTTATATTATTAGTAATAATCAATCGACTTTGCATGTGATGCAATTGTTTGCAATGTTAAAATTAGTCGCATTTCAAGAGGATTTAACTGTCGATATTGGACCATTATTTGAAACCATTACCGATTTAGAGAATGCGCCAAAAGTGATGGAGGAGTTATATGCTAATCCTGATTACGCAAAACATTTAGAAGCACGAGGAAACAGGCAAACCATAATGCTTGGTTTTAGTGATGGTACTAAAGATGGTGGTTATTTAATGGCAAACTGGGCGATTTACCAAGCTAAGGAAAACTTAACCAGAGTGTCTAGAGAGCATGGAGTGAAAGTGATTTTCTTTGATGGACGTGGCGGACCACCTGCACGAGGTGGTGGAAAAACACATAATTTCTATGCGTCTTTAGGGCCAACAATAGAAGATGAAGAAGTACAATTAACAATACAAGGTCAGACGATAAGTTCTAATTTCGGAACTTTAGAATCCTCACAATATAACTTAGAACAATTGATTAGTTCTGGTATTGGTAACAGTTTAAGCGATGCGGATTTAAGCATGCAGCCAGAAAACCGGGAGGTTATGACTGACTTGGCGAATCGTAGTTATGAGGCGTATGTGAATTTCAAAGCGCATCCAAAATTTATCTCGTATTTAGAACATATGAGTACGCTTAAATATTATGCGAAAACAAATATTGGTAGTCGTCCGTCTAAAAGAGGTAAATCGGAAGGTTTGGTTTTTGAAGATTTAAGAGCGATTCCTTTCGTAGGGTCTTGGAGTCAATTGAAACAAAATGTACCAGGCTTTTTTGGAGTAGGTACAGCATTGAAACATTATGAAGATATTGGTGAGTTTGAGAAAGCACAGCATTTATTTAAAACATCAGCGTTCTTCAAAACTTTAATTGAAAACAGTATGATGTCTCTGTCTAAGTCTTTTTTCGACTTAACACGTTATATGTCTGAAGATGAAGAATACGGTGAATTTTGGAATGTGATTTACAAAGAATATGAAACTTCAAAACGTCTAATTTTAAAACTTACGGGTTATAAAGAATTGATGGAAGAAGAGCCTTCTGGAAAAGCATCAATTGCTGTAAGAGAATCTATTGTATTACCGTTATTAACGATTCAGCAATATGCCTTAAAGAAAATTCAAGAGCTTGAAAAAGCTGAGGTACGAGATGAAGAGCAGATTAAAATCTTTGAAAAGATGGTGACACGTTCTTTATTTGGAAATATAAACGCGAGTCGTAATTCAGCATAAAAACAAATAGTTTGTAATATTATAAATCCTCAGGAGTTTTAAACTTCTGAGGATTTTTTTTATGTAATTATATTAAACTGTAGTAAAGCAAAAACCCTCGAAGGTTAGGCTTCGAAGGTTTTCTTTTAATAACTAAATTAGCTAAATAATCAATTTAAAACTTAGTGTTCATTTAATCTAAAATCCGGATATGCATCCATTCCGTGTTCATGGGCATCAAGACCTTCTAATTCTTCTTTTTCAGAAACTCTTATTCCTACTATTTTCTTCAGTGCAAATATGATAATGAATGAAGATATAATGCACATACCAGCATAAGAAGCAACACCAATTAGTTGGCTTACAAATTGTGCTCCACTAGCTAATGCGCCAAAGATACCAACAGCTAAAGTTCCCCAAATACCACATGCTAAGTGAACAGCGATAGCTCCAACTGGATCATCTAATTTAAGTTTGTCAATTAATGATACGGCAAATACAATAATTGCACCTGCAATTGCACCAATTAGAATGGCATCGGTTGGACTCATTTGGTCTGCGCCAGCAGTGATACCAACAAGACCACCTAATATACCATTAAGAAACATTGTTAAATCTAAATTTTTATATCGTAGGGTAGAAACTAAGGCGGCAACAACTCCACCAGCTGCTGCAGCTAAACATGTTGTTACTAAAGTTAATGATGTTAATGCAGGATCAGCAGATAATACAGAACCTCCATTAAATCCAAACCAACCTAACCATAAAATGATAACACCAGCAGTTGCTAATGGAATATTATGTCCAGGGATAGCCTGAGGTTTTCCATTTTTAAATTTACCAATTCTTGCTCCTAAAAGAGCAACGGCAACTAATGCTCCCCATCCACCAACTGAGTGAACTAGTGTAGATCCTGCAAAATCATAAAATGGTGTCTCTAGCGTTTGTAAAAATCCACCTCCCCATTTCCATGAACCTGCAATCGGGTAGATTATCCCGACATAAATAATTGTGAAAATCATAAATGGTCCAATTTTCATACGTTCTGCTACGGCTCCAGATACAATTGTTGCTGCAGTAGCTGCAAACATTCCTTGAAATAAGAAATCTGTCCAATATGTATAGCCTTCACTATAAGCTAAGTCTAAAGTTCCTTCTGCTGTTAATGGTGAATCCAATCCAAAACCTGCGAATCCTAAAAATCCATTAAATTCACCTGGATACATTAAATTAAACCCTACTAATGCATAAAGTAACAACCCAACGGTAATGATAAATATGTTTTTAAATAAAATATTAAGCGTATTTTTTTGACGTGTTAGTCCGATTTCTAAAAATGCAAATCCTAAATGCATAAAGAAAACGAGTGCTGTACAGATCATCATCCATACATTATTTATTGTAAGTAATTCCATGTTTTTTTATTTTAAAGTGTTTCCTCCTTTTTCTCCAGTTCGTATTCTGTAAACTTCATCAATATGTGAGACAAAGATTTTACCATCTCCTACTTCTCCAGTAGAGGCAGAGTCTATAATAGCCTTGATTGCTATAGCTTCAAAATCGTCGTTAACGACTATAGATAAATAGCGTCTTTGTATATCGCTTGTACTATAAGATACACCTCTATATACATGTCCTTCTTGCTCGTTACCAAGTCCAGTAACATCCCAATAAGAGAAGAAGTTTACACCTACTTCATGAAGTGCATCTTTAACGTTAGAAAATTTTGATTTTCTAATAATTGCTTCAATTTTTTTCATTGTTTTTTGTGTTAGTTAGTGTGGGTTTAGAACGAGTAGATTGCAGCTAAAGTAAATGCGCTTAAGCTACTAGCTGCTAGGCCGTCATTGTCAATAACAAAACTGTCACCAAGTATACCTCCGTCTGAATCGGTTAGAGAATCTAATCTAAATTCTGGCTTAATGATTAAGTTGCTGTCTACAGTGTAGCTACCTGTTAATGTCACTCCAATTACACTAGGGTAGTCAAAGTTGTCAGCCTCACCATGTAAAGCAAAATACTCACCTCTTAAGCCAATGCTAAAATCATCAGATGTGGCGTATTGTGGATATAAAGCAGCACCATAAAAGCCACTTCCATCATTATCATTGTAGGCTGCGTTGATTCCTAAGAAAAAAGCATCAGAAACATCAAAGCCACCTGTGTAATCAACTTCAAAACCTAATCCGCCATTGTTTCCGCTGTCATAATAAAAATTTAAGAATTGACCAGAATAGCCTAATTGCGCTCCAAATGAATATTCACCAGTTGTAGAAGTATCATTAGTGTCCCAAGGATTCATTACGGCTAACATTAAGCTAAAATCATCAGATAAAGCAAAATCTGCTTTTAATCCCATATGAGAAAAAGGACCACTAGAAAATAAGTAAGATGTGCTATAGTTAAAGTTTGCCGCTGGAGCAATTACTTCGTATCCTAAAAATGTATTAAAACGCCCCATTGTTAAAGTTGTCTTTTCTGAAACATTCCAGTAAACATATGCTTGGTTTACAATACCATCAACAATATCATTGCTAAATGTAGCAGCGCCACCTCTTGGTCCTGTAACTAAATCAAGTACGGCACCTACTTTACCACTTTCATAGCTGGCAATTATATTACCCATACCAAAAGCAAAACCCGATTTATCTGCGAAAGCAGTACCAAATGTTGCGCCAGCATCATCAGGAGCGGATATGTAGGTTTGGTAATAAGCGTCAACGCTACCGCTAATAGTAAAGGATTTTTTTTCCTCAGTTTCCTCTTCTTGAGCATATAAACCAAATGCAATAAAGAACATTGAAAGCGTAAGTAATTTTTTCATAATAATAGTTTTAATAATAGTTAGTTCGAGTCAAATCTATATAATCTTTATTTATACCCTATTAAAAATAGGGTTTAAAGTGTAATTTTTATGAATATTTGATTTTACACCATGTAAAATTTTGGGTTAAAATTAAATAGAGCTATTTTTTTATTATATCGATAATTGGAATTTTGAAAAATTTAGTAAAAACCTGTAATGTTTAAATTATATTTACTTCTGTATCTTTGTTTTGGGTGTTTTCGCAATAAAGTGTGATTTTTGTTGAATATTTATAATTGTCTATTCATCATTATATACCGTTATTATTGCAATATTTTCATTCTAAATGCGCTTAACTATCGATATGAGAAAAGTGTTTCAACTATTTTTTATATCAATTTTTTGAATATATATTAGAGGAGTAATAAGGTGTAAAAACCTTGAAATTTTATTGAAATATGTTTAAGAAACAAGGGCTCTATTTACCGGAATTTGAACACGAAAATTGTGGGGCAGGATTCATCTGTAATCTAAAAGGGGAAAAGACAAATCAAATTATACATGACGCATTAGAAATCCTAGTAAAACTAGAGCATCGTGGTGGTGTAAGTGCTGATGGAAAAACGGGTGATGGAGCAGGTCTTTTAATAGATATTCCTCATGCTTATTTCAAGAGAGTTTGTGGTTTTAAAGTGCCAGTAAAAGGGAAGTATGCCGTAGGAATGGTTTTCTTGCCAAAAAACAGAAATCAATATAAATTTTGTAAGGATACGTTCGAAAAAGAAATCATCGCGCAAGGACTTACTGTTATAGGTTGGAGAGAAGTACCTGTAGATTCTACACAATTAGGTGAAATAGCTTTAGCATCAGAACCAAATATAGAACAGCTTTTTGTTGGGAAATCTAATGAGGTTTCTGAAGCTAATTTTAAAGCAAAACTATATGCAGCACGTAAGATAACGGAGCATACAGTCCGTAAATCAAAGATGTCTCAAAGCGCTTATTTTTACGTGTCTAGTTTGTCAATGAATACATTGATATATAAAGGTATTATTATGCCCGAAGATATTGGGCCATATTATAAAGATTTACAAGAGTCAGATTTAGTAACGCGTTTAGCGTTAGTGCATCAGCGTTTTTCTACGAATACGATGCCGACTTGGGAATTGGCACAACCATTCCGATTTATGTGTCAAAACGGAGAAATCAATACTCTTCGTGGAAATGTGAGTAGAATGCGTGTGCGAGAGGAAATCATGAAAAGTGAAGTCTTTGGTCCACAAATAGATAAATTATTTCCAATTATTTTACCAGGAAAATCAGATTCTGCGTCTATGGATATGGTGGTGGAATTGTTAACGCATACAGGGCGTTCATTGCCAGAAGTCATGATGATGATGATTCCTGAAGCATGGGAGAAACACGCTACAATGTCTCCAGAACGAAAAGCATTTTACGATTATAATGCTTGTATTATGGAGCCTTGGGATGGACCTGCTTCTGTGCCATTTACAGATGGAAATTATATCGGTGCGTTATTAGATAGAAATGGTTTAAGACCATCTAGATATACAGTTACAAAAAGTGGGAAATTAATCATGTCTTCAGAAATTGGAGTCGTAGATATTGCGCCAGAAGATGTAGAAAGTCATGGCCGTTTAGAGCCAGGAAAAATGTTTTTGGTAGATATGAACCAAGGTCGAATTATTAATGACGAAGAAATAAAAAGTAAAATTGTTAGAGAAAGACCATATCAAGAATGGTTAGATAAAACGAGATTACATTTAAAAGATATTCCTTATACAGGAGAAACATGTCCAATTGAAACTTTAGATATCAAAACAAGACAGCGTTTATTTAATTATACGTTCGAGGATATTCAAGAAGTTATTACACCAATGGCTATAAATTCTAAGGAAGCTTTAGGTTCTATGGGAACTGACACGCCTTTGGCCGTTTTATCAAACAAGCCACAGATCATTTCCAACTATTTTAAGCAATTATTTGCTCAGGTTACCAATCCACCTTTAGATGGAATTAGAGAAGAAATTGTAACCGATATTAGCTTGTCTTTAGGTAAGGATAGAAATATTTTTAGCATTACCGAGCGCCAATGTAGAAAATTAAAAATTCAGAATCCTGTAATCTCAAATGATGATTTAGATAAAATCCGACATATTAATGTGGAAGGCTTTAAAGCTGAAACCATAGAGATGTTGTACCAAAAAGATAAAGGTCTTAATGGATTGGAGGATGCTTTAGATACTATTATTGTTCAAATTGAAAAAGCATTATTAAGAAAAACAAATATTATCATTCTATCTGATAGAGGAGTAAGTAAAGCTATGGCGCCAATTCCGTCGTTATTAGCGTGTTCTTATGTAAACCATCAAATGAATCGTTTACGTAAGCGTTCTTATTTTGATATTATTATCGAATCTGCAGAACCACGTGAGCCACATCATTTTGCCACTTTATTTGGGTATGGTGCAAGTGCTGTAAATCCTTATATGGTAAATGAAATCATCAGAGCGCAAGTAAAAGAAGGCTTCATTACGGGGATGGATGAGCAAAAAGCAGTAGATAACTTCAACAAAGCTATTGGAAAAGGTATTTTAAAAGTGATGAACAAAATAGGAATCTCTACATTACATTCTTATAGAGGTTCTCAGATATTCGAAATCGTTGGTTTTAACTCTCAATTTGTTGAAAAATATTTTCCATATACAGCTTCGCGAATTGAAGGTATAGGCTTGTATGAAATCGAAAAAGAAATTGATAAGCGCTACAAATATGCGTATCCAAATACAGAAGTCGATAAACGTTTAGGCTTAAATATTGGTGGAGATTACCGTTGGAGACGTAATGGTGAGAAGCATTTATTTAACCCTACAACGGTAGCAAAATTACAACAAGCAGTTCGTTTAAGTGATCAGGCTAGTTATGATGTTTATGCAAAAACAATTAATGAACAGTCCGAAAATTTAATGACTATTCGTGGCTTATTCGAATTTAATAATATTGACCCAATTCCTATTGAAGAAGTAGAACCTTGGACAGATATCGTAAAACGATTTAAAACAGGAGCCATGTCTTATGGGTCTATTTCGCGTGAAGCTCATGAAAATTTAGCCATTGCGATGAATAGAATTGGAGGAAAATCTAATTCAGGTGAAGGCGGAGAAGATCGCAAACGTTTCCAGCCCGATGTAAATGGAGATAGTAGGAACTCAGCTATTAAGCAAGTTGCTTCTGGTCGTTTCGGTGTTACTTCTCACTATTTAACAAATGCGAAAGAGATTCAAATAAAAATGGCTCAGGGTGCAAAACCTGGAGAAGGTGGTCAGTTGCCTGGTGAAAAAGTATTACCATGGATTGCTGCAGCGCGTAACTCAACACCATTTGTAGGTTTAATTTCGCCACCACCACATCACGATATTTATTCGATTGAAGATTTAGCACAATTAATATACGATTTAAAAAATGCCAATCGCGACGCTAGAATTAACGTCAAACTTGTTTCAGAAGTTGGAGTGGGTACCATTGCTGCAGGAGTCGCCAAAGCAAAAGCGGATGTTGTGTTAATTGCTGGTTACGATGGTGGAACAGGTGCATCGCCTTTAACATCATTAAAACATGCAGGCTTACCTTGGGAACTTGGTTTAGCCGAAGCACAGCAAACCTTAGTGCTTAATAATTTAAGAAGTCGAATTGTTGTAGAGTGCGACGGACAGTTAAAAACGGGTAGAGATGTTGCTATTGCGGCATTATTAGGTGCGGAAGAATTCGGGTTTGCAACGGCGCCTTTAGTGGCTTCGGGGTGTATTATGATGCGAAAATGTCATTTAAATACCTGTCCAGTTGGAATCGCAACTCAAGACAAAACCTTGCGTAAAAACTTTAAAGGCACGCCAGAACATGTCATTAATTTCTTCTATTATATCGCTGAAGAATTGAGAGCTATTATGGCCGAATTAGGGTTTAGGTCTATGGCCGAAATGATTGGTCAGACACATAAAATAAACGCCAATAAAGCGATTACGCATTATAAAGCTAAAGGTTTAGATTTATCTTCAATTTTATACCGACCAGAAGCTTACAGTAAAATGACAGTGAAGAATACTGAAAAGCAAGATCACAATCTAGATAACGTTTTAGATTTTACGATTCTTAAAGATTCACATCGTGCATTGTATCGTAAGGAACAAATGACATTATCATATCCAATTAAAAATACAAATCGTACGGTTGGAGCTATTGTGAGTAATGAAATTTCAAAAATATATGGTCATTTAGGTTTGCCAGAAGACACCTTAAATATCAATTTTGAAGGCTCAGCCGGACAAAGTTTTGGAGCGTTTGGAGCACACGGATTAACATTCAAATTAGAAGGAAATACCAATGATTATTTAGGTAAGGGTCTTTCTGGAGCTAAGCTAATTGTTAAGAAGCCTACCAAAGCAGATTTCAAAGCAGAAGATAATATCATTATTGGAAATGTTTGTTTATTCGGAGCTGTGGAAGGGCAAGCGTATATCAACGGAATTGCAGGTGAACGTTTTGCCGTAAGAAATTCTGGTGCAACAGCGGTTGTAGAAGGTGTTGGTGATCATTGTTGTGAATACATGACGGGTGGAAAAGTCATTGTTCTTGGTAAAACAGGACGAAATTTTGCTGCCGGAATGAGTGGAGGTATTGCTTATGTTTATGATCCTGAAAACAAATTTATAAACGGCTTATGTAATACCGAAACGATAGAATTTGAAAAGATCTTGAAGAAAGACGCTAATGATTTAAAAGCAATAATTGAAAGGCATGTGAAATTTACAGATAGTAAAAGAGGTGCTGAATTATTAGCAGATTGGGAAACAAGCTTGAAGAATTTTGTTCGGGTAATGCCAACGGAATACAAACGTGCTTTAAAACGTTTAGAGACAGAGGAACAAATGGTTGAAGAATTAGAAACAGTATAATTCAATAATCAGATTGTCTTAGAAAAAATAAATTTACAGTTGAATTAAAATTAGAAAGTCAGGGTGAGATTCCTGCTTTCGCCGGAATAAAATGGGAAAAGTAACAGGTTTTAAAGAGTTCGAAAGAAAAGATGAGTCCTACAAGCCAGTAAAGGATCGTGTGAAGCATTATAATGAATTTACGGTGCCTTTAAAGGATAAAGACATGGCCGAACAAGGGTCGCGTTGTATGGATTGTGGAATTCCGTTTTGCCATAGTGGTTGTCCGCTAGGTAATTTAATTCCAGATTTTAATCATATGGTACACCAAGGCGAATGGCAAAAAGCATCTTGGATATTACATTCAACGAATAACTTCCCAGAGTTTACAGGGCGTTTATGTCCTGCACCTTGTGAGCAAGCTTGTGTCTTAGGTATTATTGAAGATCCGGTTTCTATAGAAAATATTGAAAAAAATATTGTAGAACGTGCTTTTAAAGAAGGTTGGATTAAACCGCAACCACCTAAAACGAGAACAGGAAAAACAATTGCCATTGTCGGTTCTGGTCCTGCAGGTTTAGCAGCTGCGCAGCAATTAAATAGAGCAGGACACCTCGTAACCGTGTTTGAACGCGATGATGCTGTTGGTGGGTTGCTACGTTACGGTATTCCAAATTTTAAAATGGAAAAAGGCATCATAGATCGTCGTTTAGCCATCTTAGAAGCGGAAGGTATTGTCTTTAAAACTAACGTGAACGTTGGAGTTAACTACGATGTAGAAGATTTAAAAAAGTTTGACGCTGTTGTACTTTGTGGTGGTGCAACAGAAAGACGAAGTTTACCAACACCTGGAATTGAAGCAGACGGAGTGGTGCAAGCGATGGATTTTTTAACGCAACAAACTAAAGTCGTTTTTGGTCAGAAAATTGAAGACCAAATATTAGCGACGGGCAAAAATGTCATTGTTATTGGGGGTGGAGATACAGGTTCTGATTGTATTGGAACATCAAACCGTCAAGGTGCAAAATCGGTTGTTAATTTTGAAATTATGCCAAAACCACCAGGGCATCGTTCGCCTGCAACACCTTGGCCATATTGGCCGTTGCAATTAAAAACGTCATCGTCTCATAAAGAAGGTGTGGAACGTAATTGGTTAATTAACACTAAAGAATTTGTTACGAATGCTAAAGGTAAATTAACAGCTTTAAAAACGGTAAATGTGGAGTGGGAAATGGTGCCAGGTGAGCGTCCTAAGTTAGTTGAGGTTGCTGGTACTGAAAAAACTTGGAAATGTGATTTAGCATTATTAGCTTTAGGTTTTACAGGACCTGAATCTACAATCGCAGATAAATTGGGATTAGACAGAGATGTACGTTCTAATTATAAAGCGAGCTATGGGCAATATCAAACCAATATTCCTAATGTCTTTACGGCAGGTGATATGCGCAGAGGACAGTCATTAATTGTTTGGGCTATCTCTGAAGGTAGAGAAGCGGCTCGTCAAGTTGATATTTACTTAATGGGTAAATCGGATTTGGCCACTAAAAATGAAGAAGGAGATTTAATAGGATTGTGATTTAATAATACTTCTGCTGCTATAAATTCTAGGGTAGTCTTTTACTAGAGTAGAAACTAAAAAGCATCTGTAAAACAGATGCTTTTTTTCGTGATAAAGATTCAAAATATTTATTATAAACACCCCTAAAGTCCCCTCAAGGGGACAATCCTCAAAATAAACTTTAGTACTAGTGTCCTCTTGAGGGGACTTTAGGGGGTGTTATTTACTTAGGAAACTTAGCCCGAATATCATCCAAACACAAATTATGAATACTTCCTATGTGAGAGTGTTCTTTTCCTAAATCTGGTTTGTATGTTCCTGCTTGTACTTGACTTCCGATTTTCTGATACGCTTCTCTAAAGCTCATGCCTTCAACTACTAAATTATTAATACTATCTACTGTAAATAAGTATTGGTATTTCTCATCAGTGAGGTCAATATCCTTCACTATGATTTGTTGAATGGAATAATTAAAGATGTCTAAAATATCTTTAACATCTTCAAAAGCATTGATGATATTTTCTTTTAACAATTGAAAATCTCTGTGGTAACCACTTGGTAAATTATTAGTGATTAATAACATTTCAGAATGTAAAGCCTGAATTTTATTACACTTACCTCGAATCAATTCAAACACATCAGGATTCTTTTTGTGTGGCATGATGCTACTTCCTGTAGTTAATTCATCTGGAAACGTCACAAAGCCAAAATTCTGACTCATATACAAGCAAATATCCATAGCAAAACGTGCCATGGTATTACATAATCCGCCTAAAGCACTAGCGATAGCACGTTCACTTTTTCCTCGACTTAATTGCGCAGCAACCACGTTATATTTTAAGGTTGAAAAGCCTAATTCTTTAGTGGTAATGTCTCTGTCTATTGGAAATGAACTTCCGTAACCAGCAGCTGAACCTAATGGGTTTTGGTCTGCGATTTTAGACACCGCATTTAAGACGTAAACATCATCAATTAACAATTCCGCATAGGCAGAAAACCATAAACCAAAAGATGATGGCATGGCGACTTGCAAATGTGTATAACCTGGTAGTAATTGCGTTTTATGAGTTTCTGCTAAACCTAAAAGCGTATCAAAAAATGTTTTTGTTTTAGAATTTATAATTTCAAGATTCTCTTTATAGTATAATTGAAGTGCTACTAAAACTTGGTCGTTTCTAGAACGTGCCGTGTGGATTTTCTTTCCGACGTCGCCTAAGGTTTTTGTGAGTTCATGTTCAATTTTAGAATGGACATCTTCAAACGAGTCTTCAATAATAAAGGTGCCTTCTTCAATAGATTCCGCTAAAATTTTTAATCCTGATTTCAATTGTTCTAACTCTTCCGAAGTTATTATTCCGATAGATTCTAACATCACAGCATGCGCTCGCGACGCTTCTACATCATATTTTGCAATATGCATATCGATTTCTCTATCGTTTCCGACGGTAAATAATTCTATTTTTTTATCTATTGAAAATCCTTTGTCCCAAAGTTTCATACTTATAAATTTTACTTATTAAAATTTAGAGTCAAGATGCAAGACCGCTGCGCTTCTAGAACATAGACTTCTTATTCATATGAATGAGCTATTGGTCTTGATTCTTGTCTCTTGATTCTATTATCTTTTTATTACAATACTTTCTCTAATAATTTAATATATAAATCAACACCTTCTTCAATTTCAGCCAAATAAATAAATTCATCTGCTGTGTGCGAACGTGTACTATCGCCTGGTCCTAATTTCAGTGAAGGACAAGTTAAAACTGCTTGATCGGATAAGGTCGGTGAACCATAAGTTTCTCTACCTAATTCAATTCCTGCTTCAACCAATTCGTGATTAATAGGAATTGAAGACGAATTCAATCGTAAACTCCGCGCTTTAATACTTGTGCATGGTGATTTTCTGATTAAAATTTCTTCAATTTGTTGATTTGTGTATTTGTCATTCACACGGACATCGATGACTAAATCAACTTCAGCAGGAACCGCGTTGTGTTGTTTCCCAGCATTAATTTGAGTAACGGTCATTTTTACATCACCTAAAACGGGTGAGTTTCGTGCAAACTGATAATCTTTAAACCATTTTAAAACCTCAATAGTATTGTAAATTGAATTATCCTTATTCGGATGTGCGGCATGGCCAGCTGTACCTTTTACTTTGGCATCAAAAACGACCAAACCTTTTTCAGCAATAGCTAAATTCATTAAAGTAGGTTCGCCAACAATAGCGACATCAATTTTTGGAATGATACTTAGCATGCTATTAAGTCCGTTTGGACCACTGCTTTCTTCTTCAGCTGAAGCGACAATTACTAAATTATAGTTAAGATCTTTTTTGTCGTAGAAATAAGTGAATGTTGCAATTAAAGACACTAAGCAACCACCAGCATCATTACTTCCTAAGCCATATAATTTTCCGTCTTCAATAATGGCTTTAAGCGGGTCTTTGGTATAACCGTTATTAGGTTTTACGGTATCGTGATGCGAGTTTAATAAGAGCGTTGGTTTGCTGTCATCAAAGTGTTTATTGGTAGACCAAATGTTATGATGATCTCTTTTAAAAGGAATCTTGTGTGACTTAAACCAATCTTCTATAAGCAACGCTGTGTTGTCTTCTTCTGACGAAAATGATTCTGTTTCTATAAGTTGCTTTAATAAAGCAATGGCTTGTGTGGTTAGTTTTTCAATCATTGGGTTATAGTTGTGTGTCTATTGTTGGTATTGAAAAGCATGTCTGATTTTCCAATGCAAACTTTTTGAACATTTTTATTTATAGCATGAAAGCAATTATCTAATTTAGGTAACATGCCTTCAAATATGATTTTGTTTTCTTTTAATGTTTTGTAGCTTTCCGTATTGATGTTTTCAATTACAGAATCGTCATTGTCTACATCTTCTAAAACACCATTTTTTTCGAAACAATAATAAAGCTCTGTGTTGTAAATTGAAGCAAAGCCAATGGCTAACTCTGAAGCAATGGTATCTGCATTTGTGTTTAATAATTGACCGTTTTTGTCGTGTGTAATAGCGCAAAAAACAGGTGTAATATTGTTTTTTAAAAGTATTTCTAAGGTTTCAGTGTTCACTTGTTTTACATCGCCAGCAAACCCATAATCAATGGGTTTTGTTAGGCGTTTCTCTGAAACAATCGTGTTACCGTCTGCACCAGAAAACCCAATAGCATTACAGGTGTTGGCTTGCAACTGCGCAACGATATTCTTATTGATTTTTCCAGCGTAAACCATGGTGATAATATCTAAAGTATCCGCATTTGTAATACGCCTGCCTTCATTCATTTGCACAGGAATATTCATTTGATTGGCTAATTTAGTAGCCAATTTTCCTCCTCCATGGACTAAAATTTTAGGGCCTTTTAGAGTTGCAAAATCTGTAATGAACGCTGCTAGTGCGTCTTCATTATCGATAATATTTCCTCCTATTTTTATGACTTTTAGTATTTTCATCTTGTGCTCGCGAAAGCGAGTATTTTTTGTTTTAGACCTGTCAGGTTTTTAAAACCTGACAGGTCTAGAATTACAATGCTTCCAAAATCTGCTTCAACACAATTTGTGCTGCATATGTTCTATTATTCGCTTGCTTAATCACCACCGATTGGTCGCTATCTAAAACGGCGTCTTCCACCACAACATTTCGTCTTACAGGTAAACAATGCATAAATTTGGCATCACCTAATTTTGCTTTCGTCATCATCCAATTTTCATCTTGGTTCAGGACTTTACCGTAGTCTTTATAGTTACTCCAGTTTTTTACATAGACAAAATCTGCATCTTTTAAAGCCTCTACTTGGTTGTGATTTATAGGCGTATCTTTTGTGATGGCTTCACTTAATTCATAACCTTCAGGATGTGTTATTGTGAAATCAACTTCTAAATCTTGCATCATTTCTACAAACGAATTCGCAACCGCTTGTGGTAATGCTTTGGGATGTGGCGCCCAAGATAACACGACTTTGGGCTTCGCTTTTTCGGTCAATTCAGAAATTGTAATGGCATCTGCCAAAGCTTGTAAAGGATGTGCTGTAGCGCTTTCCATATTTACAATCGGAACAGTCGCGTATTTTTTAAAATTATTGAGGATATATTCTGATTCGTCTTTAGTTTTGTCTTGTAACGTTGGAAATGCTCTCACAGCAATAATATCGGCATATTGCGAAATAACTTGTGCGGCTTCTTTAATGTGTTCAGATGAATTACCGTTCATAATGGAACCATCTTCGAATTCAATATTCCAAGCGTCATTAACGTTTAAAATCATAACGTCCATGCCTAAGTTTTTTGCCGCTTTTTCAGTGCTTAATCGTGTTCTTAAACTCGAATTAAAAAAGAGCATGACTAAGGTTTTATGTTTTCCTAAATCTTGAAATTCAAAAGGATTCATCTTTAATAAGATGGCTTCCTTTATGGTTTGTGACAAGTTGGGTAAATCTTTTATTTGGGTGTAATTTTTCATATTCATTTCCCGCGAAAGTGGGAATCTCATTAATTAAACTTTAATTCTAAGGTCTTCAAATTAATCCTTATTTCTTTCTTTTAATTCTTTTTCCAAGGCCTCAAAAAAGACATCAATATGTTTTTTCTGAATCGTTAAAGGTGGAAGAATTCTAATTAGGTTAGGATTTGTCGCACTTCCAGTAAAAATATGATGATCGAAAATTAGCTTTTTTCTCAATTCTGCAATCGGAAAATCGAATTCTAATCCGATCATTAAACCACGACCTTTAATTGATTTTAAGTTTGGTAATCCTTTTGCTTTTTCTTGAAAATAATCAGCAATGTCTTTAGCATTTTGCATCAGCTTTTCGTCTTCTAAAACATCTAAAACAGAAAGCGTTGCAGCGCATGCCAAATGGTTGCCACCAAATGTGGTACCTAATAAACCAAAAGAGGCTTCAATTGAAGGATGAATTAAAATACCACCTACCGGAAAACCATTGCCCATGCCTTTAGCAATTGAGATAATATCTGGCGTAATATTGTGTTTTTGAAATGCGAAAAAGTCACCAGTTCTACCGAATCCTGATTGTACTTCGTCGGCAATTAATGCGGTGTTGTAGTGCTTACAAAGTGTTTCAAGACCTTGATAGAATTCTGTTGTGCTTTGGTCTAAACCGCCAACACCTTGGATAAATTCTACGATGACAGCACAAGTGTCGTTTTGTTTTAAAATGATTTCTACAGCATCTAAATCTCCTAATTCTACAAAGTCAACCTGTTGTTGTGTATTTATAGGTGCTACAATTTTTGGGTTGTCGGTTGCCGCAACTGCAGCAGAAGTTCTGCCGTGAAACGAGTTTTTAAAAGCTAAAATTTTCTTTTTGCCATTGTGAAAAGATGCTAGTTTTAAAGCATTTTCATTGGCTTCTGCTCCAGAATTACATAAAAATAATTGGTAATCTTTACAACCAGAAAGCGTTTCTAATTTATCGGCTAATTCAACTTGTAATGGATTTTGAATCGCATTGCTATAAAATCCTAATTTTTCAACTTGATGTGTAATTGCTGATACATATTTTGGATGCGAATGTCCAATAGAAATCACAGCATGGCCACCATAAAGATCGAGATATTCTACATTTTTATCATCATATACGTAAACGTCTTTGGCGCTTACAGGAGTGATGTCGAATAATGGGTATACATTAAATAAACTCATGTTATTTTTTTTTATCCTGCAAGGTTTCAAAAACCTTGTAGGTATAGTTTGTTATTTTTATACATACAAGGTTAAAAAAAAGACCTTGCAAGATTTATGATTCAACAGAATGTACTATATCTGCTCTTTTTTAATGTTACTAATTTTATTGAATGAAGCTACCATCCCTTGAATTAAAGACGAGCTCAAGCCTTTGTGTTCCATTTCGTTTAAACCTTCAATAGTACAGCCTTTTGGTGTGGTAACGAGGTCGATTTCTTCTTCAGGATGATTACCATTTGTTATTAATAAATTGGCAGCTCCTTCAGACGTATACATGGCTAATTCTTGTGCTTCTTTAGCGTCAAAACCTAATTGAATGGCAGCCTGTGTTGTTGCGCGAATCAATCGCATCCAAAATGCAATTCCACTTGCACAAACCACTGTTGCAGCTTGCATTTGAGACTCTGGAATTGCTAAGGTGTGACCTAATCTATTAAAAATAGCTTCAGCAATTGGTATGCGTTTTTTGCCGTTTTCATTACTACACATGCAAGTCATGGATTTACCAACAGCAATGGCTGTATTTGGCATAGCTCTGATGATAAATTGATCTGTGCCTACAATAGCTTCAATTTTTGGAATTAAAAATCCTGTGATTGTGGAAATTAATACATGTTTTTCGGTTAAATGTGGTTTAATATCATTTAGAATCGTCTCAAAATGCGCTGGCTGAACGGCGAATATTAAAATATCAGATTGTTTAACAGCTTCAATATTATCGGTTGTTAATGTGACATTTTTATAACCATCTAAATCTTGAATACCGCTCAAGTTTCGTTTGGTTAAGTATAGTGTGGTAATGGCGTTGTTGGTGATGAGTCCTTTTGCGATGGACTTTCCTAAATTGCCTGTTCCTATGATTGCTATTTTCATTTTGCTTTTCTATTCTTTTTTAATGGTAAAATGTGTTCGCATTAAAAAATGCTCGGTTCATATTTATTAACCGCGAAAGCGGTTATCTCTTTAAGTTAAACTATATTTTAATCTAGACCTTTCGACTGCGCTCAATGTGACAACTTTTATCGATTTTAAATTTGATTTTAGACCTGCTAGGTTTTTGAAACCTGACAGGTTTGAGTATGTGTTAAAAATAATTAGCCTTTAATTTTAAGCCTTCAGTTTCCTCATATCCAAACATTAAATTCATGTTTTGAATGGCTTGTCCTGATGCTCCTTTTAATAAGTTATCGATGATACTCGTGACTAATAATTTATCGTTGTGTTTATGTAAATGAAGGATGCATTTATTGGTGTTGACCACTTGTTTTAAATGAATGTCGTCATCTGAAACAAACGTAAATGCAGCGTCCTTATAAAATTCTGTATATAATTGTTTTGCCTCTTCTAAACTGCCTTCGTATTTTGTATAAAGTGTAGCAAAAATGCCTCTCGAAAAATTCCCGCGATTAGGCATAAAGTTGATATCAGACTTAAAATTTGATTGCAACTGATTTACAGTTTGATTAATTTCTCCTAAATGCTGATGCGTAAAAGCTTTATAATGTGAAAAGTTATTATCTCTCCATGTAAAATGTGTGGTTGTCGATAATGAGGTTCCTGCACCTGTGGCGCCTGTTACGGCATTAATATGCACGTCATCTTGCAATACTTCGGTGTTAGCTAGTGGTAACAATGCCATTTGAATCGCGGTTGCGAAACATCCAGGATTAGCAATATAATTCGCTTTTTTTATGGCTTCTTTATTTAATTCAGGTAAACCATAAACAAAGGTTTTGCCATCTAAAATTGAATCTGTGTCTAGTCTGAAATCATTACTTAAATCAATGATTTTAGTCGCGTCGGAAAAGCTATTATTTTCTAAAAACGCTTTTGAATTGCCATGACCTAAACATAAAAACAGGACATCAACTTCTGCATTTATGGCATCTGAAAAGACTAAATCTGTTGAACCCAATAAATCTTGATGCACCTTACTAACGTTGTTTCCAGCGTTAGAGGTACTGTAAATAAAATCGATTTCTACTTTAGAGTGATGAATCAATAATCTAATTAATTCTCCTGCTGTGTAACCAGCGCCTCCAATGATACCTGCTTTGATCATGATTCTGAATTTACTTGCTGATATATCTTATTTTGATTGCCAAATATTTTAATAAATCCTTTGGCTTCATCTGCGGTCCAACCTTTATTTTCTTCGCCATAACTTCCGAATTTAGCATTCATTAAATCGTGTTTAGATTTGATGCCATCTAATGAAAAATGATAAGGCTTAAGTGTTACGATAACGTCGCCTGAAACTTTATCTTGACTACTCTGTAAAAAGGCTTCCATATCTCGCATTACGGGATCTAAATATTGCCCTTCGTGTAGGTGCATGCCATAGAAATTAGACATATAATCTTTATGTTGCAGTTGCCATTTCGTCAACGTGTGCTTTTCAAGTAAATGATGCGCTTTGATGATAATTAAAGCCGCTGCAGCTTCAAAACCAACACGACCTTTAATACCAACAATAGTATCTCCAACATGTATATCTCTGCCGATCGCGTATGCAGATGCTAAATTATTTAAAACTTCAATATTAACTTCGGGATTATTTTCTACACCATTTAAAGCAACTAATTCACCTTTAGAAAATGTTAGTACTACTTTTTCAGGATCTGAATGTTTTAATTGTGAAGGATAAGCTGAATCTGGTAATGGTTTTTCTGACGTTAAAGTTTCTTCTCCACCAACACTAGTGCCCCAAAGTCCTTTGTTTACTGAATATTTGGCTTTGTTCCAAGACATGTCGATTCCGTTTTCAATAAGGTAATCAATCTCTTGTTGTCTACTTAAACTTCCATCTCGTATAGGTGTAATAATTTCAATTTCTGGTGCTATAGTTTGAAAAATCATATCAAAACGTACTTGGTCGTTTCCTGCTCCAGTACTACCGTGGGCAATGTATTTCGCATCTATGCTTTTGGCATATTGTACAATTTCAATGGCCTGAATAATACGTTCTGCACTCACAGATAAAGGGTAAGTGTTATTCTTTAAAACATTTCCAAAGATTAAATACTTTATTACTTTATCATAATAAGACGCAACGGCATCAATATTTTTATATGTAGAAACGCCCATTTTATAAGCATTGCTTTCAATAGTTTTAATTTCTTCTTGAGTAAATCCACCGGTATTCACACTAACCGCATGAACATCATATCCTGCTTTACTTAAACTTACTGCGCAGTAAGAGGTATCTAATCCTCCGCTATATGCTATAACTAATTTTTTACTCATCTTTTTTGTCTTTTTTTAAAAACATATTCTGTTTTATCAATTTTAATCGTGTCCATACTTTTTTGTCATAAGGACGTTCTTTGGGTTTTGATGTTTCGGCTTTGGCAGGATCATACAGCATACCAGTACACAAGCACATTTTTTGCTCTGTACGTGTTAAAACATCGAAATTTTTACATGTTTGGCAGCCTTTCCAGAAAGATTGGTCGTCTGTTAATTCTGAAAATGTAACGGGTTTATAACCTAATTCGCTATTCATTTTCATAACCGCTAAACCTGTGGTAATACTAAAAACTTTAGAATCTGGAAACTTGGTTCTTGAATGTTCAAAAATGACTTTCTTAATTTGTTTGGCAAGGCCTAGATTTCTAAAATCGGGATGTACAATTAAGCCAGAATTTGCCACAAATTTACCATGACTCCATGCTTCGATATAACAGAACCCCGCAAATTGATCTCCTTCTAAAGCAATAACAGCATTACCATTTTCCATTTTGGTGATGATGTATTCTGGTTGCCGTTTTGCAATACCTGTACCTCTAACTTTAGCAGCTTCGGCAATGGTTTCGCAAATAAGTTCTGCGTAAATGCTATGTGATTTATCAGCAATAACAATTTTCATTGTGATTGTTTTTTATAGATTATAAAATGTTTGATTTTCTTTTGAATGAAGAACTGGACACACCTAAGTTCCTAATATAAATTGTACCCTTACGGGCGACGACTTAAAATATGGCGTACAGAAACTAGCTTAGTAGTTGGGGCTGCTATAGTTGAAAAAAGAAATAAATGTGATGAATTGTTCAATGTGAAAAAAAATTAAAATTGATTAACTAAATGGTTTAAAGTAGATTCCATTAGCGACGTCGCTTGTTTAATAACAAGCGTGTGGGTCTTTCAATTTTATTTCTTTGACTTAACATAATGTAAATTTAGAATTAATATTTAAATATTGACTCAATATGTGGGCTTTTATGAAATTTTTATCAAATTCATAATTCTTTTGAAAAATACTTTAAATAATTCAAATTGAGTGGCTTCAAACCACCTTTCACTAAAGTATATAATCTGTACTCACAAAGTTTGAAGCTCTAGAATCTAATAAATCTTTTAAAATAGCATTGTTATAATCGTTGTCTTTAGAGGCTACAAATGTTCTAATTGAAAATGAACGCAAAGCATCATGTACACTCAGTGTGGCAACTGCCGAATCTTTACGACCTGTAAACGGGTACACATCTGGTCCACGTTGACAAGAACTATTTAAATTCACACGACAAACTAAATTCACAAGAGTATCAATTAAAGGAGCTAATGTTTTTACATCGTTTCCAAATAAACTGACTTGTTGCCCGTAATTAGATTCTGCCATATCATCTAAGGGCTCTTCAATATCTGAAAACGGAACGATAGGAATTACAGGTCCAAATTGTTCTTCTTGAAAGACGCGCATATCTTTTGTTACAGGATATAAAACGGCTGGGAAAATGTAGTTTTCGGTGGTTTCTCCTCCTTTTTCGTTAATAACTTTGGCACCTTTTTCAGTAGCGTCGTCAATTAGATCTTGAATGTAATCTGGTTTGTCTGGTTCTGGTAATGGAGTTAATTTAGCTCCATCTTCCCATGGGTTCCCAAATTTTAAAGCATCGACTTTAGCTGAAAACCGTTTATTGAACTCTTCAACAATGTCTTCATGTACATATAAGACTTTTAAAGCCGTACAGCGTTGTCCATTAAAAGAAGTGGTTCCTGCAATACATTCATCTATGGCTAAATCTAAATCGGCATCGGGTAACACAATTGCCGGATTTTTAGCTTCAAGACCTAAAACTAAACGCAGTCTGTTACTTTTTGGATGTTGATTTTGTAACGCATTTGCTGATTTACTATTTCCGATTAAAGCCAAAACATCAACTTTACCAGATTGCATAATTGGTGCAGCAACTGTTCTTCCACGACCATAAATGATATTAACCACTCCTTTTGGAAAACTATCTCTAAAAGCTTCCAATAAAGGTGTAATTAGTAACACACCATGTTTTGCGGGTTTAAAAATCGCTGTATTTCCCATGATTAATGCCGGAATCAATAAGGCAAAAGTTTCATTTAAAGGGTAGTTATAAGGACCTAGACATAAAACAACACCTAAAGGTCCTCTTCTAATGTGTGCGTTAACGCCAGAACTTTTTACAAATTTAGCGCTGTCGCGATCCATTTGTTTGTAGTCTTCAATGGTATCGTAAATGTATTCAACCGTTCTATCAAATTCCTTTTCAGAATCTGGTAAGTTTTTACCAATTTCCCACATTAATAATTTTACAACCTCCTCGCGTTTGGTTTTCATTTGCTCTACAAACTTTTCCATGCAAGCAATACGATCTACAACTTTCATTGTTGGCCACAACCCTTGTCCTTTATTGTATGCAGAAACAGCAGCATCTAATGCTTTTATAGCTTCTTTTTTTCCTAAGGTCGGAATAGTTCCAAGTAGTGTAGGTTTATAATCTTCAGTGGAAGAAATTGTAGAATAGACTTTAGAAGTTTCTCCGCGCCAAGGTATCAGTGCTCCGTCTACTAAATAGGTGTTCTGGTCGACTAAATTTTTAATTTGAAACTGTTCTGGAATATTCACAAATGTTGAAGTCATAATAACTTGTTTTGAACTATTAATGGTAAGTAATAAAGATACTTAATTGTATCCTTTATGAGGGTTAAGTATATGTTAAGCTATACTAAAAACTGGAATAAATCGGGTTTGTCATTTAGGTAATCTCCATAGAAATTATGAAGTTTCATTTTAGTAATTAATGGCTCTAAATCATCAGGTGATTTTAATTGTAAACCAACGACTGCGACATCATTTTCGCGATTGACTTTTTTAGTGTATTCAAAATGCGTAATATCATCTGTAGGTCCTAAAATATCAACTACAAAATCACGTAAAGCACCTGCGCGTTGCGGAAACTTAATAATAAAGTAATGCTTAAGATTGGCGTAGAGAAGTGCACGTTCTTTAATTTCTGCCATTCGTGTGATATCATTATTGCTACCACTAATAACACAAACTACATTTTTACCTTTAATTTCTTCAGAAAATTGGTCTAAGGCACAAAGACTTAAAGCTCCTGCTGGTTCAACAACAATAGCATCCTTATTATATAGGTCTAAAATCGTCTGACAAATTTTGCCTTCGTCCACCGTAACTACACGATGTAGTGTCTCTTTGCAAATAGCAAAACTTAAATCACCAACACGTTTAACCGCAGCTCCATCTACAAAACTATCGATGGTGTCTAACTCCGTATTTTTATTAGCCCTAATAGAGGTTAACATAGCCGGAGCACCTTTTGGTTCTACACTAATGATTTTTGTTTGAGGTGATAAGATTTTAAAAACAGAGGACAATCCTGCTGCTAATCCACCACCACCAACAGGTACAAATACATAATGAATGGGATGCGTTTCTGATTGATCAATAATTTCTAAACCAACGGTTGCCTGTCCTTCAATAACTTTTTCATCATTAAACGGGTGGACAAACGTTTTGTTGAGTTCCTCACTTTGTTGCATGGCTGCATGGTAAGCATCGTCAAACGTATCTCCAACTAAAACAACGTCAACAAAATCTTCTCCGAACATTTTTACCTGCTCAATCTTTTGATTGGGAGTAGGGGAAGGCATAAAAATAGTACCTTTTATTTTTAAAAGCTTACACGAAATCGCCACACCTTGCGCATGATTTCCTGCACTGGCGCACACAATTTCATTTTCAATTTGAGAAGGACTCAAAGAGGATATTTTATTATAAGCACCACGAATTTTGTAAGAACGTACAACTTGTAGATCTTCTCTTTTGAAATAAATGTTGGCATCAAAATCTTTAGAATATCTGGCGTTTTTAATTAAAGGTGTTACTGATGCAATCCCTATTAATTTTTCTGCTGCAGCTTCAATAGCTTTTAATGTTGGTCTGTATGTGGTTTTTGTTTCTTCCATGCTCACTTCCCTTGAAAAAGGGAATCTCTTATTTATTAGACCTATCAGGTTTTGACTTCGACTACACTTAGCCATCATAAAACCTGATAGGATAATTTTTTTCTTACGCTAAAACAGATGCTTTTACGTCATCAGTTTTAATTACTTTCATTGCTGTCATTGCCGCACGTAAACGTTGACCAACAGCTTCGATAGGATGATTTCTAATCGCATCATTAATTGCAATTAATTCAATATTATCAACTCCTGTTGTCTGAGAGAATGATTTTCCAATGATTGACGTATCTACCGTTTTCATGAAATCCGTTAATAACGGTTTGCAAGCGTGATCAAATAAATAACAACCATATTCTGCCGTATCAGAGATGACGCGGTTCATCTCAAATAATTTTTTTCTTGCGATAGTGTTTGCGATAAGTGGTAATTCATGTAAAGATTCGTAATAAGCAGAATCTTCGATAATACCTGCACTTACCATCGTTTCGAAAGCGAGTTCAACACCAGATTTTACAAAAGCAATTAGTAATACACCATGATCAAAATATTCTTGTTCTGTAATGTGATCTGAAGTTAATTCTGTTTTTTCAAAGGCAGTTTCTTCAGTTGCAGCTCTCCAAGTTAAGAGGTTGATATCGTCATTTGCCCAATCTTCCATCATGGTTTGAGAGAAGTGACCAGAAATAATATCATCCATATGCTTTTCAAAAAGCGGACGCATAATGCCTTTTAATTCTTCAGATAATTCGAATGCTTTTAGTTTAGCAGGATTAGATAAACGATCCATCATGTTGGTAATTCCACCATGCTTCAATGCTTCGGTAATCGTTTCCCAACCAAACTGAATTAATTTAGCAGCGTAACCAGGTTCTATACCTTCTTCAACCATTTTATCAAAAGATAAAATGGCTCCGGTTTGTAATAAACCACAAAGAATAGTTTGTTCTCCCATTAAATCACTTTTCACTTCTGCAATAAAAGACGATTCTAATACACCTGCGCGATGACCACCAGTTGCGGCAGCATAAGCTTTAGCTTGAGCCCAACCTTTTCCTTCAGGATCATTTTCAGGATGTACAGCAGTTAATGTCGGAACTCCAAAACCTCTTTTGTATTCTTCTCTTACTTCAGTTCCAGGACATTTTGGTGCTACCATAATTACGGTTAAATCCTCACGGATTTTTGTGCCTTCTTCAACAATATTGAAACCATGAGAATAGCTTAATGTTGCTCCTTTTTTCATTAAAGGCATTATCGCTTTTACAACATTGGTATGTTGCTTGTCTGGTGTTAAGTTTAACACTAAATCTGCCGTTGGTATTAATTCTTCATACGTACCAACAGTAAATCCGTTAGAGGTTGCGTTTTTGTAAGAATCACGTTTTTCATCAATAGCTTGTTGACGCAACGTATAAGAAATGTCTAATCCGGAATCGCGCATATTTAATCCTTGATTTAGGCCTTGAGCACCACAACCAACAATTACTATTTTCTTTCCTTTTAATGCGTTTACGCCATCTTCAAATTCTGAAGCGTCCATAAAACGACATTTTCCTAACTGATCTAATTGTTCTCTTAATGGTAATGTGTTGAAATAATTTGACATTGTTTTTTTGTTTTTGAGAAAATAGAAGAAGGATAAAAGAGTAAAGACACTGTAATTGTATGTCATTAAATCTTCTATTTTCTTTATTCTATTCTCTTATTTCTTTTTTAATTTAATGTTGCAACGCTTTAAGCATTGTTGATATTTTCATTTCGTCTTTAGTTACAGCAATGCGTCCTGAACGTGTAAATTGCATGATTCCGAAAACGGTTAATTCTCTGTGTAATAAATCTATTTCTTCTTTTCTGCCTGATTTTTCTATAACGAAGAAATCACGATTTACAGTGACAATCCTAGCGTTACTTTCCTTAATTATATTTTGAATTTGACGTTCATCAAACAATAAGTTAGATCTCATCTTAAACATGCACGATTGCTGATAAATGATTTCTTCTTCCGTATGATAATAAGCTTTTATCACTTCGACTTGCTTTTCAATCTGACCTTGAATCTTTTTCATTTGAGATTCGGTAATATTGACGACAATTGTGAATCTTGAAACACCTTCGATTTCTGATGGGGATGTGTTTAAACTTTCAATATTCATGTGTCTTCTTTGGAATATTGCAGAAATTCTATTCAACAATCCAATGTTGTTTTCCGTATAAATTGAAACGGTATATTGTTTGTTTTCTGTACTCATTTTTTTGAGATTATAGATAAAAGAAAATAGAAAACAGACTCATATTTAGTTCTATTTCACTTTTTTCTCTCATTCGACTTTGTTCTTTTCTCTGTATTCTATTTTCTTCGTTTTACTCTAATCTTATATCTGAAACACTTGCTCCGGTTGGAATCATTGGGAATACATTACCTTCCTTTTCCACCCTAACTTCTAAGAAATAAGGACCTTCACAGTCAATCATTTCTTTTACAGCAGCTTTTAAGTCTTTACGTTCTGTTACTTTTTGTGCTTCAATAGAGTAGCCTTTTGCAATGGCTACAAAATCTGGGTTAACCATTTCGGTAGAAGCATAGCGTTTATCGAAAAATAACTGTTGCCATTGACGTACCATACCAAGGAATTCGTTATTTAATACCACAATTTTTACAGGTACTTTTTGTTGAAAAATAGTTCCTAATTCTTGAATGGTCATTTGGTAACCTCCATCACCAGCGATCATAACGACTTCTCTATCTGGTGCTGCCATTTTTGCACCAATAGCTGCTGGTAAAGCAAATCCCATAGTTCCCAATCCGCCAGACGTAATATTACTTTTGGTTTTGTTGAATTCGGCATAACGACAAGCAGTCATTTGGTGCTGACCAACATCACTTACAATGGCAGCATCTCCTTTGGTTTGAATGTTGATTTCTTTCAACACTTCGGCCATAGTTAAGCCTTCTTTTGTAGGGTGTAAATCGTCTTTAATGACTTTTTCGTATTCTATTTTATATAAATCTTTAAATTTTTGATGCCAATCATTATGAGAATTTTCATTCAATAAGGGTAACAAGCTTTTTAAACTGGCTTTTGAATCCCCTAAAACGGCAACATCTGTTTTTACGTTTTTATCTATTTCCGCAGGATCAATATCAAAATGAATGATTTTTGCCTGTTTTGCATAAGTCTCTAAATTGCCTGTGACACGATCATCGAAACGCATTCCGATAGCAATTAATACATCACAATCGTTAGTTAAAACATTTGGAGCATAATTACCGTGCATACCAACCATCCCAACATTTAATGGGTGAGACGTTGGAATTGCTGAAGCTCCTAAAATGGTCCAAGCTGAAGGAATTCCGGCCTTTTCAATAACAGCTTTAAATTCTTCTTCTGCCTTTCCTAAAATGACCCCTTGTCCCCAAACTACTAATGGTTTCTTGGCGTTATTGATAAGTTCTGCTGCAGCTTTTAGGGAATTTACATCTGTATCAGGTACTGGTTTGTAACTTCTAATGCCTTTACATTTTTCGTATTTAAAGTCGAATTCTTCAAACTGAGCATCTTTTGTAATGTCTATTAAAACCGGTCCCGGTCTTCCGCTTCTTGCAATGTAAAATGCTTTTGCGAAAGCCTCAGGGATTTGAGATGCTTTAGTAACCTGACAATTCCATTTGGTTACAGGTGTGGAGATTCCGACAATATCAGTTTCTTGAAACGCATCGCTTCCTAATAAATGCGAACCTACCTGACCAGTGATACAAACCATTGGAGTAGAGTCGATTTGAGCATCAGCAATACCGGTGATTAAATTGGTGGCTCCAGGTCCAGATGTTGCCATGCAGACACCAACTTTACCTGAAATACGAGCATAACCTTGTGCAGAATGTGTGGCGCCTTGCTCATGACGTGTTAGCACATGATGAATTTTATCTTGATACTTATATAATTCATCATAAACTGGCATAATGGCTCCACCAGGATAACCGTAAAGGATATCAACACCTTCGGCTAATAAACATTTTATAACTGCTTCACTACCTGAAATACGTTCTGTAGTTTCTGCAGTTTTAACTTGATTTTGCATAGTTTGAGTTTCTTTCATGTTTTTACTTCCCGTTAAATTGGGAATCTCATTTTAAAATCTGTCATCTCTTAGGACGTTAGATTGGTTATTCAATTCTTATGTTTTAATTCTCTTATAATCGAAAGGCTTTCTGCTTTATCGACTAGAAAATTCTTTTTTTTAATGCTATTTTAGAATTCGTCAGTGACACATCCTTTAGATGCTGACGATACTGTTTTAGCGTATTTATAAAGGACTCCACGTTCAAATTTTAATTCTGGCGCTTTCCAATTTTGACGTCTTTTCTGAAGTTCTGCTTCAGAGACTTCTAATGATATTGAATTGGTTTCTGCATCTATCGTAATAATATCTCCATCTTTTACGACGGCGATTGTGCCTCCTTCTTGTGCTTCGGGTGTAATATGACCAACAACAAAACCATGTGTTCCTCCAGAGAAACGACCATCTGTAATTAAAGCCACATCTTTACCTAAACCTGCTCCCATAATTGCAGCCGTTGGTTTTAACATTTCTGGCATTCCTGGTCCACCTTTTGGGCCTTCATATCTAATGACGACCACATCTCCTTTTTCAACTTTACCATCTCTAATACCATCGTTTGCGGCATATTCTCCTTCAAAAACCTTGGCTTTTCCTCTAAAGCATAAGCCTTCTTTTCCTGTTATTTTAGCCACACTGCCTTCGGTAGCTAAATTTCCGTAGAGCATTCTTAAGTGTCCTGAAATCTTAATAGGTTCTTCAATTGGTTTTATAACGTCTTGTCCTTCTTTAAGATCTGGTACATCTAATAAGTTTTCTGCAATTGTTTTTCCTGTGACAGTTAAACAATCTCCGTGAATCATACCTTTCTTTAAAAGATATTTTAATACTGCAGGAATTCCTCCTACGGCATGAACATCTTCCATTAAATATTTTCCGCTAGGTTTTAAATCTGCTAAAAATGGCGTGTTATCACTGATAGCTTGAAAATCTTTTAGGGTAAAATCTATTTGTGCGGCTCTGGCAATGGCTAAAAAGTGTAATACGGCATTTGTAGAACCTCCTAAAATAGTCACTAGTCTTACTGCGTTTTCTAAAGATTTTCTAGTAATAATATCTGAAGGCTTTATATCTTTTTCTAATAATAAACGTAAAGCTTCACCGGCTCTTACGGATTCTTTTTTCTTAGCATCGCTTAACGCGGGATTTGAAGAATTAAAAGGTAAAGTCATTCCTAAAGCTTCAATAGCAGAAGCCATAGTATTTGCCGTGTACATACCTCCGCAGGCTCCAGCTCCAGGACATGCTTTTTCAACGATACTTTGATATTCAGTTTCGTCCATAGTTCCAGCAACTTTACTTCCCCACGCTTCAAAAGCAGAAACAACATCTAATTTTTTTCCTTCGTGGCAGCCAGAATCGATTGTACCTCCATAAACTAGGATACTTGGTCTATCTAAACGAATCATGGCCATTAATGCTCCAGGCATATTTTTATCACATCCTACGACTGTGATTAGCCCATCATAACTCATGGCTTGGACTACGGTTTCCATTGAATCCGCAATAATATCTCGAGATGGCAATGAGTAACGCATTCCTGGTGTTCCCATAGATATACCGTCGCTCACACCAATGGTGTTAAAAATTAACCCAATCACATCTTCGTTTTTTGTACCTTCTTTAACCAGTTTGGCTAAGTCATTAAGATGCATATTACAAGGATTACCTTCGTAACCTGTACTTGCAATACCAACGATTGGTTTAAAGAAATCTTCTTTAGTTAATCCAATAGCATGCAGCATGGCTTGAGCCGCTGGTTGCGTTGGATCTTGTGTAACTGTTTTACTGTATTTGTTTAATTCGCTCATAATAAATAGGTGTGCAACATCGATTTGCTAAATCTAAATTACTTGATATACTATGTTTAGTTATTAATATTCTATTTCTTAATCTAAATTCAATACTACAAACATCAATTTAGTTCTCTGTTAATCAATGCTTTAAGTCTTGTTTATTATGATGTCCAAGTAAGTGAATTTTTTATATAAAAAAAGCCTTCCGGAAAAGGAAGGCTTTAAATAAATCTATATTTTAATTTATCATAACATTCCTTGGCTTCGCGAAATAATCACGATGCTAATAATAGAAATGATATTGATAATTTGGTTTTTCATATACTGAATCAAATATTGTACATTTTATTTTAGAATCCAAATTTAAAAACGCGAAATACACCTAAAAGTGTGTGTTATAGGGATTTACTTTTTTGTTAAAGTTATACTAAACTCGAGCTTGGAAAAATCCATAAGCCTGTAATACCGTATATATAGTATAACCAATAAATAAAATTTAATTATGAAATTAAAAATGAATAGAATATTAGGAACCGTAACATGTATGTTATTTTTAGTCTTAACAGCATGTAACGATGGAAAAAAAGAGGCAGAAAAGATGAAAATGGAGGCTGAAAAGGTTGAAATGGAGGCTACGCAGAAGAAAGACATGGAGATGAAAAAGATGGAGGAAGAAAAGAGGGTAATGGCCATGGAAACCAGTATTGCAGGTAAAGCAATGTCTAATGATGATTTGTCTACTTTAGTAGCTGCATTAAAAGCCGCAGATTTAGCAACAATGTTATCAGAACCTGGAAATTATACTGTTTTTGCGCCATCTAATCAGGCCTTTTCTAAATTGCCAGAAGGTACGGTAGATAACTTGCTGAAGCCTGAGAATAAAGAAGGTCTTCAAAATGTTTTAAAATACCATGTAGTATCCGGGAAAATAACTTCGGATAAACTCATGGAAGCTATTAAAGGAGGAAAAGGTAAATACACTTTTAAAACTGTAGGTGGTGAGGAATTAACAGCTATGATGGATGGTGATCAATTTATGATACAAGATTCTAGAGGTAAAAAATCTCAAGTCGTTCAAGGAAATGTTGATGCATCAAATGGAATAGTATACATTATTAATGATGTATTGATGGCTAAGAAATAATAACATTTAATGACTAATAGTTTAAAGACTCAACTTCGGTTGGGTCTTTTTTTTATATCACGAATTATGTATCTAAGTGCAGTCACGTTGAATGAAATTCTTATTTTTAAAGCGTTTTCATAAAATTTGTATATTGTTGTTACATGAAAAAAATATTATTTTTTTTACTTTTCTTAATCGTTTTTTCTTCAGAGTGTTATAGTCAATTCTCTCCAAACATCCATAATTTTACGTTGGCTGAGTATAAAGCAGGTAATCAAAACTGGGGTATTTCTAGAGCTGATAATGGTAAAGTCTATGTTGCTAACAATAGTGGATTGTTAGAATATGACGGTTTGGTTTGGAAATTCCATCAATTACCGAATAAGACTATCGTGAGATCTGTTTTGGCAGTTGATGATATTGTCTATACAGGATCTTATGAAGAATTCGGGTATTGGAAAAAAGATGAATTCGGATATCTTAAATATTATTCTTTAAGTGATACTGTACTTGACTTAATCTCTCCGAACGAAGAAATATGGGAAGTTGTAAGCTTTAACGGTAAAATCATCTTTAGGTCATTTCTGAATATTTATATCTATGATTTTGAGAACGTCATTCAATTAAGTCCTGGTTCGGTTATAATTTCTTGTAGCGTCGTTGAAGACAACTTATATATAAGCACCTTAAATCAAGGTATATTTAAATTGAAAGAAAAGGCACTAGAACCTTTTTATTCTAATGAGTTATTATTAGATACTAAAATTGTTTCTGTCAATACTTACAAGGATAAACTTTTATTAATGACGTCACTAAAAGGAAGTTTTTTCTTGGATAATGGTCGGCTAATTCCAACGAATTTTGAAATTGATGAACAGATACGTCTGCATCAATTAAATGCATTTTCAATTTTAGGGAATGGAGATATGGTTTTTGGAACCATAAAAGACGGGGTCTTCTTAACGGATAATAATGGGAACCCTAAGTTTCATATAAGTAAAGAGAATGGCTTACTTAATAATACGGTTTTAGGTCAATCTATAGATAAAACAGATAATCTTTGGCTGGGTTTAGATAATGGTATCGCTAATATTGAACTTAATAACAGTAACTATTTTTTTAATGATGTTTCTGGTAAGTTAGGCGCCGTTTATGATGTAGTTAAATATAAAGGTGTCATTTATATTGGTACCAATACAGGACTTTTTAGGTTGGATAAAGACGATAAATTAAAATTTATTGAAGGTTCACAAGGTCAGGTGTGGGATTTGGAGATTATTGAAGATGAACTGTTTTGCGGTCATAATGAAGGTACATTTATTGTGGACGAGGATAAAATGATTCCTATCTCTACTTATACGGGTGGTTGGACCATTAAAAAAGTACCAGAACGAGAGCATACGTATATACAAGGTACATATTCTGGTTTAGTGCGGTTTGAAAAGGTATCTGGCGAATGGCAGGTGAAACACCTTGGTAAAACCTCAGTTCCTTCACGTTTTTTAGTGTTTGAAAATCCAAATACTGCCTGGGTGGCTCATGCAACCAAAGGTGTGTCTAAAATCAGTTTTGATGATAATTATGATGAGATCACTGAAGTCAAGGAATACCATGACAAAGGCTTAAGTTCTAACTATAATGTGCGCGTTTATAATATTAGGAACAATATTAGTTTTAAGTCTAATGAAGGCTGGCAAAAATACGAACCGATTTTAGATTCTATAGTCCCTTATGAGTTACTCAATGATTTGTTAGGTAAGAATAGTTACATTATTTCAGAAGACAATACGGATGTTTTTGCCTTAAAAAATAAAGGTGGTTTTATAGAATTTAAATCATTTGATACTACTCGGGACGATTTTTATTTAAACGATATTTTTTTAAAGAACAGGTATATTGTAGGTTACGAAAACGTCTCTAAGATTAAAGACTCTATTTATGCTTTAAATCTCGATAATGGTTTTATGATGATAAATAATACGTCTATTGCAGGCGTTAATTTATATAAGCCAAACATAGAGATTATTTCAATAAGTGGAGTTCCTCTTAGTGTTTCTGCTATTGAAGATGAATTGGTAGGTTTTAAATTTAAAGAAAGTGTTGCTGTAGAATTATCGTCTTCAAAATCTCTAAATCATTTTTTTGAGTATCGTATTTCAGAAGCAAATGTTGATGAAGGGAATGATATATGGTATACAATTGATGGTAATAAAGTAGAGTTTTCAAACCTTATAGATGGTGATTATACTATTGCTTTTAGAACTAGTGATAACGCGGGTAATGTGTCATCGATTAAATCTTTGCGAGTAGATGTGTATCCTCCTTGGTATAGAGATACGTTAGGATATTTACTGTATTTGCTTTTAGCAGGCTTAATCATATTTGTGTTTTACACACTTCACCATAAAAAAATAGCGAAGGAACAGCGGATCATTAAGATTAAATATCAAAAAGAGCAGCAAAAGTTATTGCGAGAAAAAACTTTAGAAAATGAAAAGCGCATCGTTCAGCTTAAAAATGAATCATTACAGAACGAAATAAAGCTTAAAAGCAAGCAGCTAGCTAATAATGCTATGGCCTTGGTTAAGAAGAATGAAACCTTACAAGACATTAAGAAGGATTTAATGATTAATAAGGATGGCTTCAATAATTATTACTCATATAAAAAACTGGTAAAGAAGTTAGATAATTCAATTGTTCTAAAAGACGAATGGGAAGTCTTTGAGAATAATTTTAGTCAAGTACACGATGAATTTTTTGAAGCTTTAAAGGCAAAACATTCTAAACTTACGCCGAAGGATTTAAAAATTTGTGCATACATCAAAATGAATTTATCTTCAAAAGAAATTGCACCACTTATGAATATCTCAGTTAGAGGTGTTGAAACTCATCGATATCGATTAAAAAAGAAATTAAACTTAGAAAATGATATTTCTTTGGTGGATTATTTGTTAAATATTAAAAATTAGGTGTGTTTTCTTACTTTATCACAGTTCTTCAATACGTCATTACTACGTCACATTACTAATTCTCTTTCTACTACAACGTTTTTTTTATAGCTTTAGAGTACGTCAAATGGGGTTTTATTTACAGTTAACACGCTTCTTCATAATATGTGGTGTATTTAAAATGTAAATAGATGTTATCAGAGTTTAACTTTTCATTATAATTTAGACTTTTAAATAAACTAACTCTAATTTATTAAATATTAATCAATCTATATGAAAACAAAAATTAGTCTATTGTTGATGTTGTTTATTTCAGTCTGTTCTTTTGCTCAGCAGATTGAAATTAATGGAATTGTAACAAGTGAAAGTGACGGGATGCCTTTACCAGGTGCTAGTGTCATAATTAAAGGAACGAGCAGAGGAACTACAACTGATTTTGATGGTAGATACATAATTAAGGCGGATGCTGGAGAACAAATTGAATTCAGTTATATCGGTTTTGTTCCACAGCTCATTACTGTAGGTGGTCAAACACAAATAAATATTACGCTACAAGATGATGTGGCATCTCTAAACGAGGTTGTTGTTGTCGGTTATGGTACTCAGAAAAAAGCGGATTTAACAGGTGCTATTTCTACTGTAAAATCGGAAGATATTGCTAAAACACCTAGTGGTAATATTATGCAGTCCATACAAGGAAAAGTGGCAGGTGTGCAGGTTGTAAGTAGTGGTTCGCCTGGTGGTTCACCAACGGTTAGAATTAGAGGTGTGAACTCTTACAAAGGGGGAGCAACTCCTTTATATGTCGTTGATGGAATGTTTTATGATACTATTGATTTCTTAGATAGTAATCAAATTGAAACAATTTCGGTTTTAAAAGATGCCTCTTCAATTTCTATTTTTGGTCAAGCCGGTGTTAATGGTGTAATCATCATAGAAACAAAGAACGGAAGAACGGAGCAAAAGCCAGTTTTTACTTATAATGGATACTCTGGTTACCAAAATGCTCAGAATGTTGTTAAAATGGCAAACGCAGAGCAATTTGTAACTATGGCTTATGAGTCAAATTCTCAACCAGATATTGATTTTGTTAATAACGCAATACAACGTTTTGGACGTAGCAGAGTGAATCCTAATATTCCAGATGTTAATACTGATTGGTATAAAGAGATTTTGCGCGTTGCGCCAATTTCAAGTCATGGTATTGGTGTTACTGGTGGTTCCGAAAAAACATCTTATAGTGTTAATGCTAACTATTTTTCTCAAGAAGGTATTTTAGATATGGAAAACGAATATGAGCGTTTCAACATTCAATCTAACCTTACGATAGAGTTATCTGACCGTTTAAAAATTGGAACTAATGCTATTTTTAGTAATGCAACGCAATATAATCCTGAAAATGGAGCATGGTTTCAAGCGTATTCTGCAGTGCCAATTTTACCGATTTATGATTACGCAAATACACAAGCAACTTCTACGCCGTATTCAGATGCAAGTCTATTAGGTTACCGTGGAACACAAAACCCGTTTCCTACTATGGAGTATAATAACAATCAGCTTAAGATTAGAAAAGTCTTAACAAGTATGTTTTTAGAATATGAGTTGGTTCCAGAGAAATTAAAGTTTAAAACATCTTATAGCCATGACTATTCTACCATTTCAGAGAGAAATGTAAGATTACCTTATTTTATATCGTCACAATCACAAAGGGCACAATCTTCTATTAGACGAGCAGAATTAAACTATTCTAAGCAAATATGGGATAATACATTAACTTACAATGATACTTTTGGAGATCATAGTTTAACGCTTCTTGCTGGTTCTTCATATAGAGATTATCAAGATAATTCTTTTGAAGCTACAGGGAATGAGATTCAGGGGATTGATTTAGAAAGCTCATGGTACTTAGATTTTGCAAATCCAACGACATTTAATGAGCAAGTTAAAGAGTCCGGTGATCGCGAGTATTCAATAGCCTTTTTTAGTCGGTTAGAGTATAGTTTTAAGGATAGGTATTTGCTTAATGCAACTATAAGACGTGAAGGTGATGGAAGATTTCCTAGAGAAATTTGGGTCACTACACCAGCTGTAGGTTTAGGATGGGTAGTTTCAGAAGAGAACTTCATGAAAGATAATAATACAATTAATTTTTTCAAGTTACGTGCAGGTTGGGGACAATTGGCTAATGGATTCTTAGGCGGAAGTGCAGGGACAAGAACCGTATCTACAACAACAGCAGATATAGGTGATACTCAAATGAATGGTATATTGACTACAAATACTTTTCAAAATTTAAAACGTGAGATTTTAGAAGAAACAAATTTCGGTATTAGTTCGCGTTTTTTTAACGATAAATTAAGTTTAGAGATCGATTATTACATCCGTGATACTAAAGATTTAGTGCTTCCAAAGGATATACCAATTACCGCTGAAGTTGTGGATACTAATATTGGCGAAATGCGAAATCAAGGTTTAGAAATTGCAGCCAACTGGAACCAACGTATTAATGATGACTGGAGTTTCTCCGTTGGTGGAAATATAGCAACGCTTAAAAATGAAATAACTAGAATTGATAGTGAACAAGGTTATTTTGATACAGGTGAAGCTGAGTTTCGTCAGAGACTTATTGTTGGAGAGTCAGTAAATGCTTTCTATGGTTGGGAGGTAGCAGGTGTTTATCAAAATGCTGATCAAGTAGCAGCAGATCCAACAGCTCAGAATGAAGCTTCAGCAAACAGTAACCAACTTATACCAGGTGATTTTATTTATAAAGATCAAAATAATGATGGTATTATTGATGATAAAGATAGAGTGGTTTTAGGGTCGTATTTGCCGACATTTACTTATGGTGGAAATCTAAATGTCTCATATAAGAATTTCGATTTATCAGTAGCCGTCTCAGGACAAACAGGAAATAAAATATTGAACCGTAAAAGAGGTGAAGTTATTTTTACTAATGACACAAATATAGATGCTGACTTTGCTATAAATAGATGGCATGGTGAAGGAACTACGAATTCATACCCTTCATCAGAAGGAAGAAGAAAAGCATGGAACCAAAAAATGAGTAGCTTTTTTGTTGAAGATGGAGCGTATTTTAGAGTTCAAAATATTCAGTTGGCATACACTATACCTGCTAAATCTCTTGGTGAGAATATGCCAGAGATAAGATTTACATGTACAGCAGAGCGCCCTATAACTGTATTTAGTTATAATGGGTTTAACCCAGAAGTTAGTGATGGTATTGATCGCGAAACTTATGCAGTGCCTGCAGTGTATACATTTGGTGTAAATATTAAAATTTAAAAAAAGCTATTATGAAAAATATAAGTCAAATAATAAAACAGCTAACACTGATGTTGGCAATTTGTGCGGTGGTTTTCTCTTGTACAGATAAATTAGAAGAGAATGATGGTCAACTCGCTGCAGATGATCTCGATTTTACCAATTCTGATGATATGATTTTACCGCTTATCGGTTCGTATTCAGCAGTATATTCTAGAGGTTGGGAAGATCCTTTACTTATTGGTGTTAGGGGAGATGATGTTAATGCAGGTGGCTTAGGAGATCAACCTCAGTTTGCAGATACAGATCTTTTTATCTACGATAATGGGTTTTGGATGTACAACCAAATCTGGGAGAATTTTTATGGTGATATCGTAAAAATTGTAAGTTCTCGCGAAACCATTCAATCATATAAAGATTTTGCAATAGAAGATGAAGATTTAGACAAAGCAGATCAATACATGGCAGAATGTAAAGTGTTAAGTGGTTTTACACATTTTCAGATGTCAAGACTTTGGGGAGATATTTTTATAATAGGAACTTCAGATATTACAGCTGAGCTAGATAAAGGTGTTAAAACAAAAGCTGAAGTTATGCAATACATCTCAGATTTAATGGATGAAGCTATTCCGTTTTTGCCAGATGCTAGACCTAATGAAAGACAAGATGTTTCTGGAGGTGTTACAAAATATACCGCTTTGGCTATAAAAGCCTTAGCGAATTTAGAATTAGAGAATTATCAAGCAGTAGCGGATGTTACGGGTGAAATAATTAATTCTAGTAAATTTAATCTTTATCCAGATTTTTATGATCTGTTTAAGAAAGAAGGAGAGCGCAGTAATGAAAATTTATTTGAGTTGCAATTTTCAGATTACGGTACCGAATCTGGTGCAGAAAATTCTCATGAATATGGCCCATTTGGTCCTTCTAATTGGACTCCAGTTGTAGCGGGTGCATCTGAAGGCTGGGGTTTTTACGAGCCAAGTTTAAAGTTTATTAAATTTATGCTAGACAGAGGTGAAACGACGAGATTAATTACAAGTGTTAATTTTACACCTCGTGGTATAGCTGAAATTACATCAGATCCTGCTTATGCTACCTTACCGAGTTTTGTTTCTAACGTTACACCAGATGGTGATATTTTTAATGACTATTCTAGAGCTAAGTTTGCAAGTGGTAAACATTACTTACCTTCTATTGATTTAACTCCAGGAAGAACAAGGTATGGTTCTGGAAAAAACCTCATTGTTATCAGATATGCAGAAATATTACTTATGTATGCTGAAGCTTTAACTCAAGGTGCAAGCGGATCTGCTGGTTCTGCGGATCAAGCCGTTAACGTAGTAAGAGCAAGAGTTGGATTGCCTGCACTTTCAGGTGTAACAACAGATGACGTTATGGATGAAAAATTTGCAGAGCTTGCTATGGAATGGGGAGTACGCTATTTTGATATGATTCGATTGAATAAATATGAAGAGTTAAGCTACGAAGGACGCACATTTACAGCTGAAGACGAGCTTTTACCATATCCGCAAGCGCAATTGGATTTATTACCACTTGATAACAACTAAAAAATTAGAAAATGAAGAAAATTAATAAATATATAGTAGCAATTACAGCATTGCTGATGATGGTGTCTTGTTATGATGGCATAGATCCAATCACAGAAGTAGATTCAGGGCCAGACGCAGGTGCTCCTGTTGTAACAATTAATTATCCTACAGAAGGTGCTGTAATTACTGGTTTAGAATTGATTGTGCCAATTAATATTAAATTCAAAGTTGAAGATGATATTGAGGTTAGTTCAATTGTTGTCAATTTGGATGGAGTAGAAATAGCATCTTTCGATACGTTTTTAGATTATAGAATTGTTAATGAAGAATACATTTACGATAGCCTATCTAGTGGTGAGCATGTTTTAACAGTTACAGGTACGGATTTAGCAGGAAATACAACTACTGCTACAGTAAATTTTTCGAAAGCTCCTCCATACGAAGCTATGTTTTCTGGAGAGGTGTTTTACATGCCGTTTGATAACAGTTATACCGAATTGTTATCTATAACAGATGCGACTGAAGTTGGCACACCTGAATTTGCTGATAGTGCGTTTGCAGGCACTAATGCCTACATAGCAAGTAATGAATCTTACTTAACATTTCCAATAGAAGGTATGTTTGAGAGTAATATGAGTGGTGCGTTTTGGTATAAAGTTAATGGAGATCCAGATAGATCAGGTATTTTAACTGTTGGAAATGATATTCCAGAAAATAGAAACCAAGGTTTTAGATTACTAAGAGAAGGTACTGCTACAGAACAACGTATTAAGTTAAATATAGGAACTGGTGATGCAGATAATTGGAATGATGGTGGAGTTATTGATGTAACTGCTCAAGAGTGGGTTCACATTGCTTTTACAATTTCGCCAACAGAAACAGTAATTTACCTTGATGGTTTGCCTGTAAATACAGTAACACCAAATGGTCCTATAGATTGGACAGGGACTACCGACATTACAATCGGTGCAGGTGGAGAAACGTTTAGTTATTGGGGACATGAATCTGATGATAGTATTATGGATGAACTTCGTTTATTCAATACAACGTTATCTCAAGATGAAATCCAAAATATGATTAACGTAACTAATCCATACGAGCCAACTTACGATGGTGAAACATTTTATATGCCTTTCAACGGATTTAATACTGAATTTGTAAGCTTAAATGAGCCTACAATGGTAGGAGCAACTGAGTTTTTAGGTGAAGGTTATGAGGGGTCAAATGCTTTTAAAGGTGCTACAGATTCATACTTAACATTCCCTATAGACGGATTGTTTGGTGATGATGCTTTTAGTGCTGCATTTTGGTACAAAGTTGATGGAACACCAGATCGTTCGGGGATATTAGTTGTCGGAAATGACACACCAGAAAATAGAAACCAAGGCTTCAGGTTATTTAGAGAAGGTAATGCAACGGAACAACGTATTAAAGTAAACGTTGGTGTTGGTGATGGAGAAAGCTGGAACGATGGAGGTGTAATAGATGTAACAGCTGGAGAATGGGTACATGTTGCATTAACAGTTTCTGCTACTGAAAGCAAAATCTATTTTAATGGAGTTGAACAATTGTCTTCCGCTTTAAGTTCTAGTATCGATTGGACTGGTTGTTCAGAAATAACAATTGGTGCAGGAGGAGAAACATTTAGTTACTGGGATCACTTATCAGATTTGAGTGCTATCGATGAATTAAGGTTGTTTAATAAGGCTTTAACACAAGCTGAGATAGAGGGTATGCAGTAAAAAGGATAATTCAATTGAGTTAGTCTAATAATTTTTTAATTATCACTTATTTATTTTTAGCGGCATTTTATTTTCTAAGATGCCGCTATATTCTTACTTAATTTTTAAATAATGAACTTATATAAAACACTTGTCACTGGTTGTTTATTGTGTCTTGTTGTTGGGTGTAAATCCAATGATAAAAAGAACGATGTAAGTAACATGGAAGTGAACCAAAATGAGACTAGCCTAATAGTGGATTTACGTAATAATGGTCTTCTAGATACCATCCAAAAACAAACCATCAATTACTTTTGGGAAGGTGCAGAACCAAATTCTGGTTTAGCTAGAGAGCGTTTGCATATGGACGATGTTTATCCGGGTTCTCCGAAAAACACAGTAACTACAGGAGGAAGTGGATTTGGTGTAATGGCGATTTTAGTTGGGATAGAAAGAGGGTACATTAATAAAGATGAAGCCTTAGATAGATTTCTCAAAAATGTTGATTTTCTAGAGAAAGCAGACCGTTTTCATGGCGCCTGGCCGCACTGGTTAAATGGAGAGACAGGTGAAGTACTTGCTTTTAGTAAAAAAGATGATGGAGGAGATTTAGTAGAAACCGCATTTTTAATTCAAGGGTTATTAACCGTTGCAGAATATTTTGATGGTAACACAGAAAAAGAAAAGCAACTGGTTTCTAAGATCGATGAATTGTGGAGAAGTGTAGAATGGGATTGGTATACTAAAAACGGAGAAGACGTATTGTATTGGCATTGGTCTCCAAAATATGGTTGGGACATGAATTTCCCAGTTGGTGGTTATAACGAATGCTTAATAATGTATGTATTGGCTGCAGCCTCACCAACACATGCTATTACTAAATCGGTTTATGAAAAAGGTTGGGCTAAAAATGGTGCTATTGTTTCGGATAAAACCTTCTACGATGAAGAGGTGATCTTAAACTATTATGAACACAATGATTATTTAACCGGACCATTATTTTGGGCACATTATTCCTATTTAGGTTTAAATCCAAAAGGCTTGTCTGATCAGTATGCCGATTATTGGAAATTAACTCAAAATCATGCTAAAATCCATTATAAATACGCTGTAGATAATCCAAAGAATTTTAAAGGTTATGGAGATAGTCTTTGGGGATTTACATCGAGTTATTCGGTTAAAGGCTATTTTGGCCATAGTCCAGAAAATGATATTGGAGTGGTGTCGCCAACAGCAGCATTGTCATCATTTCCATATACTCCACAAGAGAGTATGAATGTATTAGAAAATATTTATAAAAACCATGATAGTCTTGTTGGTAAATACGGCCCGTATGATGCTTTTAGTTTTGAGCATAAGTGGTCTACACCACGATATTTAGCTATCGACCAAGGCCCTATTCCTGTAATGATAGAGAATTATAGAACAGGTTTATTATGGAACTTATTTATGAAAAATAGAGATGTACAATCAGGTTTGGATAAACTTGGTTTTAATTATAAAAAGATTGATAAAGATGAGAATTTTTAGTTTAGTATTAATCGGCTTAATGTGTTTTAGTTGTGGTTCGGATGATGGGCCTGGTTACCAAGAGCCTTATAATCCAAATGATGATGATCCGGTTGTTGAAACCTTGACGGATGAAGAATTAATGGATTTAACACAAGAAACAACCTTCAAATATTTTTGGGATTATGCTGATGCTAACTCTGGTGCGGCAAGAGAACGCTACCATCCTAATGATCCTACAAATAGTGAAAATATAGTAACCACTGGTGGCAGCGGATTTGGGTTAATGGCCATTTTGGTAGGCATAGAACGTGGATATATTTCAAGAGCTGAAGGCTTTAATAGGCTAAATCAAATTGTCGACTTTTTTGAAGGTGCAGATCGTTTTCATGGAGCTTGGTCACATTGGATCAATGGAACTAACGGAAGCGCAATTGCATTTAGTACAGAAGATAATGGTGGAGATTTAGTTGAAACTGCTTTGTTAGCTCAAGGTCTCATTTGTGTTAAAGAATATTTTAAAAATGGCTCTGCTGATGAAGCGGCTTTAGCAACTCAGGCAGATGAATTATGGAAAGGCATAGAATGGAATTGGTACACGCAAAATCAAAATGCCTTGTATTGGCATTGGAGTCCTAATAATGGCTTTTCAATAAACTTAGAACTCAAAGGTTATAATGAAACGCTAATAGCGTTTATTTTAGGTGCAGCTTCGCCGGACTTCCCTATTCCGGCAGAAGTGTACCATCAAGGTTGGGCAAATAATGGAAGCATAGTGTCTTCTTCAAGCCAATATGGTATTCCGTTAATACTAGATCACGCAGGTTCGGGTACTGGTCCATTGTTTTGGGCACACTATTCGTTCTTAGGCTTAAACCCTACAAACCTTTCAGATCAGTATGCTAATTATTGGGATCTAAATGTAAACCATACAAATATCAATTATCAACACAGTGTTATCAATCCAAATAATTTCGTAGGTTATGGTGAAGATTGTTGGGGTTTAACAGCAAGTTATAGTCGAAATTCAGATGGTTCCACAGGGTATTCAGCACATAGTCCCGAAAATGATTTAGGTGTTATTTCACCAACAGCAGCCATTAGTTCTATTCCATATACTCCTGAGAAATCATTAGCAGCAATGCATTATTTCTATAGTAAAAAGGACATATTAATGGGGACAGCAGGTTTTTATGATGCCTTTAGTCCACATTATAACGATTGGGTAACCGAACGTTATTTAGCCATAGACCAAGGGCCAGAAATTATTATGATCGAAAATCATAGATCTGGTTTATTGTGGAATCTTTTTATGCAAAATGAAGATATTCACAACGGCTTGGATGCTTTAGGCTTTAACTATTAAATAATAAAAATAACTGAATATGAAATATCAATTATTAACCTTAATATTTAGTGTTATGGTCTTTAGTTCAGGTGCTGTAAATGCGCAGCAAAATGAATCTTCAAAAGAATTATTTTCATATGAAAATCATATTGTAGATGGAGACACGCTTAATTACAGAATGCTTTTACCTAAGGGTTTTGATGAATCTAAAACGTATCCATTAGTCCTAATGCTTCATGGAGCAGGTGAACGTGGAAATGATAATAAAAAGCAACTCGCTCATGGTAGCAACTTGTTTTTAAACGAAACGATAAGAGATTCGTTTCCTGCAATTGTTATTTTTCCACAATGTCCCCGAAATGATTATTGGTCTAAATTAGAAGCAGATCGTTCAACAAAACCAATCACATTCAAGTATAACTATAATGAGGCACCAACTACTGCAATGGCGTTAGTGATGGATTTAATGGACACGATGGTTGCAAAATCTTATGTAAAAACAGATCAGGTTTATGCTATGGGATTATCTATGGGAGGCATGGGAACTTTCGAAATTATCTACCGTAAATCCGAAATGTTTGCTGCAGCTATTCCAATCTGTGGAGGTGGTGATCCAGCTTCAGTAACAGAATATGCTAAAACAATCCCTTTATGGATATTACACGGCGCAAAAGATGATGTGGTGGACCCTAAACTATCTTTAAACATGGCTTCTGCAATAATAAGTGCAGGAGGCTTTCCTAAATTGACTTTATACGATTTTGCAAACCATAACAGCTGGGATCCAGCTTTTGCAGAACCTGAATTATTAACATGGCTTTTTTCAAAAATAAAATAACACAATGACAAAACAAATTTTCCTTAAACTAACAGCATTTTCTATAATAGCATTCACGTTAACGAGTTGCGATTCAAATTCGACGGCAACTAAAACAGCTTCTACAAATAACAATCCATTTGAAGCTCAAGTCGATTCTATTTTAGGTCTTATGACTTTAGATGAAAAAATAGGACAACTTAATCTTCCTGTTTCTGGTGATATTACAACAGGTCTTGGTACGAGCTCTGATGTGGGCAAAAAAATCCAAGACGGTTTAGTAGGGGGTATGTTCAATATAAAATCGGTTGAAAAAATTAGAGCAGTTCAAAAGATTGCTGTTGAAGAAAGCCGCTTAAAGATTCCATTACTTTTCGGAATGGATGTTATTCATGGTTACGAAACAACCTTCCCAATTCCTCTAGGTTTATCGTCTACTTGGGATATGGAACTTATAGAAAAAACAGCACGTATGGCGGCGACCGAAGCGAGTGCGGATGGTATTAACTGGACGTTCTCTCCGATGGTAGATATTTCGCGCGATCCACGTTGGGGACGCGTTTCTGAAGGAAATGGTGAAGACCCATATTTAGGAAGCCGTATTGCAGAAGCGATGGTGAGAGGGTATCAACAAGATGACTTAAGTGAGAATAACACGTTGATGGCATGTGTAAAACATTTTGCTTTATATGGAGCTTCAGAAGCTGGTCGTGATTATAACACGGTTGATATGAGTAAGATCAGAATGTATAATGAATATTTAGAGCCTTACAAAGCTGCTATTGATGCAGGTGTAGGTTCTGTAATGGCTTCATTTAATGAAATTGATGGTATACCAGCAACAGGAAACAAATGGTTGCTTACAGATTTATTAAGAGATGATTGGGGTTTTGATGGTTTTGTAGTTACCGATTATACCGGAATCTATGAAATGATGGCACATGGAGTAGGTAATGAAGAAGAAGTGGTGGCTCAGTCTTTAAATGCAGGAATTGATATGGATATGGCAGGTGATTCTCCAGTCGCGTCTGCTGCATTTGTAAAATCTTTAAAAGGAGCTTTAGATAAAGGCATGGTAAAGATTGAAGACATAGATATCGCCGTAAAACGTATGTTAACTGCGAAATATCAGTTAGGTTTATTTGATGATCCTTACAGATATTTGGATAGTGACAGAGCAAAAAACGAAGTGTTTACAGACGAAAACAGAGCTTTTGCTAGAAAAGTGGGAGCAGAATCTACAGTATTACTTAAAAATGAAAACAATCTATTGCCATTAAAAAAAGAAGGTACTATTGCTTTAATCGGGCCACTAGGAAATAATGCTGTAAATATGGCTGGTACTTGGAGTGTAGCGACAAACCAAGAAAAATCAAATCCGTTTTTAGCAGGTTTAAAAACGGTTGTTGGTGACAAGGCTAATGTTTTATATGCTAAAGGAAGTAATCTAGATTACGATTTAGAACTAGAACAAAAAGCAACCATGTTCGGTAAAACCATTCCAAGAGATGGTAGAACAGATAAACAATTATTAGATGAAGCCTTAAGTATCGCTAATAAAGCTGACGTTATTGTTGCTGCTATTGGTGAGTCTGCTGAATTTAGTGGAGAAAGTAGTAGTAGAACAGAAATAGGAATTCCTCAAGTTCAAAAAGATTTATTAAATGCCTTACTAAAAACAGGAAAACCTGTTGTTTTAGTATTGTTTACAGGACGACCTTTAGAATTGGTTGAAGAACATGAAAATGTACCTGCCATCCTTAATGTTTGGTTCCCTGGAAGTGAAGCAGGTTTAGCTATTTCAGACGTGTTATTTGGCGATGTAAACCCTTCAGGTAAATTAACGGCAACCTTCCCAAGAAGTGTTGGTCAAATTCCAATTTTTTACAATCATAAAAACACAGGAAGACCTTTAATGAATGAAGAAGGTAAATTTGAAAAATTCAGAAGTAATTACATCGATGAACGCAACGAGCCATTATATGCTTTTGGTTATGGCTTAAGTTATACGACATTCGATTATTCAAACTTAAATCTTAATACAGCAACAATCGGAATGGATGGTTCAGTTGAGGTTTCTGTAGATGTTACCAATTCTGGTGATTACGATGGTAAAGAGGTCGTGCAACTTTACATTAGAGATGTTGTAGGTTCTGTAACGAGACCTTTAAAAGAATTAAAAGGTTTTCAGAAAGTTGAAATTAAAAAAGGAGACACAAAAACAGTAAGCTTCAAAATAACCGTTGAAGACTTAAAATTCTATAATTCAGATTTAGATTTTGTAGCAGAACCAGGAAAATTCCATGTGTTTATGGGTACAGACTCTAATACTAAAATGATGAAAGAATTTGAACTAACAAAGTAAATCGAGCATGAGATTAAGATTCCTATACATCGCACTTATTTGCCTTTTCAATCAGAGTTTTTCTCAAAACTATGAAGCTAAAGTAGATTCATTAATGCAATTAATGACACTTCAAGAAAAGATCGGGCAAACCGTTATGTATGGTGGTCATTGGGATCAAACAGGGCCATTTGTTGGAGCTGATAATGGCAAATATATTCGCGAAGGTAATATGGGAGCCATGCTTAATGCTATGTCTGCAAAAGGCACGCGCGACTTACAAAAAATCGCAGTAGAGGAAACCCGTTTGGGAATTCCGTTGTTGTTTGGCTATGATGTCATTCATGGGCATCGCACTATTTTCCCAATTAATTTAGGCTTATCGGCAAGTTGGGATTTAAAAATGGTAGAGGAAAGTTCTAGAATTGCGGCAGAAGAAGCTTCTGCAGAAGGCATTCATTGGACGTTTGCGCCTATGATTGATGTCTCTAGAGAACCACGTTGGGGACGTATTTCTGAAGGTGCGGGCGAAGACGTTTATCTTAATAGTGTTATCGGTCAGGCTTATGTTCGTGGATTTCAAGGAGACGATTTATCGCAGCCGAATACCATTTTAGCTTGTGCTAAACATTATGTGGCTTATGGAGCTGCTCAAGCAGGAAGAGATTATCATACCACCAATATGGGGGAAGGAGAACTTAGAAATGTGTATTTACCACCTTTTAAAGCTGCTGTGGATGCAGGTGTAGAAACCTTTATGTCGGCTTTTAATGAATTGAATGGTGTGCCAACATCTGGAAACAAGTTCACCTTACGAGATATTCTTCGTGATGAATGGAAATATGATGGTTTCGTCGTTTCGGATTACACATCCATTAATGAAATGATTCAGCACGGATTTGCTAAAGATAGTATTGATGCGGCTAGAATAGGAATGAATGCTGGTGTAGAAATGGACATGATGGGACATGTTTACCGTTTACATCTTCAAAAATTAGTAGAGGAAAACAAAGTCCCTGAAGCGTATATAAATGAGGCTTGTAAACGAATTTTATTAGCTAAATATAAGTTGGGCTTGTTTGATGATCCTTATCATTATATTGATGAAGAGCGTGAAGCGACTACAGCATACAAGCCAGAATTTTTAACCAAAGCGAGAGAAATTGCCGCAGCATCATCGGTGTTACTGCAAAATAAGAATAATGCTTTACCACTTTCAAAACATACAAAAAAGATAGCGTTTATAGGGCCTTTAGTAAAAGATGAATCTGATATCATTGGCAATTGGGCGGCACAAGGTGACCGTGGAGGAAAAGCAGTTAGTGTGTTCGAAGGTATTTCAGAATATCTAAATTCTAATCAGATTTTATACGCCAAAGGTTGTGACATTTTAAAAGATGACGACTCTGGTTTTAAAGAAGCGATTTCAATATCTAAACAAGCCGACGAAATTGTTTTAGTCATGGGTGAAGATCATCACATGAGTGGCGAAGCAGCATCTAGAACCGATTTAAAAATCCCAGGGATTCAGCCAGAATTGATTAAAAAAATAAGAGAAGCGAATCCGAATAAAAAAATCACATTGGTTTTAATGAATGGTCGTCCTCTAAATCTTTCGGATGAGGTTCACTTGGTGGATGCTATTTTAGAAATTTGGTTTCCAGGAACCATGGGTGGAGCAGCAACTGCAGATTTATTGTTCGGAACGGTTAATCCTTCAGGGAAATTAACGGTTACATTTCCAAGAAATGTGGGACAGGTACCAATTTATTACAGCATGAAAAATACAGGACGTCCGATTCCTGAAAGCAATCCTAAAGAGGATTATAAAAGTAATTATATCGATGTGCCAAATACACCGTTGTTTGTCTTTGGTCATGGTTTAAGTTATACGGAATTTAAATATTCGGATTTTAAATTGTCTTCAGAAAACTTAACATTTTCAAAAACCATTGAAGCGAGTATTACGATTACAAACACAGGGAATTCTGACGGCCATGAAATCGCACAGCTTTACATTCACGATAAAGTAGGAAGTGTCACACGACCAGTAAAAGAGTTGAAAGGCTTTCAAAAGATTTTTCTAAAAAAAGGAGAAAAGAAAACGGTCACATTTACGATTTCAGTAGAAGACCTAAAGTTTTATAACAGTGAAATGATTTATGGAGTGGAGACTGGTGATTTTGAGATTGCCATTACACCAAGTTCTGATTTTAAATTTAAATACAGTTTTCAATTACAATAAGCTAAATAAATAATTACAGTGTTTTTAAGGTGCTATTTAAGGATTTGAAGACTTTATTTTAATAGATTAACAATTACTCTAAATTCAACTGAAGGTGAAACTGTAATACGTGGAATTTTAATTGAGAAAATAAACTAAATGAAAATTATATTAATCACACTCGTAACACTAATTACGTTTAGTCTTTCCGCTCAAACAAAGGAGACTTATATCTATTCTATTAAAGGAAATGATACCTTAAGTATGGATGTGTTTACACCGAAAAACATTAAAAAAACAGATTCACTTCCTGTACTACTTTGGATGCATGGTGGTGGGTTTTCAGGTAGTCATCGTGCGTATCCAGATGACACTAATTTGGTAAAATATGCAGCTGAAAAACAAAATTATATAGGTGTTTCTATCGATTACCGTTTGCTTAGACAAAATAAAACTACTGGCTTTGGATGCGATTGCACTAAAGATGAGAAAATGGAAACCTTTAAACAAGCTGCAATCGATTATTTAGATGCCGCAAAATTTTTGGTTGAACGCGCTCAGATGCTTCAAATTGATCCTACTAAAATTATAGCAGGCGGCAGTAGTGCAGGGGCAGAGGGCATACTAAATGCCGTGTATATGAAGGATTATTTTGTAACGGACAAAAACGCTTATAATAGTGTGTCATTTGCAGGAGTGTTTTCTTGTGCAGGTGCTGTGGTTGATGCGAGATATATTACAAAAGAAAATGCCGTTCCAACAGTATTATATCACGGAACAGAAGATCGATTAGTTCCGTTTGCTAATGCATCACATCATTATTGCGATCCAAAGAAAGCCGGTTATATAATGTTAGATGGTTCTGAAGTTATAGCGAATCAACTCGAAGAATTTGATACCGCATATTCCTTTAATATCGTTAAAGGTGGTGGTCATGAGATTGCCCGAATTCCTTTTGAAGATTTAGAGAAGGTATTCAGCTTTTTTAAGCAAACGATGCTAAATAAAGAAGTTATTCAAACAAAAATTATAAGAACTAAATAATCATGAAAAACATACTTTTTCTATTCACTATAGCATTTCTTTTTTCGTGTAATAACGACAAGAGTCAGCGTTCAGAAGAACTTTCTAATACCAAGGAGAAATCAGAATTAATAAAAGGACTTGACACCTATATCAACCCATTAGATATAGATTATACCTATATGGTTTATAATTCTAGTCAAAATAAATCGTACCGTTCAGGAGCCGATCCTGCTGTTATAGAATTTAAAGGAGAATACTACATGTTTGTAACACGGTCTTTTGGGTATTGGCATTCTACAGATTTGATTAATTGGAATTTTATAAAGCCACAACAATGGTTTTTTGAAGGGAGTAATGCTCCAACAGCTTTTAACTACAAAGATTCGTTAGTGTACTTTGCTGGTAACCCTGCTGGTTACGGAAGTATTCTTTATACCGACGATCCAAAAAGTGGCAAATGGGAACCAACAGCGTCTATATCTACTAATATTCAAGATTCGGAATTGTTCATTGATGATGATGGTAAGACCTACCTATATTGGGGGTCTTCTAATGTTAATCCACTTCGTGTAAAAATGTTAGATAAAGACGATCGTTTTTTAGAAACAGGAGTTCAGAAAGAGTTATTCAATCTTGTTGAGGAAGAACATGGATGGGAACGTTTTGGAGAAAATAACTTTCACCCGACTTTAAAAGAAGGCTATATGGAAGGAGCTTCCATGACCAAACACAACGGAAAATACTATTTACAATACGCAGCACCTGGTACACAATTTAATGTGTATGCCGATGGAGTTTATGTTGGTGATACACCACTTGGGCCTTTTACATATATGAAAAATAACCCTATGAGTTTTAAGCCTGGTGGATTTACCAATGGTGCTGGTCATGGCATAACGGTTAAACAAACCAATGGGCAATATTGGCATTTTGGAACAATGGCATTGGCGTCTAATGCGCAATGGGAGCGCCGTTTGTGTATGTTTCCGACTTACTTTGATGCCGATGGTTTAATGTATACCAATACTGCTTATGGGGATTATCCGCGTTTTGGTTCTAGTCATCCTACAAAAGCAGGACACCACAATGGTTGGATGTTGTTGTCTTATAAAGGCGATGTTACGGTGTCATCGTCGTTAATGCAGATTATGAAATTTACGTCGAATGATGACGACGTAAAAGTTACCGAATTACCACTCGAGAAAAATACGGATGGTGAAATAACGTCTAAAATATTAACCGATGAAAACCCTAAAACATTTTGGGTTGCAGAAGCTAATGACGATAAACAATGGATAACAATTGAAATGCAGAAGCCTGGCAATATCAATGCTTTTCAATTAAATTTTCATGATCATGATTCTGGGATTTATACACGTGTCGAAGGATTAAAACATCAATTTACTATTGAGGTTTCAGAAGATGGTACTAAATGGCAAACTGTAGTAGATCGAAGTAATAGTGAAAAGGATACACCCAATGCTTATATCGTATTAGATGAAGCTGTAAAGGCAAAGTACGTCCGTTATAACAATATAAAAGTACCTGGTGCAAACTTTGCAATGTCAGAGTTTAGGGTGTTTGGTTTAGGGCTAGATGCTAAGCCAGCTAATGTTTCCGGATTCGAGGTAAAAAGAGAAGAAGATCGCAGAGATGTATCATTTTCTTGGAATCCTATAGAAGGAGCTCAAGGGTATAATATTCGTTGGGGAATTGCAGAAGATAAACTCTATCAGTCTTGGCAAGTCTATGATACTAACGAACATTTTATGCGTTCTTTAGATCGTGATACACCGTATTATTTTACGATAGAAGCGTTTAGCGAAAACGGAATTTCTGAAAAGAGTAAAGTCATATTTGTAGAATAATTTTTTAATATGAACTGTTAATTGATACATGTAGTATCTCTCAAGCCATTTGCAAATTTTAATTACATTGCAGCTATAAAAACTTAGATAAACTAAAACTCTAACTAATATTAAATAAATTTATAAAATGAAAAAAAGTGTTTTTTTATTATTAATCGCAGCGGTTTCCGCCTTAGGGGGTTTGCTCTTTGGTTATGATACAGGTGTTATTAATGGAGCGCAATTTTATCTTACTGAGTATTTTGACTTAAGCGACGCATTAAAAGGCTGGGTTGTTGGTAGTGCACTTTTGGGGTGTTTCGTAGGAGCTATTATTGCAGGGCCTTTGAGTATTAAAATCGGAAGGAAAAAATCTTTAATAATTTCGGCAATATTCTTTACCGTTTCAGCTTATGGATCGGGTTTACCAGAACTATTTCCTCAAACCGTTAGTATGTTAGTGGTTTTTAGAATTATCGGTGGTTTAGGTATTGGTGTGGCATCAATGAATGCACCTATGTATATCGCAGAAATTGCTCCTTCAAATATTAGAGGTCGTATGGTTACCTATTATCAATTAGCGATTGTAATTGGCTTTTTTGTGGTATTCTTAGCGACGTATTTTATTGGTAACGATTTAACCGTAGCAGAGAATATAGAATTCGGTTGGCGTCGTATGTTTTGGTCAGAGTTAATTCCGAGTCTTTTGTTTTTAATACTATTGTTTATAGTGCCTAAAAGTCCGCGTTGGTTGGCTTTAAAAGGAAAAGAAAAAGAAGCTTTAGCTGTTTTGCAGAAAATAAATGGTGATGACTTAGCCGCCGAAGAAATGGTTAATATTAAGAAGTCTTTAGACGAAACTAATGATGGTATTAAAGTGAGTTATTTCTCTAAAGGCATATTAGCTATTATTGCGATTGGTACGGTGCTTTCGGTATTGCAACAGTTTACAGGGATCAATGCGGTATTATATTATGGTGCAGATATTTTTGAAAAAGCACTTGGCTTTGGAAAAGAAGATGTTCTTGCTCAACAAATATTATTGGCCTTTGTAAACTTAGTATTCACTTTCGTGGCGATGTTTACTGTAGATAAATTTGGAAGAAAACCATTGCTCTATATTGGCTCTATCGGAATGATTATTGGATTTTTACTTTTAGGAGTTACACTACAGCAAGAAAATGTAGGAGTGTTATCTCTAATTGGAGTGTTAATTTTTATTGCATCGTTTGCATTATCAATGGGACCAGTAGTATGGGTTTTATTGTCAGAAATGTTTCCAAATAAAATAAGAAGTGTTGCTATGTCTGTTGCTGTTGCGGCACAATGGGCTGCTAATTATGTAGTGTCACAATCGTTCCCTGTTGTAATGGGAAGTGACGTAAACAATAGTGCGCCTTGGAATGGCTCTTTACCTTATTATATATTTATAGCATTTATATTAATCATAGTCTTTGTAACCTATAAGTTTATACCAGAAACCAAAGGAAAATCTTTAGAAGAGATTGAGGGCTTTTGGAAGTAAGTAAATTATATAATTTTAAAATATAAAGAAACCCGATTCATATGAATCGGGTTTTTTATGTTAAAGCCAAAAAACTAAAGACCTAACTATTATAAGGAATAGGGTTTATTCAAATTCAGGGATCACCAAAAATGGAATTATAGTATGAAATCCAATTTTCTGAATTACAGGTTCATTTAGAAAACTTTCAATAAAACTATGCTTGTAATTTATCATTGTAAGAATATTAATATCAAATTCGTCAATAAAATCGATAATCGCTTGCTCTTTACTTCCAAAATTAGGCTTCCAATTAATAGAACTTGGATGATCTTCAATATATGCTTTTAACATTGCTAAATTATAACTTTGCTTTTCAGTTAGGCTGTCTTTTACATTGACATGGACAACTTGTATTTTGGAATTATATAATTTAGTTAATTCTAATAATGGCTTCAACTCATCTCCATAAAATCTATTAAAGTCCGTAGGAAAAGCAATTTGCTTTGGTACAACAAAATCATAAGCATCTGGTACAATTAGAACAGGACAAAGTCTTATTTTGTTAATTATATTTACCGTGTTGCTACCAAAAAGAAACTCTTTAGCACCAGTGGCACCTTTGGTCCCCATAATGACTAAGGTTATTTTAAATTCTTTAATGGTGTTTTTAATCGTATCCAATAAAGGTTCTGTACTATGTACAGTTTTAAACTTATGATCAGAATTTGTGCTTTCTGTCTTTGCTTTAGCTTTTAAGTTTATTAAATCTTGTTTCGTTTTTTCCTTGTTTAGGTCTATAAAACTTGAAGTGATATATGTTCTAGATGTTGGGTTTTTAAAAGACCAGGTATGTAATAAATAAAAGGTACAAGGCTGGTTAGCGTATAATTTTAAGGCATAAAGTATGGCACTCCATGAGTTATCTGAAAAATCGGTTGGAAGTAATATGTGATGTCTCATAATCTATTTTATATAGTTAACATTAAAGTATGATTTCTTTAATGAAAAGGATTAATATCAGTTTTGAGGTATGACTAAAAAAGGAACAGTAGGGTGAAAGCTTATATTGGTTATTATAGGTTCTTTTATTATATTTTCGATAAAGCTATGTTTATAATTTACCATTACTAAAATGTTGATTTTGAAGTCTTCTATGAAATCTTGAATCGCTTTGGCTTTTCTATCATAATTAGGCATCCAATTAAAACCATAATCATAATGCTCTAAGCTCATTTCTAATAAAGCTAAATTTTGTTTTTGGCTTTCTGAGATGTCATCTTCATTATTGATATGAACAATTCTAATTTTAGAACTATTGAGATCAGCTAATTGTTTGAGTGGTAATAATTCATCTCCGTAGATGCGGTTAAAATCTGTTGGAAAGGCTATTTGCTCAGGTTTTACAAAATCATATTTATTTGGAATAACCAAAATAGGACAGTTTTTTACCTGTTTAATAATATTTACAGTGTTACTTCCAAAAAGTATTTCTTTGGCTTTAGTTTCCCCTTTAGTCCCTATAACAATAAGATCTATGTTTTCCTTTTCTACGACTACTTCAATTAAACTATGTAAGTCATTAGTGCTTAGTATAACTTCAAAAGTGTGCTTCTCATTAGCATAGTCTCTTTCTACTTTAGCTTTTAACTCATCTAATTCCTTTCGTGCTTTTTCTGCTAAAACGCGTGCTAATTTATTAGACATACTAGACATAGAAGACGTATGTAATTTTGAAGAATGTAAAAAGTGAAACGTACATTGTTCTTCTTTGTATAGTTTTAAAGTGTATATAGCAGCACTTAAGGCGTTATCTGAAAAATCGGTAGGTAAAAGAATATGTTTTGGCATGATTACGTTTTTATATTAAGGTTAGGATACTATGTTTATTGTTCTGTGTTGTATAAAAAAAAAGTTTAAGGGTTTGATTAGTATGGTTTTATGTTTTAATCTGTGGTGTAAAATTATATCTTAAATATATTTTAAACTATGATAAATGTCAGTTGATAAGTTGGCGCTAGTAATTATGGTTTATAGCAAGATTATCAAAATTATTGATATATAGATTGTTCTCATTAATGAAGCTGGGCTAATTCCGTTTGCTATTAAATTTTGTAGGATATTGGATGCCAATTCTACTTTAATAATTGTTGATGTAAAGTAGTGTTATCAAAATGAGATGATTAATAAAGTAATTTTTTCGTCAATCAAAACTCAATAACCTATACTATATTACCATTTATGTTTACTATATTATCATTTAACACTTAATGTTTTATATTTAGATTTTTATCTGATAAATTTAGGAAAGCTATAAATCACTAAAATGATGCGTTTGATAAAAACAAAATTCAGTATCACAGTATTTCTATTAATGTCAACCTTATTATATGGTTTTCAGGTGAGTAGTTTAGATAGGCTTATTGTTGAAGGAAATAGTTTTGTAAATGAAGAAGGAACAACTTTTGTGTTTAGAGGGCTAAACGCCAGTGATCCCAATAAATTAGAACCTCAAGGACATTGGGACAAAGCCTATTTCGAAGAAATAAAAAATTGGGGAGCTAATATTGTGAGGCTACCTGTGCATCCAACCGATTGGACCGAAAGGGGAAAGGAATCTTATTTAAAGCTTTTAGATGATGGTATACAATGGGCAACAGAATTGGGTTTGTATATTATTATCGACTGGCATAGTATAGGTAATTTGAAAACCGAAATGTATCAATCAGACAGATATGATACAACTTTAAAGCAAACCTATGATTTTTGGAGAACAATAGCCTCTAAATATGGTGATAATACAACTGTTGCTTTTTACGAAATTTTTAATGAGCCTACCACTTACAATGGGACGTTAGGGGCCGTTACTTGGAAGGAATGGAAAACGATAAATAAAGAAGTTATTGGTATTATTAGAGCTAATGGAGGTGAAGGAATTCCTTTGGTTGCTGGTTTTAATTGGGCTTATGATTTAACACCTGTTTTAGAGGATCCTTTAGATGTTGAAGGCATTGGGTATGTCAGTCATCCGTATCCACAAAAAAGAGAGAAGCCTTGGGAAGATCAATGGACCAAAGATTGGGGATTTGTTAAAGAAAAATACCCTTTAATTCTTACTGAAATTGGTTTTTGTGGACCAGAAGATCCAGGTGCGCATTCACCAGTAATTAGTGATGAATCTTATGGTGATGCCATTACAGCGTATTGTGATGAAAAAGACATTTCATATGTTATTTGGGTATTTGATGCCGAATGGGCTCCAAGATTATTCGAAGATTGGAATACTTATAAGCCGTCTAGGCATGGTAAATATTTCAAGAAGAAATTACAAAGTTATACTTATGATTAATTAAAACTACACGTAAAATGAGCGAAAATATTAATCGAGAAATAACCCAATTAAAATCAGATGATGTTTTTTTAATCATCGATAGGGTGAAGCAAAAGTTTGATTTTCCTATTCACTTTCATCCAGAATACGAGCTAAATTTTATTCTAAACGGAAAAGGTATACGTCGTGTAGTGGGGACTTCAATGGAAGAAATTGATGATATAGAATTAGTTTTAATGGGTCCCAATTTAGAACATGGCTGGGAAACGCATAACTGCAAAAGCAAAAGTATTTATGAAATAACAATTCAATTTCATGAAGATTTGTTCAATAGTAAATTACTCTCTTTAAAAAATTTCAAACCTATACAAGACTTGTTTACAAAGTCTAAACATGGTGTGCTTTTCGATGGAAACACAGCGATGAAGTTAATGCCAAGAATAAAAGAATTATCAGCTACAGATGGAGTAACAGATTTTATTAAACTTTTAAAATTACTCGAAGAACTTGCAGATTCTAAAAGCCAAAGGTTGTTGTCATCTAATGTGGTACGAGATAGTGAGTATGACAATAGCGATCGGATTAAAAAAGTTCAGGAATTTATAAGACAAAATTATTCGCGTAAAATTTCACTGAAAGAAATATCTACTTTGGTGAATATGAGTCAGAGTTCGTTTAATAGATTTATTAAAAAACGCACTGGAAAAACGTTTATTGAATATATGAACGACAAAAGAATTAGTCATGCCATAAAACTACTGATTGAAACCGATATGTCTGTTGGAGAAATCGCGTATAAATGTGGATTTAATAGTATCGCTAATTTTAATAGATTTTTTAAAAAATCTAAAAATGTAACGCCGAGTAAGTTTAAATCAGAATTTAAATCGGTTCAGCGGTTTAGCAAAATCTCTTAGTATTATTTCCTGCGTCTTAATAGTAAATAGTATTAGGATTTGAAAATTTACGCTTAGAAAAAAAAGTATGTTTACTTTATTTTTACATGTATTAATAAATGTATTCTAGTGCTTAAATTCGGTTTGTATTCTGTTGTTTTAATTGTGCTTTTTTCTTGTAAAGAAGCAAAAACACAAATGCTTAAATATCAGTTTTCAAATGAATTGATTAAACATTCAGGTCGAAGTGAAGTGTTGGCAGATCAATCAATAGCCTTAATAGGTTCAGCAGCTTCTGTTGAATTTAATGTAAAAGGAGATTCCGTAAATATATATCTTCAAACAGAATCTTCAAACCGTAATTATTATGTTGTTTCTGTAAATGATACGTATAAAAAACGTTATAAAATTGAAGGTGATTCTATTCAAAAAATAGCTTTAAAATTACCTAACCTTGAGCAAAATACAATCGGAATTTATAAAGCTACAGAAGCTTTTAATGATAAGATTATATTTCATGGTGTAGATGCAGTAGCGTTATTACCAATTGAAGAAAAACAGTTTAAGATTGAATTTATAGGCGACTCCATAACCTGCGGAGCACTTTCTGATGATTCTGATATGCCATGCAACGAAGGTGAATATCAAGATCAACACAATGCCTATTTGGCTTATGGGCCACAAGTAGCAAAACAACTAAATGCGGATTTTATGGTGAGTTCTGTTTCTGGAATAGGGATGTACCGCAATTGGAATGATGAAAATATTGATGAAGCTATAATGCCTGAGGTTTATGATAATTTGTATTTAAATAAAGACAATTCAAAGCCTTTCAATTTAGAATTTAAGCCAGATGTAGTAAGCATTTGTTTAGGTACAAATGATATGTCTGATGGCGATGGTGTTAAAGATCGGCTGCCATTCAATAATGAAAAATTCACGAATAACTATATCAAATTTATAGAAAGCATTTATAAGCGCTATCCCAAAACACAAGTTGCTTTATTAAGTAGTCCTATGCTCAACGGTGAGAAACAGCTATTATTAGTGTCATGCTTAAAGGACGTGCAGGAGCATTTTAAAATAAAAAGCGATAAGGATATAGCATTATTTCAGTTTGAAGAGATATATCCAAACGGTTGTAATGCGCATCCAAGTATAGAAGAGCATAAAACTATAGCTAATGTGTTAGAACCATTTTTTAAATCAGTATTAGTTAAGGAATAGTATGTATTCAGCTTCAGTAAATAGATATGAGGATATATCTCCTACAAATGATATTCAACCAAAAAATAAAAAATCAGTAGGACAAAGATTAGCAAATATAGCTTTGAAGAAACAGTATCAAGCCATAGATAGTCTTGTTGAACATCCGGAGTTAGAACACGTTGTTTATAATAAAGAAAATGCAGTTATTCATTTTAAAAATGCAGATGGTCTTTTTATAAAAGGAACAGCCTCTTTGTTCGAGATAGCAGGAGAAGATAATGTGTTTTATCCTGCAAAAACCAAATTAAAAGGGAGTACGATAATAGTATATTCTAACCAAGTGAAACAGCCTCAAAAAGTGAGGTTTGCATGGGGAAACGCCTTGCAGTCTAATGTATTTAATGAGGCAGGATTGCCAGCATCTAGTTTTGCTACTGAAAAACAAATTTTAAACCATGAACACGACTAAACACACGATAATTTTTGCTTTAACGCTATTTGTATTCGCAAATTGTAAGGCCCAAAATAATATGAAGATGACAAAAAATACAACTATAGAAAACAAAATAGATTCACTATTAAAAATCATGACTATCGAAGAAAAGGTAGGTCAGATGAATCAATATAATGGTTTTTGGGATGTTACAGGTCCTGCTCCAGAAGGAGGTAGCGCCGAACAAAAATATGAACATTTACGAAAAGGTTGGGTCGGATCTATGTTGTCTGTAAGAGGCGTGAAAGAGGTGAGAGCTGTTCAAAAAATAGCAGTAGAGGAAACCCGATTAGGAATTCCTTTAATTATTGGTTTTGATGTTATTCATGGCTATAAAACCTTAAGTCCAATTCCTTTAGCAGAAGCGGCGAGTTGGGATATGGAAGCGATTAAAAAATCGGCAAGTGTAGCGGCTGCAGAAGCGGCAGCATCTGGCATTAACTGGACATTTGGACCAATGGTAGATGTCGGAAGAGATGCACGTTGGGGACGCGTTATGGAAGGAGCAGGTGAAGATCCGTTTTTAGGAAGTAAAATTGCTGTGGCTAGAGTGCATGGGTTTCAGGGAGATGATTTGTCTGCAACGAATACTATTGCCGCTTGTGCTAAGCATTTTGCAGCTTACGGATTTGCAGAAGCGGGTAAAGAATATAATACGGTAGATATAGGAACATCAACGTTGCACAATATGGTTTTTCCACCTTTTAAAGCTGCTGTAGATGCTGGTGTACGTACTTTGATGAATTCATTTAACGAAATAAATGGAGTGCCAGTAACTGGAAGTTCGTATTTGCAACGCGATATTTTAAAAGGTAAATGGGGTTTTGATGGTTATGTTATTTCAGATTGGGCTTCAATTTTTGAAATGATAAGTTGGGGACATGCTAAAGACAAGCGAGAAGCGGCTAAAATTGCAGCAATTGCTGGTTCTGATATGGATATGGAAGGTAATGTTTATGTACAGGAATTAGCACAGCTTGTTAAAGATGGTGTCGTTAAAGAATCTATAGTAGACGATGCTGTAAGACGTATTTTACGTGTGAAATTTGAATTAGGTTTATTTGAAGATCCTTACAGATATTGCGATGAAACAAGAGAGAAAGAAACTATAGGAAATCCGGCACATCATGAAGCTGTTTTGGATATGGCGAAAAAGTCGATTGTTTTATTAAAGAATGAAAATCAACTGTTACCCTTAAAAAAAGAAGATCAAAAAATCGCTTTAATGGGCGATTTAGCTAATGATAAATCGAGTCCTTTGGGAAGTTGGAGAATCGCTTCAGACGATGAAACCGGAGTGTCTGTATTAGAAGGAATGGAAAAGTATACCGGTAACACATTAACCTATGTGAGAGGTGCTGAGGTGGCTACTGAAAAAACGACATTCCTTAAAGAAATTCAATTCAATACAACAGATACGAGTGGTTTTGCTGAAGCTATAGCGGTCGCAAAAACCGTGGATGTTGTGGTTATGGTTTTAGGTGAATATGGATTTCAAAGTGGTGAAGGACGAAGTCGTACGGATTTACAATTACCTGGAGTTCAGCAACAATTATTGGAAGCTGTTTATGAGGTTAATCAGAATATAGTTTTGGTTTTAAATAATGGACGTCCTTTAGCAATTTCTTGGGCAGACGAGCATATTCCAACAATTGTTGAAGCATGGCAGTTAGGAACACAAACCGGAAACGCTGTCGCACAAGTTTTATATGGTGACTATAATCCTAGCGGAAAATTACCAATGACCTTTCCTCGCAATGTTGGTCAGGTGCCAATTTATTACAACCATAAAAACACAGGCCGTCCAGTAGATAAGGATGATAACGTATTTTGGTCACACTATTCTGATGTTGAAAAAACTCCACTATATCCTTTTGGACATGGTTTAAGTTATACGAGTTTCAGCTATTCGGATTTAGAACTAAACGGTAATACGTTCACTTTAGAAGATGACGTAAAGGTGAGTGTTAATGTGACTAATGCTGGGGAGTTAGATGGAAAAGAAGTGGTTCAATTATATATTAGAGATTTAGTAGGCAGTGTAACACGTCCTGTTAAAGAGCTCAAAGGATTTGAATTAGTGGAAATTAAAGCTGGTGAAACCAAAACGATTAGCTTCACATTAAATAAAGAAACGCTTGGATTCTATAACAATAATGGTGATTTTATCATTGAGCCAGGTGACTTTAAAGTCTTTGTAGGAGGAAGTTCTGAAACGGTATTAGAAACCGATTTTGTACTTGAATAAATTAATTTTTAATCAGTTTAAATGTTTTACTAGAATTCGTCAAGCTTACTTTTACAAAGTAAATACCCGAAGTCTTAATGTTTTTTCCAATAGCACAAGAGTTTGAAAAACGACCATTAGAAATAGAGCGTCCTGCTAAGTCATAAATATGATAAGTAGCCGGTTCTTCTGTGGTAATCGTAAATTCATTTTTAAAAGGATTAGGATGTAAGGATATGTTTGAATTATTAACGACGTCATTAACAGAAAGTGGTTCTTGTAACCCAACAAACTTAGATAACAAACGTATATAAGCCACCTGATAATTATTACTATTTTCAGTGACTTCCCAAGAATTCATTGGCCAAGTTGTATTAAAATCATCATAAGCTTTTTGCTTAGGTTGTCCATTGATTCTAGCAACTTGATTAGAATCGCAAGTTTGACTGCCACAACCCGAAGGGCAGCAACCATCCCAATCGTAAAATGGATTCGCACCACCTACAACATAACCAGGAGCTGGTCCGTATAAATCATTTTGAGCGTTATCCCAATCCGTTCCGTCGCTAAACCAAGTGTGGTAAAACTCATTAACACCATGGTCTGCTCCGTAATCATACATGTTAGATAAGTAGCAGAAATTTAATGGGTTTACACCATGAATGTAATGAATATAGCGTTCTGCAGCTTTAAAAGCATCCACATTGTTAGCGCTATTAATGTCGTAATTTATGTAATCCATAAACATTAGACCTTTTCGAGATTTTGTACCATTACTGCCCCAAACATAATCTGTAAGATGAGCGAGATAAGGATCTGTTTCATTGGTTAGCGCACCAAAATTAGCTGCAGTGTTCATTGCATTTTCATACGTGGTTTTAATTGCGGCTACAACTGTTGGGTTTGCTGATGGAATTTTAGTGTAATACAATAATGTTTCCTGACTTTCTTGTTCAAAAGGATAGGCGTAATTCCATAATATTAAATGCATGTTTTGGTAATTGTTATCAATAAATGTTCTGTAGTTAACATCTGATGTGGCATCAAATAAATGTATGGCCGCTCTCATTTTATAAGCAAAACGACCATCGTCATCAATTTCTTGTTGTCCTGCTCCAATATCCAATGAGTTATAAGCAGAACTATTGTTTTCCCAAATGACATTCGGATTCGCTTCTGCCCAATTCCAAGCATTAATAGCACTTTGTTCTAATGTTGAAGCGTATGTTGTGTTACCTAAATCATTAAAAACTTTAGAGCCAAGCGCAAATGCCACGGCAGAAGCCAAAGTACATGATGTATTTACGGCTCCATATAAGCTTTGTCCGGTTGCTGAAGATGGTGGTGAAGCATGCGATAAATCAACAATACTTATCATTGAGCCATCCGTTTCTTGAAGACGTAATAAATGATCCATTCCCCATTTTATTTCATCAATAATATCTGGTGTGCCGTTTCCAGAATGTGGTAAATTATAATCATCTGTCCAGGCATCAGGTTTTTCTTGATAGGCTTTTAATAAATCAACAATGTAATTAGCTGTCCAAGTGGTGTATTTGTTATAGTCACCTGCATCATACCAGCCTCCACTTAAATCTCTTTCTGTTGAAGCATCATTGGGTGCATCCCAGCGTCTCGCTTGGGTATCTTGCAATGGACCTATATGACTTGCTTCATCTGCCCAATTGCTTCCTGCATAAGTGGCGTCTTTAGCGTAACCTGCTCTTTGGTAATAAAACGTGCGAACGGCATGTTTTAGAATGTCGGCATAAATGTCTTCAGCTATAACAAAGTCATATGATTTTAAGTTCTTATTGATATCTAGAACATAATAAGTCCCTGGAGTTTCAAATGTCGAAAAATCGAACCACCACACACGGTCTCCGGAAGAAGGATCTTCGATACCTGATTTGTAAGGAACTGTATTTCCGAAAAAGACTTGGGTGTTTGTTGTAGCGTCAACAATAGCATAAGAAAAACTTGGAGCAAAAGATTCTGCCGCATCAAAACCTGAAATAGGGTCTCTGAGAATGGCTATTTTTTCTGATGTTGGCCGATAACCAAATTGATCCACTACAATATATTTAGATTGCGTTTGCGAACTGATAAAAAAAGGAATGCAAAACAAGATGGTGAAAATAGAGACTTTCATAAGTGAATCTTTTTGTTGAACTTTTAACGTGTTGGATATTTAGTTAATAGTAAATTGAATGTCTTAATTAATTCTAACGTTGAAATATCCGATGCAAAAACAGAATTTAAACCTTGTGGTTCTTGTGGTGGGTCAGCAGTAAAATCATCGCCATGTTTCCATTTTCCGTTATTTGGATCTGTAATCGCATAGCCCGCAAATCCCCAAAAATTTAAACCAGCTATTGGATTTAGATTTGTTTTACTTTTTTGAACCTCTTCAAAAATAGCTTTGTAAAATGTATTTCTATTTTCTATAGACGCTTCAGGTGATAGACTTTCTTTTTCTCTTGGAAATCCAAATTCAGACATCACAATAGGTTTGTTTAGTTTGTTCGCAATTACAACATGTTCATTCATGTATTTTTTTGCATTTACTATAGAAACTTGGGTCGATTCTTTTTCATTATCAATATCATACCAACCCCAATTTTTTGGCCACATGTGCATGGTTAAATAATCGATATTCTCATTTTTATGTAGTCTTTGGTACATGTCTATATTTTGTAAAAAACCATGTTTTCCTTCGGTTCCTGTAGAAATTAATTGATTCGGAGCTAATTCTTTAATAATCCGTACGGTTTCATTTAACCAACCTGCAAAAGCGTCTTCATGGTCTGGAGTCATTAAAACTCTAGGCTCATTTGCCACTTGCCACGACATAATAGAAGGATCATCTACATACTTAATATTTGTATAAGAATTTGTACGACTAATAATGAACTTTATATGTTTGTAAAAGGCGTCTTTACAGGGCTCACAACTATGAAATTGTTTGGTGTAGTTCATGTATTCATCCCAAGAGTAGGCTTCTAAGAAAGGGTTTGGAACGTCTCCATAGCCATTCCATTTTAAATATTCAGACATGCCGCCAGACCAGATCCAATTGTTATTTAAGTATAGCACAGCATACATATTTCGCTGTCTCATTTCGGCTAATAAAAAATCTAAACCATCAAGTAAATCTTCATTGTAAACCCCTTGTTCTGGCTGTAAAGCAGGATAGACTCTAGAATCACCACCATCTCCTTCTCCGCCGACTAAAATGCGTAGATTGTCAATACCAACAGATTTCATTAAGTCTAATTCTTTGATAAGGCGTTCGCGATCTCCACTTTTTTTAGCTCCTATCAATGGACCGTACCAATAATTAGCTCCAATAAAATAATAGGGTTGATCTCCTTTTTGAAATTGAGTGCCTTTTACAGTTATAAAATCTGATTTCTCTGGAGTTTCATCAAACACATATTTTTTACTTTTACAAGAAAAAAGAACTGTGATGCAAAGGCTTGTTATTATGAGCTTGAAGTTTTTCATTGTAAATTTATTGAGGTAATTCGTATATATTAGGCAGTTCGTTTTGTAATACAGATCTCGGTTTGTTTACAAATTCTAAAAAGTCAGAAGTGCTAGATTGTCCTGGTGTTGGAGTGCAATAGGTGTCTGTTGTGTTTGTCCAAAACATCATATAGCCTATTTCTACATTATTATCTGATAAGGCATTATAAAGATGGTCAGCGTAAAAGCCTGAAATCGGATTGTTTAGTCCCGGAGTTACAAAAAAGCAAGATTCTGTTAGTGCAGCAATCTTAACGCGATCCTTGGCAAGATCCGTAAGAATTTGAAGTTTTTCATTGGCGCTATCTAATGCCATTTGACCTTGATTATTAAAATCGGTATAATTATCCATACCAAGAATATCAACATATGCATCACCAGGATATCTACTAAGGTATTCGCCGGTTGAGAAAAAACGGCTATCTGGTGAAAAGGCAAAAAGAATATTGTTCACTTGTAATACATCTCTTAAATATGTGACAGTAAATTGCCAAAGTGTTATAAATTCTTGTGGTGTGCAATAGTCTTTTCCCCACCAAAACCAATCTCCATCAAACTCATGGAAAGGTCTAAAAATAAAAGGAACTAAACTTCCATCATTACCAACCATACTATTGGCAACATCTGCTATTTTCTGAAGTTTTTGTTTGTAGTAATCGTGATTTGCTCCATCGGGTAAAATACTAGCAAGTGCATTGTCTTTCTGAAATTGAGTCATTTCGCTTGTGTAAAAATAATCTCCTTCATAGGGTTCTCTCATGTGCCAACAAAAGGTGTTGATCATACCTTTATTGTAGGCTTCTATTGCGTCTGATTTTATAATTTCCTCCTGTTGGTGATACCAGTTAGACGATGTGCCGTCATTATTATCATCAGTAATAAACATAAAATCGGAACCTAATAAACCGGGGTCACTTCCTGTTGTTTTCATAATGTCTGATGGACCTACATTATCATTATAAAAACTATTGAAAGCATCGTGCTGTCCGACGACAAATTTCGTTTTAGAAAGTACTTTTAAATTATAAAATAACGCAATTGTTTCTGGTGTCGCATTCGGATTTACCATGTATAAATACGTCTCATCAGGTGATAGCACAAACGCTTCTGGGAGTTCAGAAAGCGTTACCGTAGCAACATTCGAACTGCCTATGATAACATCGTTATTAGTTGTGTTTAAAGTTATAGTTACTGTTTCGTCACCTTCTGTTATGCTATCATCAATAACAGTCACCGTTATTGATTTGCTCAATGTATTTGCTGGAATGCTTAAGGAATTAGCAATGGTTTGATAATCGGTGCCATTTGTAGCAGTTCCACTAATGGTATAATTAATGGTGGTCGCTGTACTCACTGCGTTTGTTAATGTAAATGTGAATTCTCCGTTAGATGATGGCTCTGAAGCAAAACCAATCGTTGCAGCGATATTTACTAGAATGTCATTTTCGATTTCAGGATCATCTTTAGAACAACTGAGGACGAATAGTCCAAAAAAGAAACTCATTAGTAGTAGTTTTTTCATGTACAGTTGTTGCTTAAAATAATTAATGCTCTAGAGGTATGGTATGGAGCTTTCCACATGCTTACTTTGTCTTCTTCTGTATAAGGTTTTCCGTTTTTATCAACTCTAAAATGCCATTCTCCGTTTTCGTGATCTATAATATGCTTTTTAGTAAACTCCCATATTTTCAAAGAGCTATCTATGTGTTTTTCGTCTTTTTTGATGTCGTTAGCATATTTTAAACCCACTAACGCTTCAACCTGTGGCCACCAATGTCTATCAGTATCTGTATGATTTGTATTCAGGTTTTTTTCATTTATAACAGCTCCTTCACCATCAATGGCTTCTTCTAAAAAGGTGTTAGCAACTTGTATTGCCGTAGCTTTTGCTTCTTCTAATAATGCATCATCATTTAAAACTTTTGCGGCTTCGATAACTAACCAAGCGGTTTCAATATCATGTCCGTAGGAAATCGTATTGCTTAGTAAATTCCAGTTTTTATCAAAAAACAAGTCGTAGTGATTGTTGCTATTTAGAAATTTATTTTGGAAGAGATTTACTAATGTCGTTAAGGAGTCTTTTAAATTTTGATGGTCATATATTTTGAGTAGTGAGGTGTAGGCTTCTAAAATATGAAGATGCGTATTCATTGTTTTTTCAGCATTCATATCTTTATCACTTAATCGCATATCTTCAATAGGAGTCCAATCTTCATTAAAGGCTTCTAAATATCCTGAGTGTTCATCTTTAGCATGTTTTTCTATAAGGTTGAACAGTTCAATAGCCCAATCCTTAGCGGCTTCATTTTTTGAAAGAATATAGTATTCTGACAAGGCATAAATAGAGAAAGCTTGCGCATAGACTTGCTTGCGTTTGTTAATAGGGTTTCCTAAATAATCCAATTCCCAGAACACACCTTTTGAAGAGGTATCGTTAAAATGAGTTTTTAGATAATTGTAAGCTCTATCACAAATGTCGTTATACGTTTCCGTTTGAAAATGATTGGATACTGCTGAAAAACTCCAAAGAATTCTCGTGTTTAGTATGATGCCTTTTGAGGCCTCAGGAATAACAATATTGAAATGATTAATCTGACCAAAAAATCCACCATTCTTTTCGTCCAATGTGTTTTTAGACCAATACTCTAGAATATTGCCGAGCTCAGTTTTACATTCGTTTTGAAGCTGTTGGTAGGGTTTAGACATTAATACAATCCTTTATTGTTATCAATTAAATTTACGATGGTGTCTACAGAACTTGCTGAGGTGTAGCCGTCTTTTGGTGAGTTTGTTACATAATCAACCAACAAATCGACAGACGATACAGCGACATGCATTCTTGTGTCAGAAGAGGCGTAGTATATATAAACAGTGCCATCGTTATCTTCTATCCATCCATTAGAAAACAACACGTTAGATACATCACCCAAACGTTCTTTATTAAGAGGCGCCATAAAATGACCTGCGGGTTGGTGTATCACTTTTGATATATCGTTAAGGTCGGTCATAAACATGTATAAGGTGTAGCGTAAACCGGCAGCTGTATTTCTAACTCCATGAGCCAAATGCAACCATCCTTTTTCTGTTTTTATTGGAGCAGGACCCAAGCCGTTTTTGAGCTCAAATACAGTGTGATAGATTTTATTATTTATTATTTTTTCATTCTGAACTTCAGGATTCATCATATCATCGATAAATCCTAGACCTATTCCTCCTCCATTTCCGACACTAATAAATCCATCTTGCGGTCGTGTATATATCGCATATTTTCTATTGATAAATTCTGGATGCAATACCACATTACGTTGTTGTCCTGTAGTTGAAATTAAATCAGGAAGCCGTTCCCAATTAATTAAGTCTTTAGTTCTTACGATTCCGGCATTAGCAATTGCAGAACTTGTATCTTCTGAAGGAGCATTTGGGTCTTTGCGTTCTGTACAAAAGATGCCGTAAATCCAACCATCTTCATGTTGAATCAATCTCATGTCATACACGTTCGTATCTGGTATTTCGGTTTGAGGAATGACACAAGGTTTGTCCCAGAACTCGAAACCATCTATACCATTATCGCTTTGGGCAATGGCAAAAAATGATTTTCTATCGTTGCCTTCTACACGGACGCAAATAATATATTTTTCATTCCATTTTAGAGCTCCTGCATTAAATGTAGCGTTAAAGCCTATGCGTTCTATGCCATTAGGATTAGTTTCAGAATTCAAATCATATCGCCAATGAATTGGGATATGGCTTGCGGTGACTATTGGATATTTATATCTGGTATAAATGCCATTAGATAGTTTAGCTGGTTTGTTTTTTCTACGCACTGTTTTAGCGTAATGCTTTTTTGCCTTATCGATAGTGTTGATGCTCATAACTATAGTTTGGTTTTTATAAGGTTAATCGAGTTTTTGATTTAAATTGTTCCACCAGAATTTCTTCAGTAGAATGATACATACTATTAATACCGCTATAGAAATATAGACCGGAGTTTCTTGTCTGAAAATAAGATACATTGGTAAAATTACTAATGCCGTTTGGGCAACTATACCTATAGCGACATTGAACATGTCTCTTCCGAAATCAGTATTCTTTTTGAAGTTTGGATTTTCAGCTGCTAGTTGATCGTGCACCGGTTTCCAAAATCCCCAAGGACGTACATTTTTATAAAATTCTTTTAATACTTCAGCTTCCGTTGGAGGAGCAGAGAAGGTTCCGATTATACTTCCAATTAAAGAAACAATTAGTAATACTGGAAATAAGTATAAGGCATTTACATCTGGAAATAGTTGCGGTACTATTGCAGCAGCGAGTAAACCTGCGACCATGCCCCAGAAAAAGCCTTCACCATTAAACCTCCACCAATGCCATTTTAAAATATTGGCGCCAACATAACTTCCGTATAGAACGGATACAATAATGTTTAATATGGCATTTACATTTTCTGCGAAAAAACCAAGAACAATACTGATAATAACCACAATGATACCTGTGATGTAGTTCATGTTTTTTATTTGATTTTGAGACGCATCAGGTTTTGTGTATTTTAAATAAATATCATTAACCAAATAAGCTTGAGCAGCGTTTAATGTGCCAGCAAAAGTGGACATAAATGCCGCAATTAATCCTGCTAATAATAAGCCTAATAAGCCAACAGGTACAAATTCTTTAATAGCTGTTGGTAGAATGAGTTCAAAATCGATATGCCCAGCGGCATTTAATAAATCTAGCTTGTCATAATAGATTAAAGCTAAGGCTGCAAAACCAGCAATCATTAAATAGCGAATTGGCATTAAAATTACGGATACAAACCCACTCATTTTTGAAGCTTCAACGGGATTTTTAGTCGATAGAATTTTCTGCATATCGTATGTTGGAGCAGGGCCAGCGACACTTACAAGCACTCCTTTAAATAACATCATAAATAAGAAGTAAGTGAAGATGCCGTAACCATCACTTTTTATTTTATCTGTGACTTCAGGGATGATATTACTCCAGTCTAAATCTAACCCTCCAACAAACGGGTTCATCCAGTCTTTTGGCACGTCAACTCCAAATTCTCCCACAGCTTGCCACCCTAAATAGCCTATAACTAAGGCTGAAATTGTCATAATTCCGAATTGAACAACATCTGCCCAAACAATTCCGGACATGCCTCCCAATAAAGAATAAAACACAGCAAACAACGTGAATATGGTGCCATAAAAATGCGGGACATATTCTAGTGGAATAGAAAAAGGAACATAATTACTTACTAATTCCCATGGTACAAAGATTTCAACAAATTTCCCTAAACCAATAAAACCATAAGCTAAATAGCCCAAGCACACTACTAATGCAAAAACGACGACAATAATGTGAGATAATTTTGCTCCTTTTCCGAAACCGAAACGTGTACCTATCCATTCAGCACCTGTTGTAGCATTAGATCTACGTAGCCATTTAGATAAATAAACCATTAAAAATATTTGGTTAAATACGGGCCATAACCATGGAACCCAAGCGCTTTTTATCCCATAAACAAACATTAGTGTCACCAGCCAAATTGTTCCTGATATGTCAAACATACCAGAGGCGTTAGAGAGCCCTAATAAATACCAAGGAATAGATTTTCCGCCCAATAAATAATCATCCTTACTTTGTTGTGCTTTTTTACGGAGTACCAAGCCAATGATAATAATTGTGATTAAGTATAAAGCGATAATTAGGATGTCAATTGTATGTAGTAATTGCATGTGAGTTATGGGTTTATAAGATTGATGTCTTTTAAGAACAATGTTTTAGGTAGTGCCTTAAATTTCTTAAAGTCGAGTTCATTAGTATGCCCTTTGTAAGGCATGTAATGGTGTTTTTCGTCATGATTTCTCCAAAATAAAATCCAACTAATTCCAGAATCTTTAATACTTGGGTACAAAACCTCAGTAAACCAATTACTAGTTGGAATTTTTTCTAGTCCAGTTTCTGTAAACGCAAACAATTTATCTTTTTCAGTTGCATAAGATTTAACAATGGCCAAATCATTAACAACTGAATTTACGTACTCTTCAGTATTGTTGAAATCGTAAATATCGGATCCTAAAATATCAACATAATCATCGCCAGGGTAATAGGTCATATAATTATCCTCTGGGTTTAGTTTATTGGGTGAGTAGGTATATAATAGGTTGTGAACTTGGTGTTTGTCTCTTAAGAGTTGGACTGTTTGATGCCATAATTTTTTATATTCTGTAGTTGTGCAATGGCCTTTTCCCCACCAAAACCAAGAGCCGTTCATTTCATGAAAAGGTCTAAATATTATTGGGATTTTTGTGTCATTATATTTTAAAGATTTAAAGAAGCTGGCTAATCTTCCGATCCAAAGTTCATATTTCTCTCTATGGGTTCCTCCTTCTAAAATTTGTGCTACTGCAGGTGTTTGGTCCCAAGAATCTCCACCAGATACAGGGTTGTCGGAGTGCCAACTAATTGTAATAATGCCTCCTTTTTTATGGGCATCTATAATTAGGTTTCTCATTAAATTAAATGGGACGCTATCTAAGTTTACGTCCGATCCTTTTTCTATCCAACCAATGTCAAAACCGTATACAGAGGGTTGGTCTTCGATCATATCAAAAACATCACTTTTTTCAACATCGAGATAATCCGCTTTTTTCCATCCCATGCCATAAGATGTACAATCTTGATGTCCTATAGCAAACCCTTTTTGTGAAATAAGGAATAGTTTTTTTCTTAATAACTGTGAGCTTTCTGATATTTTATCATCAACTAAAGTCGGTTTTTTATAATCGCTCGTATAAATTGACTTGCAGGAAAACATTGTAAACACTAATACTATCGGAATAATTTTTTTAAACATAATAATTTAACGTTTGTAGCATTCTTAAAAAAGAACAATTATATTTTATATTAATTAATATTTTTACATCTTTAATTGTGGAAAATGTAAAAATTACGCACTAATTTTAGATATTTCAAATTTAGGGAACCCAGCTTTATATAGTTGGTATTATTTTATCAATTTGTTACATTATTATAAATCTTTATTATGGATATTATTAAAAACACGCATAGAGAAATCACACCATTATCTCCTGAGGATAGTTTTTTAGTCTTCGACAGGGTTAAAGAAGAATTTGATTTCCCTATACATTTTCATCCTGAATATGAGTTGAACTTTATAAGAAATGGTAAAGGAGTAAAAAGAATTATTGGAGATAGTATGGAGGAGATTGGAGATGTTGAATTGGTGTTGGTTGGTCCAAATTTACATCATGGATGGGTAACTCATAACTGTAAGAGTAAATCAATTCATGAAATAACTATTCAGTTTGATGAACATTTATTTGCTTCAGATTTTTTAAGGAGACGAATTATGAAGCCTATAAGGGATATGTTTAATAGATCCGTCCATGGTATTTTATTTTCTAAAAAAACAGCTTTAGAATTACAAGCTAGAATAGCTCAGGTATCGCGATTAGATGGTATGGATTATTTTTTAGAATTAGTTTCAATACTACATGATTTAGCCAATTCTAGGAACCAGCGCTTACTATCGACCTACACAGTATATAGGGAGAATTTTGAGAATAGTGATAAAATAAAAACAGTTTATGAATATATCCAAGGGCATTTTAGTGAAAAAATAACACTATCTCAAGTTTCAGAAATTGTAAATATGAGTAATGTGTCTTTTAATAGGTTTATGAAAAAAAGAACCGGAAAGACATTTGTAGATTATGTTAATGAAGTTCGAATTGGTTATGCTGCGATGTGGTTATTGGAAAAAGATAATAGCATCTCTGAAATTGCATATAATTGCGGTTTTAACAATATCGCAAATTTCAATAGGGTGTTTAAGAAGTTAAAAAAATGCACACCTAGTCAGTACAAAAATGAATTTTCGGGTATAAAAAGAATCCTATGAATTTTCTTCACTAAATGTCTTAGGTGGGGTTGTAAAAGAATTTTTGTTTGCATCTGATATTCTGTCAATAAACGTCGTTAGGTTTTATTGTGATCTGTACAATTTATCTAATTTCATGTATTATTTTATATTGTCGAATATATTTTATTAGTAAATGACAAAATACTATTAACACTACGTTAACAATTCTGTTAATTTTGGAATCATCAATAAATGAACTGTAAAATTATTTATATAATAATTATAAGGTGAAAAAATTGGGAATTAACAATCAACTTCTACTAATATCAATTAATATGCGAAAATTCGATTTTAAAAACATTTGTTGCAGCACTAAATATTGTTATTCATTTTTACTGCTTCTTTTAATGGGGCAATTTGCTATTGCTCAAAACCAAGTAAAAGGAACCGTGTCTGATTCTAATGGAGTAACGCTACTTGGAGTTGCGGTGATAGAAAAAGGAACTACAAATGGAGTTGTAACTGATTTTGATGGTGGCTATGTCATTAATGTTAATGAAAATTCAACCTTAGTATTTAGTTATATAGGGTTTGAAACCAAAGAAGTTTCAGTAAAAAATAAAGAACTCATTAATGTAACTTTAGATGAAAGTGTAGAAGGTTTAGATGAGGTTGTTGTTATTGGTTATGGTTCACAGCGAAAGGAGCAATTAAGTGGTTCTGTGTCTAGTGTAGATACCGAAGCATTAGAGACAATACCGCAAGTTGGTATTGATCAAATGATGCAAGGTAGAGCCGCAGGTGTGAGTATTACTCAGAATTCTGGTCAGCCAGGTAGTGCTGTTTCTGTAAGGATTCGTGGTATCAATACTATAACAGGTTCTAGTGAGCCCTTATATATTATAGATGGTGTGCCAGTGTCTGGGGATTCTAATAATGTGGCTACAAGTGGACGTTCTATTGCAGATAATGGCATTGGTGAGAGCAGTGGTTCAACGGGTGTGAGCCCTTTATCTGCGTTAAATCCTAACGATGTAGAGTCTATTGACATACTTAAAGATGCTTCTGCTACTGCGATTTATGGTTCTAGAGGATCTAATGGAGTTGTGATTATTACAACCAAAAAGGGTAAGAATTCAAAAGGAAAACTTTCATATAATACATTTATAGCAATACAACGTCCTACAAATTTAATTGAGGTTTTAGATTTACCAGGTTATGCAAGATTGCAGAATGAAATAGGAGAAATATATGGCCTTACTCCTAGGGTCGAATTTTTAAACCCTGATCTTTTAGGTCCAGGAACTAATTGGCAAAAGGAGATTTTTAGCGATGCCATGATGCAAAATCATCAAGTGTCTTTTTCTGGTGGCAACGAGGGTATTAATTACTTTTTGTCTACAGGATATGTTGATCAAGAAGGTACTGTCATAGGATCTTCATTTAATCGTATTTCGGTAAGAGCTAATGTAAATGCCAAATTAAATAAGTCCATTAATGTTGGGGTCAGTTTTACAACAAGTAGAACAAATGAAAGCCTAACCTTAAATAACTCAACTAATGGGCTTATAGGTCTTTCTTTATTAAACAATCCCGCAACTGCAGTTTATAATCCCGATGGGTCGTTTGCGGGTCCTGTGACATCTGAAGAAATTGCTTTTGGTATAAGAAATCCGATTGCAGAAGCATTAAGCGTTAAAAATAAATTAACTAGAAATAGAGTATTAGGAAATATTTATAGTGAGTTTAAAATATCGGAGAATTTTACTTATAGATTAGAAATGGGTGGTGATTTCGGGAACAATATTAGTGATAGATTTCAGCCTACATTTAATTATGGAGCGATTGATAGAGGAACAAATAGTTTAAGTCTTAGAAATGAAAACACAGATTTTTGGATTGTAAAAAACTTATTGACGTTCAATAAAACCTTTAATGAGAAACATAATTTCACAGTCCTATTGGGGCATGAAGTCCAAGAGTCAATTTGGCAAGGTGTAATTTCTCAAGATGGAGATTTTGTAAGTAATGATGTTCCAGTTTTAGGAACTGGAGATGCTAATGATTTTACAGATCAATACAAAGGAAGCGCAGCGTTAGAATCTTACTTTGGTAGATTAATCTATTCATTAGATAATAAATATAATGTTACAGCATCTTTGAGGGCTGATGGTTCTTCAAAATTTGCTGAAGGTAATAAATGGGGATATTTCCCTTCTGTTTCAGCCTCCTGGAGATTGTCTAACGAAAGTTTTATGGATGGTGTCACTGCTGTAGAAAACATAAAACTATATGGAGGTTATGGTGAAGTAGGGAATCAAAATATTCCAAATTTCGCTTATGGTGCACGATTAAATACAATTTCAACAGGTACAGGAACAGGGTTCGAATATGCGAATTTTGCAAACGAGGATTTAACCTGGGAATCTTCTACACAAACTAACTTTGGTTTAAATTTTACATTATTTAATTCACGATTAAACACAACTGTAGAAGTTTATAAGAAAATTTCAAAAGATTTTCTTTACCAACTTGCAGTCACCGATTTTATTACTGGAGGTAATTCGCCAGGAGCAATAACTCCTCCATGGGTTAACTTAGGTGAAATGCAAAATACAGGTGTCGATGTTACTTTAAGTTACAAAACAGATGCGAAAAATTTTAACTGGAATTCTTCATTAACTGTATCACATTATAAAAATAGAGTGAATGAGCTTTTAGGTGATCTAACAATAAATGGGGATTTGTCTTTAGATAATTCTAATCAAAATATAACAATAACTCAAGTTGGTCAACCTATTGGTTTATTCTATGGCTATCAGGTTGAAGGGATTTTTAGAACTCTAGATGATATTAATGGAGCTCCAGTTCAATTTGGAAGACCTTATGAAGATGCTTTATTTGGGTCAACATGGCTAGGCGATGTAAAGTATAAAGATATAAGTGGCCCAGACGGTGTGCCTGATGGAATTATTAATGGAGATGATAGAACAATTATTGGAAATCCACACCCAGATTTTACATTTGGTTTTCAAAATTCATTCTCTTATAAAAGCTTTGATTTATCCGTATTTATGCAAGGGTCTTATGGTAATGATATCTTCAATGCTATTGGACGCTCATTAACCGCAGGAAATAGAACTTATACAAACCAAGTGGCTTCAGTGTTAGATTACTGGTCTGTTGATAACCCGAATTCAGGTTCACCGAGATTAGCAAGAAATGACACGCCAAACATTAATATATCGGATAGGTACATAGAAGATGGTTCTTATTTAAGAATACAAAATGTAACTATAGGTTACACGCTTCCAAGCAAATTTTCTGAAGAGATAGGTTTGAGTAAGTTAAAACTATATGGAAGTATTCAAAACCTTTACACATTTACTAATTATTCTGGTTACGATCCAGAAGTAGGCGCATACAACCAAAATGCACTTTTATTAGGGGTGGATAATGGGCGTTACCCATCACCAAGAACATTTACGTTAGGAATCAATGTTGAATTTTAAAAACCAAGATATAATGAATAATTTATTACGAACTAAGTTTTTACTGACATTGGCAGTATTGTTACTTCTGCCATCATGTACTACGGAATTTTTAGATAGACCACCAGAAGATTCGTATAACGTAGTAGACTTCTATCAAACAGAAGAGCAAGTTAATTCGGGGACGAATCACTTGTATTCTAAGCCTTGGTTTAACTTTATCTCTAATGTTTCTTGGTGTATTGGTGAGTTAAGTTCAGGGAATGGCCGTACGTGGGATCCAAGGAATGCTGACTTTACTAATTTTGCAATAACAGGAGAGCACGGAACCTTAACTCAGGCATGGGAATCATTGTATGCTGTAGTTGCTCAGGCAAACTCAGTAATAAATACAATGCCAGAATTTGTACATCCAGATATTTCGCAAGATGTCGTTAATAACGCTATTGGCGAAGCGCGTTTTATCCGTGCCACTGCCTATTTTTATCTTGTCCGAATTTTTGGTCCAATTCCTATTATCGCAGATAATAATCTATACGTTTTAGAGCCTGTAGTTCCTAGAAACCCAGAATCTGATGTCTATGAGTTTATTAAAAGAGACTTACAGTTTGCTGTAGATAATTGTTATGAAAAAATTAGAGGTGGAAGTTATGACTTAAATGCAAAAGTTTCTAGCGGTACAGCTAAGGCAATGTTAGCGAAGATTTATTTGTACGAGCAAGATTATACTAAAGCATTTCAACTCTCTCAAGAGGTTATAACTTCTGGTGAATTTAAATTATATGGTGGTGATGCAGAAGATGGAGATCCTTCAGGAAGTTATTATGATTTGTTTTTAACTGCAAATGATAATAATCCAGAATCAATCTTTGCATTGCAATGGTCAACATCTGGTCAATATGCAGAAGGAAACGGTTTACAATCGCTTTTTGCACAAGCAGGAGTTACTGGTTTTGCGGATGGTTGGGCTGCAATTGGTCCTTCAATAGATTTGCAAGAAGCTTACGAAGACACAACACAAGATTTACGTTATTACGCTACAATTATGGATCCTGGTTCTTATTATGACGACTTAAATGGAGGTTATGCGGTGTCACCAACAGTTAATCATCAAGGGACTAATGTTGGAATAAAAAAATACGTTGTTGGTAATGCTGCGACTAATGGAGGTGGAGGTCAACAGAGCTATCCAAACAATACTTATATTCTTAGGTATGGCGAATTATTATTAATTAACGCGGAAGCTGCAGTTATGGGAGGTGGTTCAAGTGCATACGGTACAGCGTCTCTTAATAAGGTGCGAAGACGTGCTGGTTTAGGAAACATAGATAACCCAACAATAGACGATGTTTTTCAAGAAAGACGTATTGAGTTAGCTTTTGAGTTTGAGTTTTGGTATGATGTTGTAAGACGTGGGCCTGCCTTTGCAATAAACTATTTAGGCAATACAGAAAGAGGAGCTTTTAATAATGATACAACGCCTCCTACAATTAATTCTGAAATGTTTAGTCCTACAATGGACGATATGTTATTTCCATATCCAACAAACGAGACTCAAAATAACCCAGCGCTTCAACAGCCTCCAGTGCCTTATAATTTTGGAGAATAAATATAAAAAAGAAGATTATGAAAAAAAATAATTTCACATTGAGCAACATAGCTACTTTCTTTTTAATGGTGTTAATGATATTTCAGTTAACATCTTGCGAAAACGAATTTCAAAAGGATTCTATTCCAGAAGCAACTGCTCCTCCTATTATTCATAGTGTAAGCGAAGCTAGAGAAGACGTCCCTGTAACACAAGGTGTTTTGCAAGGAACATACATTATAAGAGGCGAAAATTTGGCATCGTTATTTTCTATAGACTTTAACGGTTTTCCCGCAGGATTTAATCCAGCACTTTTAACAGATAATATTGCTTTTGTAAGCGTGCCTTTAGACGCACCTTACATAAATCAAACAAATATTTTGCGATTAGAAAATTTAAAAGGAGTTACTGAATATGATTTTTCTTTATTAACTATTGAAGGATTCACTGAAGAGACAGTTGATGGTGTAAAGGTTGTTAAGCTTCAGGGTGGTGACTTTACGGATACGTCTACGGTAACCTTTGTGTCAGGATCTGAAGAAAATGGAAACTTAATAGAAGCCCCAGCAACAATTTTATCTATTAGCCAAACGGAAGTTGTGGTAGAAGTGCCATCGGGTATAGAACAAGCTTTTATTTATTTAGCTACGAGTAGAGGTGCTGTTGCACAATCAGATTCATACGGGTTTAGTTACTCTATTTATATTGATGCTTTACATTCAGATTGGACGACAAGTGAATGGGGAGGAACACATGACTTGGCGTCTTCTGAAGTCGCTTTAGGTGAATTCTCTATTAAAAGTACGAGAGAAGCCTGGTCTGGACTGTCTTTCTTAGTACCAAATATTCCATTTGATGAATATGATGCCCTCACAGTTTCTGTATACGGAACAGGTGCAGTAGGTGATAAAGTGCAAATTGCTTTAAATGATTTTGATGGAGCACAAACAGTACAGCCTATAGAACTTATACCAGGAGTATGGAATAAAGTGGTGATTCCTTTATCCGATTTTTATCCAAATGGTGGTGCGCCAGACACAATATTTAGAATGGATTTTCAAGAAGCATCTAATACAGGATTAGCAGAATACATTTTTTATATAGATGATTTTGGTTTTCTATAGTAGAAATTAATCAAGTGGAGTTTAAAAACTAATTATTAAAAATATTTGTAATGAAAATATCTAAAAACTTTTATATCTCTTTGCTTGTTGTCTTTACATGCTTTTACTCTTGTAAAGAGGATGACGATATATTCCAATCAACAAGTAGTCCTAAAAATATTTCAGAAATTGTATCCGAACGACAGAGTTTGTCTGTGCTTGCTGATGCATTAGCTCAGGTGCGTTTAGATTCTACTCTAAGTAGTACAACTACTTATACGGTTTTTGCGCCAAACAATTCAGCTTTTAGTGACTCAAGCATAACGTCATTAACAAATGAAGCATTAGAGAATGTGTTGTTAAATCATGTATTAAGTACAGTTACAGCTGATTTTACAGGTGGAATGGAAACGGGTTATTTAACGACTTTAGCAACTGGTCCAGATGATAATAATATTAGTTTTTATACAAATACAGAAGGTGATCTTATATTTAATGGAGTAGCTTCATTGGTAGATAACGGGTTCGACTTAGGGGCGACCAATGGAGTTATTCATACTGTAGATGCTGTTTTAATGCCGCCAACAGTTGTAGATCATGTTATGGCAAATCCTGATTATTCTAGTTTAGCAAGTGCCATTGCATTATCTGGATTAAGTGAAACATTGTCAATATCAGATCCTGAAAACGAAAATTATCCTTATACTTTATTTGCTCCTAATAATATAGCATTCGAAGCCTTAATAGCTCAAGTTAATGGTGCTTTTGGATGGGTGTCTTTAAGTGATATTCCAGAAGCGGTATTACAACAAATTATACTATATCATGTCGTTTCTGGTGCTAACACACGTTCTTCAGAGGTTGATGGTACAACGCAGACTTCCATGCAAGGAGATTCATTTTCCATTAGCGGAACACTAATAGATGATGCCACTTATAATGATGCAGAAATTGTTCTTGTAGATATTCAAGGAGTAAATGGTGTAGTGCATGGTGTTGATAAAGTCTTATTACCAGAAGATGTTTTTCAAAGCATATTAAGTGCAACCTTAAATATTGTTGAGAGATCTAATGATAGAGGTTTTACAACCTTTATAGAGGCGGTAGAAAAAGTGGGTCTTACAAATAGTTTGTCTACGGATGAGTTAACTGCTTTTGCACCTAATAATGATGCTTTTGTAGGGCTATTTGCAGCAATAAATAATTTTGAAACTTTAGCAGATTTTGATACACCTGAAGAATTAACGGTATTAACCGATTTAATAAATTATCATCTTCATGCTGGTAGTTTAATGGCAAGTCAGTTGACGGATGGTGGAACAATATCTACACTATATGGTGATGATATTACCGCAGATTTATCTGGTGATAACGCGAGATTATTACCGTCTTTTGGTGATGCAATTCCATCTACTATTACAATGGCGAATATTGGAGCCAATAATGGTGTTATCCATGAGATTAACCGCGTTTTAATCCCAGAAGCATTATTAAGTGCTCTTGGTATTGAAACAGGTGAAGGCGGACTATGTCCTGTAGGAGATCCTTCAATGGTATTCTTCGATTGGGATGCAAACGGACCTTGGTGGGGAAATGTTGTTGCAGAAAATACGGCTGCGTTAAGTATTGACGGTAGCTCGTATGGTAGAGCAAATTTCCAAACAGGAGGTGTAGGTTGGCAGGATTTATTTTGGAGAAACGATGCCGGAACTTTTAATGGTGCAGCAGTAGTAGGTAGTAATCTAAGTAGTTATTCGTTAAAATTTGATATGAATGTTATAGAGCCTATGACAGATGGTATGGTGAGAATTAGATTTAATGATGCCGATGGTGTAGATGCCTTTTATGATTGGGCACCTTGGAATGACACCGGTGAGCCTTTTACAACTGACGGATGGGAAACGATTGAAATTCCACTTTCTGTATTAGGTGTTCCAGACTTTAGTTTAGTTGATGCGGAATTCGGAATGGCATTCGAAGGAGCAGATGTGTTGTTAAATTTTGCGATAGATAATGTGCGTTTTGATACACCAGGATGTGGAGGGCCAGATCCTATAGATGATACGTCTTTAGTATTCTTTGATTGGGATGCTAATGGACCATGGTGGGGAAATGTTGTAGCAGAAAATGATGTTTCACTAAGTTTAGATGGTAGCGCTTACGGTAGAGCAAATTTCCAAACGGGAAGTGACGGGTGGCAAGATTTGTTCTGGAGAAATGATGCCGGAACTTTTAATGGAGCATCAACTGTAGGTTCAAATTTATCGGGTTACGTCTTAAAATTTGATATCAATACTTTAGAGCCATTAACAGCAGGTATGTTTAGAATTAGATTTAATGATGCTGATGGAGTCGATGCCTTTTATGATTGGGCACCATGGAATGATACAGGCGAGGCATTTGATTCAGAAGGTTGGACAACCGTTTCTATACCTTGTTCAATACTAGGCGTGCCAGATTTTAGTCTCGTTGATGCAGAATTTGGAATGGCATTTGAAGGCGCAGATGTATTATTAAATTTTGCGATAGATAATGTCCGTTTTGAAGCTTTATAATAATTGATTTTTAGCAAGATTAAGTCCCTGTAATTATTTTTTACAGGGATTTTTTTATGTAATAGAGTATGAAATATTCTAGTTGCTTGCATTCTTTTTGTAAGATTTACTAATGCGTAAAGATTTGAAGGTATACCAACGCGTAATTAATAGCTCTAAAACATTCTAATTCATTTTGTTTTAATATTGAATAATTTGATAGGAAGCATTAATAGTTTAATTTTGACCTACAATATTTAAATGCTTAAAAATCTTAAGATGACTGCCTTAGTGAACTTCACTCAAAAAAAGATATGGAATGTCGTAGGTGCTTTGGTTGGCTGGTTTGCAGTTGTCGGACAATTAGTGTTAATTATCATCAACAGGCAAACAGATCTTTTTGAAACTGTCATTAGGTTTTTTAGCTATTTCACTATTTTAACGAATACGCTAGTTGCGCTTTATTTTACATCCCAAATCTCAACTATTAGAGCGCTAAAATTTCTAAAAAACAATGCTTCATTAACGGCCATTACAGGTTTCATCCTTATTGTCGGTCTGGTTTATCAAATTGTTTTGCGTTCCATTTGGCAACCTTCAGGTTTTCAAATGGTAATTGATGAGCTTTTACACACTGTTATCCCAATGTATGTACTTGTATATTGGTTTATGTTTATAATATTTGAAGATTTAAAACCACGACTGCTTTTTTCATGGCTTTTATACCCTTTAATTTATTTTATAGTCATAATGTTTAGAGGAAGTTTTTCAGATTTTTATCCGTATCCATTTGTTGACGCTACAAGTATTGGGTATACAAAGGTGTTCGGTAATTTCTTGGTATTGAGTGTTATTGTTATGATACTACTCAGTATTTTATACCTATTAGCTCGATTTTTTAAAAAACAATAATCATAAAACTTATAGTATCATGAAAATTAAATCAATTTTGTTTATTTGCTTCTTATCACTTGTTACGGCTTGTGGTTCGGAAAAAGGAATGTCTAATAACGAGCAACTTTATAGTGCGACTTGGCAATTGGAATACATGTCTGGCTCACGAATTGCTTTCGATGGCTTGTTCCCTAATAAAAAACCTGAACTTACTTTTGATAAAACGACAAGTAAAGCAACAGGTAATAATAGTTGTAACGGGTATTCAGCGTCTTATACTTTGGATGGTAAATCAATTTCTTTTGGTGAACCAGGACCTACTACTATGATGTTTTGTGGTAAAGGAGAACAAGAGTTCTTGAGTACGATAAAAAAAATAGATGGATACAACATTGATGCCGATGGCAAACTGAATTTAATGTTAGGAGATGTACCAATGATGCGATTCAAAAAAACACAATAATGATACGACTTATTTCTGGCTTTCTGTTTGTAGGATTCTTTATGTTTTCTGCATGTAACAATGCTACTAATAAACAGGAGGCTTTACAACAAAGTGTTACCAAAAACACAGAGCATTCTGACGCAGTTAATACTAAGGTGTCTAAAGATGAATCTGCTAATAACGATAGCAATTATTTCAAAGCAAGTGGTGCGGAACCTTTCTGGGGATTAGAGATTAATGAGAAGTTAATTGTTTTTAAAACGCCAACGGATTCCATAAATATGCCACACGCCGAGCCTATTTTAGCGCAGGATTCTAATGTGAAACGCTACAATATTGAGACAGAATCAACAGAGATGACTATTCAAATTTCGCAAACAGATTGTGTCAATGATATGTCTGGAAAAGTATCATCTTATTCTGTGACCATTGATTATAATAAAAAGGCTGAAGCGGAGTCTCAAAAGCTAAAAGGCTGTGGTTATTATGTTACTGATTATCGCCTACAAGATATTTGGATACTTGAAACCTTAAAAGGGAAAATAATAACCAAAGCAGATTTTAAGCAAGAATTTCCTACGATTGATATTAAAACTTCAGAAAATACATTTTCAGGTTTTGCTGGCTGTAACAAAATGAATGGTAAGCTTTTTTTTGAAAAAGGATTGCTTCGATTTACAAATATTGTAACTACGGAAATGTTGTGTGAGCCAAATAACAAAGAATCCGAATTTTTAAAAGCATTACAGAGTAGCACAACATATGCAATTGAAAATAATAGATTAACCTTATCAAATCCATCAGGAATTACGATCGTATTCAAAAAAACGGATTAAAAACTAAACACTAAATATTATGAAATATTCAAATTCTAAAAACGCAAACGTTAGTGCTATAAGTAGAAAAGTAGTACTCTTGGCATTCGTTGCTTTTACCTTTTTTAATTGTAAAAATAAAGAGGATAAACCAGAAGAAACCATTAAAGAAGTTCCTATGGTGGAGGAAGTCGTAATAACGCCAACACTTGAAAAAGGCTGTTATATGTATAACGAAAATGGTAGCCTAGTCAATATGGAGATTACAAAAAACGATAATCCAGTAGAGGCTAATTTGACCTATGCTTTTGCTGAAAAAGACAAAAACACAGGTAGCTTCACTGGAGAGTTTAACTACGGTAAACTTGTTGGTACGTATACCTTTCAATCTGAAGGTGTCGAAAGTAAAAGACAAGTCACTTTTATGCTTAAGGATAATCAATTGGTGGAAGGTTATGGCGAATTAGATGAATCCGGAACAATGTTTAAAGATGTGAATTCTGTCAATTACTCATCTACAATGCCATTATCAAAAACGGATTGTAAAGAATAAAGAGCAGAATTTTTGATTAAAAAGTGTAATTCCATTTCTGGTCATCAATAGAAATTTATTTAAATGGTGCTAAAAAAAATAGCTGTATTTATTATACTAGTCCTGTCAATTTCGATTTCTAAGGCTCAAGAGCTAGAAGAAAATGAAATAGGACTTAAGTCTTTATCAGAAATATGGGATTTAGATAAAGAAACTAAGCAAGGCGTATTTAAGCTAAGATCATATAAACCCGTGTATGTAACCGCAGGTAGAAGGTCTAATAATCCGAATAAATTGCCTTACAGTGAAAATCCAGATTTTTCTTCAACTATTCCTAAAGAATTTAATAATTATGAAGCTAAATTTCAGTTAAGTTTTAAGACTAAATTGGCGGAATCATTATTTTTTGGAAAAGGAGATTTATGGGTTGGTTATACTCAAATTGCGCATTGGCAAATTTATAATACAGAATTGTCTAGAGCCTTTAGAGAGTTGAATTATGAGCCAGAACTTATGTTGAATTTTCCTTTAGATATTAAAATTGCAGGACTCACTTTAAAGATGTTTGGTGTAAGTTTTAATCACCAATCTAATGGTAGAGATTTACCAAGGTCGAGAAGCTGGAATCGAGTGATTTTCAATTTAGCGTTAGAAAGTAAAAACTTACAAATCTATCTAAGTCCTTGGATTAGATTAAATGATGAGGTTGATGAAAATCCGTTAATCACAAACTATATAGGTAATGGAAGGCTTAAGGCTATCTATAAGCTAAAAAAGCACACATTTTACGCAATTGCTACGAATTCATTTTCGCTAAAGGATAATCATGGTAGTTTAGAATTCAATTATCTATATCCTATAAATAAGGATTTACAAGTACAAGCACAATTTTTTACAGGATATGGGGAAACATTAGTAGACTATAATCATTATCAGAGTACCTTTGGCATTGGTGTATCATTTGTTAATTGGTAGTGCCTAAAACAGTATTATTGATTTATTACATTAGAGTAATCTATTTGAAATAGTAAGTCATAAAAATCAAAAAGTATAATTTATTTTCAAATGGTGAAAACAAATAATAAAAAGGGTATTCTTATTTTAGTGTTGAAATGGTTATTAGGTGTGGTCGTCGCTTTGCTCATCTTCATGTTTGCCATTCCTCAGATATTTAATGATTATATCTCTCAAGAAATAAAAAAAGGAATCAACGAAAATTTAAGATCAGAACTACAGTTTAAGGCGTCCGAAATATCATTTTTTCGTCACTTTCCTTCGTTAACCTTTTCTTTTGAAGAGGTTAATTTAGCAGAGCCTGAACCGTTTTCTAAAGAACGTATAATAACAGCTAAAGAGCTCGGCTTTGGTATTAATATTTTTAAATTAATTTTCTCAAATGAGTTGAAGGTCGAAGAAACGTATTTAACGGATTGTGATATTCGACTTGTTAAGGATAAGTTTGGAAGAAACAATTATGATAATATCTTTTATGTAGACTCTATATCTAGCCAAGATGATTCTAGTTCGCTCGGTTTAAATTTGAATCTAGATAAACTCAAAATTAAAAATGCTAATGTACTTTATAAAGATGAAGAGAATGGCATAACAATAAAATCCAATGGCTTTAATTATAAAGGCAAAGGTGGTCTAGATAAAGGAATTTTAGAGTTGGGTTCACAATTGGATATTGATAGTATCGATGTTATTTTTGATAAAGTAGAATACCTAAAAGGTAAAACGCTAAAGGCAAAATCCTTTACAATCTATGATACTAAAACGCTTTCTATAGAATTAGATGACAATACTATTTCATTGAATGATTTAAATGTCAATTTTAATGGGAGATTAGATGTTTTTGATGATGGCCTTTCTTATAATGTGGTTTTCAATACAAAAAACGGCACGCTACAAAATGTGGTAAGCGCCCTTCCTCCAAAATATACCGAATGGTCCAAAAGTATGGATATGAACGGTGATATTGATGCCACTTGTAACCTAATTGGCTATTCCGGTACCGTTCCCGATTCGCTGAAAAGAGAACATGTGTCATTGGATTTGGTTATAAATAATGGTGAAATAGCACATAAGACAGCCAATCAGAAATTGGAAAATATACAGGTAAAATTCAAAGGGTCTTTAGAAAATGGATTAATGGATTTTCGTTTAGATAACCTAAATTTTAAACTACAAGATGAACTCACTGCAGGGAAATTGGTTTTAAAGGGGAGAGAAGATTCGCTCTATGTAAAATCCAATATTCAGTCTAAGGTAGATTTGACGATGCTTAACGAAACTTTGCAATTACCAGATTTTAAATTTAATGGTATCTTATGGTCTAATTGGAATATGGAAGGTGTTTATCAGCCCTTAGCATCAAAATTTCCTAAAACCGAAGGAAGCTTTAAGCTAACCAATGGGTTTGTACAGACTTCAGGACACCCTGAGCCTATTAAGAATATAAATATTGATGCTTTAGTTCAAAATAATGGAAATAGCTATTCAGATTCTTCTTTAAAAATCAATGCGCTAAACTTTAGTTTTCTGGAAAATAAATTTGCAGCAAAAGCATTTTTTCAGAATTTTGACCAACCTGAATATGAAATCAACAGTGTCGGTAGTATCGATTTTACCTCACTTCATCAAGTTGTTGATTTACCTTTTTTAATTTCAAAGGGAGCGCTAAAAGTTGACTTAAATTTAAAAGGACAGCTCAGTAATCCAGATGATGAAAACTCTACAAGCGTGACGCCGAACTCACATTCTGGCACACTAGATATTGTTGAGAGTATACAAATTGAAACCGATGTGCTACCACAGCCGCTTTTAGTTAAGGGCGGGAAGTTTTTGTTCTTAGATGATAAAATGGCATTTTCTAATCTAAATATCCAGCATGAGAGTACTCAGGTTTCTATGAATGGTTTTTTTCAAGATTATCTAAATTATGCTTTATTTTCTAATGGTATTTTACGTGGTGATGTGAAATTGGAATCCTCAAAAATAGTTGTTACAGAATTTTTTCCAAAGAAAGACCAGTTAACTAGTCAGGCGGTAGAAGAATTAGATAGTGAAGCCGCTGTAGTTGAAGAGGTGATTAGTGGAGTGATGCAAGTGCCAAAAGATATGGATATCACTTTTCAAATTCAGGTAGATACGCTTAAATATAATTTATTAAATATTAATGAGTTATCAGGTGTTTTGGGGATTAAGGATCAGGGACTTTATCTTAAAAGTAGTGATTTAAAAATGGTTGATGGTAACGCGCAAATCGAAGGGTTTTATCACCCCTTAAATCTTAATGAGGCGATTTTTTCAATGGACATAGAGGCTAAAAATCTTAATATAAAGAAAGGATATGAAACGATTCAGCTCTTTAAAGAGTTGGTTCCTGCTGCCGAAAAGGCTTCAGGTAATGTTTCTATAAGTTATAACATGTCAGGGTCATTAGACAATCAAATGCTGCCTCTTATGCCATCTCTTAAAGGAAAGGGTACGCTGAAAGCGCAAGATTTGCAATTTGAGGGCTATAAGCTTTTAGGGACAATATCTAAAGAATCAGGATTTGGAAAATTAAATGATCCTTCTGTAAAAGAAATAGCAATTAACTCAACTATAGAAAATAACATCCTAAAGATGGAAAGATTTAGGTTTAAGGTTAGTCCTTTTCGTATAAGAACAGAAGGAGAAACCTCTTTAGACGGTATGCTTAACCTAAAAATGCGTATTGGTTTACCTCCATTAGGCGTTATTGGTATTCCAATTGTAATTAATGGTACTAGTGAAGATTTTAATATTAAACTAGGAAGCAAATCCCCAGATTTAGATGAGTTTAAGAATACGGGGGATAGCTATTCGGAAGAAGAACTGCAAAGGGTGTCTATGCTAAAGGATTCTATTCGTGAGGGGATGACTATTGATGAAATTGATGAAATGCAACGGAAAATAGAAAAAATAAATTTAGATTCTTTAAGGGTAAAGGCAGTAGATACGCTCAAAATTCAGCAATAAGATATTTTTTTGTCGAAGGAATTATAAAGGGGTGTGTGGCTCTTATAATAACAAAGAAAAGTGAGTTGTCTCTAAGTTAGGTTTCTTGTAAAAACCAAAAAACCTGCAACTTTCTAATAAATAGACTGTTACAGGTTATGGTGGTGGTGCCTCCAGGAATCGAACCAGGGACACAAGGATTTTCAGTCCTTTGCTCTACCAACTGAGCTAAGGCACCAATTGCTTTGTTAAGCGGGTGCAAATATATAAGCATTTTTATTATTAACAAAAGGAATTACATAAAATTTGAATTTATAAATTTGCAAATAACAAAAATTGATATGAATCTTATTGTAGATGTGGGGAATACGTATGTTAAGTTTGCTGTTTTTTTTAACGCAGATTTAATTTATAAATTAAGTTTTAAGCTAAATGAGTTTAAAAAACAGTATGAAATCGTAAAAAAAGACTTTCCAAAGTTGAAAAAAGCGATCATTTCATCTGTTGGTCACTTGTCAAAAGAGCAAGTAGAACTTATAAAAAATGATTTAAATGTGATGGAATTAACATCAGAGTTAAAATTTCCATTTAAAAATGACTACCAAACACCAAAAACATTGGGTGTAGATCGTGTAGCTTTAGTTTGTGCTTCGGTAAATCAGCTTCCAAATAAAAATGTTTTAATTATTGATGCAGGTACCTGTATTACATATGACTTTGTTACAAAAGAAAATCATTACAGAGGAGGTGCTATTTCACCAGGATTAAGATTGCGGTATTTATCTTTAAATAATTTAACAGCGCATCTTCCGTTATTAGAGACCAAGACACCCGATAATATTATTGGAAACTCAACGGAGTCATCAATTCATTCAGGTGTTGTTTATGGTGCAATTAATGAAATTGATGGAGTAATTAATCAATATATAGAAAATTACTCAGATTTAACAGTTATTTTAACAGGTGGAGATAGTAAATTTTTGTCAAACCAATTAAAAAATACCATATTTGCGAAATCAAATTTTCTTTTAGAAGGTTTGAATTTCATTCTAGAATATAATTCAAAATAATGATAAAACGTTTTATTGTAATATGTATTACAATTATAAGTTCTGCAGCTTTTGCACAACAAGGTACAGGTTCTCCATACTCATTTTACGGTATTGGAAGTCTAAAGTTTAAAGGAACTGTAGAGAACCGTAGTATGGGAGGCATGAGTGTTTACTTAGATAGTATACATTTTAATTTGAAAAATCCGGCGTCTTACGCAGGGAATCCTTTAAAAGGGCCTTATTTCAATGGTGAAAGCAGACCAGTGAAATTTACAGTTGCAGGTACTATGACTGAATCTACATTAGAAAGTAACTTTGGCGAGGCAAATACCAATAGTACTATTTTTGATTATTTGGCTGTATCAGTGCCTTTAGGCAAATTTGGACTAGGGTTTGGTTTATTGCCATACACTTCGGTGGGGTATAAGCTAGACGACATTACTGATGACAGTGTTATTGTCAATCGTTTTAGTGGTGAAGGTGGTCTAAACAGAGTTTTTGCTGGTTTGGGGTATCAAGTGACAGAAAAACTGAGTGTTGGAATGGATTTCAACTATAACTTCGGAAACATACAGAATGTCGCTCTCGAAATTCAATATACTCCAGAAGGTGATGTTGTACAGTACCAAACAAGTGAATTTAATAGATCTGATTTAAGTGGTTTAAACGTTAATTTTGGTTTGAATTACAAGACCATGATTACGGATAAGTTAGAGTTGTCTATTACAGCAACGTATGCCCCAGGAAATAAACTTAGTTCAGATAATATAAGAACATTGTCAACAGTTACTGTTGATGCTACTACGCTTCAAACCACATCAGTATCTAATACAATTGAAGCAGACCTTGGCGAACAAAAAAGCACAAAATTAACTTTACCGGCAACAGTGTCTTTTGGTGTAGGTGTCGGAGATCCAAAATCATGGTTTGTAGGTACAGAATATACTTATCAAAGCTCAGCTGATTTTTCTAATCCTGTTTTTCCTAATCAAAATTCTACTTTTGAAAATTCTTCAAGGATTGCTGTTGGTGGTTTTTTTATTCCAGACTACAATGCGTTTTCAGGATACTTAAAACGAGTAGTTTACAGGGCTGGATTTAACTTTGCAAATACTGGTTTAGTTGTAAAAGATGAATCCATAAAGGAGTTTGGCATATCTTTTGGTTTAGGTTTACCAGTTGGGAATCGTAATATGTTCTCTAATGCCAATTTAGGCTTAGAATTTGGAAAACGAGGAACAACTAATCAAAACTTAATTCAAGAGAATTTTATAAATTTAAATGTAAGTTTATCTTTGAACTCTCGATGGTTTGAACAAAAGAAGTATAACTAACAAAATAACTAAAGATGAAGACGAGAATTACAATACTTTTTTTAGCACTTTTTATGAGTGTTAATTTAGGGTTTGCTCAGCAAGATGAAGAATGTATGAATAACCTATCAATTTTTGATAGTTATGTAAAAAGCAAAAAATACGATGATGCTTATGGACCATGGAAAATAGTTAGAGAAAAGTGTCCTAAGTTTAATAGAGCGATATATGTACATGGTGAAAAAATCCTAAAGCATAAAGTTGAAAACTCGTCTGGAGCAGAACAAGTAGCACACATTAAAGATTTAATGTTGTTATATGATCAGAGTAGAGAGCATTTTGAGTCTAGATACGACCTTGGTGAAATCTTAGTGGATAAAGCTAACTTAGCTTACAAATACAGAAAAGAGTTAAATATGTCAGACGAACAAGTCTATAACATGTTTGATGAAGCGTTTAAAAAAGATGCTAAAAACTTTGATAGTTCAATCGGGCTTTATACTTATTTTTCATTAGCAGTAGATTTATTTGATGCGCAAAAGAAAACGGCGCAACAAATGTTTGATAAGTATGATGATGTTATGGGAATGATTGAATCTATAGAAGAATCTTATACAGAAAAACTAAACAAATTAGTAGAAAAGGAGGAAGCTGGTACGGCATTGACTAAAAACGAACCAAAGTACAAAGCTAATTTCGAAGCTAATTTAGCGGCCTTTGATAAAGTGAAGTCTAGTATGGATCAAAAAGTTGGGGAAAGAGCAACTTGTGAAGTATTAATTCCATTATATGAAAAAGATTTTGAAGCAAACAAAACTAATGGCGAGTGGTTACAACGTGCTATGAACAGAATGTATGCTAAAGAATGTAAAGAAGATCCATTATTCTTAAAATTAGTTCAACAAAAGAATACTATTGAGCCAAATGCTGATACTGCTTATTACCTTTATATTCTTACAGGTGAGCAAAAGTATTTAGATCAGACTATTGCTTTGTCAACAGATCCTTTAAAAAAGGCGAAGTTATACAAAGGTTTAGCTAATGAGCTTAAATCTAAAGGAAGCTACGGAAAAGCAAGACAATATTACATGGAAGCTTTAAAACTTAACCCTTCAGATGGTTCTCCGCACTTATCAATTGCTAGCATGTATGCTAAAAGCGCAAACAACTGTGGAGATACTAACTTTAATAAAAGAGCGGTGTTTTGGTTAGCAGCACTTGAAGCTGAAAAAGCAGGACGAGTAGATAGTCGTTTAAGAAGTGCAGCAGCTCAGTCAGCAACTAGTTATAGAGCAAGTGCTCCTTCAAAAACAGATATTTTTAACTGTACATGTGCAGGTGAAGTTATCCAAATCGGTTGTTGGATAGGGCGTTCGGTAACGGTTCCTAAAAATTAATGAGAAAACATTTTTTACATATCATTAAAAACTTAGTCACAGCAATCGTTGTGACTTTGTTTTTTTCGTGTAATAATGACTTTAACGAAGTTCAAAAAGTTGGTGTATTACAAAATCAGCCTATTGGTGAGGCTGAAAACATAGATTTAAAATATACTGAGGTAAAAGAAGATACGGTTAGGTTACTCGCCAATTTACTAAGTCCGAAAATGTTAGATTATTCTAATCGGAATTTTGCATTTAATGAGTTTCCGGATGGAGTTGTGCTTTATGTCTACGATGATAAAAAAAATAAGACTACAATAACCTCAGATTATGCCATTGTCTATTCTGAAACGGATATCATTGATTTGCGAGGCAATGTGCAAATTGCAAGCCACCAAAGAGATACGTTATTTACAGAACAACTATACTACAACCAAAAGTTAGAGTGGTTATTTACTAATGAACCTTGGCTATATGGATCATTACATGGTGTTGGATTTGATTCGGATAAAGACTTTAAGAAGTTTCAGATGTTAGAAATGGGAGGGGATTATCAATTTGATAATTAACTATCTTTGCACCATCATTAGTTTGCTTAATTAATACATGAGCCAAGCGCTAAACTCAATCCTAATGTTTTATAAAGAAGACATGCGCAAACTCCATGTAATAAATAAAAACCAATAAAGATCAACACATGAAAATACAGAAGATTTTTCATTACGCTTATATTATTTTTGCAGTGCTATTTGTATACGATGCCATTACTAAATGGTCTGATAATAGAAACGGTGCTTATATGTCATTAGTTTTCGCTGCTTTGGCAACGTTTATGTTTTTCTTTAGAAAACGCTTCAGCAAAAAGTTTGAAGATCGTAATAACCAATAATTCATGACTTCCGACATAGTCATTATTATAACTACACTTATACTTTCAGCCTTTTTCTCTGGTATGGAAATCGCTTATGTATCTTCCAATAAAATTCATATTGAGTTAGAGAAGAAGCAAGGAGATTTCTTAGGGAGAATTTTGGGTAAACTTACGGCTAAACCTTCAAAATATATTGCAACCATGCTTATTGGAAATAATATAGCACTGGTTATCTATGGTTTTAAAATGGGTGAGGTTTTGGTAAGTTGGTTTCAGACCAAGTTGCCTTCAGATAGTCCGGCACTAACTTATATGCTTGTCGATTTACAGTTGTTAACTCAAACGGTGATTTCAACTCTAGTAATTTTAATTACAGCAGAATTTTTACCTAAAGTATTCTTTCAAATTTACGCTAACACCTTATTAAAGGTATTAGCCTTTCCAACGTATATTTTCTACATCTTGTTTTCGTGGGTTTCAGATTTTATTATTTGGATTTCGGATGCTGTTTTAAAATACATATTTAAAGCAGAAGGAGAAGATGTTGTTTTGGCAATGACTAAAGTAGAGCTTGGTAATTATATTACTGAACAAATGGAGTCGGTGGAAAATCATGATGATGTTGATAGTGAAATTCAGATTTTTCAGAATGCTCTAGAGTTTTCAGAAGTAAAGGCACGTGAGGTAATGGTGCCACGTACAGAGATCACAGCTGTAGATATTTTAGATTCTATTGAAAATTTAAGACAACTTTTTATAGAAACCGGTAGAACTAAGATTCTTGTTTATAGAGACAGTATCGATGATATTTTAGGCTATGTCCATTCTTTTGAGCTGTTTAAAAAACCCGAAACCATTAAATCCATAATTATTCGTGTTGCTTTTGTGCCCGAAACCATACTTATTAAAGATGTGTTGAATATCTTAACCAAGAAACGTCGAAGCATAGCAGTGGTTATTGATGAATATGGTGGTACCTCTGGAATTATGACTGTTGAGGATATTGTTGAAGAATTATTCGGTGAAATTGAAGATGAGCACGATACGATTGAAATGGTCGAAGAGCAACTTAATGACAATACTTATAAATTTACAGCAAGACTAGAAGTCGACTACATTAACGAAACCTATAAGTTGAATCTTCCCGAAAGCGAAAATTATGAAACCTTAGGTGGGTTAATCGTACATGCTACAGAAGGTATTCCGCAAGAGAATGACGACGTTCAAATTGAAAATTTCAAGTTTACAATTACAGAAGTATCTTCTACAAAAATTGATGAAGTTATACTAAAGGTTCTCGATGTGGATTAATCAATTTTTAGCGTTTCAAAAATTAGAATCTTACAGTTATTTCTTTATATTATAGTGAAGTTATTTAGGTACATTTTAATGAAATTTTGAATAAAGCTTCCTACGCTTATAAAAACTACGCTTCTCCTTTTATTATTTAGTAGAATATACTATTTTCGCAGACTTATTTACACCAAATTAAAGACATTACAAAAGACTATGGCAGTTTTAAATAAAATTAGACAACGCTCACTAGTATTAATATTAGTAATTGCATTAGCGTTATTTTCATTCGTAATTGGAGATTTATTCAAAAATTCTGATGCCCTAACAGGAGGATCACAAGATGTGGTTGCGACTATTAACGGAACAGATATCAACCGAAATGAGTTTCAGCAAAAAGTAAAAAGCTATCAAGATAGATCAGGTGGAAGACAAACATCTACACAATCTATGAATGCTATTTACAACCAAGAAGTGCGTAGAATTGTATTACAGTCTGAATTTGATGAATTAGGATTGTCTGTCGAAAAAGACGAAATGAGAGATTTATTGAAAACTAGTTTTTCTTCATATCCAGAATTTCAAGATGCAAACGGAAACTTTGATGTTAATCGTTTAAATGCATTTATTGCAAACTTAAGAGATTTAAATGGTGACACTGCTCCATTAGGAAACTTCTTAGTGAACTATGAAAGTTGGACAAGCAATGAACAAACTATTGCTGCAAATGCAATTCAGCAAACCTATTATAATATGGTTAAAGCTGGTATCGGTACAACAGTTTCTGAAGCAGAAGAAGATTATTTAGGTGATTCTAAAACAGTAGATATTAGTTATGTTCAAGTACCTTATACAACTATTGCAGATAGTTCGGTTGCTGTTTCTAAAAGCGAAATAACTGCTTATATGAAAAAGCATGAGGATACATACAAAACGGATGCGACTACAGAAGTTGTTTATGTAGAATTTAAGGAGGGAGCTTCTAAAGCCGATGAAGATAAAATAAAAGCAGATTTATTAGCTTTAAAATCGGATAGAACAGAATATAACGAAAACAGTAAGAATACAGAAAAGATTCAAGGTTTTGATTCTGCTACTGATGTTGAAGAATTTGTAAATTCAAATTCAGCTATTAAATACAATGATGCTTTTTTAAGAGCAGCACAATTACCAGCTGTAGCTAAAGACACGTTAATGAAATTAGGTGTTGGTAGTTACTACGGACCTTATAAAGATGGTGAATTTTATAAATTGTCTAAAATTGTTGCAACTCAACAATTACCAGACTCGGTAAAAGTTCGTCATATATTAGTTCCTTTTGTAGGTGGACAAAGAGCAGATGCGTCTGTGACTAAAACACCAGAAGAAGCTAAGAAAACTGCAGATAGTATTTTTGCACAAATTAAAGCAGGTACTAAATTTATGGATTTATTAGAATTGTCTTCTGATAAAGTAAGTAATGAGCAAGATGGTGAAATTGAATTTGACTATTTAGCAGGAATGGCACCAGAATTTAAAGCATTTGCTTTTGATAATAAAGAAGGTGATATCGATGTTGTACAAACCTCTTTCGGTTACCATATTATTGAAGTATTAGAGCAGAAGAGTTTTAATAGTGCAGTGAAAGTTGCAACAATAGCAAGTAAAATTGAGCCTTCAGATCAAACACTTCAAGATGTGTTTAACGTAATGTCTAAGTTTGAAATCGCTGCTAAAGATGGTGATTTTAATGCCTTAGCTAAAGAAGGTGATTTAACTGTAAAACCGATTACATTTGAAGCGTTAGATGAAAATATTCCAGGTCTAGGAAGTCAAAGAGAAGTAGTTCGTTGGGCTTTTGATAGCGATACAGAAGCTGGTGATTTTAAGAATTTCCCGATATCTAATTTTGGTTTTATCGTAGCTAAGGTTGTAGAGAAGAGAGAAAAAGGTTTAATGAGTACAGAAGATGCTTCAATTACTGCATTACCAGAAATAAGAAAAGAGAAGAAAGCGAAAATGATTCGTGAGAAGATTACAGCAACTACAGTAGCTGATGTCGCTAAAAATCAAGGTCAAACTGTTAGAACAGCAGCTGCTGTTACTATTAAGAACACTACCTTATCAGGTGCTGGTGTTGAGCCTAAAGTTGTAGGTGCAGCATTTGGATTAGCTGAAGGAGCAACGTCTAAACCTATTGATGGTGAAAAAGGTGTTTATGTTGTGCAAGTAACTAAAGTTAACGAAGCTACGAAGTTAGATAACTACGGAGCTATTGTAAACAGATTAAATGCTGAGCGTAGAAATACAGTACAGACTAAAGTGTTTACAGCATTAGAAAAAGCTGCAGATATAGAAGATAATAGAGCTAAAACGGTTTACTAACCTTATAGCAATTAGAATACGTTGAAATGGCTTTGCAGAAATGTGAAGCCATTTTTTTTTTGTACTATAAAATCATGTCTTTATAGCTTAAAACAATAGGAAAACCTTTGGCATTAAAATAAGCCGTTGGGTCTTCTTTAGAAGCCACCAATACAAAATCACCTCCCCAAGCTCCTAAGCTTTTTATGGCTCCTTCAAAATCAGAAAATAGGCGGGTTTTAATAGGGCTTTGTTCTATGAGGCTAGAAATGATAGTTTCATGAGTCTCAATTAATTGTTTAAAATCTGAAAGTGACGTACAAGAAGTCATATCATCAGTAATTGTATTGAGTTTTGCTATGGTATCAGAATTAATTTTCCCAAGTGTTTTATAAGCTGAAATCCCATCCCTACTATTTTGCTTCTGATTGAGATATACAAAATAGAGGTGATGTTTAAATTCAGGGTGGAAATCAACTGTTGTTACCAATGGGTTTTGTTCTGGTTGTAATTGAAATGTGATTGACGTGTTATTTTGAGCACAAGCAATATCATAACCACTGCCTCCAAATGTTTTTTGAAGTAATTGATAGGCATCAACATTAGCCCAGTCTGCTATATTATTAATTAAAGTTGAAGACGTACCCAAGCCCCAAAGTCTATTGAAGTCTTGATGGGTTGTAATATCGTAACCTTGATCTGAAGCTAAAAATTCAGGATTTAAACTTTTAGTTGTTTTTAAAATTTGTAACAACCGTTTTTTAACGTCATTGTTCGGTTGGCTTTTTTCGTCAGTCGTCGTAATCTCATTAAATGATATGAGACACTCAAACCAAACCTCATTGAGTTCATTATAACTCTTCCAATTAATTACGTTAGAATCATTAGGCTCAACAACCAAACTCTGCCCATATTTAGTTGGAATCGCCAAAGCTTTGGCTCCATCTAAAACAGCATATTCTGCTGTGAGTAATAGCTTTCCGTTACTTCTGTATGTTGTCGGTTGTGGGTTCAAAGTTTAGCGTTCAAAAAATTAAGTAATTAAGTTATTAAGGCGTTGCAGCTCTGCGTCTTTGCGTCTTTGCGAGATGTTCCATCCGAGTAAGCATTGGAATTTAGTTTTTACTATTTGAAATTTTCCTAGTCGCGAATTTGTTTTATAGCCTCAACAACCGCACTATGCGTTACCACATTAGTCTTAAAATGTTCGATTAAAGTAATTTTTTCAGCATCTGTAGCTTCAAACTGATTCAAAATATTCATAAGGTGCATTTTCATATGCCCTTCTTGAATACCTGTTGTCGTTAAAGATTTTACAGCACCAAAATTCTGCGCTAACCCTGCAACAGCGACAATTTTCATTAAGTCTTTTGCTGTTGGTTTTTGAAGCATTTCCATTGAAAATTTTACTAAAGGATGTAAGTTTGTTAAGCCGCCAACGGTTCCTAAAGCTAAAGGAATTTCAATCCAAAATTTAAAAACACCATTTTCAATTGAACAATGTGTTAAACTTGAATATTTGCCATCCTTTGCGGCATAGGCATGTACGCCAGCTTCAACGGCTCTAAAATCATTTCCTGTAGCTAAAACAACGGCATCAATACCATTCATAATCCCTTTATTGTGCGTTACTGCTCTATAAGGTTCTATTTCTGCAATATTAACGGCTTGCTTAAATTTTTGCGCAAATTCTTCCGGATTCGGAATGTCTTTACTTTTTAAATCTTCAATCTTGCAAGAAACTTCAGCACGCACCAAACATTGTGGGACGTAGTTAGAAAGAATACTCATTACAATTGAAATATGCTTCTCTTCATCATTAAAACCGTCAAACTGTAAGGCTTCATTTTTAAAAGTCGTCGCGAATTGCTCTAAGCACGTATTGATGAAATTGGCTCCCATCGCATCTAAGGTTTCAAACGTCGCATGCAGCTGATAATAGTTTGGTAAATCTTCGGATTTGTTACGTAATTGAATATCTAAAATACCTCCTCCTCTACGTTCCATGCTTTTAGTCATGGACGCTGTATCACGGATTAATTGTGGTTTAACGTGTTTAAAAAAGGCTTCGAGTTTATCAAAATCACCTTTATATATAAAATGAACTTGACCTATTTTTTCAGTAGATAATACTTCAGCTTTAAAGCCACCACGATCCAACCAAAATTTAGCAGCTTTACTTGCGGCAGCAACAACCGAACTTTCTTCAATTGCCAATGGGATGGTGTACGTCGTCTCATTAATTAAAAAATTAGGAGCAACACCTAGTGGTAAATAGTAATTAGTAATGGTGTTTTCAATAAATTCATCGTGTAACTTCTGAAGTTTATCATCTGTATTCCAATACTGTTTAACAAGTGCTCTTGCACTATCTTTATCTGTGAAATACGTGTTTAAAAGCCATTCAATCTTTTCGGATTTAGAAAGCTTAGAAAAGCCAGAAATGGTATGAGGCATGTTAGTTCTTTTTTTTGTAAAAACAAAGATACTAGGATTGGTGTAAAATGTCTCCTTAATCGATTTTAAATGCCGATTTACTGTTAATAATAGCGATTTTTTGCATAATTTTTAGTAAACTTGGCATTGCTTTATTAAAACATGAAATTTAAGAAAAGAACATGCTAAAAATAGTATTGATTCAGAAAATAATCAATAACGAGCAGGTTCTAAGCTTTTATAAATACTAAATATAAACACATGAATTTGAGACATCTTGCAGCTGTTTTTTGCTTTTTAATGACCTCATTAGTTTTTTGTCAGGAAAAACAAATCACGCTTCAAGACATTTGGAGTGGAACTTTTAGAACAGAAGGCATGCAAGCTTTACATTCAATGGAGAATGGAAATCAGTATTCAGTTTTAAATTTTGATAGGCAAAGCCGAACATCTACCATAGATATTTACGATTATAAAACGTTAGAAAAAGTAAAAACCTTAGTGTCTTCAGCTGATATTTCTGAGATTCAAGGTTTTTTTGATTATTCATTTAATGCTGACGAATCTAAAATAATTCTAACTACAAAATCACAACCCGTTTTTAGACGTTCTACTTTAGGTGAATATTACATATATGATATAGCTTCGAAAGATGTGACTAAAGTATCTGATGATTTAGTGCAAGAACCAACATTGTCACCAGACGGCACTAAAGTAGCTTACGGATTTGAAAATAATTTATTCGTAAAGGATTTAAAATCAGGAAACGTAGAGCAGTTAACTACAGACGGCGAAAAGAATAAGATTATTAACGGTATTACGGATTGGGTTTACGAAGAGGAATTTAGCTTTGTAAGAGCTTTTGATTGGAATGCAGATAGCAACCAAATTGCATTTATAAGATTTGATGAATCTGAGGTCCCTGAATTTTCTATGGACGTGTATGGTTCAGATTTATACCAGACACAACATGTGTTTAAATACCCAAAAGCAGGTGAAGCGAACTCTAAAGTATCTTTGCATTTATATAATTTAAATTCAAAAAAGGGTTCGGAGTTAAGTGTTACTAAAGATTACGAGGATTTTTATATTCCTAGATTAGAATGGACAAACGATGCTAATGTGTTGAGTGTTCAGTTTATGAATCGTCATCAAAATGAATTAGATCTTTGGATGATTAATACTAAAACAAAGACTTCAAAAGTAGTTTTAGCAGAAAAAGATAAAGCCTATATCGATGTCACTTTCAACTTAACGTTTTTAAAAGATAATAGTTTTATTTGGACGAGTGAGTTAGATGGTTTTAATCATGTCTATCATTATTCAAAAGATGGTAAACTTATTAACCAAGTTACTAAAGGCAATTGGGAAGTTACGGACTACTATGGTTTTAATGAAAAAGCCAATACTATTTACTACCAATCCACAGAAAATGGTTCTATAAATAGAGATGTATATTCTATACAATTAAACGGAAAAAACAAAAAGCGTCTTACTGAGAAAAATGGAACAAATAGTGCTTCTTTTAGTGCTGACTTCACCTATTTTATTAATACGTTCTCAAGTGCAGCAACACCTCAAGAATACACGTTATACAGTTCTAAATCGGGTAAAGTTGTTAAACAAATTAAAGATAATGATCAATTAGCCAAGAAACTCGAGGGCTATGTGATGTCTGAAAAAGAATTCAGTACTATTTCCGTAAATGGAAATGATTTAAACATGTGGACGATTAAGCCTAAAGATTTTGATGCGAATAAAACGTATCCTTTATTTATGTATCAATATTCAGGTCCAGGTTCGCAGCAAGTGGCTAACCGCTGGAATAGTACAAATGATTACTGGTATCAGATGCTAGCGCAGCAAGGTTATATTGTAGTTTGTATTGATGGAAGAGGAACAGGTTTTAAAGGAGCCGATTTTAAGAAAGTTACTCAAAATGAATTAGGAAAATTTGAAGTTGAAGATCAAATAGAAGCTGCAAAACAATTGGGGGCGTTAGATTATATAGACGCTGAAAGAATTGGGATTTGGGGCTGGAGCTATGGCGGTTTTATGAGTAGTAATGCACTTTTTAAAGGAAATGATGTCTTTAAAATGGCAATTGCGGTCGCGCCAGTGACGAGCTGGAGGTTTTATGATTCTATTTATACTGAGCGTTATATGACAACACCTCAAGAAAACCCAACGGGTTATGATGAGAACTCACCAATAAATCATGTAGATAAACTTAAAGGTGATTTTCTGTTAATTCACGGTACTGGAGATGATAATGTACATGTGCAAAATACCATGAGAATGGTTGAAGCATTAATTCAGGCAGATAAACAATTTGAATGGATGATTTATCCAGATAAAAATCACGGCATTTACGGTGGAAACACAAGATTACATTTATATAAGAAGATGACAGATTTTATTCATCGTACATTGGGCGATAAATTAAATAAGTAAAAGTAACTTTGAGAGTGTGATGGTGCTCATTCATTTTTCTTTACCAAAAAACATTTTAAAGACAGAATAAAAACATAACTAATAAACAAACCTAAAAACTAAACTTATGAACCAAGAAAATGATCCAGCTTTAATCAAGCATCTGAATAGAAAAGGTATTGATGATGCAATGGTAATGGGACATCCAGCAGGATTGTTCGTGCTATTTTTTACAGAAATGTGGGAGCGCTTCAGTTATTATGGAATGCGAGCACTATTAACTGTGTTTTTAATAACAGAAATTGGCAAAGGAGGCTGGGAATGGACTAATGCAGATGCTATGCAACTTTATGCTTGGTACACTGGTTTGGTTTACTTAACACCACTTTTAGGTGGAATATTAGCGGATAAATTTACAGGATTTAGAAAAGCTATTTTATTAGGAGCATTAATTATGACTTTAGGACATGCGTCCATGGCCTTAGAAGGTATTAGTCCTAATTTTTTCTACGCAGGTCTTGTAATGATGATTTTAGGAAATGGTTTGTTTAAGCCAAATATTTCTTCAATGGTAGGAAATCTATATCCAGATTCAAGTTCTAAAAAAGATGCTGGTTATACTATTTTTTATATGGGTATTAATGCAGGTGCTTTCTTAGGAATGTTACTTTGTGGATACATTGGTGAAAAAATAGGATGGCACTATGGATTTGGATTGGCTGGAGTATTTATGCTATTTGGTATGTTACAATTCTATTTTGGACGTAATATATTTGGTGTTGTTGGTGAAACCCCTAAAAAGCAATTTGAAGCTGAGTTAGATAAAATTGCAGATGATGAAGATGAAATTGAAACTCCTGCTCATATTGTAAGAGATAGATTAGTGGTTGTTGGTGTGCTAATGGTTGCCAGTATTTTCTTCTTCTTTGCTTTTGAGCAAGCTGGTGGATCTATGACTGTTTTTGCAAAAGATTATACACAGAGAGTTTTAGAAGGTAATTCAGGTGTTATTTTTAAATGGATAGATGCTATTTTAACTATTTTTCCAATTATAATAGTGTCTTGGGTGCTATATGGTTTAGGTAAGAAAATTTATAAGACCTATCCATTAACCATTATATTCACAGGAATATCTTTTTTAATTATTTGGTTTTTAGGTGGCTGGAAAGTATATAGAGAATTTAGCCTTGAGCAGACTGAAGTAACGGTGTCTTGGTTTCAAATTTTGAATTCTTTTTTCATTATCACTTTAGCATCTTCATTTAGTAAAATGTGGGAAAAAGTATGGAATCCTTCAGGACCTGTGAAATTTGCAATGGGATTGGCTTTAGTAGGAATTGGATTTGTTGTTTTGTCTATAGGGTCTAATAGTATCCCTCAAGGTGCAACTAGTGCTTCTGTAAGTATGGTATGGTTAATAATGGCTTACTTTTTTCATACAACGGGAGAATTGTGCTTGTCACCAGTAGGACTTTCGTATGTATCTAAATTATCTCCTAAGCGTTTAGCAGGATTGTTGTTTGGACTTTGGTTTACAGCTTCGGCAATTGCCAACTTTATAGCAGGTATGACAGGATCTTATATTGATGAAATCTCGCAGAAGTATTCTATGTCTACCTTTTTCTTAATTATTGCTGCTATACCAATGTTCGCTGCGGTAATCTTATTGATTTTAAATCCGAAATTAAAGAAAATGATGCACGGAATTAATTAAGAATTCACTCTAACTAAATTATTTTTTATGAATACTGACATCGAAAATCTATTTAAAGATAAAGTTCTTGGTCATCCTGCTGGACTTTTTGTATTGTTCTTTACTGAAATGTGGGAGCGCTTTTCGTTCTATGGAATGCGTGTACTACTTGTTAATTTCCTTACCATGGCTGCTATTGGCTATAATCCAGGTTGGGAATGGACAGTAGAGAATGCAGGTGCGCTTTTTGGAACTTATGCGATGTTACTTTATATTACACCGATTATAGGTGGTTGGCTAGCTGATAAATATACAGGGTATCGCTGGGCAGTTATTATTGGGTCTTTAATAATGACGGCTGGCCATGCATCTATGGCTTTAGAAACTGAATTCTCATTATACTTTGGATTGTTTCTTTTAGTAGTAGGTACAGGGTTTTTTAAACCAACGATGACATCTATTATTTCTGATATGTACAAAAAGAACCCAGAAAAGAAAGATGGTGCTTATACCATTTATTATATGGGTGTAAACGCTGGTGCATTTTTCGGAATGATGCTTTGTGGTTATTTAGCTGAAAAAGTAGGTTGGGCTTATGGATTTGGATTGGCAGGGATTTTTATGCTATTAGGAACCATTCAATTTTGGTTGGCAGGTCCATTATTCGGAAAAATAGGTGCTAAGCCATCTAAAGTTCATGAGGTAGAATTGCCGCAAAACATTAATGAAGAAAGTGTTGAAATTTCGGAAGAAGAGATAGAAGAACGTCCTAATCCTTTCACAACTTTAGATAAGGTTTTAATTGTTATAGCATCAATTATAGGTTTAGGTTATGCAGTTAATGATCCAATGTCTAAAATTGCTGGTATCGATATGTTCGCCTTTTTACAAATAGGTGATTTTGAAGGTCAATACACGGCAGTTTTATTTGCTTTAGCATTATTTTTAGTTTTAGTAATAGGTCGTATTTTAAGGTATACAGCTGTCGTCAGAGATAGAATGATTGCATTTATAATATTTGCGTTCTTTACGGTGTTCTTTTGGATGTCTTTTGAGCAAGGTGCGTCATCATTAGTGATTTTTGCTAGAGATAATGTAGATAGATTGTTGAGCGGAAATTCGGCGATAATATTTAATATCGTAAATACATTACTTACGGTTATTCCATTGATTATTATTTCTTATGTGCTTTATATTTTATGGAAGAAAACATTTAAAAAAATACCAGGTTCAAATATCGTACTAGTCATATGCTTCTTATTAATGTGGACAATTGTAGGGTGGATGTTAAATAGAGACTTTAATACTACAGCTTATGATGTGAGCTATAGTGCTATTGAGCAGCCTGAACTAGATGATAAAGGTGAGCAGGTTAAAAACGATAAAGGTGTATTGCAATTTAAATACATACCTGTGACTCAAAGTACAGTAACTAATTCGACACAAAAGATTGTAACAAAAACAATTACTGTCGGGGAACCTTATGCAGATTATAAAGTAGGTGATAGTAAAGTCCTTATTAATAAGAATAAAGAATTAACAGAATTCTCATTTGTGTCTACCGTAGATAAACAAGCTGAGTTAGTTGCTAATGCAAAGAATCTAGGTAGAGATACCGGCTTTGTGGACGCAACAGTTACTAAGGTTAGAGATAACGAGGTTGAAATAACAGTATCTTGGTTTAGTATTCTAAATTCATTCTTTATTATTGTATTTGCTTCATTCTTTTCTAAATGGTGGGAAAGTAAATACAACCCAAGTGCAGCAACAAAATATGCATTAGGTTTATGTACTATGGGAATTGGTTTTGGTTTGCTAGCCTTTGGTGCTTTTGGTCTTGTAGATGGCGTAAAAGTAAGTATGGTTTGGCTGATTTTAGCATATCTGTTCCATACACTTGGAGAGCTCTGTTTATCACCTGTAGGCTTATCTTATGTAAGTAAATTGGTGCCAGGCAGAATGATAGCGCTTATGTTTGGTATGTGGTACTTAGCCATTGCTATTGGTAATAAGTTAGCAGCAGTAGTTGGTGGGCAAATTGAAAATATCACGAAGGAGTATAGCTTATCTACGTTCTTCTTAATATTTACAATTGTGCCAGTTATCGCAGGACTTTTCATATTTGTGTTAAACCCAGTATTGAAAAAACTAATGCACGGTGTACGTTAACAAAAACCGTTAAAAATATCTAAAATGCTCCTGTTTAGGAGCATTTTTTGTAAGTTCGGCTCATTATTTGCAACAAATCGAATATGATGAAAAAAATAACCTTAGGATTAATCGCTGTTTTTGCATTGTCATTAACAGCAGTAGCACAAGAGATTAATTGGGTAACTTTAGAGGAGGCTTTAGAGCTTCAAGAAAAGGAGCCAAAAAAAATATTTATGGACGTTTACACCAATTGGTGTGGTCCATGTAAAATGTTAGATAAGAATACATTTCAGAATCCCGATGTCGCAGCTTATGTCAATGAACATTATTATGCGGTTAAATTTAATGCAGAGGGAAATGAAGAAGTGACTTACAAGGATCAAACATTTAAGAATCCAAATTACGACGCTACAAAAGCAAATAGACGCAACAGTTCGCACGAATTTTCTCGATACTTAAAAGTACAAGCCTATCCAACGATGGTCTTTTTTGATGAAGAAGGTGGATTTATTTCCCCAATCACTGGATATTTAAAACCACAGCAATTGGAGTTGTACTTAAAACTTTTTCAAAGTGATAAACATAAAGAAATGACGTCGCAAGAACAGTTTAATGAATATTTTAAGTCGTTTACTCCAGCGTTTAAAGAGTAGTAAACCGAATTATTTAATTATAAAAGCTCCCTTTTCATTCGTTTGATGGAAAGGGATTTTTTCATGCTCACAAGTTGCCTTCCAGCGTTTTAAATAGGACTTGTAATTACTAGCATCTGCAATGATTAATTGTGGCTTTAAACTATCAATAACTCTATTAAGATTTAATCTTGGGGAATTCCGCAATAAGATATAATTAGGTTTAAACGATAATCCTTTATAAATAGATAAACTATCTATGGCTAAAATAATCTTGTCCTTGTATTGGTAAACAGATTGTAAACTGTCCGAAATTATAATGTCTAGAGATTCGCCTACTTTATAATTTGTTAGAGCGTATTCTGATTTTAGCTTTGCGGAATCTAAATTATGATATACGGTCATTTTTTTACCTTCTTTTAATCCAATCATTGAATAGCGACTCTTATTAAATACCACTAAAGCATTATGTTGTGTTTGGTACCTATTATAAAAGTATACACCTTGAAGTCCAATAATAGCAATTAAACTAATGGCTATCCATTTAAAATTCCGGAATTTATAAACCTGAATCAAAGTCACAATTATTATATAACAAACAATAACCTGAAGTAGTGTAAACGGAATATCTCTAAATAGAAAATCTTCAAACTGAGCTACCCAAGCGATAAAGCCATTCAAACTATCAATTATATAACTGTAAACAATTACAAAGAAATCGGGTAATGCATTTAACAGAGCTAAAGCAATAACCAATAAACCAAAACCTAGAATCAAACCTAAAAACGGAATTACAACTAGATTCGAGATAAAAAACAAACCAGGAAACTGATGAAAGTAAAACAAACTAATCGGCACAACTCCAACCTGTGCAGCTAAAGTCACGGTAAATATTTGCCAAGGCTTGTCAATAATCCAATATTTTGGTTTCCAAAGTCTATAAATGATTGGTTGTACACTCACAATACCTAGCACGGCTAGATAACTCATCTGAAATCCAACAGCAAACAAAAATGTAGGTTTAAACAGTAATATAATAAATGCCGATATCACCAAAGTATTATAAATATTAGTGCGTCGTTTAAGGTGCATAGCAATACTTATAACACTAAACATAGTTACCGCTCGTGTTACAGAAGGCGACAGGCCTGCAATTACAGCAAAGCTCCATAATATGCAAACTAAAATAAAAGGTCTAATAAAATGTCCATATTTAAGATAGAGCAGTGGTCTAAATAAGAAATTAAGAATCCATAAAATAATACCAACGTGGAGACCAGAAACTGCGAGGATATGGATGGTACCAGAGTCAACATAATTATTATAAATAGCCTTATCAATAGTTTGTCGTTGACCAAGTAAAAGCGCATTCATAATACTGAGTGCGTCTTTTTTAAATCCTGCTTCGATAAGCTTTAAATTTATTTTAGTTCTTAATGCATCAGCATAGCCATAGATAGTAGATTTAGAATCTGAAAGTTGTAAGATGTTATCTGTATTTAAATACATCTGATGATACACTTGATCTAATTCTAAATACTTGCTATAGTCAAATTGATAGGGATTTAATGGTTGTTGAATTGTTTTTAATTCCGTTTTGGTATAGAGTACATCATCAACATTAAATTGAACAGGAACACTATCACGTCTAATATTAACCAAAACATGTCCAATGGCGTCTTTGTTATTAAAAGTTAATACAGAAGCAATATATTTATCATTATAGGTGTCTGGTTTAAGTCGTTCTTCAATTGTAAAAATAATAGCATTATAATGGTCAGATGAATTTTGATTAATATAATGTTGCGGTCTTAGTGTTTCATCTTGAAGATTGTATGAGGTCATTCCGACACCAACCATACATAGGTAAGCTAGGATTCCGAAAAATGCTGAGCGATTAATTTTAGATTTTATTAGTAACCAGTAAACGCCAAGGCAAAAGACTAAACCTATAGTTATATATAATACCACATAGAAATCTAGCCTAATAAAATGTGCTAGAAGGATCCCAATAACCAAACAAATGGTTAATTTTATAATGGTAAAATTTAGTAACTTCATGATTGTGAGTTACTAAGGTAGCGAAATTGTAATTACAATACGCGTCGTGCCTGCACAAAAGAAAAGTACCAATACTTCTCTGCAATAGAAGAAATCATAACACCTCTGCTGGTTGAGGCATGGATAAACTCAACATTCCCAGTTCTAACATTGGTTACAATACCAACATGGTTTACGTTTCTGCTATTTTTATTAGTAGCAAAAAACACTAAATCACCAACGTTAACCTCTTTTAAATCGATCCACTCTCCAGTACCTTTTAATCCAGATGTTGTTCTAGGCAAATTAACATCATGTTTTTTGTAACTCGTATAAATTAAGCCAGAACAATCCATACCGCTTTTAGTAGTACCCCCATACTTGTAACGTGTGCCATCAAAAGTTTTAGCATATTTAACAATACTTTCGGCTTCAGCAGTGGGTTTTGCAGTCGTATTAACCTTTACAGAATGTGTTTGGGTTTTTTTACTAGAATATGTTTTTTTCGATTTGCAACTGCTAACAATAAAGATTAGTAAAATAAGGGGTAATAGTTGTTTCATTTTTTATTAAGATTTGGTAAGCTGTTTGTATATGTAATTTAGGTTAAGTCGTTGTTATTTTGAATTTCTAATAGCGTTGAAAATTAATTTTGCCGTATTCTCACTAGCTCCACGTCCTCCTAATAGTTTCTCTAATTCATAATAATCTAAAAAGAGTTGTTCTCGTTTTTCGGGATGTAAAATTGAAGTTAATTCCTTTTTTAGTCGCTTTTTATTTAAATCACCTTGAATAAGTTCTGTAACCACTTCGCGATCCATTATTAAATTCACCAATGAGATATATTTGAGTGTTATGATACGTTTTGCAATTTGGTAAGAAATAGCATTGGCTTTGTAACACACCACTTGCGGTACTTTAAATAGTGCTGTCTCTAATGTCGCAGTACCAGAAGTAACTAAAGCAGCAGTAGAAATACTTAGTAAATCATATGTTCTGTTAGAAATGAATTTAATATTCTTCTTTTTTATAAAGCCTTGGTAAAATTCATAATCTTGACTAGGAGCTCCTGCAATGACGAATTGGTAGTCTTTAAAATCATCAACTAAACTTAGCATCACACCAAGCATTTTCGTTATTTCTTGTTTCCTACTTCCAGGTAGTAATGCGATGATAGGTTGGTCGCTAAGCTTATGTTCTTTTCTAAAAACAGTTTCTTCAACCTGTGGCCGATCCGCAATGGCATCGATTAATGGATGGCCTACAAAATTAACGTCGTAGTTGTACGTTTTATAAAACTCTTTTTCAAAGGGAAGAATGCAATACATCGCATCAACGTCATGTTTTATTTTTTCGACTCTACTTGCTCTAGATGCCCAAACTTGTGGAGATATATAGTAATGTGTTTTGTAATTAAGTGCTTTTGCCCATTTGGCAATTCTAAGATTGAAACCAGAATTATCTATAAAAATAAGCACATCTGGCTGAAATTTTTCAATATCAGATTTACAGAACTTTATGTGTCCTAAGACTTTTCTAAGATTTAGAATCACTTCAGCAAAACCCATAAATTGGCGCTCCTTATAATGCATCACTAATTCTCCTCCAACATTCTGCATAAGGTCACCACCCCAAAATCTAATTTCAGCCTGTTCATCTTGTTTAAACAGGGCTTTCATAAGATTAGAACCGTGTAAATCACCTGAGGCTTCACCAGCAATGATATAATACTTCATTTTAATTCATAAATTTAATGATCATTGTCGTAATGAGTATTAAAACTGTAGATATTAAAACACCTTTTGCTCTATGGTCTTTATTTTTCTTTAAGAAAAGGAAGAAAGCTCCCAAGTTTAAAAGCGCACCGATACTCATAAGTTTCGTAAAAAAACCTTCGGCTATGGCTTGTTCAATAACAATTCCCCAATCATCAGATTGTCCAAAAAACTGAATTGCAAAAATAAACCCGAAAACTGTAGCGATTACACCTACAATAAAACCTATTAAAATTTCCTTCTTCATATGCTGTTGTTTCTAAGCTTTATAGTTTTTTAATTATTTAATTTCCAAGTGTTCAAGTTCTGTATGGCATGGTGTGCGGTTAAATCAAAATGAACAGGCACTACGGAAACATAGCCATGTTCTAAAGCCCACTCGTCAGTATCTTCGCCGTTATCCATATTTACAAATTTACCGCTGAGCCAATAATAGTCTCTGCCCATCGGGTTTGTACGCTTGTCAAATTCCTCTTTCCAATTGGCACGAGCTTGCCTGCATATTTTTATACCTTTTATAGCGTCTTTTTCTAGGTTTGGTAAATTAACATTTAACACCACACCATCAGGTAACCCGTTTTCTAATACTTGTCTGGTAATTGTTTCTACAAAAGACGTGCAATGTTCAAAATTAGCATTCCAGTTGTAATCTAATAACGAAAATCCAATAGCAGGAATACTTTCAATACCAGCTTCTAAAGCCGCGCTCATTGTACCAGAATAAATAACATTAATGGATGAGTTTGAACCGTGGTTAATGCCTGAAACACAGATGTCTGGTCGTCTTTCTAAAATTTCATTTACAGCTAATTTTACGCAATCGGCAGGAGTTCCTGAGCAACTATACTCTGGTTGTTTACCATCCACTGTAATTTTCTCCATATGTAATGTAGAATTTAGAGTAATAGCGTGTCCCATGGCGCTTTGTGGGCTGTCTGGAGCCACAACTACAACATCTCCAATTTTGTTCATTACCGAAATTAGCATTCTAATTCCCGGTGCCGTTATTCCATCATCATTAGTAACTAAAATTAAAGGGCGTGCAGACATTTTGTTCAAAAAATTTAATGAATTGTAAAAATACTAAAAAAGGTATCGATTTATAAGCAAACTCACCTTTAACAAAAAAATAGGGTACCTATTTTTTATGGCACGGTTTTTTCTTCTATTTTAGTGAAAAATTGAGAACCTACTTAATTAATAAGTAAAAAAAAGATGAGTTTATCCATAGATAAACCTTCAATTGAAGAATTATTATAAATGGCGAACACATTTTTTCCAAATTAAAATAATAAAAAAAAGAAAAATGAACCGAGCCATAGATGAACCTTCAATTGAAGAATTAGTGTAGACGGCGAACACATTTTTTCCAAATTAAAATAATAAAAAAAAAATGAACCGAGCCATAGATAAACCTTCAATTGAAGAATTATTATAAATGGCGAACACATTTTTTCCAAATTAAAACAATAAAAAAAGAAAAATGAATCGAGCCATAGATGAACCTTCAATTGAAGAATTAGTGTACACGGCGAACACATTTTTTCCAAATTAAAATAATAAAAAAAAGAAAAATGAAAGGGAATTATAAATTTTTGTTACTCGCTTTATTGATAGCATTTGCCTCATGCAGTTTTACGAGTAAAAAATTCGAGGATCCAGATAAAGATAAATTGTTAATCCAACTTATTTCGTATCTGCTCGATCAAGGTCATTTTGAGCCTAAAGACATTAACGATGATTTTTCATCACATGTTTATGATAGTTATTTAAATAATTTAGATCCGTTTAAGCGTTATTTCTATGAATCGGATATTAAGGAATTTAAAGCGTACAAGGATAAAATTGACGATCAAATTAAAGCTTACGATGTGTCGTTTTTTAACCTTACACATCAACGGTTGTTGCAGCGTATTGCTGAGTCTAAAGAAATGTATAAGGATTTGTTAGATAAACCTTTCAATTTCTCTAAAGACGAAGACTACAATGCGAATTATGAGAATCTTACTTATGTGTCTAATAAGCGCGAAATGAAAGAGCGTTGGAGACAACAATTGAAATTTTCTACCATCGTAAATTTTGATGATGTGGTTTCGCAACAAGATATTGATGGGGATTCGGAAACAGCTGCAGATCTTGATTTTTCAGAAGCTAATGAAAAACCAAAGGCTAAAAAATCTGAAGCTAAAAAATCAGATAAAGAATTAGAAGTAGACGCACGTTTGTTGACAAAAAAATCACTCGATGAGCTTTACGATTACATTGATGATAGAACACGTAACGATTGGTTTGCAATGTACATAAATGCTATTGTAGAAGGGTATGACCCGCATACATTTTATTTCGCACCAGAAGATAAGGAGCGCTTTGATAGAGATATTTCAGGTAAATTTGAAGGTATTGGTGCGCGTTTACAAAAGAAAGTAGACGGTATTATGGTAAATGAAATTATCAGTGGTGGACCAGCGTGGAGAGCTAATGAGTTAGAAGTGGGTGACCAAATTCTAAAGGTTAGACAAGAAGATGAGAAAGAGGCTATCAACGTTGTTGGTATGCGATTAGATGATGCTATTAAATTTATAAAAGGGCCAAAAGGAACTGTGGTGACATTAACCTTAAAAAAGGTAGATGGAACGATTCAGGATGTTTCTATAAAAAGAGATATCGTGGAACTTGAAGAAACGTACGCAAAATCTTCAATCGTTGAAAAAGATGGGAAAACCTTTGGTGTTATTAATCTTCCTAAATTTTACATCAGTTTTGAAGATTATAATGAAAGAAATGCAGCTTCAGATATTAAACAAGAAATCTTAAGATTAAAAGAAGAAGGGGTTGAAGGTTTAGTAATGGATTTAAGAAATAATGGTGGTGGTTCTCTACAAACTGTTGTAGATATTGCTGGTTTATTTATTGAAGAAGGACCAGTAGTACAAGTTAAAACAACAGGAGAAGCTAAAGAAGTACTTAGTGATAAAGATGCATCTATAGTTTGGGACGGACCTTTAGTGATTTTAGTAAATGAATTATCGGCCTCTGCTTCTGAGATTTTAGCAGCAGCAATGCAAGATTATAAAAGAGGGATTGTTATCGGAAGCAAGCAAACCTACGGTAAAGGAACAGTGCAAACTGTGATGGATCTAAACCGAATGGTAAAAAACAACACCAAAGGAGATATGGGGGCTTTAAAGTTTACCACTCAGAAATTTTATAGAATTAATGGAGGTTCAACACAGTTAGAAGGTGTAAAGAGTGATGTTGTTGTGCCAGACCGTTACAGTTATATTAATATTGGAGAAAAAGATCAAGACAATCCATTAGCGTGGGATAAAATTGATGCTGCTGATTATGAAGTTTGGGGTAATTACTTTGATTACGATAGTACAATTAGTAAAAGTAAAGCAAGAATGGCTGGTAATGAGCAGTTGAAGCTTATTGATGCCAATGCACAATGGGTGAAGAAAATAAGAGACCGTGAGTCGTACTCGTTAAACTATGATACCTATAAAAAGGAAATGGAGATTAATGAAGAGGAAGCGAAGCGTTTTACAAAACTTTCAGAATATCAAACGAATTTAACATTCAGCTCATTGCCTTACGAAGTAAAGCTAATGAACGAAGATTCTGTATTATTAGAAAAACGTGATCGTTGGCATAAAGCCTTAGCAAAGGATGTCTATGTTGAGGAAGCAATTAATGTGCTTCATGATTTGAAAATGACTTACGAGATAAAAAATAAAGTTGCTAATTCTGTAAAGAATTAAAGTAATAAAAGAGCCTTGTTTTGTGCTACTTAGTGAAATCTAAATGACTGAAACAAGCTGTCTACTAATTAATAAAGTTGAATGTCTAATCAAAATAAGTCATTAACAAGCTTAGCGCTTCAAAAGTTTAAAAAAAACTTTTGGGGCGTTTTTAGTTTGAGTATTATTATTTGTATTGGTTTGGTTTCTGTTTTTGCTTATGTATTCGCGCCAGATGCTTCAAAAAACGCCAATCAAATGCATTTAGCTATTCATTCAAAATCGCCTGGTTTTGAAGTGGAGATGTTAACGATTCCATCTGGTATTGAATCAGAACAAAACTTTTTTTCAAAATTATTCTTTGGTTATAATAACACAGATACCGAGATTCCTATTCAATCTCATAATGTGAAAAATGGTGTTTTAGCTTATGTAGAATATGCTTCAGATGGACTACAAGGTGAAGAAAAGAAGATTGCGGTGTCACGTTTTCCAAGTTCCAATTATGAATCTTATATAACTACTAAAAGTTTTGTTTTTGGTACTGATAAATATGGACGCGATTATTTGAGTCGTATCTTAATAGGTTCTCGTATTTCGTTCTTTATTGGCTTTGTAGCAGTCTTTATTTCATTAATTGTAGGACTTATAATGGGGAGTTTGGCAGGTTACTATGGAGGAAAGATTGATACTTTTATTATGTGGGTTATTAATGTAACGTGGTCTATCCCAACCTTATTATTAGTGATTGCCATTACGTTGGCTTTAGGAAAAGGCTTTTGGCAGGTGTTTATAGCCGTAGGTTTAACTATGTGGGTAGAAGTAGCAAGAGTGGTAAGAGGGCAAATCATCAGTGCTAAAGAAATGCAGTACGTCACAGCTGCTAGAGCTTTGGGCTATAATGACTATAGAATTATCACCAAACACATCTTACCCAATATTTTTGGACCATTAATCGTTATTTCTGCAGCAAATTTTGCAGCAGCTATCTTAATAGAGAGTGGCCTTAGTTTTTTGGGTATAGGTGCACAGCCTCCAATGGCAAGTTGGGGAGCTATGATTAAAGATCATTACAATTATATTATTTTGGGTAAACCGTATTTAGCACTCATTCCTGGAGTGTGTATTATGCTATTGGTTATGGCTTTTATGTTAGTGGGTAATGCTTTGCGTGATGCTTTGGATGTAAAATCTTAATTATTTGACCTCAGTTGTTCAATTTCTTCGTTGGTGTTTTCAATGAAGTTTAGTACATCATCCTTGCCAATGTAGTTAGAAGCAGACGTTACAAAGTAAGGTGGCAATTCTTCCCAGAATTTAAGTAGTTCTTGGCAGTATTCATCTACATGACGTTCAATAGCTTTTGGTTTTAACTTGTCAGCTTTGGTAAATATGATACCAAAAGGAATTTCGCTTTCTCCCATGTATTTCATAAATTCTAAATCTATGGGTTGCGGTTTGTGTCTTATATCTACGAGTACAAAAGCAGAAACCAATTGTTGACGTTTTTCAAAATAATCGGTAATAAACTTTTGAAATTTCTTCTTTGAGGACTTTGATACGCGTGCATAACCATAACCTGGTAAATCTACTAGGTACCAATTCTCATTAATAAGAAAGTGGTTGATTAACTGCGTTTTTCCTGGTCGGCCAGAAGTTTTTGCTAAACTTTTTCTATCAGTTAGCATATTGATTAATGACGATTTTCCAACATTACTTCGCCCAATAAAGGCATATTCGGGTAGGGCATTCTTGGGGCATTTTGCCACTTCAGAATTACTAACTACAAATTCAGCTGATTTTATTTTCATCTTCAGTTCCCGTAAAAACGAGAATCTTATTTAATTAAACTTAGTCTTTTGTGAAGTAAAAAAATGGGGTTTTCAAAAGGACAAATGCGAGTCACATTTTTTAAAGTATAAACTTTGCGTTTCTGCACCTTTGAGTGATATTTTTACTTCGTGCTTCCGACTTTCCAGTCTTTAAGCTCTTTTTTACCTAAAATTCACGCTTTTCTAGCCAGCCCATAAGAATTGTATTAAATTCTTCTGGATGCTCCATCATTGCTGCGTGTCCACATTTATCAATCCAATGCAATTCAGAATCAGGTAAAAGTTCATGGAATTCTTCCGCAACTTCAGGTGGAGTGACATTATCGTTTTTCCCCCAAATGATACAAATAGGTGTCGTCATTTTTGGTAAATCCTTAGCCATATTGTGCCTTATGGCACTTTTGGCGATCGCTAAGGTTTTTATAAGCTTATTACGGTCGTTTACGGTTTCATAGACCTCGTCTACAATTTCTTTGGTCGCTACCGCCGGATCGTAAAACACCTCTTGTGCTTTCTTTTTCATTACTTCATAGTCACTCCGTTTGGTGTAGCCACCTCCCATTGCGCTTTCATAAAGTCCTGAACTTCCAGTGATAATTAATGCTTTTACTTTTTCAGGGTATAATTTTGTGTGGTACAAACCAATATGGCCACCAAGAGAATTGCCAAGTAAAATAACGTTATCTAAACCTTTATACTCAATAAAATCCTTGAGGTAATTAGCAAAGCTTTTAACGTTGGTTTTTAACAACGACATACTGTAAATAGGAAGTTCTGGAATAATAACTTTATAGCCCCTAGAGCTAAAGTATTTAGTGACTCCGTCAAAATTACTGAGGCCTCCCATTAAACCATGCAACACAATAATTGGTGTGCCTTCGCCTACTTCAATATATCTAAAATCCTTTTCTTTCTTTAAAAGGTGTGCCATGTGCGAGTTCGTGCTTGTGTGTTAGAAACAAATATAACCAAATCCTTTAGAATATAAATAATATGGAAAAAATATCAACTTTTTTTATTAGAAGGGAGTTGTGTTGGTCAATGTTAATAATTCCCACTTTAAAATATTTGTTTAAAAGTTGAATTCATTGACGTCATAATATATTGAGGTAATTTCAAACTAAAACTTATCAACAAATGTGGTAGAATGTGGTAAAAAGTGGTGATTTTTTCAATATCTTTGAATCTTAACCGTTAAAGTGGTAAACGAAACCTTTTGAATTCATTTATAGGAACATACGAATGTAAAGCTGATGCCAAAGGAAGGCTAATGATACCTGCTGTGCTTAAAAAGCAGTTGTCGGCAGCTTTGCAAGATGGTTTTGTTTTAAAGCGCGCAGTTTTTCAACCGTGTTTGGAGCTCTATCCTATGTCCGAATGGAATAAAATGATGGAGAAAATTAATAAGCTCAATCGCTTTAAGAAGAAGAATAATGATTTTATCAGACGTTTTACGGCTGGTGTTAAAATGGTGGAAGTAGATAGCGCTGGTCGCTTATTGATTCCAAAAGATTTAATAGGTTTTTCAGGTATTACTAAAGAAGTTGTTTTGGCGTCTGCAGTAAATATTCTTGAAATCTGGGATAAAGATAAATACGAACAAGCTATTGATGATGCGGCTGAAGATTTTGCAGATTTGGCCGAGGAAGTAATGGGACAAGAGGATGACGACAATGGATTATCATAACGCAGTATTACTTAAAGAAACTGTTGATGGTTTAGCAATTAAGCCAGATGGGGTATATGTGGATGTCACTTTTGGTGGTGGAGGTCATAGTAAAGAGATTTTGTCACGATTAGGTCCAAACGGAAAATTATATGCTTTTGATCAAGATAAAGATGCATTAGCAAATACAATTGATGATGATCGTTTTGTATTGATTAATGAGAACTTCAGGTTTGTAAAGCGATTTTTAAGATTCTATGGAGCTAAAGAAGTTGATGGTGTTTTGGCGGACTTCGGAGTGTCATCACATCAATTTGATGTTGCTGAACGTGGATTTTCAACACGTTTTGAGGCGGATTTAGATATGCGAATGAACCAAGACAGTAAGCTGTCTGCTTTCGAAGTTATTAATAATTATGACGAAGAGCAATTAAGAGCTGTTTTGTTTCAATATGGTGAATTGCGAAATGCACCAGCAATGGCTAGAGTAATTGTTGATGAACGAAAGAATGCTGAAATTAAAACGAGCGAGCAGTTAAAAGCGGTTTTAAAACAATTTTTAAATCATCAAAAAGAGAATAAGGTTTTAGCACAAATTTATCAAGCCATTCGAATTGAGGTCAACCAAGAAATTGAAGTTTTAAAAGAATTATTGCTTCAAACACCTGAAATCTTAAAAAAAGATGGTCGCTTAAGTTTTATCTCATACCATTCTTTAGAAGATCGATTGGTAAAGCGTTTTATACGGAATGGATTATTTGAAGGGGAGCCAGAGAGAGATATGTTTGGGAACTTTGAAGTACCATTAAAAAAAGTTGGAGGTTTAATTGTGCCTTCTAAAGAAGAAATAAAACAAAACAATAGAGCGCGAAGTGCGAAACTGAGGATTGCCAAAAAAATATGAAAAAAAATATATACAGCATATTAAGGGGTAAGTTTCTAATCAGTGATGATTCGTTCAAAAATTGGCGTATCATCATTTTTATTTCGTTTCTAGCTATCATAATGATTGCAAGTTCGCATAGTGCAGATCAAAAAGTATATGAGATAGCAAATTTAACCAATGAAGTTAAAGAATTGCGCTCGGCATTTGTAGATAAAAGAGGGAGGTTGATGCAGCTTAAAAAGGAATCTTTTGTAGAGGCAGAAATGAAAGAAAAGGATATTGGAATTTCCTTAAATCCACCAACGAAAATAATAGTGAAATCATCTAAACCGGTAAAGTAAAAAGGTTTGGAATTTGAAATAGCTTTTAAAGCAGTCTTAAAATAAATTAAATCTCGAGTATCGAGTAAAATCACAATAGTAACAACATTAAACTTTGGCAATAACAGAAAAAAACATATTAAACAGATTGTACTTCGTAGCAGGCTGCATGTTTGTATTCGCCTTGGCTGTGGTGTTCAAGTTGGTGAGTATTCAGTTTATTCAAGGTGATGAATATAGAGCGCTTGCTGAGAAACGAACTTTAGAGGATTTTGATATTCCTGCAAATCGTGGTAATGTGTATTCTGCGGATGGGAGTTTGTTAGCGACTTCGATTCCTAAATATGATATTAGAATTGATGCCATTCAAGCAAAAGACGCAACATTTGAAAAGTACATCGGAGCTTTGGCAGATTCGCTTCATGCTTACAAAGGTAAGCCGGTGTCTTATTACAAGAATATCATTCGTAAAGCGCGAAAAAATAAAAATAGATATTTTCTTTTGGCGCGAAACATCAGTTATTCCGATTATATCCGAATGCGCAATTTTCCTTTGTTAAACCTCGGGGCAATTAAAGGAGGTTTGATTGTTGAGCAAACGACAAGACGTGAGCATCCGATGGGAGGTATTGCGGAACGTACTATTGGATACGAGCGACAAGATGAGGATGGTAATTTTACAAGACCGGGAATCGATGGTGCTTTTGGTGTAAAATATTTGCAGGGTAAAAATGGTAAGCGTCTAAAGCAAAAAATAGGTAATGGGCAATGGAAACCTATCGCTGATTTCGACCAGATAGAGCCTCAAGATGGTTACGATGTTTACACGACTATTGATGTCAATATTCAAGATATTGCACATCATTCCTTGTTGAAGCAATTAGAGATTTACCAAGCAGATCACGGTTGCGTGGTGGTAATGGATGTGAAAACAGGAGAGATTAAAGCGATTTCAAATCTTGGAAGAAACAAAAACGGAAACTACTACGAACGCTTAAACTATGCGGTTGGAGAAAGTCATGAGCCAGGTTCTACATTTAAAGTGATGGCTTTGATGGCGGCATTAGAAGATAAGGTTGTGGATACGTCAACAGTTGTTGATACTAAAAAAGGAAGAAAGTCTTTTTATGGTCGTGTTATTACAGATTCGGGTAATGGTTATGGAGAGATTTCTGCTGCACGCGCATTAGAAGTGTCTTCTAATATCGGTATGGCAACGATTATAGATGAGCATTACTCAAAACAACCAGAGAAGTTTTTAAATCGATTGAGTTCTTGGGGACTAGATAAACCTTTAGGTGTTGCTATCATTGGAGAAGGGAAACCAGATATTCCTAAGCCTGGAGCTTCAAACTGGAGTAGAAACGCGTTGCCTTCTATGGCTTATGGTTACAATCTTAGAATGACGCCATTGCAAACCTTAGCGTTTTATAATGCTATTGCTAATGATGGGGAATTGATAAAACCACGTTTTTTGAAATCGGTAAAGTCTTTTGATAAAAACATTGAAGTGTTTAAAAAAGAAGTGCTTGTTGAGAAAATATGTTCTAACCAGACCTTGAATGAAATGCGCGATATTCTAAAGAATGTTGTTATTCGTGGTACGGGTGCTCGTATGTATTCGGAGACGTTTTCTATGGCTGGTAAAACAGGTACGGCAAGAACGGATTATGCAAATACGGAAGAATGGAATAAGAATCGGAAATATATTTCTTCGTTTGCTGGTTATTTTCCTGCGGACAATCCAAAATACTCGTGTATTGTAGTTATTCATAAGCCAAGCACAAAAGTAGGTATTTATGGATCTGATGTGGCTGGGCCAGTATTTAAAAGAGTTGCTCAAAAAATATATACCGACACGCCAATTATAGATGAAGTAAAATCGTTGAATTTTAGTGATAATTTGGTTAACGAAGATTTTGAAAGTTACTATGAAAACGCTCGTAAGTATAAAGAGTTAATGCCAAGTGTTGTTGGTATGCCAGCTATGGACGCTCTTGCATTGTTAGAGAATTTACAAATTGATGTAAGGGTGAAGTTAAATGGAAATGGAGTTGTTAAAAAACAGTCTGTAGAAAAACATCAAAAATTACAAACCAATCAAACCATTGTTTTAGAGGCGTCATGATGGTATTAAAAGACATATTATATAAGGTTACTATTAATGCAGTCGTTGGCAGCACAAGTATTACTGTGGGTAAAATTGAATTTGATTCGCGTCAAATAGAAGTCAATGATATTTTTGTGGCCATATCGGGTACTATCACAGATGGTCATAATTTTATTGAAAAAGCAATAAAAGATGGCGCTACGGCAATAATTTGTGAGGTGCTTCCAGATAACCTACAAGATGGCATTACTTATATTGAAGTCGCTAATTCTAATCAGGCCATGGCTTATATGGCGGCTAATTTCTATAGTCACCCATCTGAAAATTTAAAATTAGTTGGTGTAACAGGAACGAATGGAAAAACAACAGTGTCAAGTTTATTGTATCAGTTGTTTAAAAAGGCAGGTTATAAAGTAGGGCTGCTATCTACCGTAAAAATCATGGTAGATAACACGACATATAAGGCCACGCATACCACGCCAGATTCTTTAACTATAAATAGATATTTACAGCTAATGAATGATGAAGGTGTAGAATTTTGCTTCATGGAAGTGAGTTCTCATGGTATTCATCAAAGTAGAACAGAAGGTTTAAAATTTGAAGGAGGCATTTTTACAAATCTGTCGCACGATCATTTAGATTATCACGACACGTTTGCAGAATATAGAGATGTGAAAAAACGGTTTTTCGATCAATTACCAAAAGAAGCTTTTGCATTAACCAATATTGATGATAAAAATGGTTTGGTGATGTTTCAGAATACAGCAGCTAAAAAATATACTTATGCTTTAAAAAATTATGCGGATTATAGAGCGCAAATTTTAGAAAATGAGTTTAGTGGATTGCTGTTAAAGTTGAATGAAAGTGAATTATGGACGCGTTTAATAGGAAGTTTTAATGCCTACAATATTCTAGCAATATATGGCACAGCTGAACTATTAGGTTTAGATAAAGTTGAAATTTTAAAACTCATAAGTGAGCTCGAAAATGTAGCGGGACGTTTTCAATATTTTATGTCTGAAGGGAAAATTACGGCCATTGTAGATTATGCACATACGCCAGATGCCTTAAAGAATGTTTTGCAGACCATAAATGATATCAGAACTAAAAACGAAGAGTTGATTACGGTTGTAGGTTGTGGAGGGAATAGAGATAAAACAAAACGACCAAAAATGGCGCATATCGCTTCGGCTTTAAGTACGAAAGTGATTTTAACAAGTGATAATCCGAGAAACGAAGTGCCTGAAACCATAATTGAAGAGATGGAAAAAGGAGTAGAATCTCAGAATTTTAAAAAGACCTTGTCTATAACAGATAGGAAGCAGGCGATTAAAACAGCGTGTCAAATGGCTGGACCAAATGATATTATTCTAATTGCAGGTAAAGGGCACGAAACATACCAAGAAATTAAAGGCGAGCGCTTTGATTTTGATGATTATAAAATCGTTCAAGACTATTTAAAACAATTACAGAAATAAACAAAATCCTTCCTGTAGGGTTTTTAAAACCTAACAGGTATTAAAGTGTAACAAGATAATGCTGTATTACTTATTCGAATATCTAGAACAACAGTTCCAATTTCCTGGAGCATCACTTTTTGGGTTTATAACCTTTAGAGCGGCTGTGGCAATTATATTGTCATTGTTGATTTCTACAATTTTTGGTAAACGCATCATTCGGTTTTTGCAAAAACAACAAGTTGGTGAAACGATTCGTGATTTAGGGCTAGAAGGTCAGGTAGAAAAAGCAGGAACACCAACAATGGGTGGAATCATTATTATTCTAGCGACGCTTATTCCTGTGCTGTTATTAGCGAAACTCGAAAACATTTATATCATACTTCTCATTGTTACCACGCTTTGGATGGGAACCATTGGTTTTATTGATGATTATATCAAGAAATTTAAAAATGATAAAGAAGGATTAAAAGGAAAGTTTAAAGTGTTGGGGCAAGTTGGCTTGGGAATTATTGTGGGAGCAACATTATTCTTTCATCAAGATGTAACGTTAAAAGAAAAATTACCTATTCAGCAACAGAATGAAATTCGTGCTGAAAATCCAGATGCTCAAGCAGCAAAATTATTTAAAGCGGAAGAAAAGTCAACAAAAACAACGATTCCCTTTTTAAAAGATAATGAGTTTGATTATTCAGATTTAATCACTTGGATCCATCCAGGTTTAGAAAAGTACACATGGGTAGTGTTCATTTTGGTTAGTATTTTCATTATTACAGCAGTTTCAAATGGTGCAAATCTTACAGATGGTATTGATGGTCTCGCAGCAGGGACTTCGGCCATAATTGTATTAACCCTAGGGATATTTGCGTGGGTTTCTAGTAATATCGTTTTTTCAGGCTACTTAGATATTATGTATATCCCAAGAGCGGAAGAAATCACAATATACATCGCTGCATTCGTTGGAGCTTTAATTGGGTTTTTATGGTACAATACGTATCCGGCTCAAGTATTTATGGGGGATACCGGGAGTTTAACGATTGGAGGAATCATAGCTGTAATTGCTATAGCGGTAAGAAAAGAATGGTTGATTCCAATTTTATGTGGAATATTCCTAGCAGAGAATCTGTCAGTAGTATTACAAGTTAGCTATTTCAAATACACAAGAAAGAAATTTGGCGAAGGACGACGTATTTTCAAAATGTCGCCTTTACATCATCATTATCAGAAATCGGGCTATCATGAAAGTAAGATTGTTACGCGTTTTTGGATTATTGGAATTCTGCTTGCTATTATAACAATAGTAACCTTGAAAATTAGATAAGGATTATAATCCTGCAAGGTTTTAAAAACCTTGAGGGTATTTGATACTAAAATGAAAAAAGAAAGACTGGTCATATTAGGTGGAGGAGAAAGTGGAGTAGGTACAGCGCTTTTAGCAAAATCAAAAGGATACGATGTATTTGTATCAGACAAAGGAAAGATTAAAGAAAAATATAAAGACGTTCTTTTAAATAATGAGATTGAATTTGAAGATGAACAGCACACAGAATCAAAAATTCTGAATGCAGACATCATCATGAAAAGTCCTGGGATTCCAGATAAAGTGGCTTTGGTGAAACAAATTCGTGAAAAAGGAATTAAAGTGGTTTCGGAAATTGAATTTGCTTCAAAATTTAGCGAAGCAACTTTGGTAGCTATTACCGGTAGTAATGGTAAAACGACTACGGCAACGTTGACGCATCACGTGTTAAAACAAGAACTAGATGTTGGGTTAGCGGGTAATATAGGAGATAGTTTCGCGAAGCAAATTTTAGAGAAAAATCATGATAACTATGTCTTGGAGATTAGTAGTTTTCAATTAGATGATATTATTGATTTTAAACCAAAAATTGCAGTATTAACCAATATTACACCAGATCATTTAGATCGGTACGATTATAAATTTGAAAACTATATCGCTTCAAAATTTAGAGTGGTAGAGAACCAAACAGAAGAGGACTATTTTATATATGATGCGGACGATGAGGTCATTTTAGACTATATGAAAACGCATCAAATTCAATCCAAAAAATTGCCTTTTTCATTGACGAAGAAAATTGATGAAGGAGCGTATTTAGACAATAACAATATAATAATAACAATAGATAATAATAAAATCATTATGCCAACAGATAATTTAGCATTAGAAGGGAAACACAACGTGAAGAATGCAATGGCAGCTTCTACTGTGGCGCATTTACTTAAAATTAGAAAACAAACGATTCGCGAAAGTCTTGAAAATTTTCAAGGTGTTGAGCACCGTTTAGAGCACGTCTTAAAGATTAATAAAGTGCAATATATCAACGACTCAAAAGCAACCAATGTTAATGCAACCTATTTCGCTTTAGAAAGTATGGATGCTCCAACAGTTTGGATTGTAGGAGGCGTAGATAAAGGCAATGAATATAGAGAGTTATTCAAATTTGTAAACGAAAAAGTAAAAGCTATCATCTGCTTAGGTGTGGATAATGCAAAACTTATGGAGTCTTTTGAAAACATGGTAGATGTTATTATAGAGACACAATACATGAGTGAAGCAGTAAAAATAGCATACAAATTGGCTAATGCTGGTGATAATGTATTGTTATCTCCTGCTTGTGCTAGTTTCGATTTATTTGAAAACTATGAGGACAGAGGAAGACAATTTAAAAATGCGGTTCGTAATTTATAGAACGCTGTAGTTCTTGTGTAAGCAGGGATTCAAAATATAAAGAATACATAATTAGATTTCTGCATATGCAGAAATAAGAAAACGGGAAATGCAAAATTTATTCAAACAGATAAAAGGGGATAGAGCCATTTGGGCTATAGTCACGCTGTTGGCTATATTTTCGTTTTTACCTGTGTATAGCGCCGCAAGTAACTTGGCATATCATGGAGGGAATAGCAGTACATTTTCTTTCTTTATAAAGCACTTTATGCATTTGTTTTTAGGCTTTGCTATTATGTTTGGTATACATAAAGTGCCTTATAAATATTTCCGCGGTTTGTCTATGGTTATGATTCCAATTGTACTTGTGCTGTTGGTGGTTACCATGTTACAAGGTACTACTATAGATGGAGCAAATGCAAGTCGTTGGATACAAATTCCTATAGTGGGGATGTCTTTTCAGACATCAACGCTGGCAGCGGTAGTATTAATGGTTTATGTGGCTCGCTACTTGTCAAAAATTAAAGATAAAGAGGTTCAATTTAAAGAAACGATTCTGCCTTTGTGGTCACCAGTATTCTTGATTTTAATCTTAATACTGCCAGCTAATTTTTCTACGACAGCTATTGTTTTTACCATGATTATGATGTTGGCTTTTATAGGGGGTTATCCTTTAAAGTATTTGGCGCTAATGATATTGTCTGGGTTTGTTGGTTTAACGATTTTTATTCTGGTGGCTAAAGCATTTCCGGATGCCATGCCAAACCGAGTTGATACTTGGATGAGTAGAATTGAAAACTTCTCGAATGGAGAGGATACGGAGGCCGATTATCAAATAGAGAAAGCTAAGATTGCAATTGCTACAGGAATTACGCCATTGGGACCTGGGAAAAGTATTCAAAAGAACTTTTTGCCACAATCATCATCAGATTTTATTTTTGCCATCATTATTGAAGAATACGGTTTGTATGGAGGTATATTTTTGTTGGTTTTATATATGTGGTTGTTATTTAGAATTGTAATTGTGAGTCATAAATCAGATACCATTTTTGGTAAATTATTGGTTCTAGGAGTGGGCTTGCCAATTGTGTTTCAGGCTTTGATTAATATGGCGGTTGCTGTAGAGTTATTTCCCGTAACAGGTCAAACACTACCATTAATTAGTAGTGGTGGAACCTCTATTTGGATGACGTGTTTATCAATAGGAATCATATTAAGTGTAAGTGCAAAACGAGAAGAGTTAAAAGAACAAGAAGATTTGGAGGATAATCCATTGTCGGTTTTAAGTGAAGCTATTTAATGAGTAATTATAAATTTATCCTATCAGGAGGAGGAACGGGAGGACATATATATCCTGCGGTTGCGATTGCAGACGAATTAAAGTCGCGCTATCCTGATGCAGAATTCTTGTTTGTAGGGGCTTCAGATCGAATGGAAATGGATAAAGTGCCGCAAGCAGGTTATAAAATTGAAGGTTTGTGGATTTCTGGGATTCAACGGCAATTAACTTTAAAGAATTTGGCATTCCCTTTTAAGTTGATCAGTAGTTTGTGGCGTTCAAGGAAAATTGTAAACACATTTAAACCCGATGCTGTTATTGGTACTGGTGGTTTTGCAAGTGGACCATTATTGCAAGTAGCGTCTTCAAAAGGAATTCCAAGTTTAATACAAGAACAGAATTCATTCCCTGGAATTACGAATAAGTTATTAGCGAAAAAAGTCAATACAATTTGTGTGGCTTATGAGGGTTTAGATAAATTCTTTCCTAAAGCTAAAATTAGATTAACAGGAAATCCAATTCGAAAGGATTTGCTGCAAGTAAAACATAAACATAGTGAAGGTAAAGCTGCCTTTGGTTTAATACATAATAAACAAACACTTTTAGTTTTAGGTGGGAGTTTAGGAGCGAGGCGAATTAATCAACTCATAGAAGCGAATATTTCGTTTTTTGAAGCGCAGGACATACAAGTGATTTGGCAATGCGGAAAGTTGTATTACGATCAATACAAGCAATATAATGACTTGAAGAATGTGCAAGTTCATGCGTTTTTAAACCAAATGGATTTAGCATATGCTGCAGCAAATGTCATCATATCTAGAGCGGGAGCCATTTCGGTTTCAGAGTTATGTATCGTCGGTAAACCTGTGGTTTTTATCCCGTCACCAAACGTGGCTGAAGATCATCAAACTAAAAATGCGAAATCGGTTGCAGATAAAAAGGCAGCTATTTTGATAAGAGAAAATGACTTAGATACTGATTTTCAAACCGAATTTTCAGAATTAATGTCTAATGAGGAAAAACAAAAAGAATTAAGTAAAAATATAGAAGCCTTAGCTTTAGTGAATGCTACGAATGCTATTGTTGATGAAGTTGAAAAACTATTGAGAAATAAATGAATTTAGAAACTGTAAATAACGTCTATTTTATTGGTATCGGAGGAATCGGTATGAGTGCTCTTGCGCGTTATTTTGTAGCCAATGGTAAGCAAGTTGCTGGTTACGATAAAACAGCAACAGATATTACAAGATCGCTTCAAGATTTGGGTGTTACGATTCATTTTAATGATAGTGTTTCTGAAATTGATGCGCCGTATTTGGATTCAAAATCAACCTTGGTGGTTTATACGCCTGCAATTCCAAAGGGGCATTCTGAATTTAACTATTTTAAAGATAATGGTTTTTATCTTTTAAAGCGCTCAGCGGTTTTAGGTGAAATAACACGGCAAACTATGTGTCTTGCAGTTGCTGGTACGCACGGAAAAACAACAACGACAAGTATTTTAGGTCATTTGTTAAATGCGTGTAATGCACCTGTTACGGCATTTTTAGGAGGTATTAGCGAGAATTATAATTCCAATTTAATTATTAACGGAACTGAAGTTACCGTTGTAGAAGCTGATGAGTTTGATCGGTCGTTTTTAACCTTATCACCAGATTTAGCTTGCATTACGTCCATGGATGCTGATCATTTAGATATTTACGGCAACGCAGAAGAGTTAGTAAAAACCTTTAAGGATTTTTCAGAGTGTATTAAGCCTAACGGAAAGTTATTTGTAAAAAATGGTTTGCCGCTAAAAGGTATCACTTATGGTATAGAGGATGATTCGGACTATAGTGCACAAAATATTTCTATAGAAAATGGTTGTTACGTGTTCGATGTAAAAACACCAACCGGAACGCATAAGGATTTCAAATTTAGTTTACCAGGTAGGCATAATCTTTCTAATGCTATTATTGCAATAGCAATGGCTGCTGAGTATGGCTGCTCTTATAAAGATCTATCTCAAGCTTTGGAGACTTATAAAGGCGTGAAACGACGATTTACATATCAAATTAAAACGGATAATTTTGTGTTTATTGATGATTACGCACATCATCCTGAAGAAATTAACGCGGTACATCAGGCCGTTAGAGAAATGTATCCCGATAAAAAAGTATTGGCCATATTTCAACCACATCTATTTAGTAGAACAAGAGATTTTATAGATGGTTTTGCGGAAAGCCTTTCAAAATTTGATGAATTATTGCTGTTAGATATCTACCCGGCAAGAGAGGTTCCTATCGAAGGAGTGACTTCGGAGTGGCTTTTAAATAAGATTGAAAATTCAAATAAAAAATTAGTTCAAAAATCGAATTTAATTAATGAAATAAAAAAATCTGATGCTCAAATTGTATTGACTATTGGGGCAGGAGATATCGGAGAAGAGGTAAAACATATAAAAGAAGCGTTTTATGTCGAAAATTAATTTTAACTATATTAAAGTCATAGGGTTGGTTGTTTTGGTCGGCTTTCTGTTTGCGTTTTCAAATCAAAGAAATAAGGTTAGAAAAGTGAGTGAGCCTGAGATAAAATTTTTAGGGGAGAATAAATTATTTATTACCGAAGCGAATGTTAGTAAATTGTTAATACTAAATCAAGAACCTGTTTCGGAGCAACCCAAAGATATTATAGATTTGAACGAATTAGAAATTGCCCTGAATTCTAATCCAATGATTAAGCAAGCCGAGGTGTTTATGTCAGTAAACGGTAGGCTTTCAGCTGAAATCGAACAAAAGAGACCTATAGCAAGAGTTAACACAAATGCATCATATTATATAGATGATGAAGGCGGTTTTATGCCTTTGTCACATAATTATGCAGCAAGAGTGCCACTCGTCACCGGAAATATTAAGAAAAATAAGCTTGAAACTGTCTTTGAATTTGCGAAATTTGCAGACGAGGATGATTTTTTGAAGAAGCATGTCATTGAGATTCGTCAAAACGATGATAATACCATTGATTTTAAAATTAGAAAAAGTGATTTTATAGTTCATTTAGGAACTTTAAAACAACTCGAAAAAAAGATAAACAACTTTAAGGCGTTTTACCAAAAGGCCATAAAGGACCAAATTTTAGATAGCTACAGTGTGGTGAATCTAAAATTTGATAAACAAGTTATTTGCACCAAAAAGTAAGCTATGGACAAACAAAATATTTCAGTTGGTCTTGATATAGGAACCACAAAAATTGTGGCCATGATTGGTCGCAAAAATGAATACGATAAAGTTGAGATTTTAGGTTTAGGCAAAGCTAAAAGTATGGGTGTGCATCGTGGTGTGGTTAATAATATCACGCAAACGATTCAATCTATTCAGCAAGCTGTGCAAGAAGCTGAAGCTGCGGCTGGCGAAAAAATTGTAGATGTAACCGTAGGTATTGCGGGGCAGCATATTCGCAGTTTGCAACACAGTGACTATATCACGCGTCCAAATTCTGATTTAGTAATAGATGAAGACGATATAGATCGTTTAATTAACCAAGTGCATAAATTAGTAATGCTTCCTGGTGAAGAAATAATTCATGTATTACCACAAGAATTTAAGATTGATGGTCAGGCTGAAATTACAGAACCAATCGGTATGTATGGAGGACGACTAGAAGCTAATTTTCATGTTGTAGTGGGGCAGGTATCCTCAATTAGAAATGTTGGTCGTTGTATTAAAAGTGCAGGTTTAAATCTTGAAGGGATCACTTTAGAGCCCTTAGCTTCTGCAAATGCAGTATTGAGTAGAGAAGAGAAAGAAGCTGGTGTTGCGTTGATTGATATAGGAGGTGGAACAACGGATTTAGCTGTTTTTAAAGATGGCATCATTCGTCATACCGCTGTAATTCCTTTCGGTGGAAATGTAATTACTGAAGATATAAAAGAAGGCTGTTCAATTATAGAAAAACAAGCGGAGCTGTTAAAAGTGAAGTTTGGTTCTGCATGGCCAGGAGAAAATAAGGATAATGAAATTGTGTCTATTCCAGGATTAAGAGGAAGAGAGCCAAAAGAAATTACCTTAAAAAACTTGTCTAAAATTATTCATGCTAGAGTTGTGGAAATTGTAGAGCAAGTTTATGTTGAAATAAAAAATTACGGTCACGAAGAGCAGAAGAAAAAACTGATTGGCGGTATTGTTTTAACAGGAGGTGGAGCCCAATTAAAACACTTAAAACAATTGGTTGAATATATCACAGGGATGGATACCAGAATAGGATATCCAAACGAGCATTTAGCTGGTGATAGCGACGAAGATATAGCGAGTCCATTATTTGCCACAGCTGTTGGTTTAGTTATGGATGGCTTAAAACGTCAAGAACGTAAAAAAGTTGAAGCCATCGAAGAAGAGGTGATTGAAGCTGTTGAGGAAGATCAAACCCCAGAGCCAGAAATGGAAGTTCGAGAAGAAGCACCAATAAAGGAACGTCGTTCGTTTTTAGATAAGTTAACAGAACGTGTAAAGGATTTTTTGGATAATGCGGAATAAGTGCAAGGCATTTTTATTTCGCGAGAATTCAAATTAGATAGAATAGAATAAATAAAACTGTAAGAGCAGCTCACAAGTTGTTTTTACTTACAAAGAATAGAATAATAGTAAATCCATAATAAAATGAGTAGTAGCAACGAATTTGGAAATATTTCATTTGATTTGCCAAAGCATCAATCAAACGTCATCAAAGTAATTGGTGTCGGTGGAGGTGGAAGTAATGCCATCAATCACATGTTTCAACAAGGTATTAAAGGAGTCGATTTTGTAATCTGTAATACAGATTCGCAAGCGCTTCATAATAGTGGTGTTCCAAACAAAATACAATTGGGTGTTGCCTTAACAGAAGGTTTAGGAGCAGGAGCAAATCCAGATGTTGGAGAAGAAGCGGCAATAGAAAGTTTAGAAGACATTCGCAGAATGTTAGATACCAATACAAAAATGGTATTTATAACTGCAGGAATGGGTGGTGGTACTGGTACAGGTGCTGCGCCAGTCATTGCTAAAATGGCTAAAGAACTCGATATTCTAACGGTTGGAATTGTAACGATGCCATTTCAATTTGAAGGTAAAATGCGTAATGCACAAGCCCAACGCGGTATTGAAAAATTACGCTCTCATGTTGATTCGTTAGTTGTGATTAACAATAACAAACTTCGAGAAGTTTATGGAAACCTCGGGTTTAAAGCAGGTTTCTCTAAAGCAGATGAAGTGTTATCTACAGCCTCTCGTGGTATTGCGGAAGTTATAACACATCACTACACTCAGAATATTGATTTACGTGATGCTAAAACCGTATTAAGTAATAGTGGTACAGCAATAATGGGATCTGCTACAGCTTCTGGTCAAACAAGAGCACAAGAAGCGATTATGAGTGCTTTAGATTCGCCATTACTTAACGATAATAAAATTACAGGAGCTAAAAACGTATTGTTGCTAATCGTTTCTGGATCTCAAGAAATTACTATTGACGAAATTGGTGAAATCAATGATCACATCCAAAATGAAGCTGGTCATGGAGCCAATATTATTATGGGTGTTGGTGAAGATGCAGAGTTACAAGAATCTATTTCAGTAACTATTATTGCTACAGGATTTGATTTAGATCAACAAAATGAAATTTCTAATACGGAAACTAAAAAAGTGATTCATGCTTTAGGAGAAACTACTGAAACTAGTACTCAAGAAAAAGAGCCTGCGATTATCACTCCAGATATTGTTTTAGAAAAAGAAAAAGAAGCTCCAATTGTTCGTCATACATTAATTGAAGAAGAGGAGGTTAAAGATGTGCCTAAAGCAGAAGATAATAATGGTACAAACTTAATCGCAACTACAGATTTCTTAAAAAATATGAATGTAGTTTATGATGAAGTTTTAGACACAAAACCACAAGCTACAATAGAACCTGAAGAATTTGTTATTACACCAATAGTAAATAAAGCAGAACCAATTGAAGAAGTAAAAGAAGAGCAAATAACATTTTCATTCGATTTACCAATAGCAAATAAAGAACCTGAAAAGGTAGAAGAGCCAAAGGTTGAACAAGAAAAGATGTTCTTTAGTTTAGATGAGGACGTTAAATCTATTGATGTTAATGAACCTGTTGAAATTATCGCAGTAACTGAAGTTAATGAGCAAGGAGAAAAACGATATGCTTTAGATGATTTTGAAACGTTTCAATCGTCTATAAATACTAAAAAAGAAAAAACAGAAGTAAAAGAAGAGATTGTTTTTGAAAAGAAAACAATTCCTATGGAAAAAACTGAGCAGGTGTCTGAAGATGAAATAGACCCAATGAACAGTCCAATTTCTGAAATGCTTATTGCGCGTGCTGATGAGCGCAGAAGAAAAATGAAGGATTTCAATTATAAGTTTAATGATGCTAAAATAAACGAAATCGAAAAAGTACCTGCTTACAAAAGGCAAGGTGTTAATTTAGAAGATGCTCAGCATTCATCAGAAACAAAAGCTTCAAGAATGTCTGTTGGAACCGATGAGAATGACGACATTCAGTTAAGAAGTAATAATTCATTTTTACACGATAATGTAGATTAATAGCACGTTTAAGTTAGAGTGCTAAATCACTAAAATCTAGTCCAAAAAGCGCCTTTAGCTTTTTGGACTTTTTTTTAGATAAAATTTAAACAGTATCTGTTATTCTTCTGTAAGCTAAGAAGAACTTTTTAGTATCTTCGCAGTCTTATTTAAAGGAACACGATTATGAGTTTACAAGTAGATATAATGACAGCTATGAAAGTAGCAATGAAAGACAAAGACCAAACAGCTTTGGCTGCATTGAGAGCTGTAAAATCAGAAATATTATTAGCACAAACAGCAACAGGATCTAAAGAAGAGATTTCTGAGGATGAAGAAATAAAGATTTTATCTAAAATGGTAAAACAACGAAAGGATAGTGCTGCTATTTTTTTGGAACAAAATCGTAATGATTTAGCTGAGCCAGAGATAGCACAAGCTGAAGTAATTAGTAAGTTTCTTCCTGCACAACTCTCTGACGAAGAGATTACCGATGTAGTGATGAAAACTATTGCGGCAACAGGAGCTGAAGGCATGAAGGATATGGGTAAGGTTATGGGAATGGTGAGTCAAGAATTAGCTGGCAAAGCTGATGGGAAAACAATATCGAGTATTGTAAAAGCAAAATTATCTTAAATACATATAAATGAGATTCTTGCTTTGGCAAGAATTTAAGGCTGCGTAGTTCAATTGGATAGAATATCAGATTTCGGCTCTGAGGGTTGGGGGTTCGAATCCCTTCGCGGTCACAAATAAATAGTTTCAAAAGAAAAAACGCCAAGCTAGCTTGAGCGTTTTTTTGTTGAAACTATTTTCAGAATGGAGCATAAGGGATGCGCAGCAATCCCTTATGCTCCGTTCTGTTTTAAAAGGAATTAATATTATAAGCTAGCTTGAGCGTTTTTTTGTTGAAACTATTTTCAGAATGGAGCATAAGGGATGCGCAGCAATCCCTTATGCTCCGTTCTGTTTTAAAAGGAATTAATATTATAAGCTAGCTTGAGCGTTTTTTTGTTGAAACTATTTTCAGAATGGAGCATAAGGGATGCGCAGCAATCCCTTGAGCACCGTTCTGTTTTAAAAGGAATTAATATTATAAGCTAGCTTGAGCGTTTTTTTGTTGAAACTATTTTCAGAATGGAGCATAAGGGATACGCAGCAATCCCTTATGCTCCGTTCTGTTTTAAAAGGAATTAATATTATAAGCTAGCTTGAGCGTTTTTTTGTTGAAACTATTTTTCAGAATGGAGCATAAGGGATGCTCAGCAATCCTTTTAGGCTCCGTTTTGATTTGAAGAATACTATGAGATTATCAATGTATTTTAATATGTCTAGTAATTCTAATTTTATATTGAGCTCTGTTAATACAATTCAAAATGTTAAAAAAAGACAATAATTTAACAGTCATTTTGCATAGGAATATTGAATTATAGATTTACTTTGTATTATAATTTGAATTTAAAAATGATTAAAACACTTTTTAGTATACTATTGTTTCTTGCTAGTTTGGGTACTTCTGCCCATGCTTGTGATACACAATTGCTAAATAGTGATTTAGAATCGTCATTAAGTATTGATAGCTCTAATGAAATTGCTGCGTATTCTACAACGCATCATTCGTTTTTTGATATTCAAACAGAGAACTATAGTGTTGTTTTCTTCAATGATACTGAGCCGTCTCGCGTAGATAGGGTTTTAGAGAATTCTAATGGAATTACTAATCGCAGTAAGCATCTTTCTGCTGTCCTACGCTCTCAGTTTAGTATTGCAGAGCCTCATAGTTTTAATACGCTTTACTTACGGGAGATTCTTTTTCCATTTCATTCCTTTTGGTAAAATAAGTGTACTAACATCATGTAATATGATGTCTGTCTATGACGTAAAACCGTCATATCATTTTTTATACACTTAAATTAATATCAAAAAAAATTAAAATCATGGGAACAGGATTATTTATTATCGATGCGATTATAATCGCTATCGTTATTTTACCATTTGCACTATTTATAAACGGAAGTAAAAAAAGAAAACGAAAATTAAGAAAGGCATTGCAGTCTGAAGCAACGCAAAACAATTGTAAATTATCTAAAATTGAAGTTGATAGTAACTTTGCTATAGGAGTTGATGAAGCGGAAGAAAAGTTGTTTTTCTACAAAGAAACAAGTGAACTAGCGTTTGCGCAAGTTGTAGACTTAAAATCGCTAGTGTCTTGCAAAACAATAAGAGAAAACAAACGTGTTAAGGACAAAACGAAGCATTACGATGTTATTGATAAACTCCAACTATCATTTACACATCATAATCTAAAAGAGCCTACAGAATTAATGCTATACAATAACGACGATGAAATGGTTTTAAATAATGAAATTGCTATAGCGCAAAAATGGGAAGACTATGTCAATAACCTTATAGCAACTAAGATCTCGACTGTAGAAAGCGATAATACAATGGTTATGGCCTAAATGCAATCTATTATATTTCAAAAAAACGTCTTTCAAAATCATTTTGAAAGACGTTTTTTTTTTTTTTTTGTCAATATTTTAAAAGCTTAATGTGGTTTAATAAAGCATTAATTGATTTTAAACTTAGACGTTAGCTTTAGCATTTTTTCACTTAATGAAAATAACCAATACAACTGTTCCCAAACTAAATGTGCTTCTCTGTGGGTACGTTCGCTATCTGTTTGCGAAATTGTATCATTTGCAATACGATTAAAAGGGAAATCAAAAGGTTCTGGTTTATAGACAGAACTATTGGTTCTAGGATCTTCGAAATTTATAGCATTCAATTGTGTACATACCTTATCGAGATTGTTATTAATCTTGTCCGAAATTAGTATGAAATCGTCTGAAGCTTCAGTTGTACTATGATTTTGTATGTATGAACTCAAAGAGGCTAAAGACGATAAAAAGCTATGATTAATGACCACTAATTCATAAATATCATCAATATGGTTTTGCTTGGACTCTGGTTCTTGAGCCATCCGCTGAAATGCAGAACTTAAATTAGACATTTGTAAAAAAGCTTCTTTACGATTTACTTTTAAACTTGTTGGCACAGCTCCCTTTTTCTGATAAAAGGTATTAATAGATTTAAAAAAGGCGGTATTGCCTTTTAAACTGTCCTTAATGGCATCTCCAATTTCCATAAACGACCAAGCAGGCCAAAGCCATCTCATGGCCATGTAAGAGAGAGTTGCTCCAATCAAAGTATCAATAACTCTAAATTGGATAACTTTTAAAATATCGGGTTGTAATATCGCATAGATGAATATAACACTCAATGTAATAAAGGTAGCAGAGGCTTTGTAATTTTTCTGTACCATAGAAAATGCAATGACTAAAGATAATACACCCAATGCCCCATAAACATAAGGGTCGAAAATTAAAAACACGAGTCCACTTGCTAGAGCTGCACCAATGAGTGTGCCAATCATTCGGTCTTTAGAGCGTGTTTTTGTAAGTCCGTAACTTGGTCGCATTATCACAATTACGGTGAGTATTATCCAATAAGGATTCTGAAAATCAAAGAATAAACCAATACCGTAACCCAACATTACCGCAACGGCTAATCGTAACGAATGCCTAAAGATGGTTGATCTAAAACTCAGATTTGTAAGAATTAATTTTGGGTCGTAATCTTGTGAACCTATAAAGCGCTTTAGTTTATCATTTTTAATGAAATCGTCTGATGATAATTCCGGATTCCCTAATAACCACTTAATCTTCTTTAATTTTTCAAACTGTTTTTTCTGATAGTCTAATAAATTTTGAAGCATTAGATAGCGTTCATAATCTTCTATGTGGTTTTCATTTTTAAACTTTAAAATATCATTTTCAAGGGTTTGCAAAGCATCAGAAAGCACTTTGTTTGACGGAAATAATTTTGACTTATTGATGTTTTTAGCAATAGATCGAAGTTGATAAGATAATTCTAAAATCAATTTTTGAAAATCAGTTTTTAACTCTGGATATTTTCCGAAAAGCACATCCATTTTATCATAATTTACAGGATTTGCAATCGCGGTTTCTAATATATCTACAAGTTGAACAAAAACTAATAGGCGTCTACTTTGGTAGTTTGATTTCCCTGAGCTTTTTCGAGATAAGATTAATATTTCCCGTAAGGTTTCATGATGTTCTGTCAGCGCACTCTGTAAGGTCATCAATTGTGTTTGTAAGCTCTCTCGGTCTGGTTGGTCGCCAATAAGTTGTCGTCTTATATCTAGAAAATCAGCAGTGAGTAAAAATGTTTCATTTAAAGTTTGTTCGGTTTGAGCTTTTGGATTGAGTTGATACCATAATGTAGAAAGTAATAAATACCACAAGCCACCAAGTCCAATGAATAAAGCATATTCATAAACCTCTAAGTTTTCAGAGGTATGTGCAAAACTTAGAATCAATGCTAATAATCCCGAAAAGCTGATTAACGAAGCTCTAAAACCATATATAGATAGAAAGGCAATACTAAACGTTAATACACCTAAAATAGGGAAGAGTAGAAAATTTGAAATATTGAGATAACCACCAATAAAACTAATTAGGACGACTAAAATTGCAGAAAAAAGAATCCCAACTTGTTTGTGTTTTAAACGTCCGCTAACATCACTTGGTGAACACCAAAATGCACCAAAGCAAAGGGCAAGACCAATTTCAAAATGATTAGCTATAATTCCTAAAACAATAGGAATTGTAACAGCAATGCCAATTAAAACGGCTTTTGAAAAGCTAGTGCTCTTAAAGAATTCTAGTAACTCTTTTGCTGGTTTTGAGATGAAAGTTAAAATTGGATTAATGATTTAGTGGTTTCGCACAAAGATACGATTTGAATAGAGAAGCGAATTTTTATTTCTCTGTAGCAAAAAGAAATATAGGTTAGAAAAAATAAAAGCTGTTAACTTATGTTTTTACTAAAGTTAACAGCTAAAAATATATAATGCGTATCCGTATTATTTCATGATACGTGTCAACTGGAAAAACTTTTCGTATTCCTTAGGTATCGTATCAATATTTAATAAAGACCCTTCTTCAATAGGAGGGTAAATGTCATGGTATGTTTTTACAATGTATAGACCAACCCTTTTGCTAATATGATCTCGTGTTAATTCCGCAGGACTATTAAGTCCAGCAGCAGCTACAAGTTCTAAGAAACTGTGAATTGTAGCTTCGTGATAGCGTTTTGCTCTTGGTGCCTTATCTTCAACAACTAACCCTTTTACTAAAGAAGGGTTTTGTGTTGCTACGCCAACTGGACAAGTATTTGTATTACATTGTAATGCTTGTATACATCCTATAGAAAGCATCATAGCACGTGCGCTATTGCAGCCGTCAGCACCTAATGCTAAGGCTCTTGCCATGTGGAAACCAGTAATTATCTTTCCGGCAACAATAACTTTAATATCTTTTCTTAAGTTGAAACCAACTAAGGTATCATGCACAAAAATTAAGCCTTCACGCAAAGGCATACCCATAGAATTAGAAAATTCAACAGGAGCAGCACCAGTGCCACCTTCACCACCATCTACAGTAATAAAATCTGGAAGAATTCCTGTGAAAATCATAGCCTCACAAAAATCCATAAATTCTTGCTTTCTACCTAAGCATAATTTAAAACCAACAGGTTTTCCATCAGAAAGATCTCTAAGTTTTTTTATGAAATACATAAATTGAATAGGATCCGAAAATGCTGAGTGCGATGGAGGGGAGTGTACCGCAATCCCAGGTTTTACGTGTCTGATTTTTGCGATTTCTTCGGTGTTTTTTGAAGCCGGTAAAATTCCACCATGACCAGGTTTAGCACCTTGAGACAATTTAATCTCAATCATCTTAACTTCTGTTCGCAATGCATTTTCTCTAAAGGTGACTTCGTTAAATGTACCGTCATCATGTCGGCAACCAAAATATCCTGTACCAATTTGCCAAATTAAATCTCCGCCATGTTTTAAATGGTAATCACTAATAGCACCTTCACCTGTATTATGAGCAAAATTCCCCATTTTGGCACCTTTGTTTAATGCCATTACAGCATTTTTACTTAACGACCCAAAACTCATCGCTGAGATATTTAATAAACTTGAAGAATAAGGTTGCTTACAATCTTTACCTCCAATTAATAAACGTGGAAATTCACCTATATTTTTAGGATTTGTTTTGGCATACATAGAATGTTCTAGCCATTCGTATCCAGAATGATAAATGTCCATCTGTGTACCAAAAGGCTCCGTGTCATTTTCTCCTTTTGCTCTTCGATAAATTAAAGATCGTAAAATACGATTAAGCGGTCTTCCTTCAGTATCAGTTTCAACAAAATACTGCATAATTTCTGGGCGTATAGATTCTAACATGTATCTAAATCGTCCTAGCAATGGAAAGTTACGTCGTATAGTATGAGACGTTTGTAAAATATCAAAAACACCCATGATAATGAGTGGAACTATTAACAGGAACACCCATAAAATAGGCTGCCAAACAAAAGCTATTCCGATAATAGCCAAAACAAGAATTATAGAAACTAGAATAAAATATTCACGGACTTTCATGGTGATAATTTTAAATTAATTGGCAAAGATAGGATTACCCAATCAAATAATAAATTAAAATTGCGTGCTTTGTCTTTTTTCACGAATTATTTTCACGAATCGATAATTATCTTAAGATTTTTTAAAAATCTCGTAAAACGAGCACTCGAGTAAATTGAAAAGACTTTTGTTTTTATGATAAAGTTTGCTTTTTAGAATTTATGATGAGTTTTCACAAAAATGTAACATTTATTTTTAACGTGTTTCATCTGTAAATCTTATATTTGAAGTTAAACCTTTTTGTAACAAAACCAATTATATGATTAAAAAAGTATTTCTCACACCATTTCAAAAATTCGTAAAAATTGAAAGCTTTAGTGGTATTTTACTGTTGTTTGCTACAATATTAGCACTAGTTTGGGCAAATTCGCCTTATGGTGATGTTTATAGAGAAATATGGCAATATGATATAGGAATTGTAACTGAAACTTTTGAGTTTAAAAAACCGTTAATTCTTTGGATTAATGATGGGTTAATGGCGATTTTCTTCTTTCTGATTGGATTAGAAATAAAGCGCGAACTCTCAATAGGCGAATTGAATTCTCCTAAAAAAATTGCATTTCCATTAGTTGGTGCTATCGGAGGTATGTTGGTTCCTGTAATCTTCTTCTTAGTGCTTAATCAAAATCCAGACACCACCAAAGGTTGGGGAATACCAATGGCAACTGATATTGCTTTTTCATTAGCTATTTTAAATGTTTTAGGAAAACGAGTGCCTTTAAGTCTTAAAGTGTTTTTAACTGCTTTCGCCATTGTAGATGATATCGGTGCAGTATTAGTTATTGCTTTATTTTATAGCGGAAGTATAAATATTACCCTATTATTAATAGCTTTAGTGATGCTTGCTTTCCTATATTTTTTATCCTTTAAAGGATTTTACTCTAAATTTCTAGTGTTTTTCTTAGGTGTAATTATATGGTTCTTATTTTTAAAAGCAGGAATTCATCCAACAGTAGCAGGTATTTTATTAGCATTTTCTGTTCCTATTAGACAGAAGATAGATACATCAACATTTTTAGAGCAATTAGAAAACGTTTATAATGATATTAAGACGGCAAGCGTATTAAAAAAACCAATTCTTTCTACGGAACAAATTTTGCATATAGATGATTTAGAAGATTGGTCTTCTAAGTTTCAATCACCGCTGCAACATTTAGAACATAATTTACATGGTTGGGTGGCTTATTTTATCATTCCAATTTTTGCGCTGGCAAATGCTGGAGTATTAATTAGTGGCACCGAGAATCTTGAGATAGCTTTAGTAACTAATATTATTATTTGTTTAGTTTTAGGTAAAGGTATCGGTATTAGTTTAATTGTGCTTTTAGCGAAAAAAATTAGATTGATAGAAGTGCCAAGTGAAATTAGCTTTAAGCATATTTTAGGTGTTTCATTTATTGCAGGTATTGGATTTACTATGGCTATATTTATAGCGAGTTTAGCATTTGCAACCACTCCAGAATATATTGATTCAGCTAAAATTGGTATTTTAATAGGGTCGCTAATCTCTGCCATAATAGGTTATGTGATTCTGAGTTCTACATCATCTAAAATTCAAACTAAGGATTAATGTTGATGATTTGCTTATTGCAAACGTGCTAAAACGAAACTAGCTTTTGGTTCATGTCTTTATAATAAAATGACTCTATCTTATTATAAAGACATTAATATAATTATTCTTCAGTGCTTATCAGAAGTTATCGTTTAAATTAGATCTGTTTATACGCCATTAAACCTATCTTTTTTAAGAACTAATTACGTGGTTTAAAAAATGAAATATTCCATTAGGAGTTCCTATAAACCATTTATTTAGTAGATCATAATGGCATTGCGAAACAATAGTAATTTTTTAGTAAAATCTAATTTAGTTATTTAATAATATAACCCCTTTATATTATGGAAAGTGTTATTTTTGCGTTATAAAAATATATAATTCCAAAAATAAGACCACATAAATGGGAAATTCAAAAAGTAATACCAAACCAAAAGTAAAAAAGGTACCTTTAAAAGGAATGATGGATAATGTAATGGAGCAATTTAATAGTGCTGCAGATCACATTAATCTACACCCTAATATTAGGAAAATATTAAGTATCACTAATAATGAAATTTTAGTGAATTTTCCGGTAAAAATGGATAGCGGTGAAGTTGAGGTTTTTACGGGTTATCGCGTTCAGCATAATGGAGCTTTAGGTCCTTATAAAGGTGGTTTACGTTACCACGCTACGGTAGACTTAGATGCGGCAAGAGCATTAGCAATGTGGATGACATGGAAAACGTCTTTAGCCGGATTACCATATGGTGGAGCTAAAGGAGGTATAAAAATTGACCCTGCATTATATTCAGAAAACGAATTAGAGCGTATAACTAGACGTTTTACATTTGCTTTAGCTGATAATATTGGTCCAGAGCACGACATACCTGCTCCAGATGTTAATACCAACAGCCAAACAATGGCATGGATTGCAGACACTTATATGAGTACGAGACCTCCAGCGCAGCGTACCGCGAATCAGCATGTTGTTACAGGTAAGCCAGATGGGAGTGGAGGATTAGAAGGTAGAGATAGAGCAACAGGATTTGGTGTGTATTTAACTATTAAGTTTTGGGCTGAGAAAAACAATATGGATCTAAACGGTAAAAAGTTTATTGTTCAAGGTTTTGGTAATGTAGGGTACTGGGCTTCGCATTTTTTAGAAAAAGATGGTGCTAAATTAGTTGGTGTTCAAGATGCTCAAGGTAGTATTGAAAATCAAGACGGTTTAAATGTTGAAGACCTTTTTAAATATAATGAATCAAATAAGGGAACTATTGTAAACTATTCTGACTCTAAACCAGTGGAAAAAGGTGAATTCTTCTCAATAGATTGTGATATCTGTATTCCTGCTGCATTAGGAAATCAAATTACAAAAAAGAATGCACCCAATATAAAAGCAAAATTAATTGCTGAAGGAGCTAACGGTCCAACAAATGTTGAAGGGGAGAAGATATTAAAAGATAGAGGTATTTTTATAATACCAGATATTTTATGTAATTCAGGAGGAGTTATTGGTAGTTACTTTGAATGGTTACAGAATAGAAGTGGTGAGATTTGGCATCTAGAAGAAGTTATGGAGAAGTTAACTAAGAAGCTAAATGGTTCGTTTAATAAAGTCTACGATTATTCAGAAAGAGAAGGTATAGACATGAGGACGGCAGCGTTTTGTATCGCTATTGAGCGTATAGAAAAAGCCTATGTACAACGCGGTATTTTTCCATAGACTTTAGATTTTTTAAGTCTAATATAAAAAAGCAAGTATCCTTTTCTAAGGGTACTTGCTTTTTAGTTTTACGTGATGGTTGCTAGCTTTAACTAGAATAGATACTAATGTTAAAATGAATCAATAATGATTGTTGTTACTTCTAGTCATAGAGCACATGTTATTTTTTAGAGCCGCCTCTTATTTTATGTCCCCAAATTGCAAAGAATAAAATGAGAGCATAACAAGGAATAAGAATCCAATAACTACTTGTTGAAGCATTTGCTAAAGCTTCTGATTCGTTGATTCCTGAACTGATGAGTTCTAATTTTTTGCTATCAACTATTTTTCCATATAACGGTGGAATTATTGCACCACCAGAAATTGCCATAATCAATAAAGCAGAGGCTGTTTTAGTGTGTTTACCTAAACCGTCTAGAGTTAGTGGCCAAATAGCTGGCCATACTAATGCATTTGCGATTCCTAGAGCAGCAACAAATAAAACAGATGTTAATCCTGTAGTTGATAAAATTATAAGACTAAATATAATTCCTAAAATAGCACTAATAATTAATGCCGTTTTTTGTTTAATATATTTCGGAATTAAAAAGACGCCTAAAGCGTACGTAGCAACCATAGCCATTAAGGTGTAAGTTGTAAAGTATTTAGCTTCTTCGCCTGTAAAACCTAAGGAAATACCATAAGCGATTATGGTGTCGCCTGCAATAACTTCTGCACCTACGTATACAAACAATGCTAAAACTCCCAACCATAAATGTGGGAATTGGAAAATCGTCTTGTTAGAAGATCCTTCCTTAGTTATTGCTTCATCTTCTATGGCCTCAACATGAGGTAACGGAGCTTTTCTTATCAACACACCTAAAATAATTAAAACGATGGCCATAATTACATAGGGTACAAAAACACTATCCGCCATAGTGTCTAGAAGTACGGCTTTTTCAGAATCAGAGGCCGTAGCTAATTGTTCCTTTACGACATCAATTCCGGAAAGAAGGATGGCGCCAAAAATTATAGATCCTAAAGCACCTGCGACTTTGTTTGCTATACCCATAATGGCAATACGTTTGGCTCCACTTTCAATAGGGCCCAAAATGGTGATATATGGATTAGAAGCTGTTTGTAAAATAGTCATACCGATACCTTGAATGAAAATCCCGGTTAGAAATACCCAATAGGTTCTGGCTTCCGCTGCTGGAATAAATATCAAAGCACCAATGGCCATAATAAATAAACCGAGTGACATGCCTTTGCGATAGCCTATTTTATTTAGAATATACGATGCAGGAAGCGCCATCACTACAAACGAAATATAGGACGCTGAAGCTACTAAATAAGATTGAGCATCCGTAAGTTCGTTAATGGTTTTCATAAAAGGTATGAGGGCACCATTAATCCAGGTTACAAAACCAAAAATAAAGAAGAGTCCGGCAATAATTAAAATTGGAACTAGGTTGTTTTGTGATTTTACGTTTGTACTCATCAGATCTAATGTTGTATTTAGTTTTTGCGAAATGAAATTAGGTGTTAAGATAATAGTTTTGTTTATAATTTAGTTATGCTTGCTTATTAAATTGTACTTATACCATATGGACATTCCTATTTAAAATGGTTATGTTTCATTATATTTTTATATTTAAGCATGATTAAAATTTTAAAAATACAGACTCACATTTTTAAGCAAAATTTAGAGTACATAATTATTAAATTAGTTTATTAATGGTATCTAAGACTGAACAAGAAATTTTTGAAATGGAGTTAATTTCTAATTATATAGTACCAATTGGTATTGTTTTAATAGGTGTTTTTATACTGTATAGACTGATAAAGATTTTTCAGTATTCTTACGCCTCAATATATAAAAAGCCATTATTTGCACAGCGTTATTTTATGCTGAATAATTTATCACGAGCGCAATATGAGATTTTAAAAAACGAGCATTCTTTCTTTCGAAATTTATCAAGGAAAGATCAACTTCAATTTGAACACAGGGTTTCTAAATTTATTCAAACGAATACATTTGTTGGTAAGCAAGATCTTGTAGTTACCGATGAAATGAAAGTTACGATAGCGGCTACTGCAACCATGTTAAGCTTTGGGTTTAAAAAATATCAATTAGACATTGTTGAAACTGTTATGATATATCCCAATGCCTATTACTCTCAAATCAATAAAAAGTTTCATAAAGGTGAGGTGAATCCTCGGTTAAAGGCTATTGTGTTTTCTTGGGAAGATTTTAAACATGGGCATAACATTGAAGATGATAATCTTAATCTTGGTATCCATGAATTTGGACATGCCATACATTTAAATGCTTCTAAAAATAATGATATAAGTAGCTTGATTTTTAACCAAGGCTTTAATAGATTAACTACGTATTTGCAAAATCACGAAGCTGTTAGGCAGGATTTAATTGCTTCTAAATATTTTAGAGCATATGCTTACACCAATCAATATGAGTTTTTTGCTGTCTTATTAGAGAATTTTATTGAAACTCCTTCTGAATTTAAATCTCAATTTCCTGAATTATATAAATGTATGAAGCAAATGCTTAATTTTAAGTTCTCGGGGTATTAGCTGCTATTCTCTGAAATTATGTGCAAAAAAAAAGACTCACTGTTGTGAGTCTTTATATATAACACTAAATGTTATAGCTTAAATACAGCTTGTAGATGATATTGGTAATGGTTATTATCGTAACCACTGTTAGCATGATCAAAAGCAAATTTTGCAATAGTTTGAGCTCTTAGACCAAAAGTTCTATCCTCGTTTAACCAAAATAATACACCACCACCTAAATTTGCAGATATATTACTTTCGTCTATATGAAAGAAACCGACACCAACATTAGCGTATATGTCAAACCAATCATTTCTACCACGACCAAAAATAAGTTCGCCAAAATAATATTTAACATGCGTATCTAAAGATATATAATTATAGTCTTCATCTGTAGAATCGAAATCAATACTCTCATCATCACTAAAACCGTTGAAAGTAATAGATTGTTCTATTGCAAATTTGTCTGTCCAATTAAATTCAACTCCAGCAGAGATTGGGGTTTGAAAGCTCCAGTCTCCTGGACGATCAAATGGTGATTGAGTTCCCAAGCTGTTTATAGCATTAACACCAATACTCATAGACCAATCGCTATTGCGTCTTTGTGCAAAAGAGGATAGACTAAATATTAATATAAATGCTAGTAAAAGTATTTTTTTCATACTAAAATAATTTTGTCAAAGGTAAACTTTATAGATTATAAAACAAATATAGAGGTAAAGTTCTTATAATAATAAGCAAAAAAAATTAAAAGTGATTTTAATTCGACTTAAAATTAATTTATCGAATGTTTTTGTGTCATTTTTTGCGTTTAAATGATTCTGTTTTTTTTATAAAACTGAAAAGCAATGGATTAATGTAAGCTAAAAAATCTATTATAGAAAAAAATAAACTTCGATATTTTTAAAGGCCGAAGGTTAAAAGCTCTTAAAAAGATTTATTTTCTTCAAAAATTTCTCTTTTATTATATGTTTTGTGTAACTTTTATTGGTGTAAATTAAGTGTAAGCGACTCGTTATAAAAATTGTGATTAGTTTGATATAATTAATAACAACGCGTAGAGGTTTAAAGGACATTTTCATTTTATGAAAAAAACCTCTGTATGTCATATAATTATTAGAAGTTATATCAGAGAATTCAGTAAAATAGTATTTTGCCAATACTAAATAAGATTGGCCATATTTGGAATTTAATAAAGTATCTATGTGATTTTTGTCCTTGAAGGTTTCTATAGAAATAAGGTCATAAATTGATTTTAAACTTATGATATTATAATAATGTCCCTTATCGTTAAGCTGCCAGCTTAATATGAGGTGTTGGCTTAAGTGGCGTGTGTTCGGAATAGGAATATTGTTCTTTATTATTTTAGATTTAAGAATAGATGGCATATTCATTAGCGGCCAATGTCTTTTATTCAAAAGTTCGGTGTGAAGTTCTATTGCAGCCAATTCGTTCTCTGAAATTAAGCGATCAAGATGTCTAAAATCTTTCTTGTTATACGCAAAACCAAATGTTTTATTATAGCCTGAGTTTTTTAAAATATCAAACGCATTATATACCTCCGATTTTTCAACTAAAATATCAATATCACCAATCATACGTTCTCCTTCGTCGTTATAGTAACCTGAAGCCAGTAGGGCAGTACCTTTTAAAAACACATGGTCAATATTGTGTTGGTTTAAAATTTGTGATATGCTATGTACTTGATTGAGTATTCTTAGATTTCTAGACCTATTTATATTAGTGATTTCTTCTAGGTAATTAATCAACTCTTCAGGTAATAAATGAAGAAGCTGTTTTGCCTTTAATCTACAATATATGGCGGGTAATACTAATTGCTTGCTACCTTCTATCACTATAGTATCCCAATTAAATGTGGGGTCACTAATCGATTTCTCTAGTTTAGAATTTGGGGTTTCAAAACTTAAGATATCTGCAATATATTGATATGTAGTAGCTAAATTATCCATAGATTTCAATACAAACTACTAATATAGACTATTGATTTTGGTAATTAAATTGTTTAAATAAAGCTGAAATTTCAGAAGATACACTATTTGTGTCACTATAAGTTACTTGATATAATTTAACTTTTTGTAACCAGTCTAAAAACTGCTGAGCATGTTTAGGGTTCGGTGATAACCAAGAATCTTCTATTATGGTTTCTAAAATGTGTTTAATAGAAATCGGCTCAATTATAGTTTCTGACTCGGATACGTAATTCACTAAAACAATAGCATGGCAAGGATAATGGTCTTGTTTTGGTTTCGTGCAAGGCATATATTTTAATTGGCCTTTAGTTTTGTTAAATTCGACTATTGGTAATTTTTCAAAATTCTTTACTAAGGGTTGCAGCAGGTTAAAAGCTCCTTCTTTAATCGAAATAGAGGAGGGATTATAATATATATGTTGGTTTTCGGAAAGCAAAGGTGATACATCATCAGCTAATAGTTCAAAGCCATTTGTGGCTAATAATGCTGATAAGGTGCTTTTTCCTTTTCCAGATTTACCAACAAATAGGATGGACGAATTACCATCTGTTATCGTTGACCCATGAAGCGTTCCAATCCAATCTTGTTCTACTTTATTATGTAAGGAACAGAGTAACTGCATGATAAATTTACCTTGTAAAAGGTGATACTCTCTTTTAGGAACACAAGACATTAATTCTCCATTCTTAAAAAGATATAGGTTATCATTCTTTAAATATATATCGAATGTTACATCTGTATTGGCTGTGCTTGTATTACAATAATAGGCAATAGCAGGATGAACCGTTTTGAGCACTAGTTCTGAGCTGTAATAAATCTGAATTCTTTTAGAGTCAAATAAATAATGCTTAGAAATATTTCGGTGAGACGTATCTAAAGTGTCTGAGCTTGTATTGGGTGGACTGTAAGGATTATTGCAATCCTTGAGATAATTATGAATAGTTTCAGAAAGTTTTAAGCTATCAGAAACAGGGATTTGGTCAGAAAGGGTATTGGAAAAATCCTTTTGTGTATTGGAGGCTAAATACGTATCCAAGAGTAACTCAAAATCCGAATTTATAACACTGTAACTATTAGAAATAGAATACCACAATATCCAATAATCACCGAACATTTTTTTATATGTTGGTGCTAATTTAGTATTCAAAATAGAAGTTAAAAGTTAATTACCATGGCAACCCGCCTGGATCTGGAGGAAGTGAACTTGCCTGTGATTTAAGTGGATTTAAAATCACAAACGTTCCTACTGCAGTTATAGCAGCATATTTACCCATTTTTGAAATGGCTTCTTTACGAGTGATTTTATCTATGTTGTTTTCTTTCTTCATGGCTTTTGCCCTAAATTTGAGTTCAAAAATAATAAAATTATTTATTTAACAACCTAAAATGTCAAAAGGTTTACATTAAAAATTAATTTTATCTCTAAAATGGTAATGTTTTCCTGTAATTTATGTCTAAAATCTTAGACTTCAAAATTCAAGAAAAACATACTTTAATTTTATGATATATAGTTTACGATATTTGAAGCTTATTCAAGCTACAAATATAATATTACAAAATGTAATGTGCTAATTACTAACTCACTTATAATCAAAACCGGGCGCAAGATATGTAATATTTTATGAAAAAACCATAAGTACTTAAGGTATAATTACTTTTTTCGTTGTAGTTAAATTTTACCTGTTAACGTGAGAGCATAGATACTTGCATAATGTGACCTGTGGATAAGTGCAGCGATTCATTCGTTGTTTTCTATTGATTTCTGAAATGTATGTTTTGAATTCTTATACTGAATTTGTAGGGGGAGTCCTAATCTTAATGTTTTGAAATCCCCACCTGTGGATAATATATCTCACATAACCATAACTAGAAATATCAATAGCATACATTTAAGTAACGTTCGTTGTTAAGAAATCGTTATTACGCAAATGTGTATTTTATAAAAAAAACGCGCTAAACATAGTTTAACGCGTTTTCTTAACAGTAAGAAATATAATAAGACGACTTATCTTATAATCACTTTTTGAGTTTTGTTTTGAGCCGCATTATGCAGTTTTACAACATAGATACCAGGACTTAAGTTACTTACGTCTATAGCTTGTGATCTAACAGTAGTTTGTAATTGCGTAGTAGATACCAAACGTCCTTGAACATCATAAACAGACGCTGTTGTAGGTTCTAATAATTGACCTGCAATAAAAATAGTTTTATCTGTTGTGTTAGTGTAAATACTTAGTTGGTCTAAGTTATGATCTATTGTAGATAATGTGCTATTTGACACACGTAAGTAAAAACGACCAGTACCACTTAAATTCATGTTAGGCGTTAATGTATAATCTCCAGAGTTCAATAACGTAAATGTGTTAGTTACATTATCTTCTAAATAAACTAGTGTAGTACTAGACAAGTTGGAGCTGTTAATGCTAAAAGTAATCGCTTCACCTTGGTTGGCGTTAATACCTAAAGGAATAGTAACATTAGCTAAATCATCATTGTCTAAAGACTGAATAGCCATTGATCTTCCCATATTTTCCTCAACTAAATGCGTAAATATTGGGTAGTTATCTGAATTTTCTCCATACACTACAGCATCATAACCAGGATCTAAACCTAAGCTAGAGTTTGTATTAAAGAAAATACTAGTAGAATATGTTGAAGAACCAATTAAGTTTAATTTAAAGTAATTACTCTCGTTAGAGTTTCTGCCCGCAATATAATCATCATCTCCACTTAGTGTACGCATAGCAGGTGTAAACTCAATAGCTCCTCCAATAGCGTTTGAGGCTACAAAAAAGCCTTGACCTGGTGCTATATTAAAGTTTTCTCCTGTTAGCGATGCTATCGTTGCTTTATTAATAATAGTAAAATCACTAGTTGTTGGCGCTGCTCCTGTATAGGTTTCGCTATTATAGGCATAAATAGCTACTGCAGAAGCATCTAATAAGGCTGTATTGGTAACACTTAAAAATAGATCAGCATCTATATAACTTGGATATGGGTTACCTATAAGGTTCCATTGATTGCCTAAAACAGGATTAACTATTGGGAAATTTACAGTGCTATTATCAGGAGTACCTGAGAACGTTATAAGATTTCCACTATCTGTAGCGACTCTATAGCCCTTAGCCTTAATTAAGATATCACTTGCTCCCATAAGGAAATTCTCATAAGCTGAAGCATTAATATTGTTATAAGGTGCAAAAGCGTAAAATGTACCATTGTCTGCTATTTCAGTAGCATTATCTCCATTAGTAATAAAGGTGTCAAATGTTAAGCCTATAGGCATTAATGGAAGTGAAATTAAATCGTTTCCTCCTGTGCCATTAGCTCCACTACCTATCGAATTTACAAACCTGTCGTAGTTAACGGTTCCAGAAATTGTGCCGTCTGTAATTAAGCTTGAGTAACTTGAAGAACTAGATTCTAACGATAAACCGTTTGTGACTGTAAGTGTAACACCTGAATTAATTGTTAAACCAGCACCAGGGTTAACCGTTACAGAGTTAATAGCCGTGTCAGAGGAAATTATTGCATTACCAGAAGTAATTACAATATCATCACTAGCAGTAGCTGCTCCATTTGGATCACTTGGTGACCATGTGCCGTTAAATGTATAAGTTACAGGATGTCCTGATCCAGGTGTCCCACCAAAATTATCTGAAGCTACCCAATTAGAACCTAATGAATTATCACTAGCTAAATCAACCAGCTCTAAAGAAGGGCCATCACCATCTGCAGCATTAGGCCAAGGTGAGCCGTCATCATAAGTTACAGTATCTATAGTTATATCATCACCATTCGGATCAAATACAATAGTGATAGTTGATGAACTATTAACTAAGTTGTTGGTGTTATTAGTACTTGCTGTTGCTGCAGGTGTTGCAATTGTACTGACATCTGGTGTAAAAGGATTGTCATTATTAAATATGCTATCTCCATTACTCCCTAATGCTATTGTGATATAACTTCCTGCAGTAATTAAAGTTCCGCTAAAATCGAAGCTGTTAGAGCCATAATTTAATTCCCAATCAGAATCTAATGTAATATCATTTCCTGATGCATTATAGATTTCAATCCACTCATCATCTGTGTTTAAAGAATTATACATGATTTCAGAGATAACAATGTCACCTGTAGCAGGTATAATAGCGTCACTAGCTGTAATAGTTAAATCAAAAGAATCACTGCTACCAGCTGCAGCAGAACTTCCTCCTGTTACGTTTTGAATTTCAAAAGTTAAGGTTTCATCTCCTTCAATAATAGCATCATCAGTTACAGTTATAGTTACGGTTTGATTTGTAGTTGTACCTCCAAGAAATGTTACAGTTTGAGTTGTATAGCCATCTATATCTGTATTATCTCCAGAAGTTAATACAACATCAAACGTAGTAGCATTTATAAGGTCTTCATTAATTATAGAAAACTCTAAGTCGTAGGTGCCAGCATCTTCTAGAACTGTTGTAGATGTAGATGTAAATTGTACTGATGTGTCTGTACTTGCAGCTATTACATTTATAGTGTAATCTTCATAACTAGCATAACTGCCAGTATAACATGGTGTTGGTGTTGCTGAGTCAGCGCCACCAATTCTTAAACGATGTTGCCCTATTGAAGCTGATACTGGAATTATAAAGCTTCCACTCAAATTACTTGGATCTGATGTTCCCGAAAAAACTTCTTCATCAAAATCATCAAAATTACCATTATTATTATAATCGATCCAAATTTTAGTGTTATAGTCATATATTCCTGTTGAGAAAGTAATGTTAAAAGTTACCGTTTGTCCTTGACTTACATCCGTCGATTGTGCTGAGTAGTCTCCGTAATTTCCAGATTCGGCACTAGTACTATTATTAATAGTTCCTATGTTTACATTTATAATTCCACTTCCATCAACACTAGATGGATTTGGATCACAATACGTTAAATTAGGTATAGCATTAGCCGTAATACCTGAACTCCAAGTTGAAGCTTTACGAGCAAATACTTCAAAATGATAGGTGGTACCATTCATTAAACCTGTTACGGATACTGAATTACCTGAGCCTTTATAAACAACAAACTCGCTACTTCCTATATCTGTACCAAAACCAAAGGCTACATCTGCAGTGTATGCTGTGCCATCTCCAGAAGGAGAATTTGTTACAGCTGAACCAGCTTTAGCAACAACTAGTATTTCATCATAACAAGTACCATTTGTCCAAGTTAAATCAACGTCAGTATTGCCTTCATTAGCAGTAAATGCAGATACATCTGAAGGTGTAGAACATTCTGTTGTAAAGTTCCCTGTTAACTCAGTTAAATTGTAACAAGTGTTTGTAGTGTTATATTCATAAACAGCTAAATAATATGTTGTATTAGGAGATAAGCCAGAAACTGATATATTCAGACTGGTTCCTCCAACACCAGGATTTGAAGTTCCATTATTACCATTAAATACAACATAATTACCTGTTCCTATTTCACTTGCTCCAGAACCATTAAATATGCTGTTTGCATTATAGCTTGTTCCACTAGTCGGATCCGTATCAACAGCAGAACCTTCCTTCATTACGACTAAAACATCGTCACCACCACCTCTTGTAAATTCAATGGAAACATCTGTTGTAGTAGGTGATAAAGTTGTAAATGTAGAAGCTTGTATTGCTGGAGCAGTACAAGCTAATGTCGCATCATCCGCAACTGCTGTACTCCAAGATGTAGCTTTTCTTGTAAATACTGAAAAATGGTAAGTGTTTCCGTTGGTTAAACCAGTTACAGTTACTGATGTACCAATACCTTTATAAACAGCGTACTCACTAGTACCTAAATCTGCGCTAGAACCAAAAGTAGCATTAGCGGTGTATGCTGTACCATCACCTGATGGTGTAACCGTTACTGCAGATGTTTCTTTAGCTATTACTAAAATTTCATCGAAACAACTACCATTAGACCATGTTAAATCTACCTCCTCGTTACCTGCTGTAGCTGTAAATGTATTGACCTCAGAAGGTGTCGAACATTCTGTTGTAAAGTTTCCGGTTAACTCGGTTAGCTCATAACACGTATCAATAGTGTTGTATTCATAAACAGCAACATGATATGTTGTTGCTTCACTTAAGCCAGTAATGCTTACTGAGCTTGTTGCTGAACCCGACTGCACCACATAATTGCCTGTTCCTATTTGGGCTCCAGAAGTAAAAACAGTATTACCTGTGTAAGTAGTTCCGATTTCAGGATCTGTATCAACAGCTGAGCCTTCTTTTACTAGAACTAATACTTCATCTCCATTTCCTATAGTCCAATTTAAGGTAGCACTTGTTGTCCCTATTGATGTTGTATTGTAAGCTGAAGCTTGAGCAGTAGGTGCTGTACAGCCTCCTCCTGCTAAATTTCCTTCTACTTCAATATTGTCTAAATACATGCCTTCATCTCCCGATGTCATACCTTCAAATGAAAGCACAATGTCCAAGGTAGTATTTCCACTAAGTATAATCGTACTTGAAGAAAATGTAGCAAATGTGTTGCTTGTTACATTACAGCCGCTATTCCCAGTTGTTATGGCAGGTAATATACCTGAGCCGCAATCACCAACGCCATCAAAGTCAGTGTCTAGTGATGCCGCTTGGTTATATTGTCCTCCTGCATTTCGTACCCAAAGTAAATTTTGAGTAGCACCACCATCTAGGGTGTAAGTTATTGAAAATGTGTCAGCATCATCCCAGTCGTTATAATGATGCGCGAGCATGTCAATTGAAAAGGTGAAATCTGCGTAACCAGTTACATCTATTTGATCTAAAGTTATTGTTGCAGGTGTTACACCTGTGTCTTCAATAGCCCAAAAATATGAGGAATTACCTCCAGTATTAGTGTTGGTCCTATTAAATATATCAGTGAATCCTGATCCTTCAGTAGCTGAAGCAGTATAACCTGTATTTAAAGTCTCAAAATCTTGAGTATAAATAGTAGTTTGTCCAAACCCAAAACTCCCAATAAAAAGAGCAATTAAAAATGTGTAAATGTGTTTCATGTGTTAATTTGTGTCAGTTTTAAGATGATATACGGATAAATAAATAGGTCTTTTCAAAGAAAAATCCTACATATTTAAGACGTACAACATCATAATGAGTTATTAATAGCTAAAATGTCAAAAAAGCGCGTAAACGCCCTAGTGATAAGGGATTGCAAATATAGCAAAAGTGGGTAATGCACGTTTTTAAATATATTAACAAATCATTAAGATTAATTTAGTGATACGTTGGGTTGTAGATTTTTATTGTGTATAAGTTGTTGTATTTTAATTTGTTAAGTGGTAGGTGTAGTAGCTGAAAAAATGTTAATTATTTTATTTGAAATTATTGCTTAATCGGGATAAGTTCTTTATACGCAATTCGCGTTCTATTGTCTTAGAAACAAAAAAAAGTGCATCTTATTAAGATGCACTTTTAGCTTAAATGATATAAGTATTAGACTTATCTAACAATAACTTTTTGAGTTCTGTTGCCAGTTGTATGTTGTAATTGTACAACGTAAATACCAGCAGTAAGATTAGAAGCATCAATATTATGCTCTGTGTTGTTAAAGTTTAATGATTGTGTGGTTACTAGTCTGCCTTGTATGTCAAACAATTTGAATGCTGTTTGACCTTCTAATTGTCCTTTTACAACAATTGACTTAGGACTAGTATTTACAAAAATTTCTAAACCATTAAGTAAGTTATCATTGACACCCAATGTAGATTGTCCGAAATGTAAATAGAAACGTCCAGTGGTGTTTAAAGTTGTAGCTGGTGTAAACGTATAATCACCTTCTAATAGGTTGGTGAATGTATTTGCGACGTTATCTTCTAAAATTACCGTAGTACCTTCAGGAATATTATGTTCCGCAATACTAACTACAGCTTGCTCACCTTGTGTAATATTAATACCTAGAGGAATAGCAACATTGTCTAAGTCCGAATAGCTCACAGATTGCGCAGCCATATCCTTTCCTAAGTTATCTTCCACTAAACGCGAATAGATAGAAAAAGCAGGTGTGTTAGCTTCAAATAGTTCAGAATCATAACCAGGATCCATACTTAATGTCGCATTGTCGTTAAAGTATAAGGCGGTTTGATACGCTCCATTTTCCTTTGCAACTTCAATATTTAAATGCGCTAAGTTTTGATTTTGAGATCTACCGCTAATAAAATCGTCACTTGTTCCTGTTCTTCGCATTGCCGGGGTAAATGCAATAGTAGCTCCTCCAGTTTTTGAAGATACAAAGAAACCTTGCCCTGGTGCTAATTTCGCAGAAGGGTTCGCGTCAGAATAAGCTTGATTCCATACTGTAAATACAGATAATTCTCCAGTGTAACCATAAACTCCGTAGCTAGATAAGCTAAAATTAGCTCCATTATTTGATAAGAACTCTGAAAGACTCAAGTAAGAAGGGTAAGGATTTCCAATAAGATTAAATGTGCTGCTCGAACCTACTGTAATAGGAACAGATACAGATCCAGTCTCAACATCTCCAACAAATTCAAAAGTAGAACCTGTAGGGGTGTCCGAAGCTGTTCTATAACCTATACCAGATGTTATTACGGATGCATCGTCAGCTGCAGAGTAGTTAACGTAAGCATTTGTGTTGTTATTAAAAGGTCCAAATAAAAATGAAGGTACTCCACTTATAACGCCAGATGGTATCTCTGTGTTAACGGTTCTTAAGGCAAGGAATGTTTGACTAGCATTAGTTACTGGTGCTGATATTAAATCGTTATTTCCAGAAGTAGAACCTGTATCGGCAACTTGATTTACGTGACGGTTATAGGTGACTTCATTTAGTATTGAACCATTGACTATTAAACTTGAATAACTATTACTTATAGAATTTAAGATTAAAGAACCTTCGTTTATCACGTTATTCGTTGTTGTAATGGACTTACCAAAGTCAATTGCAGTAAAAGCACCATCATTAATTATTAAATTATTGATGTTCGCATTATTATCTACATTATATGTACCATCAATAACTAGAGCGTTTAAAGCTCCTGTTGTTGTATCAGGCTTAATGTTGTCTTTCCAGCCGCCTGCATTAGTGTAGATTAATCCACTAAACTGACTAACTAATCTAAAATTATCAAAACCAGAATAACCACTTGCAAGATTATTTCTTAGTCTCACTTGAAGCCCTACGGTAGAATTGCCATCAGGTATAATAATTTTAGCTCTACCTTGATCATTGTCATTACTGTCATCCCCAGAGACGCCATTAAAAACAGAAACCCATCCGCCACTTGTACTACCATTGAGGACTAATCTATATTGTATATCATTTGCATTGTTGAGGTAACCAATAACTTGCCAATCAAATTCTATTCTTATATCTGTTCGACCAGTAACATCGATATCCGAAAAAGTTAAAGTCGCAAAAGAATTTCCGTCATCATTCAAATCATTTTCTCCAAAAATGTCTCCAGAAAACAATATGTTATCTAATGGGGATGCATCAGCTAAGGCAATTTCTCCAAAATAACCGATAGTATCGCCCCAATCTGTAATAGTACCAAAAGGTGCTGTATTGGTAATGTAAGTCCAACCTGTAGCTGTATCAAAGTTTTGCTCAGCGATAGCTAATAATGGGCCGTTAATATTAAAGACGTTACTGGTTCCAGAGATATCCGAAGCACTAGCGTTTATACTTACGCCTGAAACTGTACCTGTAAAAACCACATTATCTAAAGTTGCTTCACCATTGACCATATTATATGTTTCTGGTACAATACTACTACTAGGGGAAGCGGTAACGCTAATACCTGTAATATTCGCATCTAAATCTAAATTTGAATTCACATCAACAGCAATTATTGTAGGAAAAGGTGTAATAGGTTCGTTTTGGTTTCCGTTAGTAGGTTGTTGTACAAATTCAAACTTGCTTGCAATAACTTCAATACGGTTATCGTCACCAACGATTGAGGTTTGTGCGCCACCTGCGTTATTTAATCCGAAAAGAGAACTACCACTTGCAAGTGTAATTGCATTAGTGATGGTTAGTTGTAGTTGTTCGTTATCTGTTACTACAGATTTAAATGACCCTAAAATTAAAAATTGTCTACTGCTGTTGTCAGCAGCCGTTAAGTTTAGACCATTAAATGTTGTGAATTCAGTAACAGTTGTAACTTCCGAGATAATTGTGAATGTGCCTAGATCTAAAATAGCTAATGCGGCTAGATTTTCATATTTGTCTACGTCAAACTCAATGGATGTTAATGTCGTGCCATCGGAATCGGTATCTGTACCGATACCACCGTCTCTAATCGTAAACGCACCTAAAGGAACAGAGTTACTTAGATTAAGGCCAGAAGGCGTTATATATGTAGAATTATAATCAATGTTTTGTTGAACAGGGAATAAAGGGAAAGTAGAAGCTATAATATCAGAATCAGCACTATTCGTTGAGCTTGTTGATGCGCTACCAACCAGTCTTAATCCTGGGGAAGGAACGACACCAGAAATTGACCAAGCGGCATTAGGAAGTACTCTTAAGATTCCTCCACTACTACTGGCTCCCCATGCATACAATCTAAATGTTATAGTTCCTGAAATTCCAGATAAAACACTTAAGCTAGCTAAGTTTATATTGGTATTCGAATTCTCTGCTAATGTGCGAGATCCGTCTAAGGAAGTCCCAGTAGTGGCAAAGCCATCTAAACTATAAAATATTTGGAAGTCACTAGGGCCATTAGGATTTCTTCTCAGTCTAATATCTAACTCATCTAATGTGATTTCGAATGCAGTATTAGCTGAAATAGACCACTCTATGTAGTCATCATTAGCTGCCGCAGTTGGTTGGTCTCCACCAACAGTCCAATCATTTGATGTAAAATTAGCATTAGCAGAACTTAGATTAACACCAGATCCACGAACAAACCCACTAGAAGAGACAGAGGTTACATGGTCTGTTTGTGTTGGTCCAACAATATTGGGACGATCTACGGTTACGATTGTTTGGCTAAACCCATATGAAAAAAGGGAAACCAAAATGCAAAAAATGTAAGTTTTAGTCATAATCTCTATTTAATTAAATCTTTTAAATTGTAGTATTAATTTACTGAAATGTAGGAGGTTTACTTAAATTTGAGATGGGTCAAAGATAATGAAAATTGTGATAACTATGCCTAACAAAATATGTTGAAGCTAGAGTGTTTTATTGTCGATTATACTTGCAAATACGTAATATTATTTACTATATGAAAAATCGTACATTTTTATTTAATTAAACGTGAGGAGTGTTTCTTTTGTCATGCTTCAGCGTTTCTTGTTATAACCATTTAGTGCTGATTTTTATGTAATTAAACATCTTAAACTTAAATTTTATAATGATATTTAGTTTCGATTTGTCTAAAAATTAAACTTAAAAGCGACTAGATTGAGTTTAAATCATAAATATTGGTTCAAAAATTTGAAATCTTAAAATATCCGACCAATAATTCTCAATTTATCAATTGTATGAATAATATGATTTTTTTAAAAGCTATGAGTTGTTAATTAAGTATTTTTGCTCAATTTTGATTTGTATAACGGTTCGTTTTTTGTTCTAATAGTGTTGAAAATCATCCCTTTATTTAAAAGAAAGTACGAAGGATATATGTGTTCAAGGCACTATAAATGAATGGCTATAAAATTTTAATATTGATAAAGTTTGAAATTTAGTAAAAGACATTTCGCTAAAACGATTACATGGCGCATTATAGGAACCTTGGACACGTTATTATTGTCATGGTATATTTCTGGTGATTTAGCCATTGGTATGAAAATGGGGGCATTTGAAATGATTACTAAAATGGTCTTGTATTACATTCATGAAAGGGTTTGGTTTAAATCGAAAATAAAGTCGTCTAATAAACGGCATATTCTTAAAACCTTTTCTTGGCGCGGTGTAGGTACTTTAGATACCATTATTTTAGGTTGGTTGATTTCAGGGAATCCGCTAACTGGACTTAAAATTGGTGGTGCCGAAGTCGTAACAAAAATGCTATTGTATTTTGGACATGAAAAACTTTGGTATCGCATTAACTATGGTTTAGATAGAAGAATAGAAAGACAACGATTAAATAATTTGAAAAATTAAAGAGAATTATGAGTCTAAATACGGTTAGACATAATTATAAAATAACAAAAGCAGATCGCGAACGCTTACATAATCACCAATCTTTTTTAGTGTGGTTTACAGGTTTATCTGGTTCTGGGAAGTCTACTTTGGCTAACGTAGTAGAGGTTGAATTACACAAAAGAAACATTTCTACGTTTAGTTTAGATGGCGACAATATAAGACAGGGTATTAATAAAGACCTAACGTTTGCTCCAGGAGATCGAACCGAAAACATAAGACGTATTGCCGAAATTGCGAACTTAATGGTAGATGCAGGTGTTGTAACCTTAGCCGCTTTTGTGTCTCCTTATATTAAAGACAGAGAGCATATTAAAACCATCGTTGGTAAAGAAAATTTCATAGAAATATATATAAACACCTCTTTAGAAGAGTGCGAGCGTAGAGATGTAAAAGGCTTATACAAAAAAGCACGAGCGGGAGAAATTAAAAATATGACAGGAATTTCAGCACCTTATGAAGCTCCTATCAATCCAGATTTAGAACTCGTAACAGATAATCAGTCCATTGAAGCATCTGTTCAAACTATTCTAGACTTTATTATTCAAAAATTAAAATAAATAACATGAGTAATTACGTAATTAATCATTTAAAAGAATTAGAATCGGAAGCCATTTTTGTGATTCGAGAGATTGCAGCACAATTCGAAAATCCAGTCTTATTATTTTCAGGAGGAAAGGATTCTATTTTGTTGACGCATTTAGCTAAAAAAGCGTTCTTTCCGGCAAAAATACCGTTTCCTTTAATACATATTGATACAGGTCATAATTTTCCTGAAACAATTGCTTTTCGTGATGAATTAGTAGAGAAACTAGGGGTTAAACTTATAGTAGGTTCTGTACAAGAAGCTATCGATAACGGACGTGCAAAAGAAGAAACTGGTGCGGATGCTTCTCGTAATTCACTTCAAATTGTGTCGTTATTAGATACTTTGGAAGCGTATAAAGTAGATGCAGCGATGGGTGGAGCACGAAGAGATGAAGAGAAAGCCCGAGCGAAAGAGCGTTTCTTTTCACATAGAGATGAGTTTGGGCAATGGGATCCTAAAAATCAAAGACCAGAGTTATGGAATTTGTTTAACGGACGTAAAAACTACGGAGAGCATTTTAGAGTGTTTCCAATTTCTAACTGGACAGAAATGGATGTTTGGGAATATATCAAATTAGAAAACATTGATTTGCCATCACTTTATTTTTCTCACCAACGCGACTGTGTCGTGAGAGACGGTGTGATTTTAGCAAACTCAGAATTTATTAAATTAAAGGAAGGAGAGGAAGTCGTAAATATGACGATTCGTTACCGAACTTGTGGAGATATGCCAATTACTGGTGCAGTAGAATCTGAAGCAAATACCTTAGATAAAATCATCGAAGAAATTGCGACAACACGTACAACTGAACGTGGTGGACGAGCAGATGATAAACGTGCAGAAACTGCTATGGAAGATCGTAAAAAACAAGGTTACTTTTAAAATATAAATAGAAATTAGGTTGAGACTTTAGAAGTCGAAAAGCTTACAAGCAGAGGACTAAAGACTAACAACTAGCAACTAACAACTATTAAAAATGAAATATCAAGACATAGAACTATTAAGGTTCACAACAGCAGGAAGTGTAGATGATGGAAAAAGCACCTTAATAGGACGCTTATTATACGATAGTAAATCAATTTTTCAAGATCAACTAGATGCTGTTGAAGCTTCTAGTAAATCTAAAGGTTTTGATTATGTAGATTTATCATTACTTACAGATGGTTTAAAATCAGAACGCGAACAAGGCATTACGATTGATGTAGCCTATCGTTATTTTGCGACTCCAAAGCGTAAATTCATTATAGCAGATACACCAGGACATATACAATATACCCGTAATATGGTAACGGGCGCTTCTACCGCTAACTTAGCCATTATACTTATAGATGCACGTAAAGGGATGTTAGAACAAACCCATCGTCACGCATTTATCGCGTCTTTATTACGTATTCCGCATGCTATTGTTTGTGTTAATAAAATGGATTTAGTAGAGTACAGCGAGGATGTATATAACGGAATAGTTTCTGATTTTAAAGCCTTTTCATCAAAGTTAGGTATTAGTGATATTCAGTTTATTCCTATTTCAGCTTTAAATGGAGATAACGTTGTTAACCGTTCTGAAAACATGGACTGGTATGAAGGAAGTACCTTAATGTACCATTTAGAAACCGTTCATATTTCTAGCGATCATAATTTGGTAGATTGCCGTTTTCCTATTCAATCTGTAATTCGTCCACACACCTTAGATAATCAAGATTATAGAGGTTTTGCAGGTCGTATTGATGGTGGTGTATTTAAGCCAGGGGATAAAGTGAAATCGTTACCTTCAGGATTCGTGTCTACGATAAAAACCATTGAACTTAATGGCGAACAAATAGCTGAAGCATTCGCACCTATGTCTGTAACGATGACTTTAGAAGACGAAATAGACAACAGTCGTGGAGACATGATTGTGCGCGAAAATAATGTGCCTTTAGTGAGTCAAGATTTAGAAGTGTTAGTGACTTGGATGAGTACAAAACCAATTCAGGCACGTACGAAGGTAGTTATTAAACATACCACAAACGAGTCTATTGGTATGGTTAAGGAATTAAAGTATAAAATTGATATTAATACGTTACACCGAATAGAAGGTATTGATAAAGTAGAGATGAATGATATAGCGCGTTTGTCTATTAGAACAGCTAAGCCTTTGTTTTATGATGCGTATAAAAAGAATCGTCAAACCGGAAGTATCATTATTATAGACGAACAAACCAATGAAACTATTGGTGCTGGGATGATTATTTAACAACTACATTTTGTAGCGGGGTATTGTCCCCTTGAGGGGACTTTAGGGGTGTTTTTCAATCAAGAGAATTTTATACTTACGATTTAATATATGAATTAAAACCTAAATAGGGGAACCACAATCAAAAATCAAAACGTCATTGCGAGAAGTGAGTTACGAACGATTGCCTGTGCTGAGCGTAGTCGAAGTATGGCAATCTTATCATAATGAAAACCGAACCAACAAACAGCAAGGAGCTAAAAGAAAAAGGCTAACGGCCAAAAGCCAATAAAGCATGAACAAAAATTTAAAAATTGCAATCGAAGCAGCCCTAGAAGCCGGAAAAGTAATTCTAGATATCTATAAGTCGGAGGATTTTGAAATAGAACTGAAAGGAGATAATTCACCATTAACCAAAGCAGATACGGCATCACACAATGTGATTATATCGCATTTAAAAGCAACAAATATTCCTGTGTTATCCGAAGAAGGTAAATCTATTCCTTATAATGACCGTAAAGATTGGAGTCAACTATGGATAGTCGATCCTATTGATGGTACAAAGGAGTTTATAAAACGTAATGGCGAATTTACAGTTAATATCGCGTTGATAGAAGATCAGAAAACCATATTGGGTGTCATTTTTGTCCCAGTTTCAGGAGAGTTATATTTTTCAACTAAAGAAAAAGGTGCTTTTAAAGTAATGGTAAACCTTGAAGATTATAGTATAGATTCAATATTAAATCTTGGTAAAAAATTACCATTAGAAAGAGAAGATAAAACATTTACAGTTGTAGCAAGTCGCTCACACATGTCACCAGAAACGGAAACTTATGTTTCTGAGATGCGCCAAAAGCATGGTAATGTAAATCTAATTTCTAAAGGAAGCTCGTTAAAACTATGTATGGTGGCGGAAGGACAAGCGGATTGTTATCCAAGATTCGCTCCTACCATGGAGTGGGATACGGCTGCAGGGCAAGCTATTTGTGAACATGCAGGTTTTGAAGTTATAGATTGGGCTACCAAAAAGCGTATGTTGTATAATAGGGAAGAACTTTTAAATAATTGGTTTGTAGTAAAAGGGTTTGGTTAACAGAAATGACTTTAAGCTTTAAAATAATTATTCTGAAAATTTAAGTTTTTAGAGACATGTAATGTTTTGAAACTGAAATAGCTTTCGAGAGTCAAAATTTTATTTTCTAAGCCTAAAAGGTTAGCTAGTCTTATATTTTATTAGCTTTGTAGACTGAAATAATTCTAATTTATAACTATTTTTTTATAGTACAATATGAGTAAAGTTGCCTTTATTACAGGAGTTACAGGACAAGACGGAGCCTATCTTAGTGAGTTTTTACTAAAAAAAGGGTATGAAGTTCATGGCCTAAAACGTCGCTCGTCATTATTTAACACCGATAGAATTGATCATTTGTATCAAGATCCGCACGTAGATCATCGAAATTTTTATCTGCATTATGGTGATATGACGGATAGTACCAATCTTATTCGATTGATTAAAGAAATTCAACCCGATGAAATTTATAATCTAGCGGCAATGAGTCATGTGGCTGTGTCGTTCGAAATTCCAGAATATACAGGTAACGCAGATGGTTTAGGAACGTTACGAATTTTAGATGCCGTACGATTATTAGGCCTAGAAAATAAAACGAGAATATACCAAGCGTCAACCTCCGAGTTATACGGAAAAGTACAAGAAGTACCACAATCGGAATCGACTCCGTTTTACCCACGTTCACCTTATGCTGTAGCAAAAATGTATGCTTATTGGATAACGGTAAACTATCGTGAAGCTTACAATATGTATGCGTGTAATGGTATTTTGTTCAATCACGAATCACCAATTAGAGGGGAAACGTTTGTAACACGAAAAATAACAAGAGCAGTATCTCGAATAGCTTTAGGTTTACAAGATAAATTTTACTTAGGAAACCTCGATGCACAAAGAGATTGGGGACATGCAAAAGATTACGTTCGTATGATGTGGATGATTCTTCAAGCAGAAGAAGCAGAAGACTGGGTGATTGCTACAGGAAAAACTACGAGAATACGTGATTTTGTACATATGAGTTTTGCTGAAGTCGGTATAGAATTAGAATTTAAAGGTGAAGGAGAAAACGAAAAAGCATTTGTCGTAAAATGTAATAATCCAGAGTACCAGATTGAAATTGGTAAAGAAGTTTTAGCGGTAGATCCACGTTATTTTAGACCAACAGAAGTAGAATTACTTATTGGTGATGCTTCTAAAGCTAAGAATAAATTAGGTTGGGAATGCAAATATGATCTAAACGATCTTATTAAAGATATGATGACTAGCGATTTAAAACTCATGAAAAAGGAGCAATTCTTAGATCAGTCGGGTTATAATACAATGAATTATTACGAATAAAGTGTGATGGGTGATTGGTGCTGGGTGATTGGTGATTAGTACAGTGAAAAATGTGAAATCTTAAACAACGAACAACGAACAACGAACAACGAACAACGAACAACGCATCACAAATAACGAGTAACGAACAACGCATCACAAACAACGCATAACGAATCACGAACAACAAATCACGAGAAACGCATCACAAACAACGAACAACGCATCACAAACAACGAATCACGCATCACGAATAACGAACCACGAACCAAAAACAATGAAAACCCATAAAGATTTAGACGCTTGGAAAAAAGCAATGGATTTGGTAGAAGACATTTACAAATGTTCTCAATCGTTTCCATCTAATGAAGTTTATGGTTTGACGTCTCAAGTTAGAAGAGCAGCGGTTTCTATTCCGAGTAATATAGCAGAAGGTGCGGGGAGAAAAGGTGATAAAGAATTTATTCAGTTTTTATATATAGCTTTGGGGTCGTTAGCAGAGGTAGAAACTCAAGTGCTTATCGCAAGACGGTTAAATTATATTGATGACACCCAAAAGATGACAGACGATATAGAACGATTAACAAAGTTAATTTATGGACTCATCCGCTACATAAAAACAAAATAAGCCCAAAATAACAACGAACCACAAGTAACAAATCAGCAATCACAAGAAACGAATCACGAACAACGAATCACGAATCACAAACAACGAATCACGAGTAACGAATCACGCATCACGAATCACGCATCACGAATCACGCATCACGAATCACAAGTAACGCATCACCAATCACAAATAACGCATCACGAGTAACGAATAACCAATCACGCATCACCAATCACGAATAACGCATGACAAATCAAAACCCCCAAGTCACAAGTAACGAACAACGAATCACGAATCACGAATCACGCATCTACATTGCCGGACATCGTGGTATGGTAGGTTCTGCTGTATGGCGAGCTCTAGAAGCAAAAGGCTACACAAACCTTATAGGTAAAACAAGTGCTGAACTCGATTTAAGAAATCAACAAGCAGTAATTGATTTTTTCAATAAAGAACAGCCAGATGTTGTCATAAATGCGGCAGCAAAAGTAGGCGGGATACTAGCGAATAGCGAGAATCCCTATCCGTTTTTAATGGAAAACTTACAGATTCAAAATAATTTAATTGATACGGCTCATAAGACGGCTGTTTCAAAATTTGTGTTCTTAGGAAGTTCTTGTATCTATCCAAAGTTTGCTCCACAACCGTTAAAAGAGGAGTATTTATTAACGGATAGTTTAGAACCAACGAACGAATGGTATGCTATTGCTAAAATAGCAGGAGTAAAAGCTTGTGAAGCGATACGAAAACAATACGGTAAAGATTTTGTAAGCTTAATGCCGACAAATCTTTATGGTCCTTTCGATAATTTTGATTTAAAAAGTTCTCACGTATTACCAGCCATGTTGCGCAAGTTTCACGAAGCTAAAACCACCAATGCACCAGTAACACTATGGGGCAGCGGTACACCAATGCGCGAGTTTTTGCATGTGGATGATATGGCACAAGCTGTAGTTTTTGCTGTAGAACATGTATTACCAGAGCATTTATATAATGTGGGTACTAGTACCGATGTAACCATAAAAGAATTAGCAGAAACGATTCAATCCATTGTTGGGCATACTGGCGAGCTTGTTTGGGATAGTTCTAAGCCAGATGGGACACCTCGTAAATTGATGGATAGTTCTAAGTTAGAGGAATTGGGATGGGGATCTACTGTTGGTTTGAAAGAAGGGATTGCTAATACTTATAAGTGGTATATAAACAACTTAAACCAAACTATAAAACTTTCTAGATTTTAATCACATTAAATAAATCTATTTCTATTGAGTAAAAATCTAAAACAGTCCACAATTAACGCTGCTAGCTGGAATTTTTCTAATATGTTAGTGGGGCAAGTGAGAACCTTTATTGTATCTACAATATTGGCGCGACTATTAATGCCTGAAGACTTTGGCTTGCTAGGTATGGCTATGGTATTTGCGAGCCTTACAGATTCATTTGTCGATTTTGGATTTGGGAATGCGGTGATTCAAAAACAAAAAGTAAGTAGGCTACAGTTGTCAACAGTATTTTGGATTAATATGTTGATGGCTTTATTTTTAGGTTTGGCTATGTATTTTAGTTCACCATTGGTGGCAGCATATTTTGAAATGCCAAAGCTTGAAGCTATAACACAGCTAATGTCGCTAACCTTTTTAATTAAAGGACTTTCTACACTACAAAATGCCCTTTATAAAAAAGAATTAGATTTTAAAACGCCTTTTAAAATAGCACTTTTTGCAGGTATAGTTTCAGGTGTTTTAGGTATTGTATTAGCATATAGTGGCTATGGTGTTTACAGTTTAATATATTCCCAAATTGCAGGTTGGGTAATGGGTACTGCTTTAATATGGTGTTTTTCTAAATGGAAACCTAGTTTTTTATTTAAAATCAGTGAAGTCAAAGATCTTTGGAGCTTTGGTTATAAGTATTCTTTAAGTATTTTTATTGATTCTATCTTTTCTAGGTTAGATACTTTAATTATTGGTAAACTTTTTTCTGCGGCAACCTTAGGTTTATTTTATAAGGCACAATCTTTAAATAAGTTAGTAGTACAATATGCCTTTTCTTCTTTTTCTGGGGTTTTATTTCCTTCTTTATCTAAGTTAGCCCACGATAAGGAAAAATTAAGAGAAGTATTAATTAGAATATTACATTTAGTTTGTTTTACTACGTTTTTGTTTTCTGGCTTAATGTTTATAAATGCAAAATCTGTAATTGTAATTCTGCTAACTGAAAAATGGTTAGGAAGTGTTCCTATATTTAAGATTTTGGCATTGTTTTCATTTATTTATACAATACCGACAATACTAAATTCACCAATCTTAAGTATAGGGAAATCTGGAGCTATACTAAAAGTTGAAATGTATAAAAAGAGCTTGTATTTATTGGCTATACCAGTTGCGATATATTATGGCTTATATGCATATATCTTGACAACTGTTTTTGCAGCTATTATTGGTATTGTATTAAACTTAGGCTTAGTTCAGAAGTTTTTTAATTATAGAATAATTGATTTTTTTAAACTCTTTTTAAATTACGTGTTAATTTTTTTATTGCTTGTAGCTATTGATTACTTTTTAGGGAATATTCAAATTAATTATTTTATATCAGTTATAGTGAAATCATTAATATATGTGACGCTATACGTTTTTCTTAATTCTTTAGTTTTTAAAACAGAAGGATTTAAAGAATTTAAAAATATAATTCAGGGTTTTCTAATCAAATTAAAAATTTCAAAATAGATAGATGCGATTGATTTCTAGAATAGTTTTCAAATTAAGATTTATTTATAATAAATGGGTTAATATCATTTATTCTAAATATGCAACGATTCGATTGAAAAATAAGGAGTTTACAGTTATTTGTAACAATTGTTTTGGCGGACATTTATATGAAGCAACTAATAGGCCTTATAATACACCTACAGTGGGATTGTATTTTTTTGCAGAGGATTATATTAAATTCATTTCTAATATCGAAGACTATTTAAAAGAGGATTTGAAGTTTATATTAAAAAGTAGATTTGAAGAATGTAAAAAAGAGCATAAAGCTAAAAAATATCCTATTGGTGTTTTATCTAATAATCTTGAGATTCATTTTTTACATTACAAAACTGAGCAAGAGGCGGAAAGCAAATGGAATAGAAGGAAAGAGCGAGTTGAGTTTGAAAATCTATTAATCATTATGAATGATCAAAATAGATTTTCAGATAAACTAATGCCTCAATTTGATGCTATTAAATGTCCTAAAGTTTTTTTGTCCTCTAAACAAAGACAGGGTAATAATGTAAAGGTTATCTCATATTATAAAGGAAAAGATTGTGTTGGTGACATGTATAATGATAAAATAAAATGTTTTAAGGATTTTGACCTGGTGTCTTGGATAAAAAATCAAAAATAAATGAAAACTTTAGTTTATATATTACCAGATAAAGATGCAGGTGTAGCATCGGTTGTAAGAAATCTTTTGCGATTTAAAACCAACCGATTTAAGACTAAAGTTTTGTTGCTTCATAATTTACTCGATGATGCTAACAGACGTATAAAAGATGATTTTAATGCCGATAAAATTGTAAGAATAACATATCATGGGAGCTGGTCCTCTAAATATTCAATTTATAATAAAATTAATAAAGAATTAACTAAAGATGCTATTGTTATTTCTAACGATGGAGGCGTAGAGTTAGATGCTTTAAATTATTCAGAGCATTCAAACCCTTTAGTTTATATTATTCATGGGGATTTTAAGCATTATTTTAATGTTTTAAAAGAAAAACAAGATAAGATTGGAAGAGTTATAACGGTTAGTGATTTTTTAAAAGCTAAAATAAATAAAAAATTTAAGGAGTATTTTAATACGCCTGTAGAGAGTATTAAGTTTCCTGTACCTTCAGCAAAAGTTTTTACAAGAACACCTTCTGCTTCAATTCGGTTAGTGTTTGTAGGTTCTTTATGTGATAGAAAAGGAGTATTGTATTTAGTAAGAATAACATCTGTTTTGGATAAAGTTTCTATAGATTATAAAATGACTATAATCGGAGAGGGTGATAAAGAAGCGGAGCTTAAAAAACTATGGAAAAAGAATAGTCGCGTGACTTTTCTAGGGAAATTAGACAATAGTGAGGTATTTGATTTATATGTTGAACAAGATATAATTTTGTTACCATCAAAAGGAGAAGGCTTACCTGTGGTTATTGTTGAAGCCATGAAATATGGAGTAGTACCCATCACAACAAATTTGGAAAGTGGTATTCCAGAATTAATAGAGAATAAAATTAATGGTTTTACGGTTCCTGCAGGAGAGGTGGAAACTTACGCTAAATATATTGAGCAATTACACTTGGATAGGTCACTATTGAATAAAATGAGTGAACTTTGTGTTCGTAAAGCAGAACAAATGTTTAATCCATTAACACAAGCAAAGCATTATGAAAATGCTTTCAATAGTACAATACCGAAAAAATATCAAGTTAAAAAAAGTATTCTAAATTATTTACCTATGACCGTTGCACATCGATTAAAATTATATTTAAAAAATGATAAACACTAATTTACCTTTGGTTTCGGTATTAATGACCGTTTATAATCGTGAAGAATATATTGCAGAAGCTATTGAGTCTGTTATTAATTCGACGTATAAAAACTGGGAATTAATTATTGTAGATGATAGGTCTACTGATAATTCTTTGGCTATATCAAAAAAATACGAAGCAAGTGATGTAAGAATAAAAGTTTATATTAATGAAATTAATCTAGGAGATTACCCTAATAGAAATAAGGCAGCGTCTTATGCAAAAGGAGAATATTTAAAATATGTAGATGCGGATGATATGATTTATCCGTATGGCTTAGAGTTATTGGTGTATTACATGTTACAGTTTCCAAATGCGGACTATGGTTTATGTTCTATTGAACAAGATAATGAACGTAAGTTCCCTATAGAATTAAATCCATACGCAACGTATAACAGGCATTATATACAGAAAAAGCATATTTTTCATAAAGCTCCATTATCTTCAATTATTAAAAGAAAAATTTTTAATGAAGTTGGTGGTTTCAGTAATGTGAGACATTATGGTGATTTTGATTTATGGCATAGATTGGCACAAGAATACAGTGTATTATTAATGCCGCATGGTATTGTTTGGTATAGGGTTTCTAATGGACAAGAAGGAGCAATAAGGAAGAAAAATCCAATGAATATTGCAAAAACAATACATGCAGCTCATATGCATTGTGTGTCCGATGATTCTCCATTAAGTAAACTAGAAAAAGAAGCATTAGATAAAGTATTTTTAAAACAAAAGTCAGATGCAATACTTTCTGGTTTCAAAAGGTTTGGTTGGAGCAAAGGCGTTGAGATGAAACGTTTTTTGAATTTAAGTTATGTTGAAATTATAAAATTCAGAGTAAATTGATAGTTGTTAAATACTTAAAGTTTAAAATTAATAAAATATTTAGATATCTTTATTGGTTATATAGGCTAACTAAAATAGAATTCGGAAAAAATGTTTCACTTCATTTTCCAATACAATGTGAAGGTAAAGGGGAAATAAGTATTGGTAGTGACTCTGAGATATATGGACCTCTACAATTGAAAGTGCAAAATGGTTCTGTTTTAAAAATTGGAAAAGGAGTTCAGATTCATAAAAATGTACAAATTAGTGTTTCAAATAATAGTACGTTTATAATAGAGGATTATTCAAGAATAGAATCCAATTCTCGAATATTTATAAATAAAAATAGTAAGATCGGAAAAGATTCATTTATAGCTTCTGATGTTTCTATATTTTCAAGAGAAGGGCTTACAGCAGCAATATTTATAGGTGAAGGCTGTGGTGTTGGTAATGGTACAATTTTAGATGTAAGCGCTGATATTAAGATAGGTAATAAAGTTGCAATAGGACCTAATTGTACAGTTTACACACATGATCATGATTATACCGACATAAACGTACCAGCTTGGAAAGGGGAGTTATTAAAGGGAGAGGTGGTAATTGGTTCAAACTCATGGATTGGATCTAGTGTAACAATTTTGCATGCTGTTAGAATAGGAGAAGGATCAATAGTTGGTTCTGGTAGTATGGTAAATAAGTCCATTCCAGAAATGGAATTATGGGCAGGTACACCTGCTAAAAAATTAAAATCAAGGGTATAAAGTTTTTTTTATGAAGAATTTAGTTATTACAGGAGGTAATTCTGATTATTTCGAGTATCTAGTTCCTTTTATTACTAGTATTAGAGAAAATGATAAATTAGACAACACTATTATTGTAGTTTGTGATAATACAATAAAAGGAAAATGGAATAAACCAGGCTCTTTTAAGAAAGGTGGTAGTTTTTCTTTAGAACAATTAGAATTTTTTGATAAAAACAAGGTTGAAGTTGTTGTTTTTTCTAAACTATTAGAAGAAAATAAATTTAGTACTGAAATTTTTGATAATATTAAGACAGGACATTGGGCTTATCCTGCTAAATATATTTATTGCTACTTCATTGCCAATAACTACAGAGATAGAGTAGAAAAGGTTGCTTTTTTTGATGCTGATATTTACATCCAAAAAGATATTAATAAAATTTTTGATTTAATTAATGGTGATCAAATTTATCTAAATCATGAATTTAGTAAAATAGGTGATTCAAGTTATATGACAGATTGGATCAAGTTTTCAAAAGAGCATTTAATGATTAAATCTTTAGATATAATAAATATTCAAGATGAATTTAATATTTGTACAGGTTTTTTTGCTGGTAAAATAGATGTTTTTCTGAGAGATATTAATTTTGCTGTAGTGATATCATCAAATCCTATTTTAGCTTTTCATAGTGATCAACCTTTAATGAATATTTTAGTGCATGTTTATAATTTTCCATACATAGAACTTGGAGAGGAATTAGTACATATGGCGCACATAGAAAGAAAGGATACGCGTTTTGAGAATAATACATTTATAGTTAAGGAAAAGATTCCAACGGCTATTCACTATCATGGACCATTAAGGGAATGGGTTAAATCTATAATAGTTGAAGATTATGATGCCGATAATAATCAGCCTTCTTTGCTAGAGAAAATAAAATTTAGAATTAAAAAGAATTTACCTTAATTAAATCTAATTGTGAGTTTAGTTTCCGTTATTATTCCTTGTTATAATGCCATGCCTTATCTAAAGGATACTTTAAATAGTATTTTGGAGCAAAGTTATAAGGCTATTGAGATAATTGTTATTGATGATGGTTCTTCAGATGGTTCATTTGAATATCTAGAATCACTTAATATGCCAAATTTAATTTATGCAAAAAACATAAGAAAAGGGGCTTGCTCAGCTCGTAATTATGGTTTTGAACTATCAACAGGTGAGTATATACAGTATTTAGATGCTGATGACGTTCTCGGCCCCAATAAGATTAACGCACAATTAAAGTTAGCAGCGGTTCATGGTAACGAATCATTATATTCATGCCAATGGTTTCATTTTAAAGATAGTATTGAAAATGCTATTATGAAAACACAGTATATAGATAAAGATTATTCAGAGCCTTACCAATGGTTGATTGATTCATGGCTAGGGAAGGGTATGGGGCAAACATCCGTTTGGTTAACGCATCGTAATATTATCACAAAAACAGGTGGGTGGGATGAAAGCCTTCGAATTAATCAAGATGGTGAGTTTTTTTCGAGAGTTATGTTTAATGTAAAAGAGATTATCTTTTCTAAAGATGCATTTGTCTATTATCGTATGGGAAATGCGTCCTCAATTTCTCAATTGAATAAACATAGTAATATAAAGGCAGAGTCATTATTAAAATCTTATATTTTATATAAAAATCATGCTGTAACCTTTAATGCTATAGAAAGTGTAAAGGAAGGATTGGCAAATAATTTTTTGACTTATATATATAGATACTATAATCATTTTCCGGAATTAGTAAAACAAGCTGAAAATGAATTTACAAACTTGGGTTATAAAAAAATGTGGCCAGTAGGTGGGAAAAGGTTTAGACAACTAGCAAATATTATTGGGTTTAAGAGTGCTTTATTACTAAAAAAAAACTATAGCAGATAAATAAGATTGTATCATTGCATGATTAATGGCACAATAGATAATTGATAAGGTTTTAATGGGGTAACTTAAAATTTTAGATAAAAAATGTGTCTAAACCTGATAAATATCTTATTTTTTCAAGAAGACGTTATATACTATCAATTAATAGGTTATTATAATACCGAACGACTACTTTCAAAATTTAAAAAATAGTATGAATTTTATTAAACTAGTTTTAGAATATTTAAAATCATTATTTAAAAATATATTTAGGTCGCCATATGCATTATTGAAACTTAGAAAAGCAACTTTTGGAACGGGGTTTTCTGTAGCTTTTCCTTTAGATATACGAGGTGGAGGACAAGCTAAATTTGGCGATTTTTGTACTATAGGAAAAAATGCATTTGTTAATTTTAGTGGAAATGTACAATTAGGTGATCGGTCTTATCTACATCAAAATTCTTATTTAATAGTTGAGAAAAATGCCATGTTTACTGCAGGCGCTAATTTTCATTTAGAACCGTATTGCATGGTAAGAGTACATAACTCTAAATGGGAAATAGGAGATGGGGTTTCAATATCGTCGTACTGTCAACTTTACTCGAGAGAGAAAGGTGTTGAAGGCAAACTGATAATAGGTACGTCTTCAAATATAAGTAATAATACGATATTAGATTTGAGTGGTGATATATGTATCGGGGAAAATGTAGCTATTGCAAATAACTGTTTCATATTTACGCATAATCATGATTATACGGATAAGAATTTACCATCTTGGAAAGGGGGATTGCATATTGAGCCTGTCCTTATAAAAGATGGTTGTTGGATTGGCGCAAATACTAAGATTTTACCAGGTGTAACTATTGGAGAAAGAGCTGTGGTAGCTGCCGGGTCTGTGGTGACTAAGAGTGTACCGCCTAATACGATTTTTGGTGGTAATCCAGCTAAACTGATAAAAACTATTTAATGAAAACAGCAATTATAAGCCCATCAGGTAAGTTTTATGGGAGTGAACAGACATTGTTTAATTTTTTGTCATTAACTAATGGTTATGATGTTTACATTAAAAATGAACCCAACGGATTATTTGAAAAACTCAAATCTAATACATTTAATCACCGTTATTTTAGTTTTAATAAGCTTTCTATTTTCTATTTTTTATTTTCTATAAAATTATTATATAAGTATAAAAAAGTTTATATAAATGAAGCTGGTCATTCAAAATATATAATAGGGTTATCAAAATTGTTTTTTTGGAAATCGTTTTATATTCATGTGCGTTTAACAGAAGATACTGTTCTTTCAAGGTGGAAGGGGATAGGATCTAATATCCATTTAATAAGTACATCAAAATATATTGCAGACCTTTTAAATGAGCACGTACAAGTACAAAGTGTTGTCATTAGTTCTCCTGCTAGAGCATTTAATGAAAATATAAAATGGAATTATAAATATAATGATATCACTATTAAGAATGTAGGCGTTATAGGTCGACTTACAACTTCTAAGGGAATTCATGAAATGAAAGAGTTTTTTACCTATCTAGAAAAAAATAAAAACGAAAATTTTAATTTTTATTTTTACGGAGATGTAGATAAAACAGATAAGAATGTGGTTGCTTTTTTAAACCTAGTTGAAAGCTTCAAACATGTAAATGTTAGTTTTGAAGGTTTCGTAAGTGATAAATCGGAAATGTATGCCAATATAGATTTAGTTTTGCATTTTAATAAAGAAGAACCTTTAGGAGTGATTTTTTTAGAAGCTCTAAACCAAGGTAAACCTTTTGTTGGGTTTAATTCAGGTGGTATTGGCTGTATTGCTCAGAATTTAAATCTAGAAAATTATATGGTTAAAGATTTAGATAATTGGTGTGCAGATTTGATAGCGATTACGAATAAATTAGATATTAATCAATTTCAAATAGCAAGAGAAGTAATGCTAGACATTTATTCTCCCCAAACATATTGTAAACGTATTGAAAACCTAATCTCATAGAAATAGATTTGAAAGTATTATATATTGGTCAGTTCTCAGAAGGTACTACAAGTAAAATGCGAGCGAAAACTATAGAAAAAATTCTAAAACCTAACGTTTTTCAGGTTATAGATACGCATGTGCCTTTTTTTAAATCTAATAAACTATTTAGATCATTTGGATTTAGATATAAAATTGGGCCGCTTATTGCTGTCATAAATAAGTTTGTAATTAAAGAATTAAAAGCATCATATTTTGATTTAATTTGGATTGATAAAGGTGTCTTTTTAACAGCAAAAACGACAAAGTTACTTAGAAAAAGGGCAGATAAATTAGTCCATTTTACTCCGGATATGGCTTTTTACGGAAACCAATCTAGACTCTTTAACCAATCTGTACCTTATTTCGATTACGTCATAACAACTAAAAGTAAAGAGTTACAACTGTATGAACGTATTATTCCAAAAGAAAAGATCTTATTAACAACACAAGGCTTTGATAAGCAAATTCATAAACCTTATCACACTTTTGAGCAAAAAGATAATGCGATTGTCTTTATTGGTTTGGCAGAACCATCTCGCTTAAAAATAGCAGAACAAATTATCAATCAAAATTTAACTTTAAAGTTGGTAGGAAAAGGTTGGGAAGCTTTTGTAGAAAAGCATAAAGGCAATGAAAATTTAAAGTTTATAGGAGATGCCGTTTATAGTTCAGAATACAGTAAACTCATTTCGTCTTCAAAATTTGGATTAGGGCTTTTATCAAAAAACTTTCCAGAACTTCACACAACGAGGACGTTTGAGATACCTGCTTGTGGTACCGCATTACTTACTGAAAGAAATGCAGAAACGCGCTTATTTTATAAAGATGATGAAGTTGTCTTTTATGAAAATCAAGAAGATTTGATTGAAAAAATATTTTATTTTATTAAAAATCAAGCTGAACTTAAAAATGTAATAGCCTCTGGAAGAAATACAGTTTTAAATGGAAATTATGACTATGAATCTATTATTAAAGAATTACTTAACTTAATTTTGAAATGAAAAAAATAGCTGTAATTCATTATATGCCAATTGAGTATTATCCACCTACAACAAATTTTTTGGATGTAGTTTCTAATGCAAACAATATTAAGTTAAAAGTTTGGACAACTCATAATACAAAAAACAGAAAAGAATATAAGAGCGAAAAATTTACTACTATTATAAGAACAATATTGCCAAACTCTAATTCAAATGGTTTTGTAAGACTTTTACAGTATTTCCTATTTAATCTTAAATGCCTTTTTGGATTGCTGTTTTTTCGACCATCTAAGATTGTTTACTTTGAAAGTTTTTCTGTATGGCCGGTGTATATTTATAAGAGATTTTTCAATCAGTCAGTGGAAATTCTCATACATTATCATGAGTATTTTAGCCCTCATTGGTATATACATGGTATGCGGCTCGTAAATTATTACCATAAATTAGAAACTAGGTTTTTATACAGCAAAGCATATTGGATTTCGCAAACTAATCAAGACCGAATGAATCTGTTTTTAAAAGATCATCCTATGATTAACTCTGCAGTTTGTGAAATACTTCCCAATTACCCTCCTTTAAATTGGTCTATAAAGCGCAAAAAGATGCATAAAGAAAAACCATTAAGAACAGTTTATATCGGGACATTGTCATTAGATTATTCATATATAAAAGAATACTGCAATTGGGTAATATCAAAAAATGGAGATATTCTTTTTGATATCTATGGTTACAATTACAATGTAGAGACGTTAGAATATTTGAATTCAATAAAGAGTAAATATATTAATTTTTATGATTCAGGTGTTGAGTATCAAGAAATCCCTGATTTACTGAATTCTTATGACATAGGGTTGATTCTTTATAAGGCACTGACTGAAAACTTTAAATATAATGCGCCTAACAAACTGTTTGAATATTTAGTTTGTAATTTACAAGTGTGGTATTCTAATAAAATGTTAGGTATTAGAACATATGCAGAAGAAGATGTAGTTTCAATAGATTTTGAAAATATACCGGATTTTAATTATGATAATGTGGTTTTTAAAGGGAAAGAAGACAAAAAACATGTTTACATTGCAAATCAAGCTTTGAGACCACTAATTAAGTCGTTAATAAAATAATAAGTTTGGTTTTATATGAATTTTGCTTGTTTAGATGCAACTAGTTCTGTTTTTAGCATATATATATAAAGGAGTTTTTAATAATTATTTTATTGAAAACTAGTCTTCTAAAACACTTGCTATTAAGTTTGACAATATTCAGACATTAGACGATTTAAATTTCATATTCTGGTAAAGATTAAAAGTAATTAATACCCGAAAAAATCTAGGGGACCCAGCCATAATATAATTTGGTTTTAATAACGGATTTTTAAGTACTCTAAATATGAAAGGTATACATTGGAAAAATAATATATTTACACGATAAATCTGTGAGTATGCTTAAAATACAATGAGATTAAGGAATAATATGATAATAGAGATATATAGTTAATTCAATATTATAATATTATTAAATATGTTAGCTTGGTTTAAAAAGCTGAAATAAGTCATTTTACAGTAAATGCATATCTGAAATTATTTTTTTAAATACAAACTTTAGCCATATAAGTGTGAGATAGAACTATGTGTCTTTATAATCGAATAGAATATAAATATGATGTTTTGGTCAATTGTAGGAATAATAACTGTTTGTTATGTGAGTTACAGGTTTATAAAGGCCTTAGGTAATTCTATTCCTATATTAGAATTGTTACTGCTCATTGCTGGCTTACAATGGGTAGTAGGGCCTTACATCGAATATAGGACAAGTTTTCAGCATTTTAAGTACTATATGTATGTTGATGAAATAGAGTATATGCAATATGCAGTCCCTGCGTATTTGGCTTTGGTTATTGTTATTTATATATGGTTACGAAAACTTAAAATGAAACCATTACCTATTGAAACCTTTTATAAATACTCAAATTATGCCGTTATTTTAGTAATTGTTGGTTTTGCATCTGATATATTAAGGTCAATTGCACCAGGTGGTTTGAAATTTATTTTTTTCTTATTGGCAAATTTTAAATTTGTAGGTGCTATACTTTTGTTTTTTTCAAAGAAAAAAAAACATCGTTATGTTTTTTTTGCGGCTATAGGATTATTAGTGTCTTCTTCATTAAGAAGCGCAATGTTTCACGATCTAATATTATGGGGCACATTCTTTTATATGTTTTGGGCTTATAAAAAGAAACCATCGTTTAAACTTAATGTCATTATTTTATTAACTGGTTTTTTTATGAGTACTATTATACAGGCTGTTAAATCAGATTATAGAACGTTGGTTTGGGGAGGGTATAGTGGAAGTTACACCACATTATTTATCGATATTTTAAGCAAGCGTCTCTCTGGTGGACTGTCTGAAAATACTGAGGAACAAGGAGAATTAAACGTGCGTCTTAACCAAGGATGGATTATCAGTGCTATCATGGAACATACTCCTAGGATGCAAGCTTATGCCGATGGATCTACAGTTAATGAAGCTATTATGGCATCTTTATTACCACGATTTTTGACGCCGAATAAAAAGATAGCTGGAGGTGTGGAAAATTTTGAAAAATATACAGGAATAGAATTAGGAAGCTCTACATCAATGGGCATGAGTTTGATTGGTGAAGGCTATGCTAATTATGGAAGAGTAGGTGGTATGTTTTTTATGGGTATCTGGGGGTGTGTGTTAGGTTGGGTATGGTTGTTTTTGTCGAAGAAAATAGAACATAATATGATCATATTTTTTTTCTTACCGTTGATATTTTTTCAAGTTGTAAAAGCCGAAACAGAATTAGTGGTGGTTTTGAATCACTTAGTTAAATCGACTATTTTGGTGTTTCTGTTTTTATGGTTTACCAAGAAAATATTAAATTTAAACGTTATCAATGCAGAAGACCGTTAATTATATTTTACGCAAATCCCAGCCACAATATCACAGTATTGAGAGCTTGTATACAACGATAATTAACAAAGTTGCAGAATCTTTCTCTACAGAGATCTCTTATACAAAATATACAGGAGGCTCACCAATAACCATACTGAGAAATTGTATTGGTTTTAAAGCATCAAAAACTTCAATAGTGCATATTACCGGAGACGTCCACTACTTAGCTCTAGTTACAGGTTCTAAAACGGTTTTAACGATACACGATATAGGCTCTGCACTAAAAGGTGGTGCTTTTAAAAAACTTTACATTAAATTGTTATGGTTTTGGATTCCAGCACTTTTTGTGAAACGTATTATAGTAATCTCTGAGTTTACAAAGAAAGAATTAACCGAAATTATTCCGTTTGCTAAGCGTAAAATACAGGTGGTTTCTAATCCTGTAAATGAGGCGTATACTAGGTCTGATTATACCTTTAATAACGAGCTGCCAACTATTTTATGTGTTGGTACAAAAAGTAATAAAAATCTAGAGCGCATTTTTAATGCTGTTACAGGTTTAAAATGCCAACTTCATATTATAGGACAATTAACAGCAAATCAAAAAGCACAATTAGATAAGTTAATGATACCCTATTTAAATGGAGTGCAATTATCACAGCAAGAAATTATTGATGCTTATGCACAATGTGATATGCTGTGTTTTCCGTCAACCTATGAAGGCTTTGGAATGCCCATAATTGAAGCTCAAGCAACCGGTCGCCCTGTTGTGACGTCTAATTTTGGAGCGATGTTAGAGGTTGCTCAAAATTCGGCCTCTTTAGTAGATCCTTATAGTGTGACTTCCATAAGAAATGGAATCGAACGCATTATGTTAGATGTAAATTATCGAAATAGTTTAATTAATAAAGGGTACAGTAATATTCAGCGCTTTCAGTTAAAAACTATAGCAAAGCAATATATAAAAATCTATAAAGAACTATAATAGTCATGTCAAATCGAAAAAAAATATTAATCACCATAGATTGGTTTTTGCCTGGCACCCGTTCTGGTGGTCCGGTTCGGTCTTATGCTAATTTGATAGATCATCTCAATGACGATTTTGAATTTTATATTATAACACGGAATACAGATTATGGCTCTACTAAATCTTATGAGAATATTACACCAAATAGTTGGGTGTCCTTAAATGCATATACTAAAGTGTACTATATATCACCAGATAGGCTGTCAAAATCACATTTCAAATCTGTTTTTGAGAGTATTCATTTTGATGTGGCTTATATCAATGGTATTTATAGTTATTATTTTTCTATACTTCCAATAGTATTACTAAAAAAGTTTAAAAAGCCTATAATAATATCCGCAAGGGGGATGCTTAATCCACAGGCATTTTCAGTTAAAGGAAAGAGAAAGAAATTGTTTTTAAACGTATTTAAACGTTTAGGGTTTTATAATAAGGTGAGTTTTCATGCTACTAATTTAGATGAACAAGCACATATTAAATCTATAATATTTAGGAATAGTTTAGTTAAAGTAGCACCAAATTTACCTCGTAAATCAAATCTAGATATACAATTAAAATTACAAAAACAAAGTCCCACTACGTTTGTTAATGTAGGTCGAATTTCTATTGAAAAAGGGACTTTGGTGATGCTATCGGCATTACAGCAATTAAATAAACCGTTGATTTTAGATTTATATGGGCCAATCTATGATCCAGCCTATTGGGAAGCCTGCAAAACTATAATTAAGAAGTTGCCTAATGATATTAAAGTCACATATCAGGGGGTGTTAGATAGTGAACAGGTGCCTCAGGTTGTTAATAAATATGATTTCTTTGTATTGCTATCTGAAGGTGAAAACTTCGGACATGCCATATTGGAAGGCTTGTCTGTTGGGTGTCCTGTTCTAATATCTAATTGTACCCCTTGGAAAAATTTAAGATCCCAGTATTTAGGATGGGATGTTAATATCAAAAAAGAATCGGATATTATTGAGGCCTGGAAGGAAGCTATAGAAATGTCTAATTCAGACTATTTAAAATGGTCTAAAGCTGCATTTCAGTATGCAAAAAATGTTATTAATAATCCAATAGTCTTAGAACAAAATAAAGCCTTATTTTTGAACCCGAATAATAAAGAATAAATACATGAAAAGGATTTTAGTCACTGGAGGAGCTGGTTTTGTAGGCTCACATTTATGTGAACGCTTACTTTACGAAGGTAACGAAGTGATCTGTTTAGATAACTACTTTACAGGATCCAAGCGTAATATAGAACATTTAATGGACCACCATTATTTTGAGCTGGTACGTCATGATATTATTAATCCGTATATGATTGAGGTCGATGAAATCTATAACTTAGCCTGTCCTGCGTCACCTGTACATTACCAATACAACCCTATAAAGACGATAAAAACATCGGTTATGGGAGCGATTAATATGTTAGGTTTAGCAAAACGTGTAGGAGCTAAAATTTTGCAAGCCTCAACGAGCGAAGTGTATGGAGATCCTAGTGTTCACCCACAACCAGAAAGTTATTGGGGAAATGTGAATCCTATAGGATTGCGTTCTTGTTATGATGAAGGAAAACGTTGTGCTGAGACCTTGTTTATGGATTACCACAAACAGAATGAAGTTGATATAAAAATTATTAGAATATTCAATACCTACGGGCCACGTATGCATCCTCAAGACGGCCGTGTGGTGTCTAACTTTATTATGCAAGCCTTAAAGGGAGATGATATCACAATCTTTGGTGAAGGCACACAAACACGAAGCTTTCAATTTGTTGATGACTTAGTGGAAGGGATGATACGCATGATGAATAGTAGAGATGGTTTCGCAGGGCCTGTAAATATTGGGAATCCAGTAGAGTTTACGATGCTAGAGTTAGCGCAAGAGGTTATTGAGTTAACCAACTCAAAATCTAAAATTATTCACTTGCCGTTACCGCAAGACGATCCTATGCAACGTCAACCTAATATAGATTTGGCGAAAAAGGAGTTAAACGGATGGGAGCCAAATGTGCATCTTAAGGAAGGCTTAGGAAAAACAATTGCCTATTTTGATGAGCTGATTAAAGCTAATAAAGCTTAACTAATTTTTAATTAGTGAAAACGGATCTTTCGACATACAACAATAGTTGGTATCAGCCAGGCTCTAAAATCAAGCGCACGCTTTGGTATGTGGTGAGTTTAATTTTTTTTGAAGGAGGATGGAATATATCTTCAGGATTAAAGCTATTTTGGTTGAAACGGTTTGGAGCTACAATAGGAGAGGGTGTAGTGATTAAACCTAAAGTCACCATCAAATATCCCTGGAAACTGAGTATAGGAAATCATTGTTGGATAGGGGAAGGGGTTTGGATAGATAATCTAGATCAAGTAACCTTAGGAGACCATGTGTGTATATCGCAAGGTGCCTTATTACTTTGTGGAAATCATAACTATAAAACCTCAAGTTTCGACTTGTTTGTCGCGCCAATTCATTTAAAAGATGGCAGTTGGGTCGGAGCAAAATGTAGTGTGGCACCAGGTGTAATATTTGAAAGTCATGCCATATTAAGTATGGGATCTATGGCAACAACCAATTTAGAAGCCTATAGTATCTATAGTGGAAATCCTGCTGTAAAAGTAAAAACACGTCAATTTAAAATGCCCTAAATGAAAGTCTCTATAATCACCGCAGTATATAATAGTGAAAAGACTATTGATACCTGCATGAATTCTGTATTGAACCAAACCTACCCTAATATTGAATATATCATTGTAGATGGGGGGTCCAACGCAGAAACATTAAGTAAACTGAATGCCGCTGCAGAAAAGTTCCCTCATATAAAACTAAGTTCTGAATCTGATAATGGCATTTATGATGCCTTAAATAAAGGAATAGCAAAAGCAACAGGAGAGATTATTGGCTTTGTACATTCCGATGATTTTTTAGCAGAAGCAACTATTATAGCCTCAATTGTTGAAGCCTTTGAAACTAAGGAGGTAGACGGTGTTTACGGTGATTTACATTATGTAGCTTTAGAAAATACAGATAAAATTATAAGAAACTGGGTCAGTCAACCATTTAGTTACAAGTTGCTTAAAGACGGATGGATGCCTGCACACCCTACATTGTATTTGAAAAAGAGTTTGTATGATGATTATGGCATGTTTGATGTGAATTTTAAAATTGCAGCAGATTATGATTTTATTTTACGTATATTTAAGCAGACCAACTTAAACTTTTTCTATTTACCAAAAACCATTGTTAAGATGCGTGTTGGAGGTGCGAGTAATAGAAGTTTGAAAAATATTTTTCAAAAATCGAAAGAAGATTACCGAGCAATAAAGGCTAATCAAACAGGCAATTGGTGGACGATTCTACTAAAAAATGTAAGTAAAATCAAGCAATTCGGTGCTTAAATCGATTTGTTTGCATATCCTAACTCTTAAATTACATCGGTTAAAAATATTTAACAGATATTTACCAAAAAAAAAAGTAGAAGTAAACGAAATGGTAAAAGAATTACTCGAGAATTTTATTCCACAAGATCACATAGGCTGGCTTTTTTTACTAGCTATTTTTATTTCATTTTTTGTATCTAGTACAAGTTATCCTGCTATAATTAATGTCGCAAAATCTAAAAATTTAATGGCTTTTTCAGGAGGACGAAGCAGCCACTCTGGGAGTGTTCCAAACCTTGGTGGTATTGGGATATTTCTCAGTATTGCAGTGACAATCACAACAATTGGAGCGGTATTGGATACTAAAATCTTATTATTAATTCTGGGTGGTCTGACCTTATTGTTTTTTCTAGGATTAAAAGATGATATCCTTATTTTGTCTCCTCGTAAAAAATTTACAGGTCAATTATTAGCCGCATTATTGCTTATCCTTTTTACAGACACACGTATTGTGAGCTTATCGGGTATTTTTGATGTCAATATTATGCCGTACTGGGTGTCTGTGGTATTTACACTGTTTGTATATATTTTAATTATAAATGCCTTTAATTTAATTGATGGTATAGATGGCCTTGCAGGGACGTTGGCTTTAATGGCTATTGTGTCTTTTTCTTATGTATTTTATAACTATAAAGATATTAGCATGGTGGTTTTAGCAGCCTCAGTAATTGGCGCGCTAATTCCTTTTTTGTATTTGAATTTTTCAAAGCGGAACAAAATGTTTTTGGGGGATACTGGTTCCATGATCTTAGGTTTTATAATTGCAGTATTCGCCGTTCGGTTTATTAATAGGTCAGAATTGTCTCCTGATGCTATTTATCACAATTCGTCACCGATATTAGTACTATCCTTTTTGTTTTTTCCGTTGTTAGATACCTTGCGTATTTTCTTTATCCGTTTAGTGATTCACAAAAAAAGTCCCTTTGCAGCAGATAGAAATCATTTACATCATCGCTTCTTGATTTTGGGTTTTTCTCATAGACAAACCACAGCTATTATTGTGATTACAAATAGTATTCTTATCGTAATAACCTTTTTGATCAGAAATTGGGAGATTAACTGGCAATTAGCAACACTGCTTATGAGTGGGACGATTTTATATTCGTTATACTTTATATTCAACTGGATAAGAGGGGAGAAGGAAAATAAATCTATGGGAGTTTCTAATTAATTAGTAGTATGGCTATTACTTTGTGAATAGTTTTTTACCACTTATATTTGTCATCTTATTAAACACTTACAAATGTCCAAATACTTTTATAGTTTATTATGCTGTATACTAATCTCTTCTTGTGTAGGTAAGAAAGAAATTTTATATCTTCAAGATGCAGAACAGTATACAAATAAGGAAATTAGTTATGCTAATGCAAGAATCTTACCTAATGATGTGTTGCGTATTACGGTAAGTGCGTTAGTTCCTGAGTCCGTAATTCCTTATAATAAGGTGTCGGCTAGCGCTGGTGGTGTCAGTGTTGATTTATTGCAGCTTGATGGCTATTTAGTGTCTGAAAATTTGACAATTAATTTTCCTGTTTTAGGGATATTGTCTGTGGCTAATATGACAACTCAGAATTTTGCTGAGTTCCTTAAAAAGAAACTAGAGGATGAGGGGCATCTGAGAAATCCTACAGTAGATGTTAGGTTAATTAATGCAAAAGTGACGGTATTAGGGCAAGTGAATCAGCCCGGAACCTTTAATTTTACAGAACAAAATATCACCTTACTACAAGCTCTCGGATATGCAGGAGATTTAACGATTAATGGTAAACGTGAGGATATAATGATTATGAGAGATGAAGAAGGGGTGAGGCAGATTACGCATATAGATTTGACGTCCGCGGATTGGTTAGAGGGACCTTATAATTTTATTAAACCTAATGATGTTATCATCGTTAATCCTAATAATCCAAAAGTTAAAAGCGCTGGTTTTATAGGGAATATAGGTACTTTATTGTCTGTAGTTTCTATTTTATTAACTTCAGTGGTCTTAATTACGAAATAAGATGAGTCAGATGGAAGAGAGTAATTTCCAAAAAAGTGGTGATCAAGGGGAATTTATAAAAACGGAAATACGCAAATATTTACGATATTGGTATTGGTTTGCTTTAGGTAGTGTCGTGGCACTTATAGGGGCTTTTATATATTTGAGATATACACCAAAGGTTTACAGTGCAAGCGCAAAAATTAAGATTTTAAATAAGACCAAAGGATTAGAGTTACCATCATCTGCCTTTATATTTAACCGTTCAAATATAAACTTAGAAAATGAGATAGAAATTTTAAAATCCTATCGCATTATTGAGAACGTTGTGGATCGCCTAGATTTAACGATGCGTTATTTTGATGAAGGAAATGTGCTTACTACAGAAATAAACCATTTGCCGTTTAATATTCTTAAAACAATAAGTAACGATAGTATTTATAGCTGGTCATCATATAAGATAGAGGTGAAGCCTCAGGCATTTGAGGTGACTCCGTCGAGTACTGAAAAATCTATAGTGTTTCCAAATTTTGATACCACAAAAACCAAGCATAATTTACCTTTTGAATTAAGCTGGACGCCTTCAGCAGATAATAAGACTTTTATAGGAAAAACCTATATTGTTCAATTTGCACCAATAGCTTCCGTTACAGGAGGTTTAAAAGGAGGTGTTAATATTAGTATGCTAGGCAAAGGTAGTGATTTACTACAGTTGAGTTATACCAGTCAAAGTAAAGCTAAGAACGAGCGTATTCTTAACACCTTAATAGATGTGTTTAATGAAGATGGTATTAACGACCGTCAAGATATCTCAAGAAGGACAATCGATTTTATAGATGAGCGCTTTAATCTGATAGAGCGTGAATTAGATTCTATTGAACTTGGTATTAAGGATTATAAGGAAAAGAATAATTTAATTACTTTAGAATCAGATGCAGAATTAGGAATTTCACAACGTACGCTGTCTGACGAGGAGTTGTTTGAAACTGAAAATCAATTAATCCTTTCAGATCTACTTAAGAAAACATTAGAGAAGCCTAATCCTAACTCAGAATTACTTCCGGCTAATATCGGGGTTAATAACTCTAGTATTAATGGCTTAGTCAATAATTATAATATCCTTGTTTTAGAGCGTGATAATTTAATTGTCAGTGCTGGTGAAAACAACCCCAATGTTGTGCTCCTAAACAATAGACTACAAGATTTAAAATCGAATATATTTTCATCTATAGATTCTTACGCTAAACAGTTAGAAGCCTCAAAAGCACAATTAACGCGTAAGAATAGAAAGTTTGCATCACAAGTCTATAGTTTACCGGGGAAAGAAAAGAAAATAACAGATATCACGAGACAACGTGAGATAAAACAAACCTTGTATTTGTTTTTGCTTCAAAAACGTGAGGAAGCAGCGATTAACTTGGCAATTACCGAACCTTCAATTAAAGTCGTTGAATATGCCATATCTGGTGGTGGGCCAATATCACCGAACTCAAGAAGTACGTATTTAGTGGCGTTTGTGTTGGGTTTAATAGTGCCATTTGGAATCATCTATGCTTCCGCTCTGTTAGATACTAAAATAAAAGGCCGTGAGGATATTATGCAATTGAATTCTAAAGTGCCAATTGTAGGGGAGTTACCAAAAGCGAAATCAGAACAACTTATTTTTAGTAATCCCGAGGATAATTCTACCCAATCTGAAGCATTTAGAATATTAAGCTCTAATGTTAACTATATTCTGCCTGTAAAGAACGATAACAAGGGTAAGGTAATCTACTGTACATCCACGATTAAAGGGGAAGGAAAGACCTATGTGAGTTTAAACTTGTCTTTAGCGTTATCTAGTATTAATAAAAAGGTGTTATTAATCGGTGCGGATTTAAGAAACCCACAAATTCATACACATATTGATCAGGATAAACACAAACCAGGCTTATCCAATTATTTACATGATATTAACTACAATTGGAAAGATGCCTTAATTCGGGGTTTTGAAAAACATCCTAATCACCATATAATCCTTTCGGGAAGTATTCCTCCAAATCCAGCGCATCTACTGACAAATGGGCGTTTTACAAAACTGATAGAAGAAGCAAAAGAAGAATACGATTATATTATTGTAGATACAGCTCCAACAATTTTGGTGACCGACACCATGTTAATCTCTCAATTAGCAGATGCGACTATTTATTTAACTCGAGCGAATTACACGGAGAAGAATCTTTTAAAATTCTCTAAAGATCTTTCGGAGTCTGGTAAGTTAAAGAATATGGCTTATGTTATTAATAGTGTAGGTTTAGGGAGTTCTTATGGCTATGGGTACAATTATGGTTACAATTACGGTTACGGTAGTAAGGAGTAGTTTCTTAATACATTAGTCTATTTCACAGACGTGATATTTATCATACTTTATCAAGACTTTATAATTTACTTTTAATAGTGAATTATAAAAACAAAGTCATGAAAAATATCCAATCAGTTTCTACAATTATGTCAACCAAAATCATTACGCTTAAAAAAGATGATGAACTTGAGACGGCAGAACTTCTATTTAAAAGACATAAGATCAGGCATATTCCGGTAGTGAAGGATGAGACCATTCTAGGTATGTTAAGTTATACGGATTTGTTGCGGATTAGCTTTGCTGATGCCGTAGATGAAACCGAAACGGAGATTGAAGCATTGGTCTATAATATGTTTACAATCGAGCAGGTAATGGCTAAAAATGTGATTACAGTGTCTTCAGATGCAAGTATAAAAGATGTCGCTATGATTTTAGCTCAAAAAGAATTTCATGCGTTACCTGTAGTAGATGACGACCGATTAGTTGGAATTGTAACAACCACAGATTTAATCAATTATTTATTAAAGGAATTATAAACTAAGCAGTTATTGTTAATTCCTTGGGGAATAGAGTATCTAAAAGTGTATACTAGAAGGTGCTTGTTTTAGATAGAGAGAACAAAACGAAGTTTGAGAACTACGTTTAAAAGTAGGAGTATAAGTTATTTTAAGGGAAGCCTTTTTATAAAACCCTTTTGATATGGTATCCATAGATACTCCATAGATACTCCATAGATACTCCATAGATACTCCATAGATACTCCATAGATACTCCATAGATACTCCATAGATACTCCATAGATAGTGTATAGATAGTGTATGGATAATATACATCAACAGATGTAATCAATTATGTATTAAAACATTTGTAAAAAAGAGCACTACAAAATTTAAAGTTGTCGATTTGAGCGCAATCTAAAAAATAGATGTCGAATGTATTGTGATTGCGCTCAATTGGATATTTTAGTTGTAGTTATGCTATTCGGATCACTTCTCTTTTAAGAGTTAGCTAAATCCTTTAAGGCTTTAATAGTCGCTGTAGGGTTATCACTTTTAAAAACGTGGCTGCCCGCAACAAAAGTATCAGCACCAGCTTCCACTAGTTTTTTGATATTTTTATCAGTAACACCTCCATCGATTTCAATACGTGTATCTAAACCTTGGTCATCTATCATTTTTCGAAGATTTTTAACACGCTTATAAGTAATGTCTTCAAATTTTTGACCACCAAATCCAGGGTTTATAGACATCAATAAAACCATAAAACATTCTGGTAAAATGTCTTCTAAAACAGTTAGAGGTGTGGTTATATTAAGAACAATTCCAGCTTTACAACCAGCATCTTTAATTTGCCTTAATGTTCTATGCAAATGAACGGTAGATTCATAATGTACAGTGATAATATCTGCTCCAACTTTTGCAAATTCTTCAATATAACGTTCTGGTTTTTCAATCATCAAGTGAACGTCTAACGGTTTAGTTGCATGCTTTTTTATAGCAGCAATTACTGGCATTCCATAAGAAATGTTTGGTACAAAGTGACCATCCATTACATCGATATGAAACCAATCGGCATCACTATTATTAACCATTTCAGTATCACGTTGCAAGTTGCCAAAATCGGCTGCTAACATTGAGGGGGCAATTAATTTTGAAGTCATTAAATGAGGTTCTATTAGGTTTATGCAAAGGTAATTAAAATGTGAGGATTAATTTGATCAATTTTAATTAGAACCTGAAAGATATTAAAAAAGTGAACCCACGGTAATCAGCCGTGGGTTCTTTCATCAATCAAAAAACGAACAGTTATGTTTGTAACTGTTGTTACCTTTATAGGTTGGTCGTTAAAGATACGAAATCCTAACCTAAATGTGTCTTTATGTGTTACTTCAGTATAGGCTATGAGCAAAGAATTTGCTTAAGTGCTTCGTTGTTTGGTAATTGAACGTAGTCTGAATTAACCTAAATATGTTTTTAATATTTTACTTCTAGACGTGTGCTTTAAACGTCTAATAGCTTTTTCTTTAATTTGTCTTACACGCTCACGAGTTAATTCGAAAGTCTCTCCAATCTCTTCTAAAGTCATTGGATGTTGATTACCCAACCCAAAATATAAACGAACAACATCAGCTTCACGAGGTGTTAATGTTTCTAAAGCGCGTTCAATCTCAGTTCGTAAAGATTCATGTAATAAATCTCTATCCGGATTTGGGGATTCTCCACTTCGTAATACATCATATAAGTTAGAATCCTCACCTTCTACTAAAGGAGCATCCATACTGACGTGACGACCAGAATTTTTCATAGACTCCTTAACATCGTTAATAGTCATGTCTAATTCTTTAGCGATTTCTTCCGCAGAAGGTGGACGCTCATGGCTTTGCTCTAAAAAGGCAAAAGTCTTATTAATTTTATTAATAGAACCAATCTTGTTTAACGGTAAACGTACAATACGGGACTGTTCCGCTAATGCTTGTAATATAGATTGTCTAATCCACCAAACAGCATAAGAAATGAATTTAAAACCACGTGTTTCATCAAAACGTTGCGCTGCTTTAATTAAACCCAAATTTCCTTCATTTATTAAATCTGGTAATGTTAATCCTTGATTTTGATATTGCTTTGCAACAGAAACCACAAAACGTAAGTTAGCTTTAGTTAATTTTTCTAAAGCGAGTTGATCTCCAGCTTTAATACGTTGAGCTAATTCTACCTCTTCGTCTGCTGTAATAAGATCTACTTTACCAATTTCTTGTAAATATTTATCTAATGATGCGGTTTCCCTATTGGTAACCTGCTTGGTAATTTTAAGTTGTCTCATTTAATTTTAAGATTTGTGTAATTTAAACACAACACGTGTTGCTTTTATTATACGTAAGAAAGCAATAAAATGTTACACAATAATAAAAAAAACTTTTAAATTTTTACCAGTTTTACGGTATCAAGATTAATCGCATCTACAGTTTCATTGGTGAATTTATAATGTCCTTTCATTGTTATGAGTCTAAATCGATAGGATTTAATTTTACTTAAGGTATTTAAAAATAACCATTTTGATTTTAATAATCGGGGCTTTTCAGATTTTAAACTGAGATCAAAAATATGTTTACGTCCCTCTTTCTCTGCAACAATGTCTGGAGTAACATCGATATCACTCCCTTTTTTGTGATAAGATTTAGGCGTTTCATAGCCTTCTAAATCGGCCTTGATATTAGAGTAACCTAAATTTTCAAGATAAGATATTGATGTACTTAATTCTTCCGCGTATTTAATTTTGTCTTGTGTAATCATAACCAATAGTATAAGGTTTTTTCATGTAAAATCCTAATTATTAGGCTTAAAACTTAGAATGAGCGCTTGTTTTATGTACGTTCAATTTCTAAATTCTAACCTGTCCATCTCCATAAACATAATATTTATTTGTTACCAATTGGTTTAAACCTAAAGGGCCACGGTGATGTAATTTATCTGTACTAATGGCTAATTCAGCACCAACTCCCATTTGGCCTCCATCGGTAAATCGGGTTGAAGCATTATGATATACCGCAGCACTATCTACATTGTGCATAAAGGTCATCGCTTCTGTCTTGTCTTCTGTGATAATTGAGGCGGAGTGTTTCCCCGAATACGTGTTAATCATCGCAATGGCGTCATCTAAAGAGTCTACTTCTCCAATAAGTAATTTTAAAGCTAAAAACTCTTCATGCCATATATCTAGATTGGAAACGGTTTCTTTTTCAGATAAAATATGAGATACTTTTTTATCCACTATGATTTCAACTTTATGCTGTTCTAATTTTTCTTGAAGCATTTTTAGTTTGATTTCATATTGTGGTAGGTTCTTATTGACTAGAACTTTGTCTAAAGCATTACATCCAGAGATTTTATCTGTTTTTGCATTGATGATAACGTTCACCGCTTTACTCCAATCAGCATGTTCAGAGACATATAAAAAGTTATTACCACGTCCGCTTATTAAGACAGCACAGGTAGCATTTGTTTTTACAAAATTGATTAAACGCTCGCCACCACGAGGTACAATTAAATCTAATGGTTCTGTAGGGTTCTTAAGAAAGGCCTGGGTTTCCTCACGTTTTAAATGTAAAAGTTTAATCCAATCTTTAGATAATCCGTTTTCTTCTAAGGCTTCATGCCAGCACTTTTCTAAAATAAGGTTACTATTTAAGGCTTCTTTTCCTCCTTTAAGTAATATTTTATTATTCGCTTTAAATGCTAAAACAGCCGCCTCGATAGTAACATCTGGTCGTGATTCATAAATAATTAGAATAGTACCGAAAGGTGCTGTGGTATTAACAATGTTTAAATTGTTTTTCAAGGTTCTGTTCGTTATTTCTTTTCCAACAGGATCGTCTTGAAGCATCACAGCTTCTACAGCAGCAATCATTTCATCTACCTTTTTATTGTTCACAATTAAACGATCGTATAACGCTTGGTCTTCTTTTTCAAAAGCATTCAAATCTTTTTTATTCGCTTCGATAATAGAGGTTCGTTCGCGCTCTAAAATCTGAAGCATTGATTTTAAGACTTTATTTTTTATGTCTGTATTTAAAAGTTTCATGTGTTTTAATTTTATAAACTATCGCATGCCATCAGCTATTAGTCAACTATAAAGATGATAAAGCGTTTAGCATGCTTGTTTTAGTTAGTACTATTGAATTTATTTAGGCACAAATAAATTTAGTTCCCACTTCTTTATTATTAATGATATCCACAATTACATTTGCTTTCTTACCATTAGCGATGTACGTAGGAATATTTTTATTGGCTGTGCCTTTCGCAATTTTTAGTTTTGAAGCCATACCACCTCGACCTTCGCCTTCTTTTTTATTTGAATCTTGAACATATTTTTCAACATTCTGATTGGTGATTACCGTATTCAGAATCCTTGAATCATCATCGTCTGGGTTACCATCATAAAGGCCGTCTGTATCCGATAGAATGATTAATCGATCGGCATCAATAAGTTCTGCTACCAAACTTGCCAACTCATCATTATCAGAAAACATAGACATCGTAAGCGATACAGCATCATCTTCATTAGCGATCGGAATGACACCTTCAGCAAGTAAACCTTCATAACAATTAATCATGTTTTCACGGTGTTTACCGATATCAAAATCGCGTTTTGTAGCTAATACTTGTGCACATCGCATGCCATAGTCGTGAAAAAGACTATAATAGTGTCTCATCATTCGTGGCTGACCTACTGCAGAATAGACTTGTCGTCTTATGGATTTATCTTTAATGTTAGTTTCGCCTAAAATTTCCATGCCTGCCATGGCAGAACCCGATGAAACCAAGATAACCATAATGTTTTCTTCATATAGGACAGCAATTTGTCTTACCAATTCTCGAAGTACTGGACCTAAAATTCTATTATCTTTATTAGTTAATACGTTGGTACCTACTTTTACGACCACACGTTTTATCTCTTTATCCATAAATTTTTTATTTTTCTTTACCTAATTCAACCGCACGATCAAAAGCCGCATATGCAGCATCTTCAATGAGTTGTTTTACATTGTTATCATCCATAGAATCAATTGCAGCTTGGGTTGTGCCTCCTTTTGATGCCACTTTTTCTATCCAAGATTTTGGTGATATACTATTTTGATTGAAGAGTTCTATAGCTCCTTCAAATGTGCTGCTTACCAAAATTTTAGAATCATAATCTGAGAAGCCCATTTTCTGTGCCGCTTCTAACATAGATTGCATAAAATAAAATACGTAAGCAGGTCCACTTCCAGAAATCCCTGTGGAAGCATCAATGAATTTTTCTGTGTTAACATGTATTGATGTTCCTGTGGTATCTAAAAGATTTCTTACCATTAACATTTCTACTTTAGAAACGTCGCTAGACTCTGTGTAGGATGTAACGCCTTTACCAACTTGTGCTGGTAAATTAGGCATTGTTCTAATTACTTTTTTTGCATTCAATTTTTGTTGAATAGTATCTATAGTAACACCTGCCATTAGAGATACAAAAATTTGACTGTCGTTAATCATTAATTTCATCTCTTCAAATAAACCGTCACTATGGTAAGGCTTAACTGCTATAAATACAATATCTGCTTTCGGTAAGCAATCTTCTAAATTATCAAAAACATTAAACCTTAAATCTTTACTGAGGCTTTCTATTTTTTTTGGATCAGTATCATAAATTCTTAAGTTGTGCTTACTAAGGAGTGGTGATTCTGCAATACCTTCTGCATATGTTAAACCCATGTTTCCCGCTCCAATTACTAATACTCTCATAATTTGTTTTTATTTTAACTAACCTTACTGTCAGTTGCTTTAATAGCCGCAATTACTATGCGACAGTGCCAAAATGAAATTATGATTTAAAGAATTTTGATATCCTAAGGTTTTTGTGTGATATGTTATGGTATTGAAAATTTTTAGGACCATTGTTTCCGAAATTGAAATTTCGCAAAAATCAAGAGGTCTATTATTATGACAGGCTGTCGGTGACAAAATGGAAGTTAGTAAAGAAAAAGCCTACAAAATAGAGGATTTTGTAGGCTTTATATAATTATACTAAAATGGTGATATTTACTTCTTTTCTTCTAATCCACGTGTTAACCAGCCTCTTCTATTAGCTGTCGCAATAGCGTATGGTGTAATCCAAAATAGTCCGAATGTAAACAATATACTATAAGAATACGCCCAAAAACCTTCTGTGGTTTTATATTGGCTCGCAAAAAACAATACTGAAAATGTTGAAATCACTAAGATAGTAACTAGAGTAGAACCAATAAAAAGTAAAGGATGTACTATTACAAAGAATAACATCGAAATTAATAATGGATAACTCATTAGTATTTTTAGGAATTGACTGATAAATAAGATTCTAGTTCCAGATTTACCTTTTGCTCTAAAGTTTGTAAAAACGTATTTCGCCATTTCTAGATTTTCCCTCACGTTACTTCGTCCCCAACGGATAAACATTTTATATAAACCCATATATTCCTCTGGGACATTAGTAAAAGCAACAGCATTCTTTTGAAATAATACGTGCTTACCTTGTTTTAAGATCATATTCGTCATGGCTCTATCTTCTCCGATATCTGAAGGTTGTCCCATAAAAGTTTGATTTATCCATTGTGGTAAACACTCATGAACCGCTGTACTTTTATAGGCAGCCAAAGCTCCTGGTGTACATAAAACAGAATTCAAATTGCTTTCAGCAGAACGTACAAATTCAAAACTTAATACAAAACTTACATCTAACATTTTAGGTAGCATTGCTTTTTTGTTATTTAAAACTCGAATGTTTCCTGCTACAGCACCACAATTTTCATCTTTAACAAATGGACTAACTAAGTTTCTAAGTGTATCTTCTGTAACGATTGAATCACTATCTACAGTGACGTAAATCTCACCTGTACCTAAATTAAACCCACGGTAAAGTGCATGACGTTTTCCTTGGTTTTCAGGTTGTTGGTAAATCTCTAAACGCTCTCCTAATTTTGTTTTAGCATCAAGCATCCAATCCCATGTATCGTCTTTACTGCCGTCGTCAATAGATATAATTTGTATTTTCTCTTTTGGATAATTGCTATTGTCTAAGCTCATTAAGGTATCCCAAACTTGTTTACCTTCATTATAAGCAGGAACAATTACTGTAATAGTTGGTAATTCTTTATCTGAAACAGATGCAATAGGCTTGTATTTAAAATAATTGTAGGCTTTGTAAATAAAGAATGAGACTTTAAAAGCCATAAGTGTCGTTGCTAAAACAATAAATGAATATCCTATTGTGGTACTCATTTTGTCTAGATTTAATTGTTCAAAATCACCATAAAAGACAGAAAGGAAATAGACACCCAAAAGCATAAGTAAAAATGTACTGAAGAGTACAATTTTGTTGTAAGGATTTTCTGTTATTGATTTACTGTTAAGAAAAGAATTGAAACCGTTAGATATTTTTTTAGTTCTGCTTTTCGTGTTTGAAAGTATAATATTTGAAGTTGGTTTTTCTGAAGCCATAAATAATAAAGTGTTAGGTTTTTGATTGATTAACTAAAACAGATGTACGTTCACTTATTGACTTTAGACTTTTTTTAATTTTTATTTAACATAACGAGAGTGAAGCCTAGAAGGGGATCCCTGGATATTTAAACACAAAAAATAGATGACTTATTAGCTTTTTTGAATTTCATTTTAACGCAAAAAGAAACCCTAAATAGAAAAATCTATTTAGGGTTTTTATCAAGTTTAGAATTAAGAATTAATCCTCCTTCTTATCTTCTCTAGGCTTACGATCATCACGTCTGTTATCACGTCCACGATTATCTCTTCCTCTATTATTATCACGTCCACTAGGGCGCTTATCATCTCTTGGTGGTCTTGCTACATAACCTTCTGGTTTTGGCAAAATTGCTTTACGAGATACTTTCTCTTTACGTGTTCTTGGATCTTGTCCGAAATACTTCACATCAAAAACGTCTCCCATGTTTACAACATCAGATACATTTTCTGTACGTTCCCAAGCTAACTCAGATACGTGTAATAATACTTCGTTTCCTGGTGCATCTAAATACTCAACAACAGCACCAAAATCTAACATTTTGATAACTTTTACTTCGTATACGCTACCAACTACTGGCTTAAATAAAATAGCATCGATTTTTGCCATTACAGCATCAATACCTTTTTTACCAACACCTAAGATTTCAACAATACCTTCTTCAGTTACTGGATCTTCGTTTATAACGATAGTCGTCTCAGTTTCTTTTTGCATTTCCTGAATAACTTTTCCACCAGGTCCAATTAAGGCTCCGATAAATTCGTTAGGAACACGTCTTGTCACCATTGTAGGCGCATGTTCTTTAACGTCAGCATTAGGTTTAGCAATTGTATCTGTCAATTTCTCTAAGATATGTAAACGGCCAGCACGTGCTTGTTGTAAAGCATTTACTAAAATCTCGTAAGACAACCCTTTTACTTTAATATCCATTTGACAAGCTGTGATACCATCTGCAGTACCAGTAACTTTGAAATCCATATCTCCTAAGTGATCTTCATCACCTAAAATATCAGACAATACAGCGTACTTTCCAGAGTTTGCATCAGAAATTAATCCCATTGCAATACCAGAAACTGGTTTTGTCATTTGAACCCCAGCATCCATTAACGCCATTGTACCAGAACAAACTGTTGCCATAGAAGAAGAACCGTTAGATTCTAAAACTTCAGAAACAACACGTACTGTGTAAGGACAATCTGCAGGAATCATTCCTTTTAATGCACGTTGCGCTAAATTACCATGTCCTACTTCTCTACGAGATGTTCCACGGATTGGTCTAGCTTCTCCTGTACAAAAAGGAGGGAAGTTATAATGTAAATAGAAACGCTCTTCACCTTCTTGAGATGGCATGTCTATTTGGTTTGCATCTCTAGAAGTCCCTAAAGTAACTGTTGCAAGCGCTTGAGTTTCTCCACGTGTAAAAACTGCAGAACCATGAGTCGATGGTAAGTAATCTACTTCACACCAGATTGGTCTAATTTCGTCAGTCTTACGACCATCTAAACGCAACCCTTCATTTAAGGTTAAATCTCTAATCGCAGCTTTTTCAGCTTTTCTGTAATAATCTGAAACTAAACCACCATAATCTGCTAATTCTTCTTCAGAAAATGTTGCTTTAATGTCTTCTTTTATTTGCTGAAATGCAGCACTTCTTTCATGTTTAGCAGATCCAGCTTTGGCAATAGCATATACTTTATCGTATGCCATGTCATGTACCTTCTTCTCTAAATCTAAATCTTCTCTTTCTGGTTCGTACTCACGTACAGCTTTCTTTCCAAATGCTTCTGCTAATCTTAATTGAGCAGCACATTGTACTTTAATCGCTTCGTGTGCAAACTTAATAGCATCAGCCATTTCTTCTTCAGAAATCTCATCCATTTCACCTTCTACCATCATTACTGAATCTGCAGAAGCACCAATCATCATGTCTAAGTCAGACTCTTCCATTTGTGCTGGTGTTGGGTTGATTACAAATTCTCCGTTTACACGACCAACTCTAGCTTCAGAGATAGCACATTCAAAAGGGAAATCTGATAATTGAATTGCAGCAGAAGCCGCTAATCCTGCCATAGCATCTGGCATAACTTCTGGATCGTGAGACATTAACTGAATCATCACCTGAGTTTCAGAATGATAATCTTTTGGGAATAATGGACGTAAAACTCTGTCCACTAAACGCATTGTTAATACTTCTCCATCACTAGGTCTTGCTTCTCTTTTGAAGAAACCACCTGGATAACGACCAGCAGCAGCAAATTTTTCTCTATAGTCTACCGTTAATGGTAAAAAATTAAGGTCTTTTTGCTCGTAATTGGAAACAACTGTACATAACAACATACATTTTCCTGATTGCACAACAACGCTACCATGCGCTTGTTTTGCTAATTTTCCGGTTTCGATAGAAATTTCTCTACCGTCACCAAGGTCTATGACCTCTCTAAAAACTTTTGGAATCATAAATTTTTTAATTCTAAATTAAACAATGGTCGTTGTGTTGTTGTGTAGTTGTTGTTGTTGTTGATGACCAATGAAAAACCGCGAATCCTAAAATCATTTTAGGATTTTTCTGCTATTTTTTTACGATTGTTTTACTCTTACGTTTGAGTTATATAAAAACAAAAAGCCACGCTAAATGCGTGGCCTTTATATTGAGATTATTTTCTTAATCCTAATTCTTTAACTATCGCACGATATCTTAAGACATCTTTCTTAGTTAAGTAATCTAATAAGCTTCTTCTCTTACCTACTAACATTACTAAAGAACGTTCCGTATTGTAATCTTTACGGTTTTTCTTTAAGTGTTGTGTTAAGTGTTCTATTCTATGTGTGAATAATGCAATCTGTCCTTCTGCAGAACCAGTATTCTTTGCGTTACCACCATGTTTAGTGAATAATTCTTCTTTTGCTTTTTGATCTAAATACATGCTAATATTATTGTAAATGATTTTTATGTACACGAAAGCCTCTCTTTCGAGCGGCAAATATACTACTTTTTTGTGATTTGGGATTTTTTTCGTAACTTTTTGATATCCTAAAGAGTATAATTATGTCCTAATTAAAATTTCCCTAATAGCAAAATAGCTTTCAATTGATTAATCCTTATTAAACGATATGTATGAAAGTTTCAAATCATCTGAGGAATTTCTCTAACGCTTACGACGTATTAGAGCGCACGTTTAACAATACCTATAACGGTATTGCTATTGTGAATTTAAATGGGAATTGGTTAAAAGTTAATGAAAGCGTCTGCGATATTTTTGGATATACGCGATGGGAACTATTTAATATGGACATTAATAACATTGTCTATGCTCAAGATCTTGGTGTTCACGAAGAAAAATTTGAAAACCTTATTAATGGTAAAATTGACAAATACCGTGTAAAGCAGCGCTATTTTCATAAAAATGGTTCTATTATTTGGATGCTAATTTCGGTGTCTTTGGTTTACTTTAAAGAAGGAAGACCACACATGATATGGCAGTTTACAGATATTACCAACCGCAAGAAAAGTGAGGACAAGTTAAAAACCATGCTAAGTGTTGCCAAAGAACAAAATGAAAGATTAACCTCATTTGCTGATATCGTGACTCATAATTTGAGATCCCACTCTGGTAATCTATCAGCTTTAACAGGGTTTTTAGAGGAAGATTATGCTAATTTGATTGAAAATGAAAATTTTCAATTATTAAAACAAGCAATTGATAATCTTCAAGAAACCGTTTCGCATTTAACACAGGTGGCTAAAATTAGAGAAATTGAGGAGTCTAAAATGGAAGTACTTAATTTGTATAATTATACCGAAAAAGCCACTTACAATATTATAGCATTAGCCCAAAACGCTGAAGCTATTATATATAATCATATAGATGATGCTGTTTATATAAAAGGGATACCAGCTTATTTAGATAGTATAATTCTTAACTTTCTAACCAATGCCATTAAATATAGATCTGAAAAAAGAAAACCTATTATAGAATTGAGTTCTGAATTTAGAGATGAATTTGTGGTGCTTAAAATAAAGGATAATGGTTTAGGTATTGATTTAGAAAAATTTGGAGATAAACTTTTTCAAATGTATAATACCTTTCACTGTAATGCCGATGCGATTGGTATCGGACTTTTTATTACTAAAAACCATATTGAATCTATGGGTGGAAAAGTAGAGGTGAAGAGTGACGTAGATGTAGGAACAGAATTTACTATTTATTTTAAGAAACCTTAGATTCAGTTAATTTAAAGCAGGTTAGGATGTTACTTCGTGAAATTTTAGCTTTTATGATAACTTAATAATCTATTGAGTTAAAACTAATTAATAGTATATTCTAATTTTGGTATTCAATATTCAACGCTATTTCATGCCAAAAAATCTCGATAGATTAAAAGACAAAGTATTTCAAAATATTTTTGATAATGCAAATGGAGGGATTTCTATTGTGAGTCCTGAAGGGGTATGGATTAAGGTTAATCAAAGTATTGTCGATTTATTAGGATATGAGGAAGAGGAACTATATCAGCTCAACTTTAGAGATATTACCCATCGTGATGACTTAGAATTGGACTTAGCACATATGAAGCAACTAATTGATGGGGAGATTGAGAACTATCAAATAGAGAAAAGATACTTTCATAAAAAGGGTTATGTCGTTTGGGCGCTATTATCCGTTTCGTTAGTTAGAGATGAAGCTAATGAACCTATTTATTTTATTGCTCAAATAACAGATATTTCGACTCAAAAATCAGCGACATGGCATTTGGAGTTTTTAATAAATGTTATTAAAGGTCAAAACGAAAAATTAAAAGATTTCGCCCATATTGCTACTCACGATATAAGAACACATGTCGGTAATTTATTTTCAATTACGGAATTTCTTGAAGAGGAATTTGAAGGCAGGTTAAAATCTAGTGAAAATTATAAAATGTTAAAGGGCTCTTTAACGAATCTCGATGAAACTATAAATCATCTTAATTTAATGAGATTAGACAAGCCTAAAAAATTTAATATTCTGAACAAGCTCTCGTTGCATAAGTATATTGAAAATTCTATTTATAACGTCAGTGCTATAGCGAAAAGGGAAAAGTGTAAAATTATAAATAAGGTAGATCGCGGATTTTCTATTATGGGAATTGAAGCTTATATCGATAGTATTATTCTCAATTTTCTTACAAATTCAATTAAATACAAATCGAATCAGAGATTGGCTACTATTGAACTTTCAAGTAGTTTAATAGATGAATTCGTTGTGCTTAAAATTAAAGACAATGGTTTAGGAATTGATTTAAAATCTAATTTCAATAAGCTTTTTACTTTAAATGGCACTTTTCACGAACATCCAGACTCGAGAGGCGTTGGGTTATATATTACCAAAAATCATATTGAAAGTATCGGTGGTAAAATAGAAGTAGAAAGTACGGTTAATGAAGGTACTTGTTTTTCTGTTTACTTTTTAAGTGGCTTAAATACTGCGTAGCTATAATAGTATATCAAAATTGAAGGAAAAAAAAAGAGGTGTTTTTACACCTCTTTCTTCGTTTTTTATTTAAGCTCTTACAGGTTGATTTTTTATTAAATCAATATAAAGATTCACTTGTTTCTTAAGATCCTTACGATGTGTAATAAAATCTAAGAATCCATGTTCTAATAAAAATTCTGAAGTTTGAAATCCTTCAGGCAATTCTTTTCCTGTAGTATCTCTTACAATTCTAGGGCCAGCAAAACCAATTAATGCTCCAGGTTCTGCAATATTAATATCTCCTAGCATCGCAAAAGAAGCTGTTGTACCACCCGTTGTTGGATCTGTACATAAAGAGATATAAGGAATACCAGCATCTGCCATCTGAGCAAGCTTAACTGAAGTCTTCGCTAGTTGCATTAATGATAAAGCGGCCTCCATCATACGTGCACCACCAGATTTACTTATAATCATTAATGGTAACTTCTTCTTTATAGCATAGTCTGCTGCTCTAGCAATTTTTTCACCGACAACACTTCCCATAGAACCACCAATAAAAGCAAAGTCCATACATGCAATAACTAAATCTTCACCTTTAGATTTACCAACAGCTGTACGTACCGCATCTTTAAGATTCGTTTTTGCTTGTGCAGCTTTTAAACGGTCTGGGTATTTTTTAGTGTCTTCAAATTTAAGTGGATCCTTAGATGTTAAATTAGCATCTAATTCGGTGTACTTATTGTCATCAAAAAGAATTTGAAAATATTCATTACTTCCAATCCTTACGTGATATCCATCTTCTGGACTTACATAGAAATTTTGTTCAAGTTCTTTTGTGTCTATTATTTTACCTGTTGGAGATTTATACCAAAGTCCTTTAGGTGTGTCCTTTTTTTCTTCTGTTGAGGTATGAATACCTTTATCTTTTCTTTTAAACCAAGCCATATGAGGTTACGATTTTAATCCTTCGATACTACTAGTTAGATGCTTTGGCTATGATTAGCAAAAGCTTTAATTAGTTAAAGTCTCAGGACAGGTTTACGATTATTGATTTTAATCTCTAATCGGTATTTTTAGTTCGTTTTATGTTGCTATTAAATAGCGTACAAACTTACTATTTTATTAAATATAACTCAAAAATAGAGAAAAGTATCTCAATATTCGAGTTTTATTAACCAATAAAAACCCATTAAAACTCTGATTTTGAGTTCTAATGGGTCGATAAATATTTAGTAAAATAAACTTATAATGTGTCTACATTGTTTAAATCTTCGAATGCTTTTTTAAGTCTTTCTACAAATGCATCTTCACCTTTACGTAACCAAACACGAGGATCGTAGTACTTTTTGTTAGGTACATCACTTCCATCAGGGTTTCCGATTTGAGTTTGTAGATAATCCTTTTTATCTTGTACATAATCTCTAACACCGCTTAAAAACGCATATTGCATATCGGTATCAATATTCATTTTAATAACTCCGTAACCTATTGCTTCTCTAATTTCTTCTACTGTAGAACCAGATCCACCATGGAATACAAAATCAATATGATTGTGAGGTAAATTATGTTTTTTAGATAAGAATTCTTGAGAGTTCTTTAAGATTTTTGGTGTTAATTTTACGTTTCCTGGCTTATAAACACCATGAACATTACCAAAAGCAGCTGCAATAGAAAATTGATCACTTACTTTGCTTAATTCTTCGTAAGCATAAGCTACTTCTTCTGGTTGTGTGTATAACTTAGAATCATCTACATCAGTGTTATCAACACCATCTTCTTCTCCACCTGTAATACCTAATTCAATTTCTAAAGTCATACCAATTTTGCTCATGCGCTCAAGGTATGTTTTACAAATTGCTATATTTTCTTCTAAAGGTTCTTCAGATAAATCAATCATATGAGAACTATATAATGATTTTCCTGTTTCCTTGTAATGTTGTTCACTGGCATCTAATAAACCATCAATCCAAGGTAATAATTTCTTTGCACAATGGTCTGTATGTAAAATCACTGGAACACCGTAAGCTTCTGCCATAAGGTGAACATGTTTTGCGCCAGCAATAGAGCCTGCTATAGCTGATTTTTGATCTTCATTACTTAAGCTTTTACCTGCGTTAAATTGTGCTCCACCATTAGAAAATTGAATAATAACTGGTGCATTTAATGCTTTTGCAGTTTCTAAAACAGCATTTATAGTGTTAGAGCCAATGACATTTACAGCTGGTAAAGCATAGCCTTTTTCTTTAGCATGGTTAAAAATATTCTGAACTTCTTTTCCTGTGGCAACTCCAGGTTTAATATTATGACTCATAATTTTTTGAATTGAAATTTTATGTTATCAAAAATACGTAAAATTTCAGTATTTATGATGCCTAAACAGTTATAAAATGTCGAAAACGTTGTAGTGTGAAGGGAATAATATACTCGAGGATTTTTTCGGTTTTAATGCCTAACAATCAAAAAATGAATTCCTAAAAAGGATAATTGATACCGATATTATATACGGCGTTTCTGAAATTATAATCTCTAAACCATCGTTTATTCTCATCTAGTGAAGGGTCGTAAGTTTTAAAACCGGTATCAAAACGTAGTACAAAAAAATCGAAATCATAACGGATTCCAAAACCAGAACCTATTGCAATATCTTTTAAAGAATTAAAATTAGTAAATGTGGCTGCATCTTCTGTAACGTTATCTAAAACATTCCAAATATTACCAGCATCAATAAAAATAGCTCCTTGAAACGACCCAAGTAAACTAAATCGTTGTTCGGCACTTAAGTGAATTTTAAAGTTGGCTTCATTGAATTCATTAGTGGTTTGAGAGCTTCCTGGTCCTAAGTTATAAGCCGTCCAAGCTCTGTTGTCATTTGGGCCACCAGCGAAGAAACTCTCAGCAAAAGGAATACTGTTAGAGTTGCCATATGGAATAGCAATACCAGCATAGCTACGAAACGCTAAAACGTTTTTATTACCCAAATCGACATACTTAACGTAATCTATTTCTGACTTAATGTATTGCGAGAATGCGACGCCAAATACTTCGTAATTACCAGCGTCGTTTTTCGTGTTTCCTGTCATGCTCGAAATACTAGACAATAGATTTCCAGCTAATTCAATTCTCCACTTAATAACGGAGAAGTCGTTGTCAAAAATGTTTTTTCTTTTATCTTTTTTGTAATCGAAACTTGTTGAAAATATAAGGTTGTTTTCCGTAAGTCGTTCTTTTCGTTCTTCAATATTATTTACAGATAGATAATCATCATCACTCGATGTTAAACTTGTGTTACCACTTAAAACATCATTAATAAATATATTAGCAGGCGAATATTGATTTGTTAAACTTTCATCATAAAGGCTAGCGTCGCTATCAATATAACCAATGTCTCGGGCAATGCTATTTAGACTTGAAAAAGAATTGGTGTAAACCCCAAAGTAATTACTAGTGTTTAAATTTTTGACATAATTAATATTAAATAAGTCTACAGAATTAGTCACCGTAGTTGATGGAAACCAATTATAACTAAATATACCAGAAAGGGCTTGTTTATCTAATCCAATGTTTTGTTGGCTTGTTGCAGATAAGTTAATGATGGTATTAGGCGACATGTATTTAGGTATAATCTTATCTGTATTAAATGGGCTGAATAATCTCGGAATCGTTAAACGAATATTTCCTCCAAATTCATTAATATCAAAGAAAGAATCCTCTAGAACATTTCGAGTTTTAGACGCCCCGATGGCTGCGATACCTGATATTTCTAAGGACTCTGCGCCTCTAAAAACATTCCTTATTTTTAAACCTGTACCAAATGAGAATCCTATGGTTTGGATATTACTAGTGTTAATTTCAGGATCAAAACTTAAAGCATATTTCTTTTTGGGTTCTAAAAATATATTAGCCGTAAGGGTTGTGTCATTTTCGTTTTCAATAAAATCAATATTCGGATATCTAAACATTTGCAAATCGTTGAGATAGCGCGATGTTCTACTTCTTGCTAAATCGCTATAATTGTCGCCTGCATTAATGAAAACAGCATCGGTTAATGCCTTGGGTCTAAATTTTAATTTGTCTTTACTGTAAAGGGTAAAGCCTTTGTGAACTGTAGTATCTGAAATCGCTCTAAATCGATTTTCAAAATTGTCATCGGTAAAAATGTTGACTTCTTTAATTTTATAAATTTTAAACGGTGTCGTTGTTGTAGAATCGTCACCTCTAATGGTTCGGTTAGCTATAATTAAATCAGTATTTATTTTATGATTGGTGTCTATAGTATCCATTTCAAAACGGACATAATCTTGCCCAAAATAATAAAAACCAGTATTTCTTAAGTATGTGTTGATGCGTTCACGCTCGTTTTCGTAATTCTGTTCATCATATTGCTCTCCTTTTTTTAGTAAGGTCGCTTTAATGAGTTTTCTATAAATAGAATCTATTGCCGGACTGCTTATTGAAGGTTTTAAAGAGTCTAAAATATAAGGTTTCTTTTTTGTAACATTATAAGTTACTTGGGCCAACTTAGTACTGTCTTTTTCTACATTGTAAGTCACCTCGTTATTAAACCAACCCTTGCTGTAATAATATTTCCTTAAGTTTTTAGACGTTTTTATGGTTTGATCTTCATTGTAAATAACAGGAGCTTCACCTGTTCGCTTTAACCAAGCATTAAAATCGCGTCGTGATTCTATTTGTTTATCAAATTGCTTTTTAGAAAGTAAAGCTATTCTTCGTTTTACTTTAGTAGAATCACTTAAAACGTTAGCATTTATAATAGAATCGATGTTTGGTCTAGCCAAATTATACACATGAAGTTTTAAAGGAAAGCCTAAAAACTTTCGCATACCAGAGTTTACCTTTTGCGAAATTATATTATTAATACGTTCGTCAGAGACATGAACACTATCTTCTAGAATTGTATTATTAGTAATAAGATGATTTCCGGCCTTAACTCGTTTTGCAATATTACAAGAACTTACCATTAGTACGCATAGCAACAGTATCATATAGCGATACAATGACTTTGAGATTGTAATTGATATTAAATTGAATTTTTGCAAACTTAAAAGAGGTATCTTATTTAATTGATTGTTAGTGAAACAAAAATAATACCATTTCTCCTTTAGAAATAGCATAGTCAACTTAATTTCGAAACGATTTTAAATCAAAAAAGGTTTACTTTGTCTTTTTAAGCGTTTCGTCTAACAAATGTAAAGACATTTTAATGTTATCAAAGAATCAAATAAAGTTAATTAAGAGTTTAAGTCAAAAAAAAAGCAGACAACAAAACGGTCTGTTTATTGTTGAAGGCATAAAGGGAATTTCAGAATTTCTAAAGTCCGACTATAACTTGAAACATCTCTATACTACTGAATCTATTTTTGAGGCCTCAATTGATTTGATTTCGGAAATCTCAGAAGTTGAATTAAAAAAAATATCAGCACTTAAAAACCCAAATACAGCTTTAGCTATTTTTGAAATTCCAATAGAAATACCATCTCAAGACAATGGTTTAATTGTTGCTTTAGATGACGTCAGAGATCCTGGTAATTTAGGGACTATAATTAGACTTTGCGATTGGTACGGTATTAAAGATTTAGTGTGTAGTTTAAATACTGTAGATTGTTATAATTCTAAAGTAGTACAAGCAACGATGGGGTCTTTAACGCGTGTAAATGTGCAATATGTAGATTTAGAGGACTATTTAGAATCTCGTAAAACAGAAGTGTTTGGTACGCTTTTAGCTGGTGAAAACATTTATACCACAACATTGCCAAATGAAGGTGTTATAATTCTCGGAAATGAAGCCAATGGGATTTCAGAAGCCATTAAAGAAAAAGTGAATAGAAAAATAACTATTCCTCAATTTGGTACAGTTAAGGAAACGGAAAGTTTAAATGTTGCTAATGCAACAGCAATATTGTTAAGTGAGTTTAGACGCCGGACTATTGAAAAGTAAAATTGATAAAAACACCTCTAGTTTGCATTTGTGAGATGTTGCTTGTCCACGGACTATCAGGATCAACATCTTGAATGATTTCGTCATTTAAAGAAAATATACCACGGATAGATGGTGTAAATTTAAAATAAGGTAGATAGAAATCAATACCAAAACCCAGTTCGTAGAAATAGGTGTTCTTAGTCATTCTAAACTCTCCAGAACTATTATCATTAGGGTTGTCTTCATTACTAGATAAGTTTAAAGCCGTAGAAAATCCACCAACAATAAAAGGTTTAAAATTATTAATACGTTTTGTCGATATTTTTAATAACAAAGGAATATGCACGTATGTGGATTTTACTTCTCGCAATAAATCCGAGTCATTAAATGTTGTACCCTGAAAATAGCTTTCATCGTAATTTAAGTTTCTTGTCGTGAAAAATACTCCTGGTTCAAGTCTTAAATTCATGTATTCATTAATACGCATGTCACCAATAAGTCCTAGGTGAAACCCAAAAGTTTTATCCACTAAGACATCTTCTAAATTTTCATAATAGTCGAAATTAAAGTCGTATTGGTTAAAACCTAAAAAATAACCCCAAGTCAAAAACTTTTGATCAATATTATCTACAGCATTTGCTACTTTTTCTTTTGTAAAAAGTTGAGCAGACATGCTTTGAAATGCGAGTATAAATACTAAAAGAAAAAAGAAACGCTTCATTACTATACTTTAGATGCTGAATAAATAGTTGCCACTCCCATCGTTTGTGGTTTGTGTTCCACATTAATAAACCCAATTTTTCTTAAAATATTGTTTAAGGCCTCTCCGTAAGGAAAAAGAGATGCTGATTCGCTTAGATAACTATAAGCTACTTTATCTTTTGAAAAGAGTTTTCCTATGGTTGGCATAATTAGTTTGCAATGTACGTTGTAACCCGCTTTATAAAAAGGATTTGTAGGTACAGAAGTTTCGAGAATAACAAAGATACCATTTGGTTTTAGCACTCTTAAAATTTCTGCAAGTCCTTTTTCTAAGTGTTCAAAATTACGAACACCAAAAGCTACGGTTATGGCATCAAAGGTATTGTCTTCAAAAGGTAAATCTTCAGAGTCACCAATAATCATAGAAATAACACCGTCTAAATTTTTAGAGCTAATTTTTTTACGACCAACTTCTAGCATGCCATCGCTAATATCTAAACCAATAATTTCTTTAGCGTTTGTAGAGGTTAAACTAATCGCTAAATCTCCAGTTCCTGTTGCGATGTCTAAAATATTTTCTGGTTTGGTTTTGGCAACCATTTCTACAACCTTATTTCTCCATTTTACATCTATTCCAAAAGAAATCACACGGTTTAAACCATCATATTCATTAGAAATGGTATCGAACATTTTAGTGACCTGATCTTTTTTAGATTGGTCGCTGTCCTTATATGGGTTTACTTTTTCAGCCATAAAAATTTTTGGCAAATATACTAAGAAGTTATAAGGGGAGCTAAAACTTATAAGTTTATCAGTACCTAAAGTGTTTAAAGTTGTACCTAGTTAGAAGTTCTTAGTATATTTGTACTCTTATTTCAAAGAAATATAATGAAAATAATAATCGCAGGTGCAGGTGAAGTAGGATTTCATTTGGCGAAACTTTTATCCTACGAATCACAAGAAATCACTTTAATTGATACAAAGAAAGATAGTTTAGGATATGCTGCTGAGCACTTGGATATTAGAACTATTAAGGGAGATGCTACCTCTATTTCAATTTTAAGAGATGCGCGTATAGATACAGCAGCTTTATTTATTGCTGTAACATCTTCAGAAACTACAAATATTACGGCTTGTGTTTTAGCGAAACAGTTAGGTGCAAAACGAACGATTGCACGTATTTCAAATACTGAATTTATTGATAATAAAGAAACTGTTGGGTTTTCGAAATTTGGAATTGATGAATTGATTTCACCAGAATCTTTAGCGGCCTCAGAAATAGGATTACTTTTAAATCAGTACGGTTTTAATGATACCTATGAGTTTGAAGACGGAGCATTAACCATGCTAGGTTTGCGTTTGTCTAGAACAGCAACTTTTGTGGATAAAACGGTGAAAGAAGCGGCGGAAATTTATCCGGAATTAAATTTTATTCCTATTGCAATTCAGCGTTTAGGGACACAATACACTATCATTCCACGTGGTGATACCATTTTTAAAGAAGGAGATAAAGTTGTTTTTATGACGTCTAAAGGAGGTGATGATGAGTTATTTAAATTATCAGGAAAAGTTAAAGTTGCGATTAAGAATGTTATGATTCTTGGTGGGAGCCAAATTGGTTTTCAAACAGCTAAGGATTTGTGTTCAAGCAAGTTTAATGTTAAGTTAGTTGAAAGTAGGAGAGGTAAAGCTGAGGAATTGGCTGAAGACGTTCCAAATGCTTTAGTTATTTGTGGTGATGGTAGAAATGTAGATATTTTAGATGAAGAAAATATCTCGGATATGGATGCCTTTATTGCCGTAACGGGTAATTCAGAAACCAATATTATGTCTTGTCTGTTAGCGAAATCTAAAGGCGTAAAGAAAACTATTGCCTTGGTTGAAAATATGGATTATTATCAATTATCACAATCTATTGGAATTGATACCTTAATCAATAAAAAATTATTAGCAGCAAACAATATCTTTAGGTATATAAGAAAAGGCGAGGTGGTTGCTATGACCAAGTTAACCAACATGAATGCTGAACTTTTAGAGTTTGTTGTGAAACCAAAATCTAAAATCACGAATAAGGTTATTAAAGACGTGAAATTTCCGAAATCTGCTATTATTGGCGGAGTGATTAGAGATGGAAAAGGATCAATACCATTAGGGAGTTTCAAAATTCAACCTGGGGATCGGGTTGTGGTTTGTTGTTTACCACGGTCTATTTCTGAAGTAGAACGTTTTTTCTCGTAATAGCGATATGTCTAGAATAAAACTTAATTATAAAATCATTTTTCACTTCTTTGGATTGCTATTAATGTTTAATGGTGGCTTTATGCTTACTGCAACATTAATAAGTCTTATCTACAAAGACGGTGTCACTTTCGAATTATTTTTAGCAGGTCTCGTAACCCTTTTAATAGGAGGTTTGGCAATGTATAGAACAAAGGGCCATCGCAAGGAGATGAATAAACGCGAAGGCTATATTATTGTTGCTTTTGGTTGGATTGTAATGTCACTTACAGGGACACTGCCGTATATAGCCACTGGAGCTATTCCTTCTTTTACCGATGCTTTTTTTGAAACCATGTCTGGTTATACGACGACTGGTGCTAGTATTTTAAATGATATTGAAATCATTCCTGAAGGCGTTTTGTTTTGGAGAAGTATGACGCATTGGATTGGTGGTATGGGTATTATCGTTTTGGCGATTGCAATATTACCATTATTAGGAGTAGGTGGTATGCAATTGTTTACTGCAGAAGCTCCAGGGCCTAGTGCAGATAAATTACATCCAAGAATTACAGATACAGCAAAACGATTATGGCTTATTTATGTGGGATATACAGTTGCTGAAACTGTATTGTTACAACTTGCTGGTATGTCCTTCTTCGATGCCATAAACCATGCGTTGAGTACATTATCTACGGGAGGTTTTTCTACTAAAAATGCGAGTGTTGCCTATTGGAATGATAATCCTTTGATACAATACATTATTATATTCTTTATGTTTTTAGCTGGTACTAATTTTGTGCTGAGTTATTATCTATTTAAAGGAAAAGTGTCTAAAATTTTAAAAGATGAAGAGTTTAAACTCTACTTTAAATTTATTGTCATTTTCACGCTTATCGCGGCCGTTTTAATCTATTTTAAAGCCGATGTGTCTCAGTCCACTATAATTCATCCAATGGTTTTAGGTGAAGCGGAAAGTGCGTTAAGACACGCGTTGTTTCAGGTGTTATCTGTAATTACAACAACAGGTTTTATAAGTGCGGATTATACCATGTGGACACCCTTTTTAACCGTTTTCTTTTTTGGAATGATGTTTTTAGGTGGTTCTGCCGGAAGTACCTCTGGTGGTGTAAAAGTAATGCGTCAATTGATTTTAATTAAAAACAGTTTTTTAGAATTTAAGCGTGCTTTACATCCTAATGCTATTATACCTGTGCGCTATAATGGTAAATCGGTATCTAAAGATATTGTATTTAACGTACTTGGATTTTTTATTCTTTATATGTTGTCCTTTATTGTTGGAGCCTTAGTGTTTTCTATGTTTGATATGGATTTTACATCTGCGATCGGATTGTCAGCATCTAGTTTAGGAAACGTCGGGCCTGCTTTGGGTGATTTTGGACCTGTAAATAATTATGCTGCATTACCACCTTTAGGAAAATGGTGGGCGTCTTTTTTAATGCTTATTGGTCGATTGGAATTGTTTACCGTTCTGATATTATTGACTCCTTTCTTTTGGAGGAATAGATAAATTTTTCAACTTTTTTAAGATTTTTTTAAAACATAGCTAGCCTATATTTTTACTAATACTTTGTGAGTTTGTAATGCTCAAATTCCCGATATACTTGAAACACCAGCTGTAACATTTATATGGATTGTACGTCTTATTTGTATAATCAATTAAAATCATCAATCATGGAATTAGCATTAAACACCACATTAGAATTTGTACCAGAACCCATTGCGGTATCTCATTTTACAACACAAGGATTATTAAATTCAAATTACAAATCCATAGTGAAACAAAACTTTAGAACGTTAGCTTCAAAATCTGTATTTGGAATTAGACAACGCTCAAAATCTATTCAATTCAATACGGTAAATCATACAGCTGTTATCTTAAAATTAGCTGTATTTGCCATCTTTCTCATCGCTCTATTTTAAGCGTATACACTGATCCTTTTAACTGACACAGTTTTGTGTCTTTTATAACCTATATAGCACATGTTACATTATGTATTGATGTGAATCCTTATACCTCAGTTTTAAATTTAAAACCTAAAGAATTATGCCTTCTAACTCAATGAACGTTATTAACTATAATCGAAGTCAACTTCCACAGCGCGATAAGTTTAAGAATGTGCTTGGTGGTTATAAATCAGATCGTAAAACGGAATATAATTTGCCTAAAGCGACAACGAAGCAGCTTAAGGAAATGGGGAAACGATTACGAGAAGAACGAAAAGTGAGGATGCTAAAAGTAATCGTACTTACTTTTGTTTTATTACTTGTTTTTTATTGCGTCTTAGTATATTCTATGGATGGTATGATAGAATTATTAAGCTAGGTTTTAACTAATAATGAAAAGTCCATCTCTTAAATTTAAGGGATTGTAAGTGGTGGTTAATATTCGTAATATTTTACGAGCTTTACGGTGAAAATCCTATTTTTATTCATTTATTTTGATTATTTCGTAAATTATTTCGTATTTTCAACATTAACAATAGTTACTTAAACAGTTTTATATATGAAAGCTAGAATGACAAATGATATGGAAGATAAAACAGTACGCGCGAAGCGTTCACATTTTACAACTAAAGGTTTATTGAACTCCGATTATAAGCGCACTGTAAAATCTAATTTCAAAAGAGCAAGTAAAAAATCCCTATTTGGTATTAAGCAAAGAGTTAAATCACCTAGAATGTGTAAAACTAGCCATGCAACTTCTATGGTATTGAAAGTCTCTGTATTTGCAAGCGTTGCACTTGTGGCTTGTGTTTAAATATTGTTTGGTGTTTTTTTATAAAACAATTTAGTTAAAATAAGGCATAAAAAAAGTTGCAACATATAATGTTACAACTTTTGTCTTAAAATAGCTTATTATATATTTAGCTCAATGCTGTCTTAATACGTTTAATAGCTTCAATAATCTCTTTCTGTGATGCTGCATAAGAAATTCGGATACAATCCTTATTTCCAAAAGCTTCACCTGTAACAGTGGCAACTAAAGCTTCCTCAAGTAAAAATAGAGAAAAATCAGAGGCGTTATTTATTGTTTTTCCCTTTATAGTCTTTCCAAAGTATGAAGAGATATTAGGGAACACATAAAATGCTCCTTCTGGCTCATTGGTTTTAAAACCGTCGATTTCGCTCAATAAATTTAATATAAGAGAACGTCTTTCTTTAAATTCATCAACCATATACTTAATGCTTGATGGATCTGCTTCTAAAGCGGTAATTACGGCACGTTGCGCAATACAATTGGCACCACTCGTAATTTGACCTTGCATTTTGTTACATGCTCTAGCGATCCAATCTGGTGCTCCGATGTAACCAATTCTCCAACCTGTCATGGCAAATGCCTTAGACACTCCATTTACGGTTATAGTTCTATCAAACATGTCTTCAAATTCAGCCATACTAAAATGACCTCCTTTAAAATTAATATGTTCATATATTTCGTCTGAAACGATATAAATATTTGGGTGCTTTTTCAACACATCAGCTAAAGCTCTTAATTCAGCTTTGCTATAAACAGAACCACTTGGGTTACAAGGAGAACTGTACCAAATCATTTTAGTTTTTGGTGTAATGGCAGCTTCTAGTTGCTCGGCTGTCATTTTAAAATCATTATCAATTGAGGTTTGAACTTCCACAGGAACTCCATCGCTTAATTTTACAATATCACTATAACTCACCCAATACGGACAAGGTAAAATAACTTCGTCTCCAGGATTAAGCATTACAGCAGCTATATTAGCTAATGATTGTTTTGCACCTGTAGAAACGACAACTTGTGGTAAGGTATAGTTAAGGTTATTGTCCCGTTTAAATTTTGTAATAATCGCCTCTTTCAATTCTACATAACCATCTACAGGGGTATAGCTATTGTAGTTTTGGTTGATGGCTTCAATCGCAGCATCTTTAATAAAATCAGGTGTATTAAAATCTGGTTCTCCCAAACTTAATCCAATAATGTCTTTTCCTTCTGCTCTAAGTTCTCTAGCTTTTGCTGCCATAGCAAGCGTAGCTGAGGTGGCTAGATTATTAATTCTATCCGATAGTTGATTCATTGTGGTTGGTTGTTTTAAAACTGGAACTTATATTATGCCATACTTGGCTTTCTACCTAATTCTTTTAGTTGTTGATAATGCTCTGAAATAGCAGTCCAAATAGAATTATATTCGTTATAAGGTAAACTAAATTCATGTGCTGTTTCTCTTACGATATCTGCTATGTTTTTATAGTGAACATGACTAATATTTGAAAACAAATGATGTTCAACTTGTCTATTTAAACCTCCAGTATAAAACTCAACAATCCAACTTTTAGGTGAAAAATTAGACGTTGTAAATAATTGGTGAATTGCCCAAGTATTTTTCATGTTTCCATTTTCGTCTGGTATAGGCATTTCTGTATTTGGCATAACGTGTGCTAATTGAAAAACAACACTTAGAATCATACCAGCTGTATAATGCATAATTAAAAATCCGATTAATACTTGCCACCATGCATAACCTAAAACCAATGGTAATACAACCCAAATAGAATAGTATAATATCTTACCAATAATTAATTTCGTCCATTGTGTCGCAGGATTAGGAAATTCACCATAAGATAATTTTCTTTTAAGGTATTGGTACGTTTGCTTAAAATCTGTTGTAATCGCCCAATTCACAGTTAGTAATCCGTATAATAAGAAGGCGTAATATTTTTGGTATTTATGAATCTTTAACCATTTAGCATGTTTAGAAAAACGAATTATTCGTCCGGCATCAATGTCTTCATCATGGCCTTGAATATTGGTATAGGTGTGGTGTAGTACATTGTGTTGTACTTTCCAATTGTAATCGTTGCCAGCTAATATATGAATACTGCTTCCCATCAATTTGTTTACCCATTCTTTACTAGAAAAGGAACCATGGTTGGCATCGTGCATAACATTCATGCCCACTCCTGCCATTCCAACACCAATAATCATCATGGATATAATTTGAAGCCATACAGGTATGTTGTCAACCGTTAATAATACTACTAATGGTCCAAGTAATAATGTAAACATTATTATAGCCTTTGTGTATAGTTTCCAGTTTCCTGTTTTTTTTATATTGTTGTCTTTGAAGTAACTATTAACGCGTTTGTTAAGTGTTCTGAAGAACTTTGCAGAATCCGTTCGAGAGAATTTTACGGTTTGTTGTGCCATTTAATCAGTTTTTTATATTATAACGTTAGGGATTGTAAATCATTATAACAATGCAAAGATAGTTAATAAATAAAAAGCAACCTTATTCGACGAACGTTAAATTATGCAGATTAAAATTAAGTATTTTTGCTAAAATTTTTAAAAATGGAATTGATCTTAAAATACTTCCCAAATTTAACTGAAACTCAAATTCAACAATTTGAAGCTTTAGAAGCGTTATACAAAGATTGGAATAGTAAAATCAACGTGATTTCTCGTAAAGATATTGATGAGTTATATTTAAGACATGTCTTACATTCTCTAGGTATTGCTAAAGTGATCAACTTTGCACCAGGTTCTTCAATTTTAGATGTTGGTACAGGTGGAGGATTTCCGGGAGTGCCTTTGGCGATTTTGTTTCCAGAATGTCAATTTCATTTGGTAGATAGTATCAATAAAAAGCTAAAAGTTATTAATGCAGTTGCTGAAGAATTAGAACTTACTAATATAAAAACAACGCATAGTAGAGTAGAAGCTATAGATGAAACTTACGATTTTATTGTAAGTAGAGCTGTAACGACGATGCCAGAATTTACGACTTGGGTAAAAGGAAAAGTAGCCCGTACTCAGAAAAATGAGTTGAAAAATGGTATCCTTTATTTAAAAGGAGGTGATTTAACTGAGGAATTGAAGCAGTATAAAACGGTTAAAGCATTCTTGCTTTCTGATTATTTTGATGAAGCGTTTTTTGAAACTAAAAAGGTAATTCATTTACCATTAAAATTCAAAGCTTAATAAGTAGTAGTTTTGGGGTTGTCTAAATACTACTTTTAGAAACAGACTGTTGACCTATGTTTAGTATTGAGAAATTCACGAGCTAAAAATTTATGACGCTGAAATGCGTTAATCAAATAGATGTATTTTTTAAATTATATCGATCTCATTTTAAAATTTATTCAACAATGATTTTATCAAATTCTATTAAAACTGCTGTACTTCTATTTATGGTCAGCGTTTTCTTTATGCCTTTAAATTTGGACGCCCAACAAGACACCATTTATTACAACAGGTCTTGGAAACACACTATAAAAGATAGTGCTATTTTTTTTAGGCCACCAGTTAAAAAAGAGGGTGATTTTTATAGGGTTGAAGATTATTACATTTCGGGCCAAAAGCAAATGAGCGGATTGTCTAAGTATGAAGATAAGGATTTTTGGGTAGAAAAAGTGAGCTGGTTTACGGAAGACGGCAAGTTATACCAACAAGGTAATTACACCAAAAACAGATTAGATGGAGAGTTTATTACCTTTTTAAATGACAAGAAATTAAAGGCTATTTATAAAAATGGCCTGATCAAATCTGGTGCTCAGAATCATACTCAATTGACTAATCGCATTTATACTGAAGTTAAAAACGATACCGTAAAAGAGGTTGTGTATGACGATGATATAAACGGAATTCGTTACGAAAGTTTCAGAACGCTTAAAAAAGGTCATTTTAGAACGAAATACTACGATAAAAAAGGGGATGCCATTGGTGAAATTAATACTCTAAAAAATGGATTTCGAAAAGGGGTTGAAGTGTTTTATTATTTTGACCCTATGCGAGTGAAGCAAATTAACTATTATCCGTTTGAGAGGTTGTTAGGTCACGAGGATTATTATCCTAATGGTCAGATTCGGACAAAATTCCAAACTGAACCAGAATATAAAAAGACATATTTTACTGAGGATGGAACCGAAATAGGAAGTGTTATTTACAATCTTCACAATGACTATTTAAAACCGATGGAAGGCACCGAAATTGTATTTTCGTACAGTTATAAGGAAGAGGTCATGGGGCAAATTTTGTCTTCTAGAACCTACAATAACGGTCTACTTGAAAAAGAAGAACTATACTATGATGGCGGTAAGATAAAATCCCTAACAACATATACTAACAACATTAAAGAGCTTCAAGTTAGTTATGATGAAGCAGGTAATGAGTTGTCTAGAATGATTTATAAAAGCTATTACCCATATACTGGTGTAGAAATTAAAGGAAACAAAACATCAACTTACAAAGAAGGGGAACTTATAGAGGAACTAAAATATTATACGGATACTAATGTTCTCTTTAGTAAAAAGAATAAAGAAGAAGAGGTCTTTTATAATAAAGATGGTGATGTATTGGGAATCTTAAAAGTGGAGTACAAAAATAGATATGCGCAACCTTTAAATGGTACACGTTACGAAATTGGTTACGATTCTAAAATTTCAAATATTGAAACTTATAAAGAAGGTAACGTTATTGAGCGGACTAAATTTATAACGAAACAAGTGGGTAAAGATAATTTAGTCGATTTTAAGGTCACCGAATACTATAATGCTGATCAATATAGTAAAACGAGAGAGGTAAACTATTACAGTAATGGGGCTAAACAAAGCGATATCACATACACGGATTATGATAAAACACTAGGGGAGTTTTACAATGACCAAAACGAATTAATAGGTACTTACGATTATGATAAAAAGCATGGTAAATTATATGAATTTTTCAATCTCTCAGATGAAATAAGGTTTATTAAAGAGGAAAAAAATGGTGATTTAGTGGCGTCAAAACGGTTTGATTATGGTGTGGGAAGAGCTTACGGCGTTATTGATCCTGTATTAATCGAAGACGTTGATGTTAACTGTTGTGCTACCTTCTTTGATAAGTATGGAGAGGTCTTAGCTACAGTTAATTTTAAAAACAAATTACCTTGGGATGGTGAAATGTACGATATGGCCTCAAGAGTTATGTACACTGTAAAAGAAGGAAAACGTAATGGAACTTATAAGAAGTTTAATTATAATCACGAAATTGTTCTAGAAGAGGGGCATTATGTGAATGATAAAAAAGAAGGCTCTTTTAATCTTTACAATCAGTCTGGTCTATTACAATTTACAAGCACGTATAAGAACGATATTTTAGAGGGGAAATCTATCAATTATAACGAAGACGGAAAAGAGGTCTCTAGCATTATATATAAAGACGGAAAGCCTTTTGAAGGCACTAAGGTGCTACCTGTAGGTTATAATAGTAAGTCTACGCAAGAAATTTATAAAAATGGTCTCATTACGAAACGTATTTCTTATGATCTCCATGGCAAAAATGTGTCAACCTATAAAGATGGAGAGCTTGCTGAAACAATAGCATATCATATAGATTCTAATCATAAGCGATTACAATATTCCTTAAATAAAAATTATATTGATGGTGAAGTCATTCGTTATGATAAAAACGGAAAAGAGCAACATCGTGGCGTAGTAAAAAACTATAAATTAGAATCGGGTGTCATTTATTTATCGGCCCATAGTTTATATGACAACAGGGTGGCCTATATTATCTTAAAACGAAAAGAGGATATCGTACAATTAACTTTAGTTGGCGAAAAAGAAGAAACGCTCTTTTACGCTGAAGAAAAAGTGGAAGAAGGTTACGGCACGAAATACATTGATAAATTAAATGTCTACATCGATTACCTGCACCCAGAATCATTATACTAAAAGCTATAATTTGTAGGGCAAAAAAAAAGACCGTTTAAACTTATTTAAACGGTCTTTTTTTAGTGGAAATAGGAACTTTATTTGCTGACTATAAATCGGGTTGTAAACGTACTAACTTCACTGGTGATATTTAAAATGTAAAAACCTGAGTTTAAATTAATAGTTATAACATCTCTGCCTGTTAATTCTTTAGAGGAACTGTAAACAATTTTCCCTGTTAAGTCACTGATTAAAATAGAGGCTTTACTATTTAGATTAGAAAGAAGTACTAATTCATTTTTAATAGGATTTTTCTCTAGTTTTACGGAATATAATTCTGAATCAGAAACGCGTAATGGTATATTTAATATTTCGTCTAAAGCAAAAGCGACATTGGCTTCGGTAAGTTGAACATGTGGTTCATTATCGTTTGGGGTAAATGTATTGGCGAAGGGCGTGTCCGTTGTTGGGTTAGAACCCTCTAAATCTATGGTATGGTTCCAATTTATTTCGTCATTTGCAAACGCTACTGCTAAAGCACTAACTGAAGGGATAAAATTAAATTTATCGATAGCGAGGGCATTTACAAAATCGCCTGCAACTCCTCCGTCGGCTCCTAACTCACCAGTAAATCCGGATAAATCAAATAAACCTCCTGGCGCAGCATCTACACCATCAGAATAACTAAAAGATTCACTTTCTGCTTCAGAACCTTCAATTTCAGATCCAAATAATTCTATTGAAATACTACTAACGGTATTTGTTTCTCCTGCCTCCGGAGTAAAATTCACATCAATTATAATGTTAGCTGTAAAAATAGAAAAAGGAACATCTAGTGTGGTGCTTATTACGGGATAGTTATTGGTAACCGTTGGTCCAGAATTCCCTATAGCGAAGTACGGATTGTTAATGCCACTTCCGTTAATTATTGAGACGTTTCTTGTCATCTCTGGAAATCCAGATGGGGTTAATGCATTAATATTAGTATCAAATATACCTCTGAAAGGATGTGCTACGGGTAATTTAAGTGCTGGATCAAACGATACTAAATCTGCTCCAGATAAATGAGCTTCTAAATGATCTGTCAGTAATTGTCTTGCTGCTGCGGATTTTAATAGTCCATTTATTAAAGGTTGTACTTCTGCAACTCCAGTGGTGTTATTATTGGCTAAAAAGTTTAATTGATGTTGTAAGCCAATTGGGACATTTGCTCCATGATGAGGAGAATCAAAAGAGATGTAAAGTCTGGTATCTGCATCTATTGAATTTGCTTCCATGTAATTTAATGCATAACGCGCAATTACTCCACCCATGCTTGGGCCAATAATTACATTTTGTTCAGGGCTGTTTCCAGCTTTATCTGCGTTTATAGTTTCAATAAGTTCTACTAGTATCATAGCATTACGTTCCATAAAATCAGCTCCTCCATCTACAGTTGCACCATCAGCTGTTCTTGTATATGTAGGAAAGTTTAAGATGATAACGTCAAATCCTTCAGCTCTTACCAAGTCTGCTAAATTTTGATTTCCGGCTGTTCCTACAAAGTCTAATGAGTTATATAAGCCATTGATATCTCTTGCGTCTCCGGGATCAAAACCATCAACTACAAAAATAGGTTGGTCTAAAATGTTATCTGGACTTAGAAATATTTGATATTCACCTTCGCCAGGATAGTTTGTGGCTTCTCCATAAGCAGATAAATCTGGAGTAATTCCAGAAGTTATCGAAATTTGAGCAACACTTAGAAAAGGTAACAATAATAAAAGAATAAAGTAATGTTTTTTCATAAGTACAGAATTTGAATTGTTATCTCGAAAAGATACAAACTTTGATTTGTAAATTGCTGATTATAAATGTGATTTCTATTAAAAGCAAAAAAAATCCTTAAAAGTATATAACTTCTAAGGATTTAAATTTTAATATAGTGTTGGTATTATCCTAAAAAAGGATATCTATAATCTGTCGGAGTTACAAATGTTTCCTTAATTAATCTTGGAGATACCCAACGTAATAAATTTTGAGGACTTCCGGCCTTGTCATTTGTTCCTGAAGCTCTAGCTCCACCAAATGGTTGTTGACCAACAACAGCACCAGTTGGTTTGTCGTTTATATAGAAGTTTCCTGCGGCATTCTGAAGCGCTTTTGTAGCTTCTTCAACAGCATATCTGTCTCTAGAAATAATAGCACCAGTTAATGCGTATTCACTTGTTTCATCAACTAATTTTAAAGTCTCAGAGTAAGCTTCATCTTCATACACATATATTGTAATTACAGGACCAAATAATTCTGTAGACATTGTAGTGTATTTTGGGTCTGTAGTTACAATGACTGTAGGCTCAATAAAGTAACCTTTAGATTTATCGTAGTTACCACCAGCAATGATTTCTGCATCGCTATCTGCTTTAGCTGCATCAATATATTTAGCTAATTTATCAAAAGAACCTTCATGGATGACTGCCGTAATAAAGTTACTCATGTCTTCTGGAGAGCCCATTTTGAAAGATTCTAAGTCTTCAATTAAATACTTCTTTACATCTGCCCAAATTCCTTTAGGCACATAAGCTCTAGAGGCTGCACTACATTTTTGACCTTGAAATTCAAAAGCACCACGTGCAATAGCGGTTGCTACTTGTTTAGCATCTGCTGTTTTGTGTGCTACTATAAAATCTTTTCCACCTGTTTCTCCAACAATTCTTGGGTATGTCTTGTAGTTGTGGATATTGTTTCCAATTTGCTTCCATAGTTCTTTAAACACATGCGTAGAACCTGTGAAATGTAAACCAGAAAAATCAGGACTTGCTAATACTGTATTTGTAATCATTACAGGATCTCCAAAAACAACATTGATAACACCATCTGGTACACCTGCTTCTTTAAAAATATCCATAATTACTTTTGCAGAATAGACTTGGCTATCACTTGGTTTCCAAACGACCACATTACCCATTAAAGCCATACATGCTGGTAGATTACCTGCAATCGCTGTAAAGTTAAAAGGGGTTACAGCGTACGTAAAACCTTCAAGAGGTCTATATTCTACTCTGTTCCATGCTGCACTAGTGCTTTCTGGTTGCTCCATGTATATGTCTGACATAAACTGAACATTAAAGCGTAAGAAATCTATAAGTTCACAAGCGGCATCAATTTCAGCTTGATAAATGTTTTTAGATTGTGCAATCATTGTTGCAGCATTAATCTTAGCTCTATATGGACCAGCGATTAATTCTGCAGCTTTTAAGAAAATACCTGCGCGTTGTTCCCATGGCATTTGTGACCAAGATTTACGTGCTTCTAGTGCTGTAGAAATAGCGTCTTCAACATGTGTTTTTTCTGCTAAATGGTATTCACCTACAACGTGTTGGTGATCGTGTGGAGGAGACATAGTTCTGGTATTTCCAGTTTTTACGTCTTTTCCATTTATGTATAAAGGAACTTCAACCTTAGAATTAAACATTGATTTATAAGCCTCTAAAACTGCTTTACGTTCTGCAGAACCAGGTGCGTAAGACATAACAGGTTCGTTAACTGCTACTGGTACATTAAAGAATCCTTTTCCCATAATATATTTGTTTTTTTAGTTTGAATTTTGAAAGTGCAAATGTACGATTTTTAAAAGATATTATTTCTTTCAAACGTTATAGTTGTGTGAAGATTGGAAATATAGTCGTTGTAATCTAGGGTCAGAAATGTGGATAATATTTCTATCGAATCGTCAAGCTAATGTGTTACCTGTTGACGTTGGTATTCGAAATAACTTATGATGGTAATTTGTTAGGATTGTGGTTATTGCAGCAACAATCCTGTAGGTTCACAAGATAAACTCAATATTATGACTATTGATTTTTAAAAGGAGATATTGTCTATTAAAAAAGTGAGATTCTAAGAATTAATTAAGTGCAAAAGGAGCGCTTAATTTGAAAGAAGGAATATAGACTTTAAAATTGTTGGTTTTCGATAAGTTGATCATATTGTAATGACCGCTCATAGCGCCAAAAGGCGAGGTTAATAAACAGCCTGAATTGTAAGTGTGTGATTCCCCTGGTTTTAATACAGGTTTTTTGCCGATAACACCTTCACCTTCAATAATTTCTTCATTATTTAAGGCATCGAGTATTTTCCAGTGTCTAGAGTTCAATTGAACAGAATCTTTACTTTGGTTTTCAATAGTGACTTTATAGCCAAAGGCGAAGTGTACTTTATAGTTTTTATAAAATGTACCTTCAAAATTGGTTTCTACAGTGATTTTTATGCCGCTAGTTACTTGTTGTACCATGATTGGGATGTTGTTCTATGCTAAAATAGCATATTTTTTTAATGAAGCGTTATAAATCGGTTGAGAGGATGCCATTTTTAACAAATTGGTTATAAATGTGGTAGGTGATGTGAATATGTTAATAGTTCTTGCTGTTATTTTTATTTTAATAATGGATCGCTTATAAAAGTTTTAATTAGAAATGTTTACAGAAGTCGCTTCCCCAAAACCAATTAGTCTGTCGTAACGCGAACCAAGATCTTTGTAATACACCAAAACTTTATAATTGTTTTCGGTTTCCCAAAAATTACCACTGATAGCTCCCTCGTCTAACACTCCTGTTTTTTTGTCTACGGTCACATATTTGTAATTGTAAAAGCCTTGTTTTAATAAAAGTGTGGTTTCATAACGCTTGCTTTCAGGATTAAAAAACATTTGAGTTAAGGGTTCAAGCATATAATAGTTAAAGTTACCATAAACATAAATGTCTTTAGACTTCAATTCCTCTTGTAGTAATGAAAAGTGAACCATCACATAATCGGCCTCAATATCAGGGTTGTCTCTATCTATAATAGTGACTAAAAAGTTTCCGTTAATATCTGGATTATAGGTGTAGGGTCTGTTTTTACGATTAATATTAGTGTATAGATAGTTGTGATAAAGATCCCTTAACTCAATAAATTGAACGCCAACGTTCGCTGCTCTAACATCTTTGTTTTCAAAAAACAGGTATTCGTTTCCTCCCCAAAATGCAGATTCAGTATCGTAACGATAAATAAGTTCGTTGCCCAGTGTGTATTGTGGTTTTAGATCTGAAATTGCCGTATTGAGATTGTTGTTTTGAATAATAAGTGTTTTAATGGTTTCTAATGGGTTATTCAGGTTCATGCCATTAGTAGTGATGACAAGATCTACAGATTGTTTTTCTGCAATAACTTTAACGTCTCTAGAGCGCTTTACATTGACACCAACACTAGCTAGACTTTCGTAAACCATAAATTTTCTACTAAACATCAGTTCATCATAATCATCGTAAATAGAAATCATATAGTTTCCGCTTTTCAATAATCCTCGTGTCTGCGTATTTGGAATGACTAAATTGTAGTGCGAATAAATTTGGTACGTATTAAAAGAGTTCTCGTAATCTAAAATACGTTGATTGTCTAGTCCACTCAGGTATTCTGACTTCACGAGATTAGATGGAGTCCAGTCAAAATTAAAATGTTCAATAACGTAATAAAAGTCTTCTTCATCACCTGTTAAGGCATCAAACTCTAACATAAGAGATTCACCAAGCTTTAAAATAGGGAGTTGTCCTTGTGTGGTGTTACTCTTAAAGGTTACTGTTTTTATAAAATCTGGCGGATTAAGTTCTTCAACAACTTGAGAGAGCAGAATTATAGGAAATAGTAATAGTACTGAAAGGCTAAAAAGGTTTTTTTTCATTTTATTTTGAAATCTAAGCGTATAAATATAATCAAAATCTGTGCCTTAACACAAATCTCTTATTTATAATCATTACAAATAAAAAAGAAGCTTTATTTTGGGTCTTTTTTAAGCATTAATTCGTAAATTTGCACCGATTTTTAGGTAACTAATCTTTAAGTATATGTCAAAAGACATCAAAATTAAAAAGGGTTTAGATATAAGGTTGGTCGGCGAAGCCGAGCAAACGACAGAGAATGCTATTATTAGCAATTTCTACTCTATAAAACCCGAAGATTTCCACAGTATTATTCCAAAACTTGTTGCAAAAGAAGGGGCACGTGTAAAAGCAGGTGAGACTTTATTTTATAACAAGGATAACGAAACAATGAAATTTGTTTCTCCAGTTTCTGGTGAAATAACGGAAGTGCAACGTGGACCAAGACGTCGTATAGACGCTATTAAAATAACAGCAGATAAAGAACAAACTTATGTAGATCATGGTAAGTTTGATTTGGCTTCAGATGCAGAAAAAACTAAAGCTCATTTGTTAGCTTCAGGTTGTTGGGCTTTTATTAAGCAACGTCCTTACGATGTTGTAGCAAAAGCAGACAGTACGCCAAAAGCTATCTTTATTTCGGGTTACGCAAGTGCGCCTCTAGCAGCTAATTTAGACTTTACCTTGGCAGGTAAAGAAGCTGAATTGCAAGCGGCAGTAACTGCGTTGTCTAAATTAACAGAAGGCGGAGTTCATATTTCAATAGGCAGTTCTAAGTCACCTCTAGCTAATTTGCAAAATGCAATAACACATAACGTTTCTGGCCCACATCCATCAGGTAATGTCGGTACTTTAATTAATAAGGTTAGTCCTGTTAATAAAGGAGAAACAGTTTGGACCGTTAATGCACAAGATTTAGTAATTATTGGTGAGTTGTTGTTAACAGGTAAGTTTAACGCTGAACGTATTATTGCTTTAGCTGGATCTTCAGTTAAAAAACCACGTTATTTTAGAACAAAATTAGGTTCGGAAATCTCAACTATGGTTTATGATAACGGAGTTGAAAGAGATGGTAATGATCGTTTTATTTCAGGAAATGTATTGTCTGGAAAACGTGTTCAGCCAGATGGTTATTTAGATTATTATAGCAATATAATTTCTGTAATCCCTGAAGGTAATGACTACGAATTATTTGGATGGAATAAACCCGTTTTTGATAAAGTATCTAATACTAGAGCTTTAACTTTTTCTTGGTTAACACCAAATAAAAAATACGATCTAAATACCAATATGAATGGTGAACATAGAAATTTTGTTCTTACAGGTAATTACGAACAAGTTTTTCCATTAGATATATATCCAATGCAAATCTTAAAAGCATGCTTGTATAAAGATTTAGATGAAATGGAAGCTTTAGGTATGTACGAAGTTGCACCAGAAGATTTTGCTTTAACAGAATTTGTGTGTGTGTCTAAGCAGCCACATCAGCAAATTATTAGAGCAGGCTTGGATTTAATGTTAGAAGAAATCGGTTAAAAAATAGATAATGGGTTTAAAACAAAACTTACATAGTTTAAGAGAAAAATATAAAGGAACTAAGATGGCTCCGGCTTTCAATGCCTTACATACATTTCTTTATACGCCTAATGATACTGCCCATGGTGGTACACATATCAAGGCGGCAGACGATTTAAAACGTACTATGAACACGGTAATTATGGCTTTAATTCCGTGCTTAATCTTTGGTATGTTCAATGCAGGTTATCAGCATTATGTAGCAGCAGGAGAAATAGAAGCGGTAACAAGTGGTTTCTTTAGCAGTGAATTCTGGACATTACAGAATTTTTCTCTAGGTTTCTGGAAAATATTACCGATACTACTTGTTTCTTATGGTGTTGGTTTAGGTGTTGAATTTCTTTTCGCCGTTATTAAAGGGCACGAAGTTGAAGAAGGATACTTAGTAACAGGGATGTTAGTGCCATTAATTGTACCAATCGATATTCCATTATGGATGTTAGTTGTTGCAGTTGTTTTCGGTGTTGTTATTGGTAAAGAAGTATTTGGAGGTACAGGAATGAATATTTTAAATCCTGCATTAACCATTAGAGCATTCTTGTTCTTCGCTTATCCTACTTGGATGAGTGGTGATAAAGTTTGGGTAGAAGGAGCTGTAGAAAGAACTAGAGAAATAGCAAATGGCTCAACGGCCGATGCGATCTCAGGAGAAACTATTTTAGGTAGTTTAGCCCAATCGCATGGAGTTGACTATTCCGTAATGGATATGTTTTTCGGTTTTATTCCTGGCTCAATAGGTGAAACATCTACATTGTTAATCTTGTTAGGTGGTTTATTTCTGATTTTTACAAAAATTGGAAGCTGGAGAATAATGCTAAGTTCTGTTATTGGTGCTTTAGTAATGGGGTATATCTTTAACCTAGTCGTAGCAGCAGGATGGATCACAGATACAAGTAAATTTTACGGCTTAATGAGTACTGAGTTCTGGCATCATTTATTAATTGGAGGTATGGCATTTGGTATTGTGTATATGGCAACAGATCCTGTTACCGCATCTCAAACTAATAAAGGAAAATGGATATACGGTTTCCTAATAGGTTTTATATCTATTATGATTCGTGTATTTAACCCAGCGTACCCAGAAGGAGTGATGTTAGCAATATTGTTAATGAATGTATTTGCACCAACCATAGATCATTATGTAGTGCAAGGCAATGTGAAAAGAAGATTAAAAAGAGCAAAATTAAAAACAGCTTAAATTATGGCAATCGATACAGAAAAAAATAGTTATACCATTATTTTTGCCATTGTTATGGTGTTGGTAGTGGGTTCTATACTTGCAGGACTTGCTTCAGGCTTAAAACCTTTAGTGGATGCTAATAAACGTTTTGAAAAACAACAGAATATATTGTATGCCATGGGCATTAATGCCAATGAAGGTACAAGTGATGTTGCATTCATTTCTACAGATAAAGTAGAAGAAGAATTTACGAACACTATTACTAAGCAATATGTAATTGAAGGTACTAAGGCTACTGAAAATTCTGAAGCATATTTAATAGATATTAAGAAAGAAGAAACAAAAGCAAAAGATCCTAATTATACAAGGAAATTACCTTTGTTTGAAGGAGTAAAAGATGGTAACCCAATCTATGTAATTCCTATTAGAGGTAAAGGCTTATGGGATGCTATTTGGGGGTTTGTAGCCGTTGATAAATCAATGACAATACAAGGTGTGTTTTTTGACCATGCAGGTGAAACACCAGGTTTAGGTGCAGAGATTAAACAACGATACTTTATGGATGATTTTGCAGGAGAACATTTATTGAATGATGCAGGTGTCTTTAAAGGAATAAATGTAGCTAAAGGAAATGCAGATCCTAAGAATGAAAGGAAAAGCGACAATGCAGTAGATGCCATTGCAGGAGCAACAATTACAGGTGATGGTGTAACCGCAATGATTATGAAAGATTTAAAAATGTACGTGCCTTATTTCAAGACATTAAACTAAAAAAGTATGGGACTTTTATCAAAAAAAGATAGTAAACTAATATTAGATCCTTTAGCGGATAACAACCCAATTACCATTCAGGTTTTAGGTATCTGTTCTGCTTTAGCGATTACAGCACAGTTAAAACCATCTATTGTAATGGCTATTTCTGTGGTCTTCGTACTTAGTGTAGGTAACGTAGTTATCTCTTTAATGCGAAATATCATTCCTTCTAAAATTAGAATTATTGTACAATTAATAGTTGTTGCAACTTTGGTTATTATTGTAGATCAAGTATTAAAAGCATTTGCTTATAGTTTAAGTAAAGAGCTTTCAGTATTTATTGGTTTAATTATTACCAACTGTATTATAATGGGACGTTTTGAAGCTTTTGCACTAGCAAATAAACCATGGCAATCATTTTTAGATGGTATTGGTAATGCAGCGGGGTATGGTCTAATCCTTATAATCGTTGGTTTCTTTAGAGAGCTTTTAGGTTCGGGAACTTTATTCGGGTTTAAAGTACTTGGAGATTCTGTGGAAAAAACAGGATTATACGCTATTGGCTATGAGAATAACGGATTTATGGTTTTGCCTCCAATGGCTTTAATTGTAGTTGGTTTGATCATTTGGGTACAACGTAGTAGAAATAAAGAATTAATAGAAGACTAAATTAGTTTATAGTTACTAGTTGTTTGTTGATAGCAGTATCCAACAACTAAAGACTAACAACTAAAAACAAAATATATGGAACATTTAGAGTTATTTTTTAAATCGATATTTGTAGACAACATGGTTTTTGCATACTTCTTAGGTATGTGTTCTTACTTAGCAGTGTCTAAAAAAGTATCTACAGCAGTAGGATTAGGAGCTGCCGTAATTTTTGTATTAGCAATTACAGTGCCTTTAAACTGGTTATTAGATCAGTATCTATTACAAGAAGGTGCCTTAATATGGTTAGGACCAGAGTATGCAGATTACGATTTAGGGTTCTTATCATTCATTATGTTTATTGCAACTATCGCAACGATGGTGCAATTAGTTGAAATCATTGTAGAGAAATTTTCTCCATCATTGTATAATTCACTAGGTATATTCTTACCATTAATTGCAGTAAACTGTGCCATATTAGGTGGGTCTTTATTTATGCAATCTCGTGAAATTGAAACTTTAGGTTTAGCACTTAATTATGGTATTGGATCTGGAATTGGGTGGTTTTTAGCGATTGTAGCCATTGCTGCAATTAGAGAAAAAATTAGATATAGTAATGTACCACCTGCTTTAAGAGGTTTAGGGATTACATTCATTATAACAGGACTTATGGCAATTGGTTTTATGAGCTTCGGTGGTATGCTTACAGGAGGTGAAGAAGAAGCAACAGAAGAAACTGTAGAAAATACGGTAGGCATGGTTACAGCTATTGCTGATGAGAAAAAGGACGAGGCGTCTAGTCTTGCGATTGAAACAATAAAAGATTCAGATAAAAATTAATTAAGAATATGGTATTAGCAGCAAGCACAATAGGAACGGTCATCGCTACAGTTGTCGCGTTTTTAGTAGTTACTTTATTATTGGTATCGCTTTTACTTGTAGTGAAACAAAAACTGTCTCCTTCGGGACCAGTAAAAATTACTATCAATGGTGAAAGAGAGATAGAAGTAGCTTCAGGAAGTACCTTATTAAGTACTTTAGGAGCTCAAAAAATATTCTTACCATCTGCTTGTGGTGGTGGTGGAACATGTATTCAGTGTGAATGTCATGTTTTAAATGGTGGAGGTGAAGCACTTCCAACAGAAACACCTCACTTTTCTAGAAAGGAATTAGCAGAAGGTGCTCGTTTATCTTGCCAAGTTAAGGTAAAGCAGGATATGGAGATTACGATTCCTGAAGAAGTATTCGGTATTAAAAAATGGGAAGCAACGGTTGTTTCTAACTATAACGTAGCAACGTTTATTAAGGAATTTGTAGTTGAAATTCCTGAAGATATGGGTTACAAAGCGGGAGGTTATATTCAAATTGAAATTCCAGAAATAGAAGTTAAATATGCTGATATGGACGTTACTGCGCATCCGGAAGATCATCCAGGTGAACCAGATAAGTTTAAGTCAGATTGGGAAAAGTTTGGGTTATGGCCTTTAGTTATGAAAAACGAAGAGCTTGTGGAACGTGCTTACTCTATGGCTTCTTATCCTGCAGAAGGAAGACGAATTATGCTAAATGTACGTGTAGCTACTCCTCCTTTTGATCGCGCCAAAGGTGGCTGGATGGATGTAAATCCAGGAATTGCGTCATCTTATATTTTTAATCAAAAAGTAGGAGATAAAGTAACAATTTCAGGACCTTACGGTGAGTTCTTTATTAATGATTCTGAATCAGAAATGTTGTATGTTGGTGGTGGTGCAGGTATGGCTCCAATGCGTTCGCATTTATATGAATTATTTAGAACTATAAAAACAGGTCGTAAAGTAACATATTGGTATGGTGGACGTTCTAAAGCTGAATTGTTTTACATCCATTACTTTAGAGCTTTAGAAAAAGATTTTCCAAACTTTAAATTCTATTTGGCATTATCAGAGCCAATGGAAAGTGATAACTGGAAAGTTAAAACAGATATTAATGATGAGGAAGGTGATGGTTTCGTAGGCTTTATTCACAATTGTGTAATAGATAATTACTTAAGTCATCATGAAGCACCTGAAGATATTGAATTATATTTCTGTGGACCACCATTAATGAACCAAGCCGTTCAAAAAATGGGTGAAGATTTCGGAATTCCGGATGAGCACATTAGATTTGATGACTTTGGCGGCTAGTCTTAAGACACTATGTTTAAAATTGTCGTTCTACTTTTAAAAGTAGAATCTTTATAAAAAAAAACCAACTCAGAAGAGTTGGTTTTTTTTTGCTTAAATTTCTAAAGATTTAATATCTAATTTCAAGCTTCGATTTTAATATAAAGACGGTGGCTATTTTTATTTGGCCAACTCTATTTGTAATATTTCTTTTAACGTATCTGTAGAAATGGGCTTTATAATGTAATTAGATATCGTTTTATAGTGTTTTGCGCGATTTATGTCTGCTGGGTCAATGGAAGAACTTACGATGTATATAGTAAGCAATTTATGAGATTCAATCTTAACAAGCTCTTCTAAGAACTGCCAACCATCCATTATAGGCATGTTAATATCTAGTAGTATAATATCCGGAACATTTTCACCAGCAATCATTATTGGTTTTAAACTATTTAGGGCCTCTTGTCCATTTTTAAATACCATAAATGAGTTACAAAAATCTGATAATTCCATCATTCTTTTTGCGCCGAAAACAAATATTGGGTCATCATCGATGATACATGCTACGTCAATTTTATTCATGTGTTTTTAAATGTATATAAAAGGTTGTTCCTTCATTAACTTCACTCTCTACTTCAATTTTTCCACCAATGGCTTCCACTTGATTTTTAGTTATAAATAAACCTAAACCACGAGAGTCATCGTGCTTATGGAATGTTTTATACATGCCAAATAGTTTTTCTCCATATTTGATTAAATCAATACCTTGACCATAATCCCTAATTTCTAATACGATAAAACGATCTTTAATTCTTGTGTTTATTTCGATTTTTGCGGGCTCAGTAGGCTTTTTATATTTGATGGCATTGGTTAAAAAATTTAATAGAATACTATCTAAATAGGCGGGTACTGCTTTCACTACAATATTAGGATCAATATTTATAGAAATTGTAGTTTTAGAATCTATTATGAGTGCAGAAATGCTAGAATATGCTCTATTAAAATTCTCTAGTAGGTTTAATGGTTCTGTTTTTAGATCCTTTTGAATGTTAATTGCAGCGACCTCGTTTAGATTTTCTACAGTTTCACCGAGATGATTTACAGCCATACTTATTAAAGGGAAAATCTCATTATCTGTAGTTTCTGGTAAGTCCATTTTTACAATATCTAATAACATATCTAAATTACCGTAATGCGATCTGAGATTATGCGATACAATATGAGCAAAATTTAATAAACGTTTATTCTGATCTTCGGTTGTAGTCAATAATTGTGAAATCTTTTTGCTCGTTTTTTTTATTTCAGTAACATCATTTATTTGAGCAACGAAATGTAGTGGTTGTCCTTTGTCATCCCTCACAATTGATGTAGATAACTGCGCCCAAATCGTTTCCTGCTGTTTACTTATATAACGTTTTTCAGTTTCATAATGATCAATGTTACCACTAATCATACTCATCATGGCCTTGTAGTCTTTTCGTAAATCATCAGGGTGTGTAATATCCATGAAGGTTAACTTTTCTATTTCTTCTTTACTATAACCAAAAGTTTCACATAGACTTTTATTAACTTCAAGCCAATTACCTTCTAAATCTACGATGGCCATTCCAACTAAAGCAGTTTCAAATGTTCTTCTAAGTTGAAGTTCTTTAAAGGCTAGTTTTTTTGAATCTTTTGTTGTTTTATCTATATCTTGAAATAAACCTTGAACTAAAACGCATTTGTCATTTTCAACGACAGCTATGCCTATTGCTCTTATCCATTTATCTTTTCCTGTATGGGTGATAATTTGAACTTCAATATCAAAATCTTTGTGGTTTTCAATACAATTGGTAAATAATCTAGTGATTGTATCTCGACTGTAGCCTTCTTTATAAAAAGAGAGACCAATTTCAACGTTAGGAATATAATCTAGAGGAACTTCGTGTATTTTTTTTGTTTGAATGCTCCAGTTTAGAATAGTAGATATAGGATTATATTCCCAAGTACCAATGGTGGCACGTTCTTGGATAAAATCTAACAAATCAATACTACTCTTGTTTTGTGTATTAGGGATAGACAAAATAGATGAGTTATAGGGGGTTAAAAGGCAAATATAAATTTTAATTCGGAATAAACCAGTACTAAATGACTAAATAAAACGATAAAGGTGATTTTTTTGTAGGAAATAACTTATATTATTTGTATTCCATAATCAAATAAACAGACGTGGTTTCTCCAATATTTAAAACTTCGTGCGATGTTATTGAGTCTTTGCTAAAGGTATAACCTGTTGGTACATTGACTTCTCGCGTCCCTGTATGATCAGTAATTCTAAATTTACCTCCAACTAAAGTGTAACCAACATGTGGATTGTGATAGTGTTTCTCATGGCCTACACCTGGCTCAAAAGTGCATTTAAGAACTCTAAGTTCTTTATTATCTTCTAAAACTTCGCATACAGCATTACCTTTCCAACCTGCCTCTAAAGGATCTGGTAATGCGTTTTTATTTTTGCAACTTGAAAACCCTATTGCAATAAGGAAAACGAGTTTAAAAGCAAGTTTCTGTTTCATTCAATTCATTTGCAAGCAAGATAATCATTTCAGGAATGTTATCCATTACTAGTTTGTGATTTAGAGAAGTCTAATTTGCGGTTCTTGATCCGAATACGGTAAATACCAGTAATTATGTTTTCATAATTCTGATATTTTATTTTTATATGTTGGTCTATTTTTATTAGGTCTCAATGAGTTCTATTTATGGCTTCATTTCTATGATTTTTCTAAAATCAATGACATCTGGTGTAAAGTCTAATTTCGTACTAAAAGATTCCGTATTCTTTTTCTAAATCAGCAATCAGGTTTTTAGTCGATTTTTGCGTCCAAGACAAATAAAAATAATACAATTTTAAGTCTCTTTCAAATAAAGAGATTTGATTGTAATAGTCAATTAATGCAACACCAATTGGGTTTAATAATTCGAAATTTTTATTATTCAGTAACTCTTTATAATTGCATGTAAGGTCGAATGTCTCAGTATTTAAGTCGTCAAAGGATTGCCAATGATTTGTTTGTTTCCATAGATACAAGTTCGTACACATATTAAAAACATCTACAAGGCTTTAGCGATTAATAGTAAAGCTGAATTAATCAAAAAGTCGTACAATAACGAGTTGTAATTCAAAGGTCAACATACGAAAAATCATAACTTTTGCGTTAGTTTAAGTATGAAGAAAGTTATACTCATCCTTTTTATATTGGCATCGCTTGCTGTTTTAGCCTTTCAGTTTCAACCTGTAAAAAAAGCGGTTACTATAGTTACATCGAGTATCGAAACTCCTAGCCTTGTTAATAAGGATAGTTTAACGATTGCTTCGCGAGTGAATTTACCCGAAAGCTATAAACGTGTAACTTATAAAAAAGGAAGTTTTCAAGATTATCTCAGAAACTACAAACTAAAACCCTTCGGAAGTAAAATTATCAATTACGATGATACCAATTATTTTTGGCAAGGAGGTCATATCGGAATTTTAGAAGTTCCTGTGCCTAAAAACGGATTACAACAATGTGCAGATGCATTAATTAGAATTAGAAGCGAATACCTTTGGGACAATAACAGAAAGGATGAAATTGGTTTCAAATTTACCTCAGGGCATTATTGTTCTTGGACTAAATATGCAGAAGGGTATAGGCCTAAAATTAACGGTAATAAAGTAAGGTTTCATAAAACGGCAAGTGCCAATACTTCAAAAGAAAACTTCTATAAATATTTGAATTTAATTTACATGTATTCTGGGACTTTATCACTTTACAACGAGTTAGAATCCGTTGCCGCTAAAGATTTAAAAATCGGTGATATGCTTATTAAAGGAGGTTCTCCCGGACATATTGTTATGATTACAGATGAGATTATTAATACTAAAGGGGAAAAGTTATTTTTATTGTCTCAAGGCAATACTCCAGCGCAAAGTGTACATCTGGTTAAAAATCTTGTAGATTCAACGATTTCTCCATGGTATCATTTAGAAGATGATGCTGTGATTTCAGTTTCAAATTATACGTTTGGAAGCTCCAAATTTGTGCGTTTTAAATAGCAAGTTTGTATCTTTGCATAATGAGTAAACCACTTACACCTCAAGAAGTACATAATCTTGCCATGAACCATGTTGGTAAAGACCTAGAAGCTCGTGGTTTCGAGTTTGTAGCAATCAATTCTAAGTTGAAACGTCATCCGCAATTTGTCTGTATCGATAAAAATAGTCAGTATTATTTTGTGGTTGTACGCGCTGTTATTTTACCTGAAAACCCTAATAATTACGATGTGGTTTGGATGGAAACCTTCAAAAAACATGCCTATGAAAAAGATGCAAAAGTGTTATATGCAGGTGTTGGGTTGGGAAATCCTGAAGGTGAAGGTTTGCCGATTTATTTAGATGAAGAATATCTTATTGAGTATAATGGGATTCAGGTCATTGAAATGAATTTAAATTAATATAACATCCGCTTTATTAGACTAATCACAGTCTAAATCAATCTACATATTTATGAAAAAAATAGTTTACCTATTTCTAATTAGCATTGTTTTTTCTTGTAATCAAGAACCTGAAAACATTAAAATTAGTGGCCCTGTATTTGGTACAGCCTATAATATCCAATATTACACAACGGATGATTCAAATTATAAAACACAGTTTGATAGTCTTTTTGCTGTGGTAAATGAATCGATGTCTACCTATATTCCAGATTCAAAAATATCTCGAATTAATAAAGGAGAAAGCGTAGAATTAGACGCACATTTTACGCGTGTTTTTAATAAAGCCAAAGAAATTTATAGAGCAACTGAAGGAGCTTTTGATCCTACCATCGGATCGGTAGTGAATGCATGGGATTTTGGGCCAGAAGGAAAAATTACCAATATAGATAGCACGACTATTGATAGTTTAATGAAGTCTGTGGGGTATAACCGCATGGGATTGAGAGATAATAAAATTGTTAAAAGTTCTAAATCGTTTTTAGATTTTAATGCCATTGCAAAAGGTTATGGTGTGGATGTTATTGGTGAGTTTTTAGAAAGCAAGAATGTTACCGACTATTTAGTTGAAATCGGAGGAGAAATACGCGTAAGAGGTATTAATCTTGATAAAAAATCCCCTTGGAAAGTGGGTATCGACGATCCAAATTTTGAAGGAGAGCAGTCGTATTCAAAAATCATCGCTTTACAAGAGGAAGCCATGGCAACTTCTGGCACATATCGAAAGTTTAAAATTGATGACAACGGTAATCGCTATGCGCATATTATTGATACAAAAACGGGGTATCCTTCTAAAACTAATATTTTAAGTGTTTCTGTTTTAGCTGAAGATTGTATGACGGCTGATGCTTATGCCACGGCGTTTCAGGCTATGGGAATAGATAAAGTAAAGGCATTTGCAGAGCGACATGCCGAATTAAAAGTGTTTATTATTTTTGAGAATGAAGCAAAAGAATTTGAAACACTTTCATTAAATAACTTTCCGGAATAAGTGATTTTTTAGGTGACGAAGCAAAAAATAAGGTGTCTTATAAATGCTATTAATCATTATAAAAAAGTTGTTCCAGGTTAAGGGGGGAACAGCTTTTTTTTTGTTCAGATAAATAAATACAGCAATTATATTCTATTATTAAAAAGCATTAATCAATACCAACAACCAACCCACTACTAAGAGTAAGCCACCAATCGGAGTCACAGGGCCTAAAAAGCGAAGTTTTTTGCCTTTAGCATCAGATAAAATCAAGCCGTAAATACTAAACGAGAATAATATAATACCGATTGTGAAACACCAATACGTTGCCGAGGTAACATCGGTATTGCTAAGACCTAAAGCTAGCAAAACAATGGCATGATACATTTGATACTTTACACCAACTTCAAAACTATGCAATTGATCTGTAGATAAGATTTTCTTTAATGCATGGGCGCCAAAAGCACCAAAGATTACGGCGAGCATACCGAATAAAGCTCCAGTTGCAATTATAATGTGTTGCGTCATTTTAGTATGTTGTTTTATTTATAAACTACAGGAATAATTTCACCTTTCGCTAGGCAGTATTTTTCAATGTCTTCGTTAGAAAGGGTAGCCGTATAATCCACTTCTTCAACTTTAAAACCTATGGAACGAAGCTTATCAAAATAATCACGACCATAAACACGAACATGATCGTATTGTCCAAAAATTTTAGCACGCTCATCTCTGTCTGTAATAGAATCATCTTCAAAAGTTACGGCTCTATCTAATTCTTGTGGAATCTGAAAGATACCATACCCACCAGGTTTCATTACTCTGTATAATTCTTGCATGGCTTTAGTATCATCTGGAATATGTTCTAAAACATGATTACAAAGAATTACATCATAACTATTATCTTCAAAAGGAAGGTCGCAAATATCGGCTTTGACATCTGCAATAGGTGATAGTAAATCGGTAGTCGTATATTTTAAGTTTTTAAGACTTCTAAAACGTTTTAAAAAACATTGTTCAGGAGCAAAATGAAGAACACTTAATGCTGAATTGGATTCAGTATCTCTTGAAAAAAAATTAGTTTCTTTATTAAGATATAACCACAATAATCTATGACGTTCTAAACTTAATGTAGATGGAGATAATACATTGTTTCTTTGGTTACCGTAACCATAAGGTAAAAACGTTTTAAAACTTTTATTATCGATTGGATCCGTGAATGTATCTCCTTTTAAAAAGAAAGCTAATATTGGGCGTGCCACGTAGCTTAATCTTATGAGTAAAGGTCTTGGTATGGTGTTTAATATAAGTTTGAAGAGTTTTTTCATAGTGTTACTCAGTGATACACAAAGACACACAGAGTTTCGCGGAGTGCTTACTCGATTGTGTTTATGAATCTTTTTATTCCGTTTTTTAGAAGCTTAGTATTAAAGTTGAGTAATAGTCCTGTTGGGTAATCCCCTAATTTCTTGTAAGTCAATATTTGAGCAGTATGAACATCTGTGAATTTCTCAACAGTTTTTAGTTCAATAACTATTTTGTTTTCTACTAATATATCAATTCTGTAACCGTGATCTAAAGTGATATCTTTATAAATAATAGGTCTTGAAACTTCTTTTTGAACTGAATAGCCTAATGCTTTTAATTCATAAAACAAACAGTCCTGATAAGCGGATTCTAAAAGGCCTGGGCCAAGTTCTTTATGCACTTCTATAGCTGCTCCTATAATATTTTCCGTAATTTTATCGTAAACCATAATATCAAAATTATACTCAAAACGCTCCGTGAATCTCCGTGAAAACTCTAAGTATCTCTGAGAAATAACTATTTAGTGATAGCAAGAAACAATACCGTTACTTAATTCAGAAAATAAAAATAATATTTACGCTTCTATTTGACTAGAAATTAAATCATAAATACCATCCCAAAGTGCAATTCTATGTTGTAAAGCGGCTTTGGCAACGTCTAAAGTTTCATTCCATTTTTGCTCATCATTACCACATAATTCCTCTATCATTTTTAATGAAAGTGGGCCGTGTTCATCACCATCTAATTCAATGTGACGCTTTAAATAATAGGTTAATTTACTATAGGTGTTGTCGCTGGTTTTAGACTGATTGATAATTTGAAAAAACATATCAGGTATCACATCTTCACGACCAAAAGTAAATGCCGAGGCAATTTTGTGCGGTTCATTTGTTGCAATTACCTTAAATGTGAAATCTACAAATTTTAAGGTTTCAGCATTCAACGTTACTTTTTCTGCTGCATGAGATACAGAATCATTATTTTGAATATGATTAACAAAACTTTCAATTTGCGAAGTGCTTGCTCCAATTTGGTGCATCGCATCTAAGTACATTTCATAATGACTTTTAGGCTCTCCTAATTCATTAATATCACTTTCTTCACCAAGAACAATCTCGTTAATAAAACGAGACGTCGATGGATTTTTAACAGGAGTCCAAGGCACTCTAGTGTTCGTTAATTGATTTTGAAGCGCTTTTAATAAAGACATAAAATCCCAAACGGCAAACACATGTTGCTCCATAAAAGTTTTTACATCTTCAATAGAAGATAAAGCACTATATAATTTATGGTTGTTAAGTTCAGACCTTAAGTCTGTTAATTCGTTTTCTAAATACTTAATTGTCATGAGAGTCTATTAAATAACGAGTGCTTTTTGTCTAAAAGCATCTTCTTCATTTGAAGTAATGCCTAAAGCTTCGTGAACATAAGCAAAAGTTGAAAGTATTTCTGGTTTCCCATCTACAATAGCAACATCGTGTTCAAAATGTACACTTGGTTTTCCGTCTTGTGTTACAATCGTCCAACCATCACTCAATTGTTTTACTTTATGCGTTCCTAAATTGATCATTGGTTCAATGGCAACCACCATACCTTCAATAAACTTCTTACCACGACCACGTTTTCCATAATTAGGCATTTCAGGATCTTCGTGCATTTTTCTGCCTAAACCATGACCAACTAATTCTCTAACGACACCATAGCCTTCAGCTTCTGTAAACTGTTGAATTGCAAAACCGACATCACCAACGCGATTGCCAATTTTTAATTGCTCAATACCTTTATAAAGTGATTCTTTAGTAATCTGAATGAGTTTCTTAGTCTCCTCTGCAACATTTCCTATTTCAAAAGTATAAGCGTGATCACCATAAAAGCCATTCATAAATGACCCACAATCTATTGAGACAATGTCACCATCTTTTAATGGAATGTCTGTTGGTAAACCATGAACTACAGCTTCATTAACACTACAAAGCAACGTTGAAGGACAATCGTAAAGGCCTTTAAAGCCAGGTAAAGCACCATGATCCCTAATGAATTCTTCAGCGATAGTATCTAAATGATTCGTGGTTACACCTTCTTTTGTTTCTTTAGCCAACATACCTAAGGTTTTAGATACGATGAGCGCACTTTGACGCATTAATTCAATCTCTTCTGCTGTTTTTACTATAATCATGATTCAAAATATTGAGCGGCAAAGATAGGGAATTATAACAATTCTTAAGTATTTCTAAAACATGATATATAACAGTTTCTAAATGAGTTTTCTATTATATGTTTGCAGCATTAAATGGCATAACTATGTATAAAACAGTAACAGCAGAAGAGGCTTTAAAAGTGGTAAAGTCAAATGATCGTGTATATATTCAAGCAGCAGCTGCAGCACCTCAAGCACTTGTTAAAGCATTGTCGGCAAGACATGAAGAACTTCGTAATGTTGAGATTTGTCAGTTACATACCGAAGGAGTTGCTCCTTATGCTAATCCGGAATTGAAAGACAGCTTCCATGTTAATTCATTTTTTCTCGGAAAAAATGTAAGACATACCATAAAAGCGGGTAATGGATCTTATACTCCTGTTTTTTTAAGTGAATTACCGCGTCTTTTTCAGCAACGCATTTTAGAACTTGATGTGGTTTTGATTCATGTTTCTGTTCCAGATCGTCATGGGTATTGCTCTTTAGGTGTTTCTGTTGAGGCTATTTTGGCTGCTATAGATAATGCTAAGACTGTGATTGCTCAAGTAAATCCGCAGATGCCAAGAACACATGGAGCAGGAATTATTCATATTTCAGAAATCGATTATTTTGTAGAAGCGAATGAAGAATTGCCTGTGCATCTCATGGCTGAACCTAATGCTATAGAACTTAAAATAGGAGAATACGTAGCCAGTTTAATCGAGGATAGAAGTACACTTCAAATGGGAATTGGTTCTATTCCTAATGCCGTTTTAACGCAGTTAATGAGTCACAAAGATTTAGGTTTACATACGGAGATGTTTTCAGATGGAGTTATAGATTTAATTCTTAATAATGTTATAAACGGTAACTATAAAAAGATTAATCGTGGACGAGCGCTTTCAACATTTTTAATGGGATCCAAACGCTTGTATGATTATGTAGATGATAATCCGTTTGTAGAAATGCGCGCTTCAAATTATACAAATAACGCAGCATATATTAAACAGAATCCTAAGATGGTTGCCATCAATTCTGCAATTGAGGTTGATGTAACAGGTCAAGTATGTGCAGATTCAATTGGTTCTGATATGTATTCTGGTGTCGGTGGACAAATGGATTTTATTAGAGGAGCATCATTGAGTGATGGAGGTAAAGCTATTATTGCCTTACCATCGGTTACTAAAAATGGGGTCAGTAGAATTGTTCCTGTTTTAAAACCAGGAGCAGGTGTTGTAACAACGAGAGCACATGTACATTATGTCGTTACGGAGTACGGGATTGCGAATCTATATGGTAAAACAATTAAAAATAGAGTAAAAGCTTTAGTCAATATAGCACACCCAGATCACAGAGAGGATATTGAGAAATCTTATTTTGATTTAATAAACTAGAAGACCTACTAAAATTGCCACCACTTTTTATTAGCAGTAGGAATTTTAGGTTCTTCATTGGTGATAATTTGATAAACTTCGCCCCAACCGAGAATACCTCCGATATTTCTATCATCTATAAATAGATCAGCATGAATTTTACGACTTCTACTGTAATCGTATTTTTCTTCAGGAAAACTAGCATTTACAGCATAAAACTCAATGCCATTATCTTTACAGAAATCAACAGCCTCTTGTAGTTTTGCACCATTTCTATACGTCCAAAGAATTAATCGATGACCATCTTCTTGAAGCTTTTTTAAGGTTTCAAAAGCAAAGATGCGCGTTTTTCCAATTTTAGGATAAGCATCTTCTACAATGGTGCCATCGAAATCTACGGCTACTATTAATCTATTTTGAAAATTCATGCTATTTATTATAATCTAGGGCAAAGTTACACTATTACGAAATTTATACAAGACTTTCTCTAGTCATTGCTTTAGGCTGAGGTACACCAATTAACTTTAAAATGGTTGGAGCTATATCGCCTAAAACACCGTCTTTAATGTTTTTTAAATCTTTGTCTATTAATATAATTGGAACAGGATTAGTTGTATGAGCTGTGTTTGGACTGCCATCAGGGTTTATCATCGTTTCGCAGTTACCATGATCAGCAATTAGAATAGTGGTATAATCATTTTCTAAGGCTGTCGTCACAACCTCTTTGACGCATTTGTCTACATGTTCGCAAGCTTCAATTGCTGCTTGCATAACTCCTGTATGACCAACCATATCACCATTGGCAAAATTTAAACAAACAAAATCAACATCTCCTTTTTTAAGTTCAGGAACTAGCGCCTCTGTTAATTCATAAACACTCATTTCTGGTTTTAAATCGTAAGTCGCTACTTTTGGTGAGTTTCTTAAAATCCGAGTTTCTCCTTCAAATGGTTTTTCTTGGCCACCTGAAAAGAAAAACGTAACATGAGGATACTTTTCTGTTTCAGCAATACGAATTTGCTTTTTATGATGTTTTTCTAAAACTTCCCCTAAGGTTTCTGTAAGGTTATCTTTATTGAAAACAACATTAATACCTTCAAAAGTACTATCGTAATTTGTAATGGTCACATAATGAAGATTCATTTTGTGCATGTTGTACTCATGAAAATCTTTTTGTGTCAATGCTTCTGTTAGTTGTCTTCCACGATCGGTTCTAAAGTTGAAAAAGATCACAACATCATCTTCTTTAATCGTCGCCACAGGTTGGTTATCATTACCTGTTACAATTAAAGGTTTTATAAATTCGTCTGTAATGTCGTTTTCGTAATTATCTTGAATCGATTGTAATACATCTTTGGTTTTGTCTCCTTCTCCATTTACTAAGGCATCATAAACAATCTTTACACGTTCCCAACGCTTATCTCTATCCATGGCATAATAACGACCCGTTACGGATGCTAATTTCCCAGAGGTTTTTTCTAAGTGATCTTCTAATTTCGAAATAAAACTAAATCCAGATTTTGGATCTACATCTCTACCGTCTGTAAATGCATGCACAAAGACATTTTCTAGTCCATAATCATGTGTGGCATTTAAGAGTCCGAAAAGATGATTAATATGAGAATGCACGCCACCATCACTAACTAAGCCTAAAAGGTGTACGTTTTTATTATTGACTTTAGCGTATTCAAAAGCTGTTTTTAAAACAGGTTCCTCACGAAGCGTATTATTTTCTACAGCAAGGTTAATTTTTACTAAATCTTGATATACAATTCGTCCAGCACCCAAGTTCATGTGTCCAACTTCACTATTTCCCATTTGTCCTTCTGGTAAACCAACATGTAAACCGTCTGTTCTTAAACTGGCACTTGGGTATGTAGTGTAAAGAGAATCTATAAATGGAGTGTTTGCATTGTCTATAGCGGAAACTTTAGGATCGGGTGATTTTCCCCAACCATCTAAAATCATTAAAATAACCTTTTTATTCATGTGAAATATTTTGAGTATCAAAGATAATACATACAACGCTACAACAAATCTGTATGTTAAAAAAATTTGGCATGTTAACTCTATTTTAAGTCTTTCTAATTAGTTCGTAAAGATCTGTTTATGTTTTGTGATGATATTAACATATTTATTTTCAAAGCGTTAAAGAAATGTTATAAAATATTTTTTAGTGTAACACTTCAAGCAATATGTCGTCTATTTAGTATAATCAAAAAACAATCAATTAAATTTAAAATCTTTCATCATGAAAAAATCAGTAATCGTATTAGCCTTAGCATTAGGCTTCTCAGTTTCAAACGTAAATGCATCCAATGATCTTAAAACTTCAGGTTTAAATGAAGTTATTGTAAACACCGTTGAGGTAAGTCCTTTAACTAGGGCTGTTGCAACCGGTAACTTAGAAGAAGTAAATAGGCTTATAAAAGCTGGTGCAGATGTTAATGCAAAATCTAATGGTATGATGCCAATTCATTATGCCGCAAAATATAATCGTGTAGAAATTATCAAAGCATTAATTACTGCAGGTTCTGAAATTCACAAACCATGTGATAAAGGATATACACCAGTAAGACACGCACAGAAATCTAACGCAAAAGAAGCTGAAATGTTTCTTAAGCGTTTTAAAAAGAAAAATGTCTAGGAGTAGACAATTATTTGAGTTAGTTAGTTGAAAAAAGCGCCCCTAAAGGCGCTTTTTTGTTTCTATACCAGACTTATTTTAAAAAAGCTAGATCCGAATGAGTTGCTATTTCATAAGGCTCCTTGTTATATTCGAAAATACGGGCTTCTAAAGTGCCTTTTAACGTAAGTTTATCGCCTTCAACTGCAATCCAACTGCCTTCTCGTAAACCAATTACAGGTTGGTTGTTATACGCGTGAAATTCTTTAATGCGAGTAGCTCTCGTTTCCCCCATATGTGTACTCCCTTCAATGGGATCTAAGTAATGCGGATTAATATTAAAAGGTACAAATCCTAAAGTTTTAAAACTTGGTGGATATACAATTGGCATATCATTGGTAGTATTCATCGTTAAACCACAAATATTACTGCCTGCACTGGTGCCTAAATAAGGTGTGCCATTTTTAACGGCTTCTTTTATAGGCAGTAATACTTTATTTCTATAAAGCTGTGAAACCAGTACAAAAGTATTGCCCCCTCCAACAAAAATACCTTGTGCGTTTTTAACGGCTTCTGCTGCATTTTCAAATTCATGAATGCCTTTTACTGTTTTTCCTATCTTATTAAAAGCTTTAGAAACTGTACTTGTATAATCATCGTGCGAAATACCGCCTGGTCTAGCATAAGGAATAAATAGAATTTCATTTACAGATTTATAATGATCCTGAAGTTCTTCTAATAAATAGTCTAAATAACCACTGCCATGGATTGTGGAAGTACTTGCAATAATAATTGATTTCAAAATAGTAATATTTAAATTATACAGTTTTACAAAGAACGCTAATCTTTATGAATTGTTCTATTTTCTAATTTAACAAACATTTACTAGTCAATTCCTATGAGAATTGAAGAATATACCCGAAATTTAGTACAAGAAATAAAATTAGAAAACGAGCATGTTAAAATTGTTTCCAATTAAGGAGATGATTAATCGCAAACTACATGTGATAATAATAAAAAAAACCAGTCAAACATATGAAAAAAATACTACTCTTAATATTCGGAATTGCTACATTAACCGCTTTTAGTCAGGATATTGAACGGATTACCGTAAATGGTAGAATCGTCGTGTCATCTGAAGATAAAGAAGGCGTTGCAGTTTTTAATTCTTCTTCCAATCAAGGAACCTATACTGATGAAGATGGGAATTTTGAAATAAAAGTAGCACTTAATGATGTTGTGGAATTTGGGGCACTTCAATTTAAAGATTTTAATGTTATAATCACAGACAAGGTCATATTCTCTAAACGTTTAACGGTTATTCTTGTTGAGGAAGTCAATAAATTAGATGAAGTTGTTCTTCTACCATTTGACCTAACGGGTAATTTAGGAGCGGATTTAGAAAGCGTCAGAACTTACAACGTAAGCCTAGATGCTGTTTATTTTGGTTTAGATAATATTGAGGATTTTGAGTTCTCTGCAGATTATAAGACCAAAGCAGATAATTTAGCTTTTAATGAATACAATCCACATATGGGAGATATGGTAGACTTGGTTAATGTCGCTGGATTTCTGATTAAAAACGTGGTTGATTTTAGTAAAATTAAATTTAAAAGCAAGAAAGATGTTATGTTAGAGAAAACACCTTTCAAGAAAGCTTTAGATACCTATAGTATCAATTATATTCACAACAATTTTGATATACCTTTAGACCAGGTGGAGTCATTTATTGACTATGCTGATAAAGAAGGCATAGACGATAGCTTATTTGAAGAAAATAAGGAAATGCAACTTTTAGAACGTATTTCTCATTTAAGTAAAGCGTTTTTAAAAGATACTAGTGGAAAAGAGTAAAATTCTTTATCTCGTTGTTGCCTTAATAAATGTGTTATTTGTTAGCGCGCAGCGAAGCGATTTAAATGGTAAGCTAATTGCAAACGATGAGGTTGAAGGCCTTCACATACAAAACAAAACAGCAGCAAAATATACCATTTCATTTGAAGACGGAAGTTTTGTAATTCCCGCCAAAGCTCTAGATACTTTAGTGATTTCAGGAGTAAAATACCAAACCCAAGAGGTTATTGTTTCTGAAATCGTAATGTATTCAGGTGAGTTATACGTTCAGATGATTGAAAGTGTAAACGAGTTAAATGAAGTTGTTGTCGGAAAAATTTTTACAGGAAGTTTAGAATCCGACCTTCAAAATCTTGAAGTTGAACCCGAAATTAATTTCTACGATCTTGGAATACCAGGTTATAAAGGGAAACAACTTACTCAAAATGAACGCAAACTGTACGATGCAGATGCAGGAGCTATGGTTGGATTGGTGGGTGGGATTTATGGCGGAGGTCCAAGTATTAACCTCAATAAATTATTAAACACCATTAGCGGAAGAACAAAAAAACTAAAAGCTATTGTAGAATTAGACGATCGTAATGCATGTATAATACACATGAAAGATAACTATGAAAATTATATTTTTGAAAATGATTCCTTAGCTGAAAATCTACGTGTTGAGTACTTTCTATTCTGTCAAGAAGATGATGACTTCTTAACATTGTGTAAGAAGAATGATGATATTGCTATGCTCGAGTTTTTACAAGCTAAGCTAAAAGTATATCAAGAAAATAGAAAATTGACAACTAAAGACTAACTTTGGACGGCGTTTTGTAAACGTATATTACAATCCAAATACACAACATGAAACTACGATATTTTGTAAGCCTCCTTTTTACACTTCCATTTTTAATTTCCAATTCTAATTCACACGAATATTACGTTAGTGTCACAGAAATTGAATACGCCAAAGAGCAACAATCCCTTCAGATTATAAGTCAGATTTTTATTGATGATTTTGAAACTTTACTCAGAAAGCGTTATGATGAAAGTATAATACTCGCTGGTAAAGATGAATCAGAAAAAGTAGAAACTTATATGAGTCGGTATTTAACTGATAAATTAAAGGTTAAAGTTAATGATACTAATGTAAATTTTAAGTTTATCGGTAAGGAATACAAAGACGACATTACCTACTGCTATTTAGAAATAGAAAATGTTTCAAATATCAAATCTATCGCGGTTACCAATCAGGTTTTATTCGATGTATTTTCAGACCAACAAAATATTGTTCGGTTAAAACTTTTAGGTAAAAATAAGAGTTTTTTGTTGGTGCCAGAGAATGATACTAGCGTGTTAAATTTTAAGTAATACAATATCAAAGCCATTATAAATTCATATTTTAGTCACCACTTTAACAACAAAAATCTTTTATGAAAATCTTTAAATTTTTCTTATGTGCTCTACTTTTAACCTCTTTTAGCACATACGCTCAAGATGACGAAAAGGCAGAACGCCAACAGGGTCATACTAATGAAAACAAATTCAAGCAGTTGTACGAAGAGTTTTCTACACCCAACGTTTTTAGAACGGGTTCAGGAGCACCAGGTCCAGGATATTATCAGCAGCAGGCAGATTACAAAATGGATATTGAAATCGATGATGACAATGCAAAATTGCATGGTGATGAAACGATTACATATACTAATAATTCGCCAGATGATTTAAATTACCTCTGGGTACAATTAGATCAGAATATGCGTGCGAGAGATTCTAAAACCCCACTGATTAGTAGTTCTGGTATTTCGCCAGCTACAGTATCTTCTAGAGCTGTAAAATCGTATTTAAAAGAATCTTTTGATGGAGGTTTTAATATAGAGCATGTTAAGGATGTTAGTGGTAAAGATTTGCCTCATACTATAAACCGTACAATGATGCGCGTAGAATTGCCAAAGGTTTTAAAATCTGGTGAGAAATTTTCGTTCCAAATAAAATGGTGGTACAATATTAATGACCACGTAAAGGATGGTGGACGTTCAGGATATGAGTATTTTGAAGAAAACGATAACCGTATTTATGTGATGGCGCAGTTCTATCCACGTATGGCTGTTTATAATGATGTAGAAGGTTGGCAGAATTCTCAATTTTGGGGACGTGATGAGTTTGCCTTACCATTTGGTAATTTTGATGTGAACATAACAGTACCTGCAGATCATATTTTAGATGGTACAGGCTATTTAGTAAATCGTGAAGACGTATTTACTAAAGATATGATGAAGCGTTTTAACAAGGCGAAAAAATCTTACGATGAACCTGTAATGATTGTGACACAAGCTGAAGCTGAAATTACCGAGAAATCTAAAAGTAAGAAGAAGAAAACATGGAAACTGTCTGCACAGATGGTTCGTGATTTTGGTTTTGCAACCTCTCGAAAATTTTTATGGGATATGATGGCTGTTAAATTAGGCGAAAAAGATGTGATGGCGGTGTCTTTATATTCTAAAGAAGGAAATCCACTTTGGGAGCAATGGTCAACAAAATCTGTAGCGAGTACATTAAGAACGTACTCTAGAATGACATTTGATTATCCGTATCATAAGGCCATCTCTGTACATGCACCAATGGGAATGGAATATCCAATGATTTGTTACAATTTTGGTCGTCCTGATAAAGATGGTAATTATTCTGATAGAACAAAATACGGAATGATAAGTGTTATTATTCACGAGGTTGGTCACAACTGGTTTCCTATGATTGTAAATAGCGATGAGCGTCAATGGACATGGATGGACGAAGGTTTAAATACCTTTAGTCAATACATCGCAGAACAAGATTTTGCAGAATGGTATCCAGCAGCGTTGTCGCCAAGCGATAAAGCGTATCCGTCTAGACGAGGACCGGCTAAAAACATAGTGAGATATATGGGAGGCAATCAAGATTTCATTGCGCCAATTATGACGAAAGGTTTAAATACGTACCAATTTGGAAACAATGCTTACGGTAAACCTGCAACCGCATTAAATATTTTGAGAGAAACTATAATGGGGCATGATTTGTTTGACTACTCTTTTAAAGAATATGCCAACCGTTGGAAATTTAAGCACCCGACTCCTGAAGATTTTTTCCGTACCATGGAAGATGCATCAGCAGTAGATTTAGATTGGTTTTGGAGAGGTTGGTTTTATACCACAGATTATACTGATATTGGTATAAAAGAAGTTAAGAGATTTGCAGTTACAGGAACACCAAATGATAATGGAAAGCGCCTAGCTGAGCAATATAATAGAGATCCAAGTAGCTTAGTTTATTTTATTGAAGAAGGAGCCGAAGGTTATGACGATGCGATAAAAAGTGCAGGAACTATAGATAATTTGCCTACAGTGAAAGAATACATTATGGATAACTTTTCACCAAAGGAACAAAAAGAATTTAAGACGGCACCACAGTATTTTTACGAGGTAACCTTTGAAAAGCCAGGTGGATTAGTAATGCCAATTATTGTAGAATTTACTTATGCAGATGGTACTAAGAAGAGAGAAACGTATCCTGTTCAAATATGGAGACTAAATGATAAACAGGTTAGTAAAGCCATTGCAAGCGATAAGGAAATCGTTTCTATAGCTTTAGATCCAGATTTAGAAACAGCTGATGTTGATACCACTAATAATGCTTGGCCTAAAGAAGTTAAAGATAGTGACTTCGATAAATTTAAAAATAAGTTAAGAGACTAGTAATTAGTGTATTATATAATTTGGCCGACTTTATTTAAAGTCGGCTTTTTTTTATTTTTAATTTGAAGTGGTATAATCCACAAACTCACTTTATATTTGCATCGTGATACATCAACTTACAATCTTGTTTATAGGAGCTGCCGAGATAATGGTAATACTACTCATAGTGGTATTAGTATTTGGTGCAGATAAATTACCTGAAATTGCGCGTGGTTTAGGTAAAGGTATGCGTCAATTAAAAGATGCAACCAACGATATAAAACACGAAGTGACTAAAAGTGCTAAAGAAAGTAACATTATAGATACAGACGTAACTAAAAGTGTGACTGACGAATTAAACAAAGTAAAAGATGATCTTGAAGACTTTACAGGATCCTTAAAACGCAATAAGTAATTGCGTATTTCTTAAAAATACACTTCATTTTTTAAAACAACCGTAAATACTAGAAGTAATTAGTGCGTTTTATTTAATATATTTAGAGAATTAATAATCGTCTAAATTTTATTATATGAAAAAAATGTACACTTTGGTAGTGCTTCTCATAGCGATTACCATAGTATCTTGTTCTAAAGATACTGTTATTGAAACTGAAGCAGAAGCTGTTGAGTTTTCTGAAAATCCTCTAACTATTGAACAAATTAATCAACGCATTAGTGAGAGCATTAGAACTACAGGAGATTTTGATTGGAATACGGAAGACGCACATTTCTTATGGAGCGCGTTAATGCATGGGCAAAATGTACTGACTGTTGGTTACGGTAATGAAGGTCAGAGTTTTGGCGAAGCTGGAGATACTGATCTTCAAAACAAAAAAATTAACTTAATTGCTACGATTCTTAATAAAGAGGACGTCATTAAAAGCGATTTCAAACTTAAGGAAGATGATATCCTAACTGTCTTTGATGCAGAAGTAACTAAACTTGAAACCATTATTGCTTTAAGAGAAAGCGCTAACGTTAGGTATTTAGAGCCAAATGGTTATAATCATTATACTGGTGAGGTTCAAGAAAAATCGAGCTCAGGATGTGATACAAGTGGAGATTCTATTAGTTCAGCACATTATTCAACTATTGCGCCTAATAATGCCCAAGTGTCTTGGCATTTTAATGAACACAATATACCAAATGCTTGGAATTTTTCTACAGGCTCTGGAGTCACTATTGGATTAATTGATACAGGAGTTTCAAAAACACAATCACTTTTAAATTCAGTAGGAATTAATGATGGCTATTCTTCAGGGCGTTTTGTTCAGAAATATGGGACATTTATTGATTCCAATTGGTGGTGGTCTAGCAATTATGATGGTCCACATGATAAGTGCGGACACGGAACAGCAATGGGCTCTACTATGGCGTCTCCGAGAAACGATAATGGCATGCCAGTTGGTGTGGCTTATAACGCCAATTTGGTTGCTTATAGAGCGACAGAAGATGTGTTATTAAATGATTATCATGAACGTAAAGGGGTGTCTCAAGCTTTAGTAGATTTAGGAAATAGAAGTGATGTTAAAATTATTTCTATGTCCATTGGTTACGTATGGTCTATTGGTAATATTAAAGATGCAGTAAAATATGCTTACAGTAAAAATAAATTGATTTTTGCAGCAGGCGGAACGTCTACGAGTTTTACCAATGGCTTTGGTGTTATATTCCCAGCAACCATGAGCGAAACGGTTGCCGTTACCGGTGTTAATGATGGCAGTAATTATGAGCGTTGTGATACTTGTCATAGCGGTAGTAAAATCGATTTTACAATTATTATGGAAGGAGATAATAATACAAGTAAAGCACCTCCTGTATTAGGATTTTATGATGGTCAGCGACGTTACACAGGTGGTTCTTCTGTAGCAACAGCAACTACGGCTGGTATAGCGGCTTTAATTTGGTCGAGATATCCAAGTTGGAGTCGCACACAAGTTCTTAATAGGTTAAAACAATCAGCAGAATTTTATCCAAATAAAAACAGCAGTTTTGGTTATGGTAATATTGATGCTTTACAAGCCGTGCAGTAATCTGAAGTGAATAATAAAACGAAAAGCCTCATTAGTTTATAATGAGGCTTTTTTTATATATAAAACGTGATGTTAATCTGCAACTAGAACATGCTTTTTGAAAATAGATTGTAATTCAAGTTCAGGATTGTCTGTTAACCCAGAATGCGTTTTAGAACTTTGTATAATAGTGCTACGTGATGCTGCTAACCATCTAAATCTATCTGATAATTCAAACTGCGCAATCGCTCCGCCAGAGGCGTCTCCTTTCGAAATTAATTCCCAAGATTTTAAGTAACTATTTATGGCGTCTAAATCTAATTCGCATGAAAAGGCATTTAACTTATTTTCGTCGACTTTAAATTTAACTCCTAGAAATTTCTTTCGTTTAGAGAATAAAATGACTCCAATATTGAAAAACTCTTCGCGCTCAACTCTTGGGACAAGTCTAATTATGGCATATTCAAAAGTAACTTTATCTTGCATCTTCAGCTTCTTTTACTAAGGTGTCAATTTTTAAAAGTCTTGAATTTAAGTATTCAATATAGGCTTTTCGCATTTCTTCTGGTGTCAGAGTATCGGATTCATTTGTGAGCCAATCTTCGGGTATCTTGTATATGATATCTTCTATTGTACTTTCATCAAGCGTGTCAACAATGGTTTTAGAGGCTTCGCTTAGAAGTGATGCGCGTTCTAAAAGCACATGATCCTTAATAAGCGGAAACGTTCTGGTAAGATGGTTTTTCCAAGTGTCCCAATTATGATGAAAATAGAAACTGGCTCCATTGTCTATAACCCATAATTCCTTATTCCAATTTAGTAGATTCGTGTTTTTTACCGTTCTGTCTATATTGCTTATAATACTATCGAGTAGTACTATTTTAGAAGAGGTTAGGGCATCTGCAACAGAAACTAAAGGATCAAAAGTTATAGAACTACTTAAATAATGTAACCCTAGATTTAAGCCAACACTAAATTTAAGTAAATCTTGTATTTCTTCATCAGGTTCCGTTTTACTAAAGGAATCATCTAAGTTCATAAAGACTAATTCTGGCACTTTTAAACCAATGGCTCGTGCTAACTCTCCTCCAATAAATTCAGAGATTAACGCTTTTGTACCTTGTCCGGCTCCTCTAAATTTTAGAACATAAAGAAAACCATCGCTAGCCTCGACAATAGCAGGGAGCGAGCCACCTTCTCTTAACGGAGTGATGTATTTAACGACATCTACAGTTCTTATATCAATTTCACTCATGCTTGGTAGATTCTAATTTTCTACTAATGGTTAAGCCGTCTCTAATCGGTAATACAACGGTTTCTATTCTTTTGTCTGATTTTAAAAGTTGGTTGTAATCTAAGATAGATTTTGTTGAAATATCTTTTTCTCCAACAGGTTCAACCACTTTTCCATGCCATAATACATTATCTGAAAGTATAATGCCTCCGGGATTTAACTTATCAATGATTAAATGGAAATAATTGCTGTAGTTGGGTTTGTCTGCATCGATAAAAATCAAATCAAAGGTTTGATTTAATTCTGGAATGATATCTAAAGCACTGCCTGTGTGTTGAATAATTTGTTGTCCATACTCAGACTTGTCAAAATATTTCCGTTGAAAATCAACCAATTCTTCATTAATGTCAATAGTATGAAGATTGCCATTTTTTTGAAGTCCTTCAGCTAAACATAGCGTCGCATAGCCCGTAAAAGTCCCTAATTCTAAAATAGATTGCGGTCTAATTAACTTGGATATCATACTCAATACACGACCTTGATAAGGGCCACTAAGCATAATGGGCTGTAATATTTTTTGATACGTTTCTCTGGTGAGTTGCTGTAATAATTCTGGCTCTTGCTCAGAATGGGCAACGATGTAATTATCTAAATCCTCAGGTAAGAAATACATAAATAGTGCTATTGTAAACGTATTGAATGAATCAATTTACGCTTTTGTGATTACTGTGGTTTCTTGGTTGTCAATTTGTCCATAAAAAATAGAATTAAACCTATTAGTATAAGACCTATCTTAATCGCTAAAGCTGTGGCTTCGCCCAATTCATCAATCTGACTTAAAAACATGATTGAAAGATTAAAGTATGGTAGTACAATAAGTAGTACGCCTGCCAAAGCAATGTAAGCTCCAATTCTTTTCATAATTATTTTGGTTGAAGAATTTTTTAATATAAACGGTTTAAGATAGGATACGTGAAACTAATTTCTGTTTCGCGGCTTCATCATCTCCACATAACCACTGAATAACGTTGTCTTCCCAAATAGCATCACCTTCGGTCTCTGTAATTATCTCGCGCTCTATAGCTAAATCTATAATTTTTCCAGGGTAAGAAGATTGCTTTTCGCTTTCCATTTCTCCAAGTGGATAAGGATCATCTAATCCCATTAAAACTTGTTTAGAGCCTTGATTTCTAATTAATAGTTCTAGGCCACCTGTATCGTGTACCAATGTATCAAAGAATATGTTTTTATGACCAACCGCTTTTCTAGGATGACTTTTGCCTTCAAATAAATCTGGTCGGCCATCAAATCCTTGAATTCGTCTCCCTAAGTTGATTTGTGCCAATTGTCCTCCATGTGCAAAGCAAGTTCGCATATTAGGATATTTGTCTTGGTACCCATTTAAAGTTAAGAAATGATACGCATCAGCACATTGTGCTAACATCCAAATTAAGTGAAATCTCCAAGACGTATTTTCTAGTTTTATGAATTTTTCTCCATCGTAAGGATGAATTTCTACGGCAAGATTGTATTTATTCGCTAATTCAAAAATAGGCTCGTTTTCCTCATCAAAAATACAACGCCAGGTTCCAATAGTATCCATGTAATGGGTTGGTAAACATAGAAGCTGAAGGCCTAAAACTTCAACACAACGTTCAATTTCCCAGCAAGCTCCTCTAACAAAGCCAGGATGAACAACAAAACCACAAGTAAATTTACTCGGATGATTATGTTGAATTTTAGCATTAAAATCATTCTGAAAACGTAAGGCTTGTTTCATCTCTTCAACACGCAATCCGTTACCGTAAAGTTGAGATAGATTTAAAACAACCGCATGGTCAATATTAAAACGCTCCATCCATGCTAATTTTTCATTTAAGAAAAAACTAGAATCCGTAATCGGTCGATTCCAATCTTTTTGAAGCATGAATTTTCGATCTTTGTCCACCCAAAAAATCCCTTTATCTTGCATAAATTGAGGGATTTCCTCTGGATATGGAAGTAAATGTGAGTGGCCGTTTATTCTAAGTTTTCGTTTAGTCATATGTAGTTGTCATGCTGAGCGCAGTCGAAGCATCTCGTTTTGTCATTCCTGCGAAAGCAGGAATCTTATTAATTGGAAATCAACTTATTATTGAGCCCTTTAGTTAGTATGTTTTATGAATTTAGAGTTTTTCCTTTTCGGGAAATCACCCGACCTCTAATTATCGATCTTCACCTTTTCTGGTGGTTCCATTACCTCACCACAATTTGGACATTTACGTTTATCCTTGTCTCCATAATATTTGTCGAAAATTATAGGCATATCGGTTTCAATATTTTCAACAGTGAAATCTTCTTCGTACAATTTGGTCGTACAGTTTTCACAGAACCAAAGTAAAGCATCTTGAACACCTTTTTCTCTAGGATACTCAATAACCAAACCGACAGTATTAGCTCCACGCTGAGGAGAATGTGGAACTTTTGGTGGTAAAAGAAAAATCTCACCTTCTCTAATGTGAATGTCTTTAGGTTCACCATCTTCAATGATTTTTAAAACCATATCTCCTTCAATTTGATGGAAAAATTCTGGTGTTTCATTATAGTGGTAATCTTTTCTACTATTAGGTCCACCAACGACCATCACAATAAAATCACCATCTTTCCAAACCACTTTGTTACCAACAGGTGGTTTTAATAAATGACGGTTTTCATCAATCCATGCTTTAAAATTAATGGGAGGATATATTTTGCTCATGAGGTTATTATTAGGGCGTTACCCTAAAAAGGGTCAGGTTTTTCACTATATCTTTTTTTGCCATATATGGCAGCAAAAAAAGGATGTCGTTGCAACCCTTAACGCAGATTAATCAATGCATTAAAATTACTAATAAAAAATTGAAATTCTACTAAAATAGACCTGTCAGGTTTTTAAAACCTGACAGGTCTTGGGATTATAAGGATTTTGTTCGTCCACCATCAACAGGAAGATTAATTCCGTTAATATAAGCAGCGCGTTCACTTGCTAAAAAAGTAATAGCATCAGCTAATTCTTCTGGTTTTGCGAAACGTTTGGCTGGTACGGCACTTTTCATAGCATTAGCAGCTTCTTCTTCAGTGTTCCCTGTTTTTGCAGATTTGTTCTTTATGATTTCTGCTAAACGTTCTGTTCCTGTAGCTCCTGGTAAAACGTTGTTTACTGTAATACCAAATTGTCCCAATTCATTCGCTAACGTTTTGCTCCAATTAGCCACTGCACCACGGATCGTATTACTCACTCCTAAACCATCTAAAGGTTGTTTTACTGAGGTTGAAATCACATTGATGACACGACCATAACCTTCAGCCTTCATAAACGGAACAACCGTTTGAACTAATACATGATTACATTTTAAATGTTGCGTAAAAGCGGATTCAAATTCGTCAACATCGGCAGAGAATACTGGACCTCCTTTTGGACCTCCTGTATTATTAATCAGAACATGAAACCCATGATGTTTAGAAACATAGTCTGATACTTTAGCTTTTAATTCCGTAGGGTTTGAGAAATCAGCGACAATATAATCGTGTTGTCTTTGTTGCGGTAACTCGGCTAGTGTAGCTTTTAATTTATCTTCATTTCTAGCAATTAGTGTTACTTGTACACCTTCTGCTGCTAAAGCTAGTGCTGTTGCTTTTCCTATTCCTGCTGTGCTTCCGCAAACTAATGCGTATTTGTTGTTTAATTGTAAATCCATAATATTTCCTGCAAATCCAGGAATCTTTTTAATGTAATACTGAAATATGATCAGTACTATCTATAATTAATAATTTCGTTTCAATTTATGAGATAAAAGAGAAAAGAATAAAGAGCATTCGAGTCTGTCTATTCTCTTTTATCTATACTCTTGGTTCTTCCGTTAATACTTTATACAAACATTTTTAGCTTCCGTAAAAAAACGCAAAGCTTCAAAGCCGCCTTCACGTCCAACTCCAGAAGCTTTTACGCCCCCAAAGGGTGTTCTTAAATCGCGCATCATCCAAGTATTTACCCAAACAATTCCTGCTTGCAGTTGGTGACTTAATTTCATGGTGCGTTTTAAATCATTGGTCCATAATGTCGCTGAAAGTCCGTATTTAACTTTGTTTGCCATTTCTAAAACCTCGTCTTCAGTATTGAATGGCATAATGGTGACGACAGGTCCAAAAATTTCTTCTTGGTTCACTCTGCAGTCGTCATTAGGAACTTCAATAACCGTTGGTTCTAAATAATAACCGTTTTCATAACCTTTAACAGTAACTTCATTACCACCACATAACACAGTGCCGTTTTCTTCTTTAGCGATTTCAATATATTCCTTTACTTTCTCTAAATGAGGTTTAGATACTAATGCTCCAATATTGGTGTCTTCATTCGAAGGATGTCCAACTTTTAATGCTTTTACCTTAGCTACAAAATCAGTTTTAAATTTTTTATAAATAGAGGCTTCTACAAAAATTCGACTGCCACATAAACAAATTTGCCCTTGATTAGCAAATGATGAGCGAACCGTTGTATTCAGCATGTCTTCATAATCACAATCTGCGAAAATGATATTTGGATTTTTCCCGCCTAATTCTAAGGATAATTTTTTAAATAGTGGTGCGGCAACTCTCGCAATATGTGCTCCTGTTGCTGTACCTCCTGTAAAACTAATGGCTTTAATATCTTGGTGTTCAATTATGGCTTGTCCTGTTGTTGTTCCTAAACCGTGAACAATATTCAATACGCCATTTGGTAAGCCTGCTTCATTACAGATTTCGCCTAATAAATAAGCTGTCATTGGTGTGACTTCACTTGGTTTGGCAACCACACAATTTCCTGCGACAAGCGCTGGTGCGATTTTCCAAGTAAACAAGTAGAGTGGAAGGTTCCAAGGTGAAATACAGCCCACAACACCAATGGGTTGGCGTAAGGTGTAATTTATGGCTTGTTGTCCTACGGATTCATGACTTTCACTTGCAAATTGCGTGATGGCATTTCCAAAGAATCTAAAGTTACTTGCTGCTCTTGGGATATCAACAGCTTTAGCTAAACTAATAGGTTTGCCATTGTCTTTACTTTCTGCTTCTGCAAAACGCTGTAAGTTGGCTTCTAGTAATTCTGAAATTTTAATTAAGATTCTGCTACGTTCTTCTAGTGTAGTTTGCGACCAACTTGGAAATGCAGATTTAGCTGCTTTGTATGCTTTTTCAACATCTTCTTCTGACGAGTTTGGTATTTGTCCGTAAACCTCTCCATTAGATGGATTATAATTGTCGATCCAGTTATCTTGAATTGGGTTTTGGAAATTGCCGTTTATGTAGTTTTGAATTTTCATTTATAGTGCATCACAATGAAATATTAATAATATGCCTTTATTGAGTAGAGATTCTTTTTTTTCTTTAAAATAATTACTGAGTTCATCATCATGTTTGGTGAAATCGTCTTCAAAGGACTTTATTTTTTCTGAAATGTCATTTCTATGGTTTAATAATTCAGTATCATTATTCCAAGTCATTAGTATTGTTCTACAATTTTCAGCATAATTTTCGTTGTAGATTCCTACGGAATTAGGTTGATTGATTTTGATTAAATCATATTCCGCATCAGTTAATTCAAAGATTCTGTCTGTCACTCCAAAATCTAAATAATCGTTTATACTTACTTTCCAATAGTCGGAAAGATTTATTGTTTTTTTGAAATCAGTTTTTGTAAAATCTAAAGCTAGGTTTCCTATGGATATAGTTGAAATTGAAGAATATAAAGTAATAATATCTTTACCTAAAAAATCTTTAAAATCGTTATTTCTTCTAAATTCATTTTCAGTGTATAGATAATAGTATCCGTTTAGTGTATCACCTTTTTCAGATACAAGATTTAAATGAAAACGATAGGCATAGCCTGCATCTGCAAATGAATAGCAGCTGATAAATAGAAATAAGATTAAAACTATTTTCTTCATTTTAAGATTTCTTATAAGCCATAACCTTTATCTCAACCACTAAATCAGGGTGTGGTAATTGATGTACTGCAACCGTTGTTCTAGTTGGTCCTGTTTCTTTTTCGAAGAATTCACCATAGGCTTTGTTATAGTCCGCAAAGTCATTCATGTTGACTAAAAATGAGGTAACATCCACCACATCTTTTAAGCTCGCTCCAAGTTTTTGAAGATTCGTATCTATGTTTTTTAAGACTTCTTGAGTTTGTGTATAGGCATTTAAGCGTTTTGTGCCCATGTCGTCTATAATATCGACACCTGCAATGGTGTTATCTGGTCGACGAGAACTTGTTCCTGATACGAAAATAAAATCTCCGACTTGTTTTACGTGTGGATAGGCTCCTCTTGGTGTTACTCCTGTTCCTGCGGAAGCAGGAATTTTATCATTTGTTTTACTCATCATTTTATTTTTTTATTCCGTTCATTTGCCTTGATGCAAACGAACCAAAAAATCACGATCAATCTGAGGAAATTCCTTCGGAACATTCGCTTTCAGAATTCCGTGCTTGAAGCTTCGCTTCGCATCTACATTAAACTTCGTTTCTACCTTCGATTAAAATATATTTTACTCTCTGTAATGCTCATTATTTCTGCAGATTGATGTTCAATTCTTTGAATTGATTTGGGACATTCTTATTTACTAATTATTGTTTTCAATCCCAAGTTTTTTAATTTTTTGCTAACAACTAACAACTAACAACTAACAACTAACAACTAACAACTAACAACTAACAACTAACAACTAACAACTAACAGCTAACAGCTAATGCAATCCCGCAATCCGATCGTCTTCTAAAATCGCTTCCGTTTCTACGTTTACCTTATCTAAGATGTCTTTTAAATCATCTTCTGATGACATAATTTTATCCGTCAACATGTTCAAAATAGCCTTGTCTTGAGCTCGTCCTTTTAACATGGCTTCTCTATAGCCAATGTTTTCATTAAAGGTAACCAAACTATATTTTGATGAATATTGATTTGGGAATTCTTTTTCTAAAGCCATTTCAATTTTTCGTTTTTCTTGAAATATTGGATTCGCAACATGACCTTTCATTTCATGGAAATTGTCAATAGCTAAATCGGCAATGGCATCTGTATCTTTCTTCCTGTTTTTCTCGTAGGCTTCAAAAGTATCTTCCCAATTGTCAAGATTTTGGTCTAGTACTTTATCAAATTCAACCACATCTTCAAATGAGGCATTCATACCTTGACCATAAAAAGGCACAATGGCATGTGCAGAATCTCCCATTAATAAGGTGTTTCCTTTATAATGCCAAGGGGAACATTTTACGGTTCCTAAAGCGGCTGTTGGATTTTCGAAAAAATCATCCACCAAATTCGGCATGATTTCCAAAGCATCTGGAAATTCTTTTTGAAAGAATGCCGTTACCAATTCTGGTGTGGTTAAATTATTAAAATTGTATTCGCCTTCACTGTAACTTAAAAATAAAGTGACTGTAAAACTACCGTCTAAATTTGGTAAGGCGATAAGCATAAAACTACTTCTTGGCCAAATGTGTAAAGCGTTTTTATAGGTTTTGTAACCACCATCTTCTTTTGGTAAAAAGGTTAGTTCCTTATAACCGTGACTTAAATAGTCTTGCGAAAAACTGAATAAAAATTTATTACTTAAATAATAGCTCTTTCGTAATGCGGATCCAGCTCCATCTGTGGCGATAATGCAATCTGCATCTTCAATAAACTCTTCTTTAGAATTGTAATCTTGAAATAAGGCTGTGGTTTTTTCGAAATCTACAGAGTTACATTTCTTGTTGAAATGAATGGTGACATTGTCGTGCTTTTCCGCTTCAGTTAAAAGTAAACCGTTGAGTTCTCCTCTAGAAATTGAATTGATATATTCGTAATCTCTTCCGCTGTAATTAGATAAAAACGTATTGCCTTCTTTGTCGTGGATCATTCTGCCATTCATAGGAATGCACAATGCTTTCACTTTATCTTCAATACCAACGAGTTTCATGGCTTTGTTTCCACGATCCGAAAATGCTAAATTGATGGAACGACCTGCAGAAATATCTGTGGTTCTTAGGTCTGGACGCATTTCGTAAACAGTGACGTTATAGCCTCTTTGCCCTAGTCTTAATGCTAATAGGCTTCCGCAAAGTCCTGCCCCGATGATTAGTATGTTTTCTTGTTTCTTCATAGTATTCTGTCTGGTCGAGCGCAGTCGAGACCTAATTTGACCTCTCGACTGCGCTCGAGGTGACATTTAGTTTTTATTCAAAATAACTTTCATTTTTTCAACCATAAGGTACACATCTTCAAATGAATTATACAATGGCACTGGTGCACATCTTATAACATCTGGTTCTCTCCAATCGCTAATGACTCCGGCTTCGGTGAATTTATCGTGTAATGATTTATCAGCCTTTAAAACTTGAATGGAGAGTTGGCAACCACGCTCATCAGGATTTTCTGGTGTGATAATTCTTATGGTGTCTTCTCCTAAGTCTTTCAGTAAATACTCGAAATAACCCGTTAGTTTTTTTGATTTTTTAATCAGTTTTTCAATACCAACTTCATTAAACATATCTAAAGATGCTTTAATCGCAGCCATTGATAGAATTGGTGGATTACTCAATTGCCAGCCTTCGGCTCCTGGTAACACATCAAACTCATGTCGCATATTAAAACGTGTGTCTTTGTTGTGGCTCCACCAACCTGTAAGCCGGTTGAGGTCTTTGTCGTAAGCATGTCGCTCGTGGACGAAACATCCCGACAAACTTCCTGGTCCAGAATTCATGTATTTGTAAGTACACCAAACGGCAAAATCGGCTCCAGAATTATGTAAGTCTAAATTAACGTTTCCGGCACCATGTGCACAATCAAATCCGACTTTACAACCATAACTGTGACCAAGGCTTGTAATACGTTTAAAGTCGAAAAACTGACCCGTGTAATAATTTACACCACCAATCATTATCAGTGCAATCTCGTTACCGTGTGTTTTTAGTATAGCTTCTAAATCTTCATAATTTAGTAATTCTTCACCTTCTCTTGGTTTCCAGAGAATTAAACCTTCTTTGTCATCATAGCCATGATGCCTTAATTGCGATTCTACAGCATATTTATCTGAAGGAAAGGCATCACTTTCTATGAGAATTTTATAACGTTCCTTAGTTGGTTTGTAAAAAGACGCCATCATAAAATGCAAATTAGCCGTTAAAGAGTTCATAGTGACCACTTCAATTGGTTTTGCTCCAACCAGTTTTGCTGTTGCTTCAGCTAAAAATTCATGATAAGGTAACCAAGGATTTTTAGCGTCAGTATGACCTTCTACACCAAGGTTTGCCCAATCTTCTAATTCTTGATTGATATAAGACTTTGTTGATTTTGGCTGGAGACCTAAAGAGTTGCCACAAAGGTAAATAAGTTCATTTCCGTGTTTGTCTTTTGGGATATGAAATTGTGTTCTATACTGGGATAATTCGTCTAAGGCGTCTTGTTTTTTTGCGTAGTCAAGACCTAGTTGGTAGTTGGACAATTTGAAAGGTTTTTCGGTTTGTAACAAAAATAGCATAATTATATGATATTTCAGGTAATCGATTAATGTAGAAAGTACTAGGGAATTAAAAAGAATTAAATAGTTTTGTGCATCTTTTTTTGGCTAAATTTAGAGTCAACAATTATTTTGTATATGCTAAAAAAACTTTGGTTGTCCTATCGCCAATGGTATATTAAGTATAGCGGTTTTTCTAATGAAAAAGAAACAGATGATTTATCATATCTTAGAGATAAATTGTTTGTTTCAATTTTAATATTAACACTTGCTTTAAGCTTATTGTCTTATATCCCAAGTGCAGGTATGGCTGTTGTGTTAGATAAATGGTTTGTTTTTGTTATAGATACCGTAGCTGTTTTAGTTATGTTGTTTTTGGTTTTTAACAAACGCATGCGTTTCACCACAAAGAAAACTATATTTTCTGTCAATTTATTTGTGTTGTCTTTTGCTTTAATTATTGATTTAGGGCTTAATGGTAGTGGCACAATTTTACTCTTTATGCTAAGTGTTTTAATAACACTTTATAGTGGAAAAAAAGCTGGTGTTAATTCTGTTATCGTATCTGCAATATTTTATGGGATTGTATTATTCATTGATTATGCTAAGTGGATAGATATTCGGTTTTTTACAGAGTCTCCAATAGAGGTATTGTTTGTGGTTTTTATTAATAATGTGCTTTTTGGTTTACTTACTGTTCTTTCAGTTTCGTTTTTAATAGATCGTCTGCACAATGCGTTGTTAAAGGAGAATGATTTACAAGAAGAGCTTCTTGAGAAACATAAAAATGTGGTTATTGCAAAAGAGCGCGCAGAGCAATCTGATCAGTTAAAATCTGCGTTTTTGACCAATATGAGTCATGAGATTAGAACACCAATGTATGGCATTTTAGGTAGTGCTGAACTTCTAAAAGGATACCATGAAGAAGATGATGAGTACCAAGAATATGTTAAGGTAATAGAAGGTAGTGGTAATGAGTTGTTAGATGTTATTACAGATATTTTAAATATATCTAAAATTGAAACCGGACTTATGACAGTTAAAACATCGTTGTTTAAGGTTAACGCCAGTATAGAGGCTATTTATAAAGCGTTTTTGCCGATAGCGGAATTAAAAAAGGTTCAGTTTACTTTAACTAACTTCATTTCCGAAAAAGATCTTCAAATAAATTCGGATAACGAAAAGCTTACTGCTGTATTAAATCATTTAATTGAAAATGCGTTGAAGTATACATCAAAAGGAGATAGTATTTTACTTAGTTGTAGTTTAGATCGTAATACTTCTCAATTGAATTTTTACGTAAAAGATACAGGGGTTGGTATTCCAGAAGATAAAATAGAAACTATTTTTATTCCTTTTTATCAAGTTGATGTTGCTAATAAACAAGCGCTTCATGGTTCTGGTATTGGACTTTCTATATCAAAAGCATATGTTGAAATGCTGGGAGGAGATTTAGTGCTGGAGAGTGAAATCGGTGTAGGCACTGCCTTCAGTTTTTCTATAGCTATGGATATGAAAAACACTTAGCCTGCTTAATTAATGATTTTATAAGTATTCTGCTGAAAAAAAAGCACTTCAATATAAAAATTGAAGTGCTTTAAATATATATAGGCGCCCTAAGGCGGAAAATGTAAGCTATGCATTTTAAGTTAAAACTTAGAACACGAATCTTACATTATAGGTAGCAAAAGTACAGTCTTATTTCTGATCATCCAAAGTAATACTGATATCAGTGAAATACAAATTCCAGTTGCCACCTTCTTGCTTATGATCTGTCGCTATTTTAATACCGTTGTAATCTTTGTAGTTTTCAAAAGTTGTAGTTAACGATGGTTCTGCTGAATTTCCTTTTCTGTAAACCCACTCTCTTATAATGAATTGCTCATCATAAAAAATATCATAAGCATCGCCTGGTGTGTAACCGCCTTCATCAGAATAGGTAAGTGTTATCCTGTTTAATTCTGCCTTGCTAATTGGAGCTTGTGCTTTTGTTGGTTCAGAAATTGTAGCAGAGGTATCCCATACCAATTGAAAAGGAACAAAAAGCCAGAATTTATCATTAATAAAACCTCTGTCATTGGCCATTTGTGTACTATCCATATCACTTCTTGAATATCTTTTTTCTCCATATAAAGATTCAAAAAGCACTTCGTCCGTTTTAGGATACCAAGACCAAGATCTTCCTTTTCCATTTCTAGTATCGGTATCTACTTGAAAGGTGAATTTGACTTCAGATACATTTTTCCATTGTTCAAAACCATGGGCGTTTGCAATTTTTTCAGCTATTGATAATTCTTTTGTCTCGACTTTTAAGCTTGTTTGTTTTGGCTCAGATTTGCAGCTAGAAACAAGTAGCAGACAGATGAGACCTAGATATAATGATTTCATATTAAAAAAGATATAGTAAATTACACGCTAAATTAATCAACCATGAAAGACGACGCTAATTATTTTGAAGTTAATAAAGCCACTTGGAACAAAAAAGTAGCCATACATGCTCAAAGTGAAATGTATAATATCGATGCTTTTAAAAATGGAAAATCGTCATTGATGTCTTATGAGTTGAACGCTTTAGGAAATGTAAAAGGGAAATCAATGTTGCATTTGCAATGTCATTTTGGTCAAGATACGTTGAGTTGGAGTCGGATGGGAGCAAAGTGTACAGGTGTAGATTTGAGTGATGAAGGTGTGAAATTAGCAAAGGAATTAAATACCGAATTACAACTTGATGCAGAGTTTGTGTGCTGTAATGTTTTAGAGACTTCTAAACATATCTCTGAAACTTTTGATATTGTATTTACGAGTTACGGAACTATTGGTTGGTTGCCAGATTTAAAGCCTTGGGCAAAAATGATTGCAGAACGCTTAAAGGTTGGTGGAACATTTTACATTGTAGAATTTCATCCTATTGCATGGATGTTTGATTATGTGGATGGGCAACCAAAAATGACATATCATTACAGTCAGGATGAAGTGATTTATGACGAATATGAAGGGACTTATGCTAACCAAGATTCAAAAATGGTAAGTAAAGAGTATGGTTGGAATCATGGCTTAAGCGAAGTTGTTAATTCACTTATTGAAGCAGGATTGCAAATTGATTATCTTAAAGAGCATGATGAAAGTCCCTATGATGTATTTCCAAATTTAATAAAAACGGAATCTGGGATGTATAAGATGAAAAATCAATTATTTCCTATGATTTTTGAAATTAAGGCTACCAAAAAGAAGCCTTTTAATTCCTAAAAGGGAAAAATCGTGTGCTCTGAGTTTGACCTGCAAGGTTTTCAAAACCTTGTAGGTCTGTTTTAGTAAACTAAATGCATTAATGAAACATTGGAGGCCTAGCAGGTTTGACTAATCTAGCAGGTCTATTCTAATTTTAAAATCAATCAAATCAATTTTGAAAACATTAAAACTCATATTCTTTTTAATAACGGTAAATTTTTGTAATTCCCAATCAATCAATGGTATTGTAAAAGATGCTTTGTCAGGTGAAGTTATAGCATACGCAAATATCGTCTTAAAGAATGGAAAAGGCACATACTCAGATGAATTTGGAAATTTTAAGTTGACTGTTAGAAACGTAGAGACCGATACTTTAAAAGTTTCAACAATAGGGTATGAGTCTCAATATATACCCGTCAATTTGTTTAAAGATAATTTGATTTATAACGTTTTGCTAGCCCCTAAAACTGAAGGTTTAGATGAGGTTCTTATTTCTAGTAAAAAGCTAAAATATGGTAAAAAGGAAATTTTAGGCGAACAGCGCGAGGGCAATCAGAGTGTGACGTCTTTAATTGGGTATGAAACCGCAGTTTTAATTGAGAATCCTAAAAACAAAACAGGAAAAGTAAATGGGGTTTATATCAACCTAAAAAAGAGAAATGATGCCGAATATATTGCCACTTTTAATGTGAAATTTTATCAGTTTGATTCTATTGCAAATGCACCAGGAAAATTAATGTATAATGAAAATATATACGTTCAACCTAAAAATAAAAAATACAGATTATGGGTTAATGTTGAAGGTTTTGGTATTCTGTTTCCTAAAAATGGAATATGTGTCGGTATAGAAATGGTTAATACACATGGTAAGGTTAAAAAGTACGCTTATTTTGGCCCCATGTATCGGTATACATTTACAGAAGAAAAAACGTTACAGACGTGGTCTAATTATCATAACTCAGGTTGGAGAGATGGATCTATTGAGTATAAAAATCCTAAACGCACTAAAGTGGGAGTTTTAAATCCAATGATAGGTGTTGAGGTTGAGTATATTTTGGAATAGGATTTTTAAATATTTTAAGACCTGTCAGATTTAAAAAAACCTGACAGATCTTTTTAGCATTAATGCTTTCCACCGTCTTTTAGTAACTCAGGAAACTTAGCTTTAAATTTATTTAACCTAGGAATAGATACGTTTCTTATATAACCTTGATTAGGATGTAAGCGTTCATAATTTTGGTGATAATCTTCAGCAATCCAAAATTTTTGAAACGGATAAACTTCAGCAGCTATCGTAGCATCTAATTCTTTTGCTAAAGCCGCTTTTTTATCTTCTATGATTTTCTTTTGTTCATCATTTTGATAAAATATAATAGAACGGTATTGCGAACCATGATCTGGTCCTTGTCCATTAGCTTGTGTTGGGTCTTGTGATCCAAAATAGACATCAACTAAAGTTGCAAAACTTACCACTTCAGGATCATAAATAATTTCTACAGCTTCTGCGTGCCCGGTTCTACCAGTATTACTCGCTTCGTAAGTTGGGTTTTTTGTATGTCCGCCAGCATAGCCAGATATGGATTCTTCAACACCTTTTACGCTTTCATAAACGGCTTCAACACACCAAAAACATCCACTCGCAAAATAGGCTTTTGCTTTTCCATCTTTTAGTGGTACAACTACAGGTTCTGCATCGATGACTGCTTTTTGTTTAGAGTTTGTCTGTGCTTGATTGTGACAACTGAACAGTATGGTAATCGCTAAAATGCTTAGTAACTTTTTCATATTTTAATTTTTCTTTATTTAAGTAGTCGTATAAAGTTACATTTCCTTAAATATAATAGTTTTAAAATTATATTAAAAGAAAAATGATTAGACCTGTTTAAGCAAGAAAAGCCTTTGCGATTGCAAAGGCTTAGGTATTTTATGTAGTGAATGTTTACTTGCTAAGTTTAGCAAATAATTTATTCATTTTTATTTTCTCTTCTTCAGCTAATGCAGCATCAACTAAGATACGTCCACTATGCTCATCAGTAATTACTTTCTTACGAGAAGCAATTTCTACTTGTACTTGTGGAGGAATTGTAAAGAAAGAACCTCCAGATGCACCACGTTCAATAGCAACAACAGCTAAACCATTTTTAACGTTGTTTCTAATTCTTTGGTAAGCATTAACTAAACGCTCGTCAATCTTCTTCTTAAAGTCTTCAGACTTACTATTCAGTGCTTCTTCTTCTTTTTCAGTTTCCTTCAAAATTTCATTAAGCTCTCCTTTTTTGTGCTTTAAATGCGCAGTACGGTCTTTTAAACGATCTTTAGTTTCAGAAATAACTTCTTTTTTCTGCTCTATCTGAACTTTAAATTCTTTAATGTGCTTTTCAGCTAATTGAATCTCTAATTCCTGAAATTCAATTTCTTTAGTCAGTGAGTTGTATTCTCTGTTATTTCTAACATTTTTCTGCTGCTCACTATATTTTTTAATTAAAGTCTTAGCTTCTTCGATTAAGTTTTTCTTAGATTTAATCTCATCATCAATAATAGTTAGGCTATCATTTAGCTTTTCCATTCTTAAGTTAAGTCCTTCAACCTCGTCTTCTAAATCTCTAACTTCTAAAGGAAGTTCTCCTCTGACATTTCTTATTTCGTCTACTCTAGAGTCAATTAATTGTAAATCATATAGTGCTCTTAACCGCTCTTCAACAGAAACTTCAGCTTTTTTTGCCATAATTATAGATACTTTATCGGATTTGTATTTGTCTTTGATAAAATGATTGCAAAATTAGTGATTTTTTTCGAGAGATAGTCTACTAAAAATGATTTTGTGAACTGCTCGCTTTCATAATGTCCAATATCGGCCAATACAATGGCGTTTTCTGCACTAAAAAAATCATGGTATTTAAGGTCTGCCGTGATTAAAAGATCTGCATTGGCCGCTTTTGCCGCCGAAATAGCAAAACTGCCAGAACCGCCTAAAACAGCAATGCGCTTTATAGGTTTATTTAAATATTTTGAATGTCTTATACATTCCGTATTCATTTTGTTTTTTATAAAATTTAGACAATCTTCGGTTTCCATAGCATTTTTTAGCTCTCCAACCATGCCAATACCTATATGTTGATTGGTGTTTTCTAAGGTTGTAACCTCATAAGCAACCTCTTCATAGGGATGTACTTCAAAAAGCGTTTTTAATACTTTGGATTCTAAATGTTTTTTGAATGTTACTGAAATTGCCATTTCCTTTTCTGTATGTAACTCACCTTTTTTTCCAATAACAGGATTAGAATTTTCATTTCCTAAATATGTGCCTTCTCCTTCAATATTAAAACTGCACGATTCGTAATTGCCAATACTTCCAGCCCCAACATTAAATAAAGCAGTTCTTAAAGCCTCTGCATTTGCTTTTGGGACATAGGTTTGTAGTTTTTTTATAGTGCCCGATTGCGGAATTAAGATTTTTTTGTTTGTTAATCCTAATCGATCGCATATAATTGAATTAACGCCTTGAAGTGCATTGTCTAGTGCGGTATGAATAGAAAATATGGCGATATTATGTTGAATAGCTTTTATGACGACGCGTTCTACATACGTTTGACCAGTTAGTTTTTTTAAACCCGAAAATATAATAGGATGGAAGCTAACAATAAGATTGCAATTGTTTTCTATGGCCTCATCTACGACTGCTTCGAGCGTATCTAATGTAACAAGAATACCAGAAACGTTTTCATTTTTATCTCCAACAAGAAGTCCTACGTTATCAAAATCTTCGGCATAAGCTAACGGAGCTAAGTTGTGCAAGTGATTAATTACGTCTTGTATGATCATAAGTGTATATTTGTTTCAAAAATAATATAATTTAGCTGCTGTGAAACATCAATCCTCTATTTTGCCTTTAAAACACTATGGTTATTGTGATGTTCCATGTGGCAAAAATATGCTATAAATAAAAAACATGAAGTTTATCCGCATCATATTGTTTCCTATTGTACCGTTTTATTATCTAATCACTTGGTTACGAAATTGGTTGTTTAATGTTGGTTATAAATCGTCTAAATCTTATGACTTTCCGGTGATTTGCGTGGGAAACCTCAGTACGGGTGGAACAGGTAAAACTCCAATGATTGAGTATTTAATTCGACTTTTAAAAGACGACAATTCACTAGCTACATTAAGTAGAGGTTATAAACGTAAAACAGAAGGCTTTGTTTTAGCAAATGACAACGCTAGTGCAGATACTATTGGTGACGAGCCTTTTCAGTTTTATAGAAAATTTAATGGTATTACTGTTGCAGTTGATGCAGACAGACAAGATGGTATTTCTAAACTTAGATACTTAAATCCGAAACCCGAAGTTATATTGTTAGATGATGCTTTTCAACATAGAAAAGTAAAAGCAGGTTTTAATATCCTTTTAACGGCATATAATAATCTTTATTACAAAGATATCGTTTTGCCAACAGGTAATTTAAGAGAGCCAAGATCTGGTGCTAAACGAGCAGATTTAATTGTAGTTACTAAATGTAGAAAGGATATTTCGGAAACAGAGAAGGAGATCATTACTTCGAAGTTAAATATTAAAAACCACCAACAGTTGTTTTTTAGTTATGTGGATTATGCCTCAGAAGTGCTATCAGAATTAGATTCTAAAGAGTTAAGTAAACTGCCTAAATTTACATTGGTCACAGGAATCGCTAATGCGAAACCTTTAGTTGATTTTTTAGCTGAAAAAGGCTTGAAATTTGATCATCTAGAATTTAGTGATCATTATGATTTTAGAGCGTCTGATATCGCAAATTTAGAATCAAAAACGTTAATCATTACGACGGAAAAGGATTATGTGCGATTAAGTAGTTATAGCAGTTTGGAAGAAAAGTTATATTACTTACCTATTGAAATAAAAATAGATAAAGCAGCGCAATTTAATGCTGCTGTTAGAGGTTTTGTTAACTAAAGAAGCTAGATATTATTTTTTCTCCAGAAAGTGCTGCGTGCAATTTGTCTTCGAAATCTTCTTGTTTAAATGGTTTTGAAATAATATCATCGAAACCAGCATCACCAAACTCGTGCATTTTGTCTTCTAAAGTCACAGCTGTTAGTGCAAATATGGTAAGCTCTTTGTCAAATGTTCTAATGATTTTTGTAGCTTCTAATCCGCTAATACCTGGCATATGAATATCCATTAAAACAACATCGTATGTCACTTCTTTAACTTTTTCTACTGCTGCTTCTCCATTATCAACGACATCACAATATAGATTCATTTTATTTAGAATCTTTTTAGTAATCATTTGATTGATTTTGTTGTCTTCTACAATGAGAATCTTAACGTTACTTAAATCCAATCCTTCCATCTTATTAACTTTTATAACTTCTACTACCTCGAGTTTGTCTGCATTTTTATCATATTCTAAAGGAATTTCAAAAAAGAATGTTGTGCCTTTACCTAGCTCACTTTTTAAGTAGATTTTTCCTTTAAGAATCTGAATTAGTCCTTTTACAATAGATAAACCTAAACCAGTTCCGCCATATTTTCTGTTGATCTGCACAGAGCCTTGAGAGAAACTCTCAAACATGTGATCTTGTTTTTCTTTTGTAATACCAATACCATTATCTTCAATTTCGAACCGAAGATTGTACATATTGTCTTTTAGATCAATTTTGTACGCTCTCACCCAGATGTCACCATCTTTTGTGAATTTAATAGCATTTCCAAGTAGATTAATTAAGATTTGGGAAATCTTTAATTGGTCACCAACAAATGTTTCAGGCAACCCCTTTTCGTACTCAAAATGAATTTGAGTATCCTGATCTTTAGCTGAATTACTAAGTGCTGAGATTACGTTTTCTAATTTATTTTTAAGGTTGAAATGTTCAGGGTCAATTTCAACTTTATTGGCTTCAATTTTATTAATTTGAAGAATATCATTAATAAACGTTAATAGATATTCTCCTGAGAATTTTAAGGATTTCAAATGCGGAATTTGATGTTCTAAAGGTTCTTCATCCAATAACATATTGGTAAGTCCTGTTACAGCATACAATGGTGTACGTAACTCATGGGTAACTGTAGACAAGAAATTAGCTTTCGTTTTAGAGGCTAATTCTGCTTTTTCTTTTGCAACAATAAGCTCATCATTTTTTTTATGAAGCATCGTGTTGGTATTCAGTCTTATGTTATTGTTTTTGTATAATGATAATGTTAATAATGATAAGATTGTAATTAATGCAATACTTAGTATGGTTGTAATCCTGGTAAATGCACTATCCGCTTTTACTTCATCAATTTGTGCTTTTAGCTGCGCGTTTTTAGCATCATTATAATTACTGATATTTTGACCAGATATTCCTGGCACTAAGTTTTCTCGCTTAATGTTTAATATTGAGTCTGATAAATGAATGTGCTTTTTAATATAGTAATGAGAATTTTTGTAATCTTCATTTTTTTCATGAATATCACTTAGCGTTAAATAAGCCTCATTTATATTCTCTATATTCTTAAGTGATTGTGCTATGGCTAAACCTTCTTCGGTTTGAGATAGCGCCATCTTTGGATTGTTTAGTGCGGAATAAACTTTCCCACTTTGAATTAAAGCACTACTAAGTCTACGATTTTGGTTGTATTTTTTAGCTATAATTATCGTTTTTTCAAGCTGAGTTTTAGCTTCTTCGTAACGTTTTAGCAAGATGAAAACCTTGGCTTCATTTAGTGTGACTTCAGAAGTGTATTCTTCTAAATTTTCTTGCTCAAAGAGATTTTTTGCGGAAATGAAATATTCTAATGCATTTTCGTACTCTTCTTCGGTACTATGGATAACACCTTTAATATTATAAGTTATAGCGAGATTTCCATAATCATTGTTATCTCTTTGAAGTTGAATGGCTTTATTAATAGAAATATTAGCTTGGTCTTTCTCGTTAACTAAAAACTGGACTTTAGCAATTTTGGTGTGAATTTTACCTTGACTAGACTTGTTATCAATTTTTTCTGCAATAGCTAATGCCTTGTCTAAGTTGTCTTTAGCATTATAGTAATTGCCGCGATCATTGTCTAATGTAGCTTGGTCTAAACGATTTTGAAGTCGTAACACGAGTATGTCTTCATCTTCTACGTCGTCTTGTTGTGAGAAAATTACACTACAAAAACATGTAAAAAAAACAAATATGTAGTATTTAATCTGGGACATTAAGCTCAGTTTGATTTGAGCAAATATAATTATTTATTCGATAAAAGTGATTATTTGTCGGTTAAATTGCAGATTAAATCCAGAATTCTTGAACTATAACCAGTCTCATTATCATACCACCCTACTATTTTTACCATATTACCTATTACAGAAGTCATCTGTGCATCAAAGATACAAGAGTGCGGATTACCAACAATATCGATAGATACAATAGGGTCTTCAGTGTATTCTAAGATGCCTTTTAACTTATTGTTTGCCGCGTTTTTAAAGATTTCGTTAACCTCTTTTATCGACGTAGGTTTGTTAACATTTATGGTTATATCGGTCAGAGAACCGTTTGCAACAGGTACTCTAATGCCACAGCCTCCAATAACATCGGATAACTCTGGGAAGATTTTTGTCAAAGCTTTTGCAGCTCCTGTAGTTGTTGGCACAATAGATTGTCCCGCAGCTCGCGCGCGCCTTAAATCTTTATGAGGCTGATCGTGTAAACTTTGATCTGTAGTGTAAGAATGTATTGTCGTTATATAGGCTTGCTTTATACCTAAATGCTCCTTTATTAAGGAAATCATTGGTGCAGCATTATTAGTTGTGCAAGACGCATTAGATAAAATGGTTTCTGTGCCATCTATGCTATGGTCGTTTACGCCTAAAACAATTGTTTTAATATCATCTTCAAGAGCAGGAACCGATAAAATAACACGTTTAGCTCCATTTGTAATATGATGCTGTAGTTCTGCCTTTGTTTTAAATTTGCCTGTAGATTCTATAACAAAGTCAGGTTGAACTTTTGACCAGTCTAACGTTTTTGGATGCGACTCTCTATAGAGTGGAATTGAAATGCCATTTACAATAATATGTTCGTCATCAAATGAAACTGGCGCTTTTAAAACCCCATGAATACTATCATATTTTAATAAATGACTTAAGGTTCTTGTATCAGCCAAATCATTTACTCCTACGACTTGTATTTGTGGATGCTCCATGGCAAGCCTAAAAACACGACGACCAATTCTGCCAAAACCGTTGATGGCGATAGTAATCATTAATTAATATGTTTTTGAGCTTTATAAGAAGATCTTACTAACGCGCTACTTTCTACATGTCTAAAACCTAATTCTAATCCAATTTCTTCATACTCTTTAAATTGATCTGGATTAATAAATTGTTTTACAGGTAAGTGCTTTTTACTTGGTTGTAAATATTGACCAATCGTAACAACATCAACGTCATGGTCTCTGAGATCGTGAAGTGTTTGAATTACTTCTTCGCGTTCTTCTCCTAAACCTAACATAATACCAGATTTAGTTCTGCGTTGTCCTTGTGATTTTAAATATTTTAAAACCCCAAGACTACGGTCGTATTTTGCTTGTATTCTAACCTCTCTAGTTAAACGTCTAACGGTTTCAATGTTATGAGAAACGACTTCTGGAGCCACATCTATAATACGATCAATGTGTTTTTCTATGCCTTGAAAATCAGGGATAAGTGTTTCTAACGTAGTGTCCGGATTCATACGTCGTACTGCTTTTACCGTTTCTCCCCACATAATACTTCCCATATCTTTAAGGTCGTCTCGATCTACACTTGTTAAAACCGCATGCTTAATTTGCATTAGTTTTATAGAACGGGCTACTTTTTCTGGTTCATCCCAATCAACCGTTTCTGGTCGTCCGGTTTTTACTCCACAAAAGCCACAAGAACGTGTACACACGTTTCCTAAAATCATAAAGGTAGCTGTGCCTTCTCCCCAACATTCCCCCATGTTTGGGCAACTTCCAGAGGTACAAATAGTATTTAATTTATACTTGTCTACTAAAGTTCTAAGTTCTGTGTATTTTTTACCTGTAGGTAATTTTACTCTTAACCATTTAGGCTTTCGTTGTGGTAAAATATTTGAAGCAACTTTCGTTTCCATGCCATTATAAATTTCAAGAAACAAAGATACAAAGTAAATAATTAAAATAGTCTTCTGAAAGCGAGAGACGCAAATATGAAAGACAAATTAATCGCGATTGAAAGCGGTAAATTATTCAATGTGTTTATGTGTTGGGAGTCTTAGCTTTTAGTAATAATAGCAGCTAGTAATTTTTTTGCTCTAAGAAGTTTTACCTTAACGTTATTAATAGGTTCGTTAAGTTCTTCTGAAATCTCCTTATAACTTAATTCTCTGAAATATCTTAAGTTTATAACTTCCTGATAATGGGGCTTTAGCTTTTTTATATCGCGTAAAAGATTGGCAAGGTTTTGTTCTGTTATAATCTTATCTTCTGGCGTGGGCGAATTATCAATAATATCAAAATAGTGATTTTCATTATCTTTAGAGGTATTATTGATTGTGTTTTTCTGTTTTCGAACTAAATCAATATGAATATTCTTAGAAATCGTTATAAGCCAAGTTTTAAATTTGTAATCGTCATTATAAGTGTCAATCTTATCAAAAGCTTTAGAAAATGTCTGAATGGTAATATCTTCAGCGTCATTTTCATTTAAGGTACGTTTTAGTTGAAATGCATAAACGTCATTCCAATACGTGTCTAGGAGAAAATTGAATGCAATTTGGTTGTTGTCTTTGGCTTTGTTTATGGCTTCTTTTACTTCCAATGTTTTGGCTTAGATATCATATTAGCTATAAAGATACTTAATTGTGTAGTAATAAGAAATAATTCTAAAATTGGCATAAGAATAATAAGATCTGTTTCTTCAAACTTTTTTGCTGTAAATCCAAAGCATAACCATTGAATTACAAAGCGTAAGCCGATTAATGATACAATCAATGGCCAAGAAAACCCTATGATTAAAAGTGAAATTCCAAAAATCCAGAATAATAATTGAGTCATATAGAATACTCCTAATAAGACTTTATGATTCAATTTATAAAAATTAGCCGTACTAATATGTCTTCTTTTTTGAAGAATCCATGCTTTAAACGTTGTTTTAGGTTCGGAAACAGTGAAACTTTCTTTTGTGAAACAAAGCGATGTGTTTGATGTATTAGCGACTTCATTAATAAACAAATCATCATCACCAGATTTAAGAGACATATGACTATTAAACCCGCAATTATTAAAGAATAGGTCTTTTCTATATGCCATATTACGGCCCACCCCCATATAAGGTGATCCCATACTAGCGTATGAAAAATATTGTAATGCAGTCATTACAGTTTCGAACCTTATCAGTTTATTAAAGAATGAAAACTTCTTTTTAGCATAAGCTCCATAACCTAAAACAATAGATTTCTCGTTAGAAAAATTGCTGCTTATTTGTTCCAACCATTTTTTAGAGTTCGGTGTACAATCAGCATCCGTAAATACTAAGAAATCGTGTTTAGAGACTTTTATGCCTAAAGTTAATGCGTATTTTTTATTTCCCCAAAAGGCCTCATTAACTTTTACATCAACAAGCTTGATGTTATTATTTTCAGCTTCAAAAGCCTTCATTATTTCCAATGTGTCGTCAAACGAACTATCGTTAACTAAAACAATTTCGAAATTTGAATACTCTTGATTTAATATTAAGGGAATATTCTTTTTTAGATTTTCAGCTTCATTTTTTGCACAGATTATAATCGAAACTGGCATGTGTTTTTTGAGTCGCGTTTCGGCACGTTTGATGCTGAAAGCGAAAATAAAACTAAGATAATATGTAACTTGAATACTAACAACTGCAATAAATGCATAACATAGTATTGAGGGAATGGTCATTAATGCCTAAGAATGTTGAGGTTCGCTACAATCTTTATATTCCTCAGGTGATTTTCCACAAAAACCACAAGCTTCACCATCTTTATTTAGCATTGGGTTTTGGCTAGCACAAGTACCCGCAAATTTACCGTCTTTTTTTGCCCATATTTTTATTGCGATTCCTGCTACGGCTAAAGCTAATAATCCTAATGTAAGTAATAATAATTTCATCTGTTGAGATCTAATAGTTATTAATTTCCAGATGGAACATCTTTAACAATTCCAGTTTGATTCTTAATCTGAAATTAAAGATGCTACACTTCAATGTTTCAATTTAATGCAAAGATAATGTTTTTACATTTATTCTATAGTTATTTGGGTGTGACTTAACTTGTTCTATAAGTGTCTTATCACTAAATAAATATTTTTTACTAACTAATTAAACAAAGAATTATGAAAAAATTATTCGCTGAGTTCTTCGGAACATTTTGGCTTGTATTTGGTGGTTGTGGTAGTGCTATATTTGCTGCTGGCTTCCCTGAATTAGGCATCGGGTTTCTAGGTGTTGCTTTAGCATTTGGTCTTACGGTATTAACAATGGCTTTTGCTGTTGGTCACATTTCAGGAGGTCATTTTAATCCTGCGGTTTCAATAGGTCTTTGGGCTGGAGGAAAGTTTGAAGCTAAAGATGTATTAGGTTATGTTATTGCCCAAATGGTTGGGGCAATTGCTGCCGCTGGAGTTTTATATCTAATAGTGTCGGGTAAAACTGGTTTTGATGGAGTAGGTGGTTTTGCTGCCAATGGTTATGATGAGTTGTCGCCAGGTGGCTTTAGTATGATGTCTGCTTTGGTAGCAGAGGTTGTTTTAACAGCTTTCTTTTTAATTGTTATCTTAGGAAGTACAAGTTTGAAAGTTCCTAAGGGTTTCGCTCCAATTGCTATTGGATTGGCTCTAACGTTAATTCACTTAATAAGTATCCCAATAACAAATACATCAGTGAATCCTGCAAGATCATTAAGTCAGGCTATATTTGCTGATGGCGCTTATTTATCGCAAGTTTGGTTGTTTTGGGTGGCTCCAATTGTAGGTGCTATTATTGGTGGTTTAATCCACAAAACCTTATTTGAGAAAGCCTAATCTTTTTCGATTTTGAACAAAAAAAGAGGCGCAATTTTAATTGCGCCTCTTTTTTGGATTAATTAACTAAATTTAATTTCCTTTTAAAGAAATTTCAGCCACTTCAGTGTCGTTTTCATTGGCATTATCTCCTTTAGTACCAATCTTAATACTAAGAGCTAATGCATCTTCCATGTATGGAATTTGTTTCAACTTACGATCAGATTCGTCTAAAATACCTAGGTTAACCATTCGGTCTTGTAGCTCTGCCCAAATTTGGTATTGCTGCTCTTTAGGTAATTGCGGTAACGTAATAACATCAATCATAGATGTTTTTTCAACAGGGTTAATGTACGCTACTGTTTTTAAGTTTTTAGCACGATCATTACCATTAATAACATACTTTCTAGAATCTGGATTGTTAAGTTTTAATAATTCTCTAGATAGCTCGTCTAATTTAGAGTTGTTGCTTTCAATATCACTTCTTAGGTCATAAATTTCTTCAACAACAACATTGTTTTCACTATTTAGTTGTATGTTTTTTTGATAAAGCATAAACGAAGTTGCTGCAAATAATATAGCTGCTGCACTCGCTGCAACACTATACCAAGCCGTTTTTCGCTTTTGTGCTAATGGAATTACCTTAGTTTCTTCTACTTTAGTCTGGTTAGTTTCTTCTAAGGATTCTAAAATGTTTCCTAAAATGTTGGTAGGAACTTCAACAGCTCCTGCTTTTGTTACAATTTCTAAATTATCTTGAAGTTTTTCGTAAGCTTGAGCGACCTCTGGATAAGTAGAAATAAAGTGTTCAACTTCTTTAGATTCTTCCAAAGAAGTGTCTCCAACCAAATACTTATTAAGTAGGTTAGAATTTAAAAAGTTGTGTAATTTGTTTTCCATGATCAAATAATTTATGGATTATAGACTTTTTTAAGTTCTCGCAATCCTATTTTTAATCTAGATTTAATAGTACCAAGCGGAATGTCTAATTCATCACTTGCTTCTTGTTGCGTCATCCCCTGAAAAAACAAGGCGTCTAACACAATTTGATATTTTTCTTCTAGTTTCCCAACATGTTCTTTGATGTCCATGACATCTTGATTAAAATTTGTTGTTGGTAAGATATATACGTTAGATGTTTCAATTTGGACTTCCTTATGAAATCGATTATTAAAACTTCGTAGTTTATCTATAGCTGTATTCCTTGCAATACGAAACAACCAAGTAAATAGTTTTGCTTTAGAAGGATCGTACTTTGAAGCATTTTTCCATACTTTAATAAAGGTTTCTTGCAAGGCATCTTGCGCAACTTCTTCATTAATTGTAATTTTTAAGATAACACCATAAAGACTATTAGAATAGTTTTCATAAAGTAAATTCAAAGCGCGCTTATCTCCTTTTTGAAGATAGGCGATAATAGTTTGTTCTGTAGGTGTTATACTCAAAGTGTTAAAGTCTTATGTCTTAGATGTTTTAAACGTCCAAATCAATTTTCTGAACGTAAATATAATTAAATACACCATATAGGTGCTCAATATAAAGTATTAGAATAATTTTATCTCCGTTAGGGGTTGATTAATAGCGTTTTCAAACAAAAAAAATTATTCTAAATTCAAAAGTCGCAATGAAAATTGTGACTTTTGTTTTATATGATATTTACTTCGGTTTCGATGGTAATATTAAATAATCGTTTTACTGTTTTTTGAATTAATTGTGCTAATTCAAAGATTTCTTTCCCACTTGCATTTCCGTAATTAACCAAGACTAAGGCTTGTTTATTATGAACTCCATAATCACTAAAGCGTTTGCCTTTAAATCCCGCTTTTTCAATTAACCATCCAGCAGGTACCTTTATGGCTTCATCTGATATTTTGTAAGAAGGCACATCTGGGAAATCACGTTCTAATTCAATAAACGCTTTAGCTGAAATAATAGGATTTTTAAAAAAACTACCACTATTACCGATCTCTTTCGGGTCTGGTAATTTACTTTGTCTAATTGCAATTACAGCGTTTGAAATATCTTGAATTGTTGGTTCAGTTATACCATTAGCGTTTAATTCATTTTTAATAACTCCGTAATCTGTGTGTAATTTATGCTTAGACTTCGTAAGCTTAAGATTAACACTTGTAATTATATAGTGCCCTTTTAGGTCTTGCTTAAAAATAGATTCTCTATAGCCAAAGTTGCAATCAGATTTTGAAAATGTTTTTACAGATTGGTCGTCTATTTTTAACGCTTCACAACTCACAAAAACATCTTTAAGCTCAACTCCATAAGCACCGATATTTTGAATCGGAGCTGTACCAATATTACCTGGGATTAAGGATAAATTTTCAATACCTCCAAAATTGTGCTCTAAGCACCAAAGTACAAAGTTGTGCCAGTTTTCACCAGCCATTGCCTTTACAATAACTGAGTTGTCAGTTTCACTAATAACTTCAATACCTTTTAAATTAATATGAAGTACTAGCGCTTCAATATCTTTAGTTAACAACATGTTGCTTCCTCCGCCTAAAATAAATAATGGAGATTTATCATTATTTCTTAAAACAGTACTTAGGTTTTCTATAGAGCTAATATCACAATACGATTGTGCTTTAACATCAATACCAAAGGTGTTAAAAGGTTTTAAAGAAGCATTGCTGATAATCGTCATTAGTCTTTATATACTTTTAGTGCTTCCTCTAAGATTTTAACGGCAATTTTTAAACTTTCGTTATTTAAAACATAAGCAATACGTATTTGGTTTAAGCCAACTCCGGGAGTCGAATAAAAACCAGCCGCAGGTGCTACCATTACAGTGTCGTTATTGTAATCAAAAGATTCTAAGAGCCATTTTGCAAAATGATCAGAGTTTTTTACCGGTAACTCGGCAATACAATAAAATGCTCCATTAGGTTTTGCAACTTTTACACCTTCGATTTTTTCTAATGCTGAAATTAGAGTATTTCTACGCTTTACGTATTCTTCTTTTACATCATCGAAATAACTTTGTGGAGTGTCTAATGCAGCTTCACTTGCTATTTGTGCTAGAGTAGGTGGACTCAATCGTGCTTGCGCAAATTTTAAAGCCGTTTTTATTAAGTCTTTATTTTTTGATACTAAATAGCCAATTCGTGCACCACACATACTGTAACGTTTAGAAACAGAATCAATAATAATAGCGTGTTCCTCTAAGCCTGGTTCTTGTAAAATAGAATAATGTTCTACACCATCGTAAACAAATTCTCTATAAACTTCATCAGCGATTAAAAATAAATCGTGTTTTTTTACAATGGCTGCAAGTTGTTTTATTTCTTCTTTTGAATATAAGTAACCGGTTGGATTCCCAGGATTACAAATTAATATGGCTTTAGTCTTTGGCGTAATTAATTTTTCAAACTCTTCAATTGGTGGTAATGCGAAATTATCTTCAATTTTAGAAATTACAGGAACTACATTTACTCCAGAAGCCGTTGAAAATCCGTTGTAATTAGCATAAAATGGCTCTGGTATTATAATTTCATCACCTTCGTCCATAATGCTTCCAAAAGCAAATAAAAGTGCTTCACTTCCTCCTGTGGTTACAATAATATCATTGTGCGAAACTTCTATTGAGTTACGTTTGTAGTATTCGGCAATCTTCATTCTATAACTCTCTGATCCTTCAGATCTGCTATAGGCTATAGTTTCTAGGGTGTTGTTTTTTATAGCATCTAAGGCTACTTGTGGAGTTTTTATATCTGGTTGACCTATATTTAGATAGTAAATATTTTTTCCTTTTTTTTGCGCTTCTTCAGCATAAGGGACCAATTTTCTAATTGGCGATTCTGGCATGTGGATGCCTTTATTTGATATTGATGGCATTGTGTATCGGTTTTAAAATGCTAAGTTCTGAAAATTCTTAAAGTTTAAAGGTAAAAAAAGTATAAAAAAAAGAGCCTTCAAATTGAAAGCTCATTTCTTTAAATTTATATGAGGATGCTCAATTATTGCTCAAGCATACTTTTACTTTTCTTTTCTAAAACGCTAGTCTTATTAGAATCTACGACTAGTCCTTTTATTTTTAATGCTACTGTTGGAGTTTCCGCATTAGAAAAAACAGTAATGGTCTTTCTAATTGGGTTTACTCTTTTTGTATCATATTTTACTTCTATCTCACCTGTTTCGCCTGGCATAATAGGGCCTTTAGGTTTTTTAGGTACTGTACAACCGCAAGTCGATTTTACATTAGAAATTACCAATGGAGCATCTCCTGTATTCGTAAACTCAAAAACTCTTACTCCGTCTGCACCTTTTTCAATGGTACCATAATCTATAACGTCGGTCTTAAATTCAATTTTTGCTACTTTTTCTTGAGCAAAAGAACCTAGACTCATTAATCCTACAAATAATACTGCTATTAAATTTTTCATCATTTTTAATTTTAAAATTGATTAGTCAAAACTAGTTACTTTTTCCCTTGTAACAAAATTTATTAGATGTAATACACTTCATTTAACAGAATTTTTGGCTTTAAAACCTATATTCTTACACTAATAATTTTTCGAAAAAGGAATTATAAGTACTTTTGGCAGTTATATTACAAAAACAATACCAAACATGGAAATTCCTTCTAAATATAATGCGTCTTCAATAGAGAATAAGTGGTACGACTACTGGATGGAGCACAAGTACTTTAATTCTAAACCAGACGAAAGAGAACCTTATACCATTGTAATTCCTCCACCAAACGTTACGGGGATATTACACATGGGGCATATGTTGAATAATACGATTCAAGATGTCTTAATTCGTCGTGCACGTTTATTAGGTAAAAATGCGTGTTGGGTGCCTGGTACAGACCACGCATCAATAGCAACAGAAGCTAAGGTTGTTGCCAAACTAAAGGAGCAAGGCATTGATAAAAATGATTTATCGCGTGAAGAATTTTTAGAGCATGCTTGGGAGTGGACCGAAGAATATGGTGGTGTTATCCTAGAACAACTTAAGAAATTAGGATGTTCTTGCGATTGGGACAGAACTAAGTTTACAATGGACGACGATATGTCTGAAGCTGTAATTAAAGTATTTGTTGATTTATACAACAAAGGTCTTATTTATAGAGGGTATCGCATGGTAAATTGGGATCCTGAAGCAAAAACAACCTTATCTGATGAAGAAGTAATTCATGTTGAAAAACAAGGTTTACTATATTATTTAGAATATAAAGTTGAAGGAAGTGACGAAAAATTAACCATTGCTACAACTCGTCCTGAAACTATTTTTGGAGATACTGCTATTTGTATCAATCCTAATGATGAGCGTTTTACACATTTAAAAGGTAAGAAAGCAATTGTTCCTATTTGTGGACGTGTCATTCCTATTATTGAAGATGAGTATGTTGATGTTGAATTTGGTACAGGATGTTTAAAAGTAACACCTGCGCACGATGAAAATGATAAAGTTTTAGGCGATAAGCATCAATTAGAAGTTGTTGATATTTTTAATGCAGATGCCAGTTTAAATAGCTTTGGTATGCATTACGAAGGTCAAGATCGTTTTGTCGTTAGAAAAGCAATTACAAAAGAATTAGAAAAGGCTGGTATTTTAGTAAAAACTGAAAACCATATCAATAAAGTAGGAACATCAGAACGTACAAAAGCAGTGATCGAACCAAGATTGAGTGATCAATGGTTCTTAAAAATGGAAGATTTAGCACAACCTGCTATTGATGCTGTTTTAAAAACGGGTGATGTAAAGTTATTTCCTAAGAAGTTTGAAAATACGTATCGTCATTGGATGGAGAATATTCGCGATTGGAATATTTCACGTCAATTACTTTGGGGGCAACAAATCCCTGCGTATTTCTACGGAGATGGAAAAGAAGATTTTGTAGTTGCCGAAAGTTTGGAAGATGCTTTAGTTTTAGCTAAAGAGAAAACCGGCAACCAACAACTAACAACTAATGACTTAAAGCAAGATACTGATGCTCTAGACACATGGTTTAGTTCATGGTTATGGCCAATGAGTGTGTTTGATGGGATTAGAAATCCTGAAAACGAAGAAATAAAGTATTATTATCCAACGAATGATCTAGTAACTGGTCCAGATATTTTATTTTTCTGGGTAGCACGTATGATTATTGCGGGTTATGAATATAGAGATGAAAAACCTTTTGAAAATGTTTACTTAACAGGATTAGTTAGAGATAAACAACGACGTAAAATGTCGAAGTCTTTAGGGAATTCGCCTGATGCTTTAAAATTGATTGAGGATTATGGTGCCGATGGAGTTAGAGTAGGACTTCTTTTGAGTTCAGCAGCTGGAAATGATTTAATGTTTGATGAAGATTTGTGTCAGCAAGGAAAGCAGTTCGCTAACAAGATCTGGAATGCCTTTAGATTAGTACAAGGTTGGGAAGTTGATAATACAATTAGTCAGCCAGAATCTAGCAAAATTGCTTTAGAATGGTTTGAGTCTAAATTTCAGAAAACCATTTTAGAAATTGAAGATCATTTTAGTAAGTACAGATTGAGTGATGCACTTATGGCAACTTACAAATTAATTTGGGATGATTTTGCATCATGGTTATTAGAGATTATAAAACCAGCATATCAACAACCGATTGATGCCAAGACATTAGAAAGTGTTAATGCTATTTTTGAAGATATTTTAAAGGTTTTACATCCATTTATGCCATTCTTAACGGAAGAAATTTGGCATTATATAAAAGAGCGTTCTCCTGAAGAAGCTTTGATTATAGCAAAATGGCCAGAAGCAAAACCAATTAATGACACTTTGATTTCTGAATTTGAATTTGCTTCAGAAGTCATTTCTGGATTAAGAAACATCAGAAAACAAAAGAATATTGCGTTTAAAGATGCTATTGGTTTTTCTGTAGTGAATAACGAAAATGTAAACCCTACGTTTGATGAAGTGATTTCAAAATTAGGAAACCTAGAGAGCTTCGATTATGTAACAGAAGCTGTTGAAGGTGCGTTGACGTATCGTGTAAAATCGAATGAATACTTTATTCCAATGGAAGGTAGTATTGATATAGAAGCTGAAATTGAAAAGCTGACAGAAGAGTTAAAATATACCGAAGGCTTTTTAAAATCTGTTCAAAAGAAATTATCTAATGAACGTTTTGTTGCTGGTGCACCTGAGCAAGTTGTAGCATCAGAAAAACAAAAAGAAGCAGATGCGTTGGCTAAGATTGAAACTATAAAATCTAGTTTAGCGAGCTTAAAGTAATGGTTACAACCTGCAAGGTTTATAAAACCTTGTAGGTTTTTTGAAGATTATATAAAAAAGACGACTGTAAAAAGTGGTCTTTTTTTTTACCACTCATTAATCTTATTGCTGTCTAGCTTTACAAAAATAAAGAGTAGAATAGTAAAGCCCCAAAGCCCTGAGCCACCATAGCTAAAAAAGGGTAATGGGATACCTACGGTTGGGATTAATCCCATAACCATACCAATATTTATGGTGAAATGTACAAAGAGAATAGAGGCTACTCCATAACCGTAAACACGACTAAATTGTGATTTTTGAGCTTCGGCTAAATACAAAACTCTAACAATAAGAAGTACAAATATAATAACAACGAAGCTGGTGCCTACAAATCCCCATTCTTCACCAACAGTACTAAAAATATAATCGGTATGCTGTTCTGGTACAAATTTACCTGTCGTTCTTGTGCCTTGTAAGAAGCCTTTTCCTGAGACACCACCAGAACTGATGGCTTGTTCTGATTGAATAAGATTATACGCTTCTACTTTTTTCATGCGTTCTAGCTTGGCGGGATCTTTTTCTAATCGCAGCCAAAGGCTAATTCTATTTTGTTGATGAGCTTTTAAACCGTGTTCGTAGAATAACTTTACCCCATAAGAAAAGGCGATTGTGAAGATGAGTACAATAATATGTTGTAATACGGAACCTCTTTTTTTCTTTCTAAACAGATAAACGATAGTGATGATAACAGCCGCCGCAATTGCGGTTATTAAAATCCCGAATTTTAATGCTAAAACGGCCAATATAATTAATGATAGAGCTAAAATTAAATAGACTTGTTGTAAGCCTTCACGATAAAAAACAAAGAAAAAAGCCAAATAAACGATGGTACTTCCTGCATCATTTTGAAGTAAAATTAATAAAGCCGGAATAAATATTATAGCTGCAACCTTAAGCTGATCTTTTATAGTTGTCATATTGGTTTGAAGGTCACTGATGTATTTTGCAACAGCCAAAGCGGTAGCAAATTTGGCGAACTCACTGGGTTGTATAGTCATACTACCTATTCCATACCACGATCTTGCACCATTTACATCCTTTCCAAAAATAAACAGGCCTATTAGTGCTAGCATGGCGACCAAATAAATAACGCTGGCAAATTGTTCGTAGAATTTAGCTTCAAATGAAAGGATCAGAACAATAAGCACGAAGGTTAGTCCAATAAATATAAGATGCTTGCCGTAAAGTTGATCGGTATCAAAATAGCTAGTTATTTCACCAACATGAGAGGCTGACATGATATTGAAATACCCAAAACTAAGTAATAGTAAAAATAGAATGATGGTAATCCAATCGAATTTAAAATGTCTTTGATTTTCTCTTAACATGAAAGATTACAATTTTACGTCGCTTTGGTTTTGATTCTTTAAAGGATAATTTTCTTCGGTAGCATAATTTTCAATCACCTGTAGTGTGGCCTCACCATTAATTTTGAAAGGCTCACCAGAATATGGTTTTTTATACTCGTCTTCTAAGCTGTGGGTTAAAATCCATTTTTCTAAATCAGTCCTAGTAATATGACCTTTAATATATTTTTCTATCATTAAACTTGCCATTCTGCCTGCAAAACGACCTCCCCAATATCCGTTTTCAACAAAAACAGCAATCGCAATTTTTGGATTGTCTTTAGGAGCAAATGCCACAAATATAGAGTGGTCAGTAAGCTGGGTTTTAACGCTATCTATTCTCATGAAATTTTCTGCAGTACCCGTTTTTCCGCAAATATCAATACCTGGAATTCTTATATGTTTTGCAGTACCTTCATTATAAACATCAAACATACCTTGAACAACGGGTTCAAAATGTTGCTTGTCAATTGTAGTGTACTTTGGAGTCGTGTATTTGCTATCTATTGTTTCACCTTCAATATTCTTTATGATATGTGGCGTGTAATAATAACCCCGATTACCAATAGCAGCGACCATATTTGCTAGTTGAATAGGTGTCGCTTCAACTTCTCCCTGTCCAATTGCATTAGATACGATATAGGTTGAACCCCATCGGTTATCTCCATATTGTCTGTCGTAATAATCTCCATCAGGTATACGTCCTGGTTGCCCTACGGATAAGTCATTATTCAAAAAATTCCCTAAGCCAAAACTTTTAGCATGATTTGCCCAAACGTTCATTCCTTTTCCGGCATCATCATATTTATCAACGATACGTCGATATACGTTTACGAAATAAGCATTACAAGATTGTGCAATACCACCATTCATAGCAATTGGGCTTCTGTGATGGTGACAGCCCGTTAAGCGTCTGCTGCCATAATAATAACCCATTCTGCAAGTAAAGGTTTCATTAACAGTAACAACATTTTCTTGTAAGCCTATAAGTGCATTAATAACTTTAAAAGGAGAACCCGGAGGATATTGCGCTTGTAAACCTCTGTCAAAAGTGGGTTTATTAACCTTGTCTAAGAATAAACTAGAAAAATTTTTGTTACGCTCTCTTCCAACTAATAAATTAGGGTTGTAACTAGGACCTGTTACCATAGCGAGAATTTCACCACTGCTCGGATCTATAGCAACAATACCACCTCTTTTGTGCTTCATTAGTAATTCGCCATAAGCTTGTAAATCTGAATCAATGGTGATAGTAACATCTTTTCCTGCTTGTGGTAAAGTATCAAGAGTTCCTTCTTTAAAAGGGCCTATGTTTTTATTAAATCGGTCTTTTTGAATAAATTTTATGCCTTTAACTCCTCTTAATGTTTCTTCGTATGTTTTTTCAATACCTTGTTTTCCAATAAGATCACCTAAAGTATAATAGGCATCATTTTCAATGGTTTTTCTATTTACCTCGCCAAGATCACCGAGAACATTGGCGCCAATATTTGTTTGGTAAGAACGAAGTGAACGTTTTAAAATGTAAAAGCCTTCAAATTTTCTTATCTTTTCTTGAAGAACAGCATAATCTTTTTTAGAAAGTTGAGGAACAAAAGGAGAGGGGAGTCTCGGAGAGTAATGTGTTGCCTTTTCTAGCTTTTTATCGTAATCTTCTCTGGTTATTTTTAAAAGATGACAGAACTCTTCAATTTCTAAGGAGTCTAAAGGAGCTACTTCTCTAGGAATAACCATCACATCATAGGATGGCTGATTAGCCACTAATAATTTGCCATTACGGTCGTAAACATAGCCACGCTTAGGATAATTATAAACTTTTCTAATAGCATTATCTTCAAAAATGTTATAAGCCGTATTATCATACACCTGAAGGTAGAATAGGCGTGCAATGAAAACGAGACCCACAAGGATCACAGTAGTTAAAAGTAGAAGTTTTCTCATTTTCGGTTTCGGCTAAAAAGAATTATAATTAGTACACTTAGTATTATCGTGAAGATACTAGAGAATAACGTCTTTTCTAAAACTAAAAGTATGCTAGAAATGTTAAATATTTCTAATGAGAATAATATGGAATGATGAATTACAGTTCCTAAAGAAATGTAAGTGATTAAACTACCAATATCAGTAGTGCTAAATTTTATACTTTGATGTTCATAGAGCATACCAAATGAGCTCTTTAACAGCACAGGTCTTATGTATGCTAAACTAACAGCTGCTGCTGCATGAACTCCACCCGAGTCAGAAAACAGATCGACTAACATGCCTAACATAAAACTGACTACTAAAAGTGCTAATCGCTCTTCTCGTATAGGAAATAGGAAAATAAATATAATATAGATGTAGGGATTAATATAGCCCAAGAAATCAATATGATTACATATCAAAACCTGTACTAACAGTAGTAGAATAAATCTAACGATATTTATACCTGCAACGCTATTCATTAGTACTGTTTTGTAATGAACTAATTTGGGTGCGGTCTATGCTTTCAATTATATAAACGGTTCCAATATTAGTCATATCATTAAATAATTTTACTTGTATCTTATAAGTATCACCACTTATATCGCTTTCAAAACTGGTAATGGTTCCGATGCCAATGCCTTTAGGGAAAATGGAAGATTCTCCACCGGTTTGGATTGTGTCGCCAACTTTTACAGGTGCAAATTGAGATACATCTTCTAACTGAACATAAATAGGGGATTTACCATCCCATGTTAATGAACCAATATGATTAGTAGATTTAATTTTCGCATTAATTTTACTCTTTACATTAAGAATAGATAATGCCGTGGAATAATTTTTAGATGTATTGTCTATAATTCCAATTATACCATTAGAGGTAATGACTCCAAAATCACGTTTTATACTATCGTTTTTACCTTTGTTTAAAGTAAGGTAATTGTTGACAGAGGAGTAGCTGTTTTTATAAACATCAGCAATCGTTACTCTATATTTTTCTTTGGCATATGAGCTGTCAATATATGTAGAGTCTAGAGTAGTATTAGTGTTAAGTAATTGTTCTCTTAAACGTTGATTTTCTTCAGCGAGAATATCATTTTTGGTTTTTAAATCAAAATACTGGTCAACAGAATTCATTGTACCATAAACACCGCCAGTTAGAAAATTGGCTGAATTTATGAATTTACTCCTATGATAAGAATGCGATTGAATGGTTAAAGCTAAGGCAATACTAAAAAGCAATAAAAACAACAGAAATGTTTTGTTTCTTATAACAAAATTAAAAATTTGTTGCATTATTTACGTCTTATTTAATCAATACGCTTTTGTATTTTGGTAAGTTTTTAAGCACAATACCTGTGCCTCTTACTACAGCTCTTAATGGATCTTCTGCAATATAAACAGGTAAGTCTGTTTTTTGAGATAATCGTTTATCCAAACCTCTTAACATAGATCCTCCACCTGCTAAATAAATTCCGGTATTATAAATATCTGCCGCTAATTCTGGAGGCGTTTGTGATAAGGTCTCCATTACAGAATCTTCAATACGTAAAATAGATTTATCTAAAGCCTTTGCAATTTCACGGAATGAAATCTGAACTTGTTTTGGTTTTCCTGTTAATAAATCACGCCCTTGAACGCTCATGTCTTCTGGAGGTAATTCTAAATCTTCGGTAGCTGCACCAATTTGAATTTTAATTTTTTCAGCAGTTCTATCTCCAACATATAAGTTATGTTGTGTTCTCATGTAATAGATGATATCGTTTGTAAATACATCACCTGCAACTTTTACAGATTTGTCACATACAATACCACCAAGGGCAATAACTGCAATCTCAGTGGTACCACCACCTATATCTACAATCATGTTTCCTTTTGGTTGCATAATATCTACACCAATACCAATCGCAGCAGCCATTGGTTCATGAATTAAGTATACTTCTTTTCCGTTTACACGTTCACAAGATTCTTTTACTGCACGCATTTCTACTTCAGTAATTCCTGATGGAATACAAACAACCATTCGCAAAGCAGGGTTAAACCAACGCTTCTTTAATGCAGGGATGTTTTTAATAAACATGCTAATCATTTGCTCAGAAGCATCAAAATCTGCAATAACGCCATCTTTTAACGGACGAATAGTTTTAATGTTTTCGTGCGTTTTTCCTTGCATCATGTTGGCTTCTTTACCAACTGCTATAATTTTTCCGCTTATGCGGTCTCTTGCTACTATCGATGGATTGTCAACAACAACTTTGTCGTTGTGGATTATCAGTGTATTTGCGGTTCCTAAATCTATGGCTATTTCTTCCGTTAGGAAATCAAAAAATCCCATGTGCTATTCTTAATTATTTGGGTTATTTGTATCTTATTCTAAAGACTATCTGTAAAAGTAGTAAAATATACGTTATTTATATGTTTAAAGATGTTTATTGCTAAATTTTTTTTATTTTTTCTTTCACTTTACTGGTAAAATAAATGAGCTGAGGGTTTTGGTAAAAAAAAAGAACCCAAAATTAAGATGGTTTACATCTCTATTTTGGGTTCTAAAGTGAAGTTTTCTAATGTTTAAAATGACGTGTACCTGTCATTACCATAGCGACATTGTTTTCATTACAATAGTCAATACTTAATTGGTCTTTTATAGAACCTCCTGGTTGAATTACAGCAGTAATACCAGCGTTGTCTGCAATCTCTACGCAATCTGGAAATGGAAAAAAGGCATCACTCGCCATTACCGATCCTTTTAAATCAAATTTAAACGATTGTGCTTTGTGAATCGCTTGGTTTAACGCATCAACACGACTCGTCTGACCTGTTCCACTAGCACATAGCTGTTTGTTTTTTACTAAAACGATTGTATTAGATTTTGTGTGCTTGCAAATTTTTGAAGCAAATATTAAATCGTCTAATTCATTTGAGGTCGCCGTTGTTTTTGTAACCGGTTTTAATTCTTCAAGTGTATCTGTAATATTGTTTCTATCTTGAACTAAAACACCATTTAAACAACTTCTAACGTTGGTTTGTGGCATCTCAATATCTTTTAAAATTAAAAGGATTCTGTTTTTCTTGCCTTTTAAAATTTCTAAAGCTTCAGGTGAAAAAGAAGGTGCGATAACGACTTCACAGAATAGTTTATGAATCTCTTCAGCAGTGGCTACATCAATTTCAGAATTACTAATTAAAACTCCACCAAAAGCAGAAACAGGATCGCCAGCTAAAGCATCTACATAAGCCTGGTGTAAGGTGTCGCGTTGTGCTAAACCACATGCGTTATTGTGTTTTAAAACAGCAAATGTTGGTGCGTCGTTTTTAAATTCTAGCATTAAATTTACGGCGGCATCGACATCTAAAAGATTGTTGTAGCTTAATTCTTTACCGTGTAATTTTGTGAAGATTTCATCAAAATCACCGAAAAAGAAGCCTTTCTGATGTGGATTTTCACCATATCGTAAAACTTTACCGTTATTTTCTGAAATTTTTAAAGTTGGAATTTCTTGGTTTTTGTTGAAGTAATTAAAAATAGCAGAATCGTAATGCGAAGACACATTAAATGCTTTTGCAGCAAATTGTTTTCTGTCGTCTTCAGAAGTTTCACCCTTTTTAGTTTCTAATAACTCTAAAAATTCAGCATAGTCATCAACTGAAGAAACGCAAGTCACATCTGCGTAATTTTTAGCAGCAGCTCTAATTAAAGAAATACCTCCAATATCAATTTTTTCGATAATATCTTGGTTGCTTGCTCCAGAAGCAACTGTTTTTTCAAAAGGATATAAATCGACTATAACAACATCGATTTGCGGGATATCAAATTCTTTTAATTCAGCAACATCACCTTCGTGATTTTGACGATTTAAAATACCTCCAAAAACTTTTGGGTGTAATGTTTTTACACGTCCGCCAAGTATAGACGGATAAGATGTTACATCTTCGACTGGTACGACATTAATGCCTAAATCTTTGATGAATTTCTCAGTGCCTCCTGTGGAATAAATCGTAACGTTGAGGTCGTTTAATTTTTTTACGATTGGTGCTAATCCATCTTTACTAAATACAGAGATTAGTGCTGATGAAATGGTTTTGTTGTTCATAATGTTGTGTTGTGGTTTAGATGCTGCAAAAGTACGGATATTCAAAAAGAAAATCTCGATGGAAAAACTAGTTTCTTTAAGTTTTTTGTAACAATATAGTGTTGAAAACGTCCTATCTTTAAAATGTTTTAAAACAAACCCTGCATGCTGGTCTATTTACGTTTACTAAAAGAGAGTTTTTCATTCGCTATAAACGCGCTTCGTACCAATAAACTCAGGACATTCTTGTCGCTTTTAGGAGTTACGGTTGGGATATTTTCTATTATAGCGGTGTTGGCAGCTGTTGATTCTCTCGATAAAACCATTCAAGGTCAATTAAGTTCGTTAGACAGCAATACTATGTATTTAGCAAATATGTCTTTTGGGCCAACAGATGTGCCACGTTGGCAAAGAGAAACCTTTGACGAGGTGTCTTACAATGAATACAAAACCATAAAATCTTCTATAGCAGATGCAGAGCATGTGGCTTTACAGTTATATGTAAAACGCGAAAATATTAGATACGAATCGGAATTGGTAAGTAGTGTAAATACAGTTGTAGTATCGCATGAGTTTATCGATATTCAAGTTATGGAATTTGAAAAGGGGCGTTTTTATAACGAATCTGAATCTAATTCTGGAAGACCTGTTGTAGTTATTGGTTCTGAAATTTCAAAATCACTATTTGGTGAACTTGAACCTATTGGTAAAAAAGTACGCCTTTATGGTCAGAAGTTTACAGTTATTGGAGTTGTTAAAAAAGAAGGCTCAGGACTATTTGGAGATAGTAATGATGTTTCGATTTTTCTACCTGCAAATTATGTGAGAAATAGATATGGGGATAATAATCCATTCATGAAGTATATCGTTATTATTAAACCCAAAAAAGATGCTGATGTTGAAGGTGTAAAAGCAGAAGTCACCCAAATAATGCGCAATAAAAGAGGTTTAAAGCCTGATGAAATAGACACGTTTTTTATAAGAGTTATTTCTGGTTTACAAGATGTTATAGATACGATTATTGGAAGTTTAAACTTAATTGGATGGGTAATTAGCGGTTTTTCGCTTCTAGTTGGTGGTTTCGGAATTGCTAATATTATGTTTGTAAGCGTTAAGGAGCGTACTAACCTTATCGGGATTCAGAAATCCTTAGGCGCTAAGAATAAGTTTATACTATTTCAGTTTTTATTTGAAGCAGTTATACTTGCTGTAGTTGGAGGGTTGGTAGGATTGTTTTTAGTGTGGATAGGAACTATAATAGGAAGTAATCTTACCGAAGACTTTGAATTTGTACTATCTCTTCAAAATATGGCACTTGGATTTTTTATATCTTCCGTAATAGGATTGATTTCTGGAGTGATACCTGCGTTGGCGGCATCGCGATTAGATCCTGTAGAGGCCATACGAACAGGAATGTAATTTACGCACAGCCTCAATATTCAATATATATTAATGAGGTAAACTGTAACTAATACAGTTTCAATGAGGCTTTTATTTTAATAAAGAAGAAACTTCTTTACAAACAAACTCTAAAAATCGCTCGTCTGCTTCAGTAAAAGGGTCTGGTGTATTAGAGTCAATATCTATTTGACCTACATTTTCATTATTTACGAAAATAGGAATCACAATTTCAGCCTTAACTGTAATACTGCAAGCAATATAATTATCTTGAGCAGCCACGTCTGGAACCACAAAATTTTGATTACTTATCGCAACTTGCCCACAAATCCCTTTTCCAAACGGAATTATAATGTGGTCCGTTGGTTCACCAACATATGGTCCTAATTTTAATTCGTCTTTATGTCCATTTTTAAAGTAAAAACCAACCCAATTATAATAACTTATATTTGCTTCGAGAGTTTCGCAAATCTTTAATAAGCGTTCGTCAACACTAAGGTTGTCTTGTGCTACAATCGATTTTATTTCAGGTTTTAAGTCGTGTAAATTCATAGGTGTAAAAAACTTTTTGCAAAAGTATCTAAAATACACTGTTTTAAAATGCGGTTTTTATAAATTTAACAACAAACTAACATTAGGAATTTTTTGAGGACGCTTTTAATAAAATATAAATCTGTAATCCGTTTTATCGTCACTTTTCTGGCGGTATATGGTGTTTTGACTATCGGTTATAATGTGTACTTAAATGAATCTCATGGTTCTTTGTTTTATCCGGATTATTTAACCAATTTGGTAGCGGAACAGACCAATGCTTTACTAAATGGTTTGGGTTACGAGGCTAGTGTTACAGCGCATCCTAATGAACCCTCAATGAAAATTATTATCAATGGAAAGTATGTAGCACGCGTAATAGAAGGTTGCAATGCGATAAGTATTATTATTTTATTTCTGTCTTTTATAGTTGCTTTTGCTGGTAAGTTTAAAACCACTTTATTGTATGGATTAGCTGGTAGCATCATTATTTATGCTTTCAATTTAATTCGAATTGTGATTTTATCAGTAGGACTATATCATTATCCTTGGAGAAGAGAAATTCTGCATACCGTTATTTTTCCAATGTTAATTTATGGTACTGTTTTCCTACTTTGGATGGTTTGGGTGAATCGATTTTCTAAAAAAGCGAAGTCTAATGCGTAAATTAATCACCTATAGTTTCGTACTAGTATTGCTGCTGTTATTAATATTAATTAGGGCTTATGAAGACGTACTGTTTTATGATCCCTATTTAACATTTTTTGAAAATGATTATTTGTATTTGGATAGTCCAAGACGAGAAATAGCAAAGCTAGTCTTGTTTACAACATTGCGTTATGTTTTAAATACGGTAATCTCACTGGGGATTTTGTATCTGATTTTTAAGGATAAAAGTATCGTTAAGTTTTCGGTATTGATTTTTGCCGTGGCTTATGTTTTGCTGCTGATTCCATTTTTATATTTTGTTATAAATCCTAATCAAGAAGATTACTATTTGTTTTTTAATATTAGACGTTTTTTAATCCAACCTATTGGCTTAATTCTACTATTTCCAGCGTTCTATTACTATAAATTGAATCGTTAATAATGTATCTATAGCCTATTATAATTCAATAATTTTGTAGCTTTGCATCGTGAAATTTTCATACCTACATAAAGCGTTTTCTTTTGCACTATCATTTTTGGTATTGTTTTCTACATTATCATTAACTATTGATAAGCATTTTTGTGGGGATGTTTTAATTGATGTTGCTATTTTTTCTGAAAGTAAAAATTGTGGCATAGATATTTCAAAAGCAGAACAGACAGAGGTCGTTGAGAAAAGCTGCTGTAAAAATGAAATAGATGTCATTGAAGGCCCTTCTGATTTAACTATCAATTCTTTTGAAGACCTAGAATTTAGTTTACAACAGGTATTATTTGCCTATAGTTATTCTTATATCAATCTCTTTGAAGGTTTACCAAGCTTGGTTATTCCTCATAGTGATTACTTACCACCAACATTAGTTGAAGATATTCATCTCTTAGATGAAGTTTACCTTATTTGATTCCGTTATAACCCTTAGTACAAAAGGAAGCACATGCTTATGTGCAAGTCGTTATACCCGAAATTCAAACAAATGAAAAAATATTTATTTATAAAATTTATGTTCTTGTCGCTCATGTTATCTGCACAAGATCAATTAAAAGGCGTTATTTTAGAAACAAGCAGTGGAAAAGAAATGCCATTATCTGGTGCAAATGTATATTGGTTAGATTCTTCAATAGGAGCCATTACTGCTGAAGACGGCACTTTTACTTTACCGTATAAGTTTTCATATAATCAATTAGTTATTAGTTATGTGGGTTTTAAAACAGTTACGGTAACAGTAAATGAAAACAAATATATAAAACATGTTCTACAAGCAAGTGACGAGTTAGATGCTGTGGAAATTACATCGCGTAAGCAAGCGACACGAAAATCGTATCTAGAGGCTTCAAATACATTTACGGTTACAAGTGCAGAATTATTAAAAGCAGCCTGTTGTAACTTGGCAGAAAGTTTTGAAACGAATCCATCAATTGATGTGAATTTTGCGGATGCTGTTACGGGTACACGACAAATAAAAATGTTGGGCCTAACCTCACCTTACATACTAATTGCAACCGAGAACATTCCGGCTATTAGAGGAGCATCTCAAGCTTATGGTTTAAGTTTTATTCCTGGGACTTGGGTAGAAAGTATTCAAATTACCAAAGGTACAGGTAGTGTTGTTAATGGTTTTGAAAGTATTGCAGGACAAATAAATGCAGAGCTCGTTAAACCTACAACAGATGATAACTTATTTGTGAATCTTTATGGTGGTTCTAATGAACGCTTAGAACTTAACACACATTTCAATACCAAAGTATCTGAGAAGTGGAGTACAGGGTTGTATTTACACGGAAATACACATCAAAAAAAGCACGATGTTAATGATGATGGTTTTATGGATATGCCAATCTATAACCAGATTAATATAATGAACCGTTGGCAATACACCAATCCTGAAAAAGGCTTCGTTTCTTTTATTAATTTGAAATACTTAAATGATGAAAAACAAGCTGGTCAAGTCAATTTTAAGCCTGAAACAGATCGCGGAACAACTAATTTCTGGGGAAGTGAAATTAATTCAGAACGCTTTGAGGTAACTACAAAATTAGGTTATGTGAATCCTGAAATCCCGTATCAAAATCTTGGATTTCAAATGGCATTTAGTCACCATAACCAAGATTCTTATTTTGGATTGAATCTTTATGATATTGAGCATAATAGTTTTTATTCCAATTTAATTTATAGTTCCATTATTGGAGATTCTCGTCACAAGGTAAAAACAGGATTAAGTTTTACCTATGATCATTTTGATGAGCTTGTAAACACTACTAATTTTGAAAGAGTAGAGAACTCTATTGGGGGTTTCTTTGAGTATGCATACGATAATTTAGATAAACTAACCATGACGGCTGGTGTGCGTGTGGATCAGCACAATAGATTAGGCTTTTTTGTAACACCGCGTTTTCATTTACGATATACACCTTGGGAAAAGTCAGCCTTAAGATTCTCAATAGGAAGAGGGAAGCGAAGTGCTAATATTTTCGCTGAAAACCAAAATATGTTCGCGAGCTCAAGACAAATCAATATCTTAAATTCAGGTGGAAAAATTTATGGATTAGATCCTGAAATCGCATGGAATTATGGTGTAAGCTATTTACAAGGTTTTAATCTGTTTGATAGAAAGGCAGATGTAACTTTTGATTTTTATAGAACTGATTTTCAAAACCAAGTCGTTGTAGATTGGGAGAATCCGTATGAAGTCAATTTTTATAATTTGGAAGGAGATAGTTATGCTAATAGTTTTCAATTTGAATTTAATTATAATGTTTTTGAACATTTCGATTTACGAATGGCTTACAAGTATTATGATATTCAAACGGATTATACTTCTGGTAAATTAGAAAAGCCTTTAGTGCCAAAGCATCGCTTATTTGCAAACACGTCTTACGAGACTGAAGTTAAAGCTAATGGTGCACATTGGAAATTTGACGCCACCTATAATTGGTTAAGTTCGCAACGTTTTCCTAGTACAGATTTAAGTGCTACGCAATATCAATTGCCAGATGAAACACCAACTGTAGGAACGTTAAACTTGCAAGTCACTAAAGTGTTTTCTCCAAAATTTGAAGTATATTTAGGAGGGGAAAATGTAACGAATGTAAGGCAAAACAATCCTATTATAAGTCCAGATAATCCATTTGGTTCAAATTTTGATAGTAATTTTGTGTATGGTCCAATTTTTGGAAGTCTATATTATGCAGGCTTACGATTTAGAATACAGTAGCGAATTACTGAAGAAGTGTCCCTGAAAATTCGGGATTATAAATAGAAATTAAATTTAATATGAATAGATTCCTGCTTCTGCAGGAATGACAAAAAAAACAAAACAAGATGAAAAAAGTAATTTTAATATTTACATTATTAGTAACGACATTAGCTTTTGCACAAGACAAGAACAAAAAAGCAAGCATAGAAGTCGATGGTGTTTGTGGTATGTGCAAAGAGCGCATAGAAAAAGCAGCTATTAGAACCAAAGGTGTAAAATCTGCAGTTTGGAGTGTTGATACACATGAGTTAAAACTAATCTTCGATGAGCGTAAAACAGACTTAACAAAAATTTCTAAAAGTGTAGCTGCTGTGGGGCATGATACCAAGGAAATTAAAGCCACTGATGAACAATACCATTCTGTGCATGCTTGTTGTCTTTACCGTGATGAAGATGTTAAGAAAGACCATGAAAAGGAAAAAGAAGACGGAAAATAATATAGAAGCCTGAATTTAGATTCAGGCTTTTTTTATGTTCTTTTTTCATTCTGAGTAAAACGAATAATCTGTTATATCCTCTTGATAGGTTGAAAATATTTAACGAAGTTCGATAAGATATTATAGCGCTAGAATTAAGTATTTTTGAAATAATAAAAAATTGAATAATAGTTACAAGTATGGAGCTAGACCAAATTATTGATAATATTTACCCGCTTACAGTTAAATCGAAAGACTTAATAAAAGCGTCGATAATTAAAGCTAAATTTCCAAAAGGGCATATTTTATTTAAAGCCAATAAAATTGAAAAAAGTATTTATTTCATTAAAAAGGGAATAGCAAGAGCCTATGCATATTCCGATGATAATCAAATCACGTTTTGGTTTGGTAAAGAAGGAGATCCTATTGTTTCAATGCAAAGTTATGTCAACAATCAAAAAGGTTACGAAGATGTAGAATTGCTGGAAGATTGCGAACTCTACGAATTAAAGAAGGAACAACTTCAAAAACTTTTTTTAGAAGATATTCATATTGCAAATTGGGGACGGAAATTTGCAGAATTAGAAATTATTAAATCCGAAAAACGTCTTATTTCCTTGCAATTTGAAAATGCAACTCAGAGGTACTTAGCACTTCTTAATAATCATCCTAGCTTACTGCAGCGCGTACAATTATCTCATATTGCATCTTATTTAGGTATAACTCAAATTAGTTTAAGCCGAATTAGAGCGAACCTAAAATAAATGTCGTTTTTATCATTTGTTAAATGGTTTCTCCAAAATGTTTAGGAATTTTGCCCTCTGATATTGTTCTTCATTGGAGGCTGTAAAATTGTTTTAGCTTCTAAGAAATGAGAATAATCTAAAACTAATTTTAAAATATACTTAGAGATGTCAAATTCGATAAAAATTAAAACGTCACTTATTCTACTCTTATTTGCTGCTCTTCTTGTGGGCTGTGATAATAGTGAAACCAATGTGGATAATTCAACTGTAAAAACAGAAACTAAAGCATTAAAAAAGATATTATTTGTAGTAACAAGTCACAGTGAAAAAGGAAACACAGGAGAGAAAACAGGTTATTATCTAGGAGAAGTTTCGCATCCATGGGATGTGTTACATACTGCGGGTTATGAAATCGATTTTGTAAGTCCGAAAGGTGGAAAAGCACCTGTAGATGCTTTTGATATGACAGATTCTATTAATAAGAAATTTTGGGATAACGATATATACCGCCATAAAATTGAAAACACTAAAACACCGAATGAAGTAAATCCAGGTGATTATGTTGCCATTCATTATGCAGGTGGTCATGGAGCCATGTGGGATTTTGCCGATAATACCGAAATAGCTGAAATTGCAGCGCAGATCTATGAAAACAATGGAGTAGTTAGTGCGGTATGTCATGGTCCTGCTGGCTTAGTGAATATTAAATTAAGCAACGGATCTTATCTTGTTGATGGTAAAAATGTAAATGCGTTTACAAATGAAGAAGAAGTTAAAGTAAAACTAGAAGATGTCGTTCCGTTTTTACTAGAAGATCAATTAATAGCGCGTGGTGCTATTTTCGAAAAATCAGAACCTTTTACTGAGCACGTGGTTACGGATCAACGATTAGTTACCGGACAAAACCCACAATCTGCTCATGGTGTTGGTCAGGCGACCTTAAAAGAGTTACAAAGACTAACTAAAAGCAAGAAGTAAATGAGTGGAGAGAAAAATTTAGAAATGCTTTTAAAATCAATGAAACCAAAGCACAATTTAGGCGATTTTGTATTTTGTAAAACAGAACATTTGGATCAAATAAATTTAAGCCAAGTTGTAATGACTTTTAAAGAAGAGGAAAGCACTACTATTATCCTCAAAAAAGAAATTGCAGACCAATTACATTTAGATTATTCTTATGTGGCGTCTTGGATAACACTTACTGTGCATTCTTCGTTGGAGGCTGTTGGTTTAACAGCCGCATTTTCAAACGCATTATCTGAAAATGGAATTAGTTGTAATGTTGTCGCGGCTTATTATCACGATCATATTTTTGTAGATAAAAAAGATACAGACAAAGCTATGGAAGTTTTGAATGCATTTTCTAAATAATGCATTCAGTGTAGATATCACTGTTTATAAAACGTTTGCTTTAATACTGAAGCATACCATGATTTAAAATTACCACACCAAATAAATAATAACGAATGAATTGGATACTACTAATAATTGCAGGACTTTTTGAAGTGGCCTTTGCAGCTTGTTTAGGAAAAGCTAAAGAAGCGACAGGAAATGAATCAACCTATTGGTATATCGGTTTCTTGGTTTGCTTAGTAGTAAGTATGCTGCTTCTTATAAAAGTGACACAAGTATTACCTATTGGCACAGCATATGCCGTTTGGACAGGTATTGGTGCTGTGGGAACTGTATTAGTTGGTATTTTTGTTTTTAAAGAACCAGCAACAGTGTGGAGATTATTTTTTATTTCAACATTAATTATCTCAATAGTTGGGCTAAAGGTGGTTTCGCATTAGGCAGATTAATGTGAGTATTAATGCTTTTAAATTTATTTTAAAGATGCATCAATCGCGTCAATAAGATTTCTAAAACCAATCCGTTTATTCTAAAACAAAAGCCTTTGATTCTCATCAAAGGCTTTTTAGTATTTGTAACTGACCTAAGTCAATAATTTATTTGTAGAGATAACATATCTACTACATCATGCCAGGCATACCGCCTCCGCCCATTGGCATAGCAGGTGCATCTTCTTTAATGTCTACTAAAGCACATTCGGTCGTTAAGATCATGCCAGCTACAGAAGCGGCATTTTCTAAAGCGATACGAGTTACTTTCTTAGGATCAATAATTCCAGCTTTAAGCATATCTACATAAGTTTCAGTTTTAGCATCGTAACCAAAGTCTTTTTTGCCTTCTAAAACTTTATTGATAACTACAGAACCTTCACCGCCAGCATTTTCTACGATTGTTCTTAATGGAGACTCAATCGCTTTATTTACGATTTGTACACCAGTTGTTTCGTCTATATTCTCAGTAGTAATTTTTTCTAAACATTTCTTAGCTCTCACTAAAGCAACTCCACCACCAGCAACAATACCTTCTTCTACAGCAGCACGTGTAGCATGTAAAGCGTCATCAACTCTGTCTTTCTTTTCTTTCATTTCTACTTCAGAAGCAGCACCTACATAAAGTACAGCAACTCCACCAGCTAACTTAGCTAAACGTTCTTGAAGTTTTTCTTTATCGTAGTCAGAAGTCGTTGTTTCTATCTGAGCCTTAATTTGATTAACTCTCGCTTTAATATCATTAGCTTTACCTGCACCATTAACGATAGTTGTGTTGTCTTTATCAATAGTTACAGTTTCAGCTGTACCTAACATTGTAAGATCTGCATTCTCTAAAGAGAAACCTCTTTCTTCAGAAATAACAACACCACCTGTAAGGATAGCGATGTCCTCTAACATTGCTTTACGTCTATCACCAAAACCTGGTGCTTTTACAGCAGCGATTTTAAGTCCACCACGTAATTTGTTAACTACTAAAGTAGCTAGTGCTTGTCCGTCAACATCTTCTGCGATGATTAATAATGGACGTCCAGATTGTGCAACTGGTTCTAATATTGGAAGAATTTCTTGTAAGTTAGAAATTTTCTTATCGAATAATAAAATGTATGGATTCTCTAAATCAGCAATCATTTTATCAGCATCAGTAACAAAGTACGGAGATAAGTAACCTCTGTCAAACTGCATACCTTCAACAACGTCAACGTAAGTTTCCATTCCTTTAGCTTCCTCAACAGTAATTACACCTTCTTTACCAACTTTAGCGAAAGCTTTAGCGATTAAATCGCCAATAGTATCGTCATTGTTTGCAGAAATTGCAGCAACTTGTTTGATTTTATCAGAATCGCTACCTACTTTTTGAGCTTGTTTTTCTAAATCTTTAACAATTGCCTCAACAGCTTTGTCAATACCACGTTTTAAATCCATAGGATTTGCGCCAGCAGCAACGTTTTTAAGACCTTCTTTTACAATTGCTTGAGCCAATACGGTTGCAGTTGTTGTACCATCACCAGCTAAATCGTTAGTTTTAGAAGCAACTTCTTTTACCATTTGCGCTCCCATGTTCTCAAGCTCGTCTTCTAACTCAATCTCTTTTGCTACAGAAACACCATCTTTAGTCACCTGTGGTGCACCAAATGATCTTCCGATAATTACATTACGACCTTTTGGTCCTAACGTTACTTTTACAGCGTTTGCTAATGCATCAACACCACGTTTTAGTCCGTCGCGTGCTTCAATATCAAATTTTATATGTTTTGCCATTTCTATTTTAGGTTTTAGCCATTAGCTTTTGGCTTTTGGCTGCGTTTTAATTTTAAATTTTTGTGCTATAGCGAAAAGCCAATAGCGAAAAGCAATTTAAACAATCGCAAGAATATCACTCTCACGCATCATTAAATAATCTTTACCTTCTAACTTAAGTTCAGTTCCTCCGTATTTCCCATAAAGTACAGTGTCTCCAACTTTAACCGTTAAAGGTTCGTCTTTTGTACCATTACCGATGGCAACAACAGTTCCTCTTTGTGGTTTTTCTTTTGCATTATCTGGAATAATAATACCTGAAGCCGTTTTCGTTTCAGCTTCCTTTGGTTCTACAAGAACACGGTCTGCTAATGGTTTAATGTTTAAGCCCATTTGTTATATGTTTTTTTGTTATTTAATTAATAATATTACGCTTTAGCGTAGTTCGAAAATTATGCCAAGACACAAAATCTGACAAAGTTTCAGACCCATCTGCCGAAAAGTTTTTAAATAAAAAAAGCCAACTTAAAAAGTTGGCTTAATGTATTTGGTAATAATAAGTTTTGTATTATTCGCCAGATGTAGTATCTGTTGCAGGTGCAGTTGGTACTACAGGCATTTCAGTAGCATCGTCAGCATCGTAAGCTTTAGATTCCGCAGAACCACCAGAACTGATAGTTAAATTAGAAGCTAAGATTAAAATAATTAATCCGGTAGCTAAGAACCATGTACTCTTATCTAAAAAGTCACCAGTTTTTTTAACACCTCCCATTTGTTGGGTGCCTCCACCACCAAAAGATGATGATAACCCTCCACCTTTAGGGTTTTGTACCATAATTACTACAACAAGTAAAAAAGCTACGATTACGATTAGGACTAAAAATATTGAAAATGCACTCATTTTATATGGTATTATTATCTTTTAATTCTTTCACCAATTTTATTTGGTGTGCAAAGAAACTACTTTTTTCTGGATATTTCAAACTTAAAATTTTGTAAGATTGAATTGCTTTATCATAATTTTTTTGTTCGAGATAAATTCGTGCCAAAGTTTCAGTCATTAAACTATCAGAAACGGGGTTGTCATTGTTAACTAACTTTGGTTTTGGTGAATTGCTAGAAACGGGTTTTATCTTTGGATTTTCGCTTATAAACTTATCTATAATAGCAAGTTTTTTCTGAAGAGGAGATAGGCTTTCTTGTTCAGGCAGCTCTGTTTCAACGTTGTTTTTGGTTACAGGTTTAACGTCGTTTTTAGTCTCGTCTTCAACTTCGTTGCGAACTATAGGTTTGAAACTCGTAATCTTTAACCACTCTGTAAATGAATGATTTTCAGTTTTATTAAACTCTAAAGGTGTACCAATTTTAAGCTCCTTTTCTGCGGTGATATTTTTAACATCAACAGCGATAATGGAATCTTCAATTTTAGCTTCTAACCTAGGTTTTGGCATTGGTTTTACCTCAAATAAACCTGGGTCTAAAACACCTTCTGTAGCTTTAATATGTTCTTTTAAAGCATCATCGATTGTAACACTTTTATTGACTGAAATATCATCTACAGCATTAACCTCAATAGATTTGATATACTCTGTGTTTTGTTTAATCTGTTCAGATATTTCATTTTGATTGAAAATGTCTGAAGTAATATAATCAAACAACACACTGCGATCAGTGGTGTGGGCAGCTGTGATTTTTAACGCGTTATTGTACTTGTAACTCTCTTTTTGTTTTAATCCTTTAAGGTATAAAGCTCTTAAGGATTGAAAATAAGGATATTCTTTTATGGCAGAAGAGAGTAGTTCGGTTTGAGCTGCTGTAACCGCTTCTGGATGTTGTAATAAATATGTTATATCTTGAAGCTGCATAGTTTACCAGTCTGCTAAAGAAGCATTAAGAATATCTTGTGTTAAACGTTCTAATATTTCGTCGAAGGCGGTATCCTTTATACCACCTGAAAGTTGTTCGCTGGCACCATAATCATAAAAGAAAGAGAATGTGCGTTCAAAATCTTTTTCTTCATCTTTTGTATTAATATAGCGCACTCTAACACCAATAGTTAATCGGTTTTGTGCAGCTGTATTTTCGGCCGTAGCGGTCATTGGTGCAATACGGTATTCTACGATCTCTCCTTCATAAATAACTTCACCCCCTGAATTTACTAATTGTGCACTGGTTTGATTTACAATAAGATCTTGAAGGGCATTTGTGAATAATTGATCTAAACCAGGTTCTACCAAATCCGCATTATTTTGAAAGAAATTAACTTGAAACGTTTCTGGTGTTTCTGTAATTCCTGTAAACGAATAATTAACCTTACAACCGTAGCATGCAAGGCAAATAGCAACGATGAAAATATATTTTAATGAATTCATTTAAATTGTGTTTGTTTCTTATTGATGAGGTTTTTGGCTCGTTAATCCGTTTTTAGTAAACGACTTATGGATTAAGAATATTTCTATAGTTCTCCTAAATTTATCTTAAAGATCAAATTGTTTGATTTTTCTGTAGAGTGTTCGCTCGCTTATACCTAATTCTGCTGCTGCTAATTTGCGTTTTCCACCATGACGTTCTAAGGATTTTTTAATCAATTCTAATTCTTTGTCATGTAAAGACAGCGTTTCCTCTTCTTCAATTTCTTCAGCAAAATGATATTTATCTTCGGTTTCTGAAGCCACACTCTCATTTACGTCAGAATGTTCTGCAAGAGATAACACCTCTAAATCTTCAACGGCTGCTTCAAATTCTTCATCTTTTTCCTCACCATAAATTTTCTGAATTAAATGTTCGTTGTCTTTTTGAACATCAGAATCACTTCCTTTTTTCATGAGTTCCATGGTCAGCTTTTTAAGATCGTTTAGATCGCTCTTCATGTCAAATAAGACTTTATATAAAATCTCACGCTCACTACTAAAATCACTTTCTGATTTAGAATTTTTAACTACAGCTGGTAAGTTGCTGCCTATACTTGGTAAATAGTTCTGAATTGTAATACCATCGATAGTACGGGTTTGCTCTAAAACGGAAACCTGTTCTGCAACATTTCGTAATTGTCTAATATTACCATTCCACCTATACTTTACTAACAAATTAACAGCATCGTCAGTTAATTTAATTGTTGGCATTTTATATTTTAAGGCGAAATCACTAGCAAATTTTCTGAATAATAGGTGAATATCTTCTTTTCGATCTCTTAAAGGTGGCAAGTTGATTTCTATAGTACTCAGTCTGTAATATAAATCTTCTCTGAACTTCTCTTTTTTAATAGCGTCAAACATATTAACGTTTGTAGCCGCTACAATCCTTACATTAGTTTTTTGAACCTTACTAGAACCTACTTTTATAAATTCGCCATTTTCTAAAACACGAAGCAAGCGTACTTGCGTAGTTAATGGTAATTCTCCAACTTCATCTAAAAAAATAGTCCCTTCATCTGCAACTTCAAAATAGCCTGAACGCGTTGCTGTGGCTCCTGTAAAAGCTCCTTTTTCGTGCCCGAATAATTCACTGTCAATAGTGCCTTCTGGGATAGCACCACAGTTAACAGCAATATATTTGCCATGCTTTCTATGTGATAATTGATGAATAATTTTAGGAATACTTTCTTTACCTACACCGCTTTCTCCAGTCACTAAAACTGAAATATCCGTAGGCGATACTTGAATTGCTTTTTCTATGGAGCGATTAAGTTTTGTATCGTTTCCTATAATACCGAAACGTTGCTTTATAGCTTGAATTGATTCCATAATTAATTTACGTATGAAAATCTTTCGTTGAATTCAAATGATAACTCAGGTCCAAAATCATAAGCGATATCTCTACTTACTATTCGTCCTGCAGAATTGTATTCTAAATCAAAATTGAATGCAGTACCACTGAAAGTAGCACCATTCCAATTATTTGTAGAAAGAAATTGTGCTATTTGACCACCGATTTCATCAGAATAATCATCCTTTAAGAAAGTTAAAATATAATTGTCTTCGTAAATGACTTGCAAAGGGTTTGTTTCGTTGTCAAACTGATAAGTGGTGTTGCTTTGTGTTTCACCAGTTGTTGTGCTGCTTGTAATATTACCTGCTGCATTGTACGATACGGTTTCAACCTGAATAGAAAAATCACCATCAAAGGATTCTTTCTTAATAACACGGTCAGAACCATCAACGGTAAATTGCGTAGAAATAGTAGAACCAACTTCTGTTCTTGTAATTATGTTTCCGTCGTAAGTGAAATTGTAGTTATAATCGTCTTCGTCATCTCCGTAATACTCATAAGTGATATTAGATACTACGCCATTTATGTAGGTTATTACAGTTTCGTTAGTAGTTGCCCCTGATGAATTCACAGATTTATCGTTAATAATTTGTCCAGAGCTATTACGCGTAATGATAAGATTTTCGGTTTCAAACGGACTGCCTTCTGCAGATAACGCATTAGTACCAGATATAATTTTATCGTTAGCAATGTTGAAATCTGAATTGGTGATTGTTTCAATAGGAATACCAAAAAACACTAAATTAATCTGCGTGTCTAGCTCGTAAGTAGACATCGTTAAGTCTGCACTCTCGCTACCGCTACCACCTCCTTGACTACCACCTCCTTGAGTGTAAGCAGGATCTAATGGTTCTACATCACAAGAGGTTATAAGAGTTAACGTGAATAATGCTAAGGCTAATTTCTTCATTTGTTTTTTTTATTAATTGTTCTTAGAATAGTCAATAGCTTTTCCAATAAGCGTTGCACTTGTGCAATCTGTTATAAGTACATTAACTAAATCACCCACTTTATAATGTTCTTTAGGGAAAACGGCAACAGTATTGTCTGAAGTTCTTCCAGACCATTGCAAATCTGATTTTTTAGATGCTTTTTCTATTAAAATTTCTACTGTTTTATTGAGATGCGCTCGGGTATTAATTTCGCTATACTTTCGTTCTAATAGAATAATTTCCTTTAGACGACGTTTTTTAATAGTTTCGGGTACATCATCTTCCATTTTACGACCAGCCAAGGTTCCAGGGCGTTCAGAATAGGTAAACATATAACCAAAGTTGTACTTTACATATTCCATTAAAGATAAGGTGTCTTGATGATCTTCTTCCGTTTCTGTTGGAAAACCAGCGATTAAATCGACGCTTATTGCACATTCAGGAATGATACGTTTAATGTTATCAATAATCTCAAAGTACTCTTCGCGTGTATGCAAACGATTCATTTCTTTTAAAATACGATCGCTTCCACTTTGTACTGGCAAGTGAATATGATTACAAATGTTATCGTATTTCGCCATGGTTTCAATAACATCCATGGTAAAATCTTGCGGATTAGATGTTGAAAATCGAATTCGCATTTTTGGTTGTGCTTTAGCGCATAACTCTAAGAGATTAGCAAAGTTTACAGCAGTTGCTTTCTGAAGTTCTGAAGCATTGTTAAAATCCTTTTTCAGGCCACCACCATACCATAGATAACTATCAACATTCTGTCCTAAAAGCGTAATTTCTTTAAAGCCTTTAGTCCATAGGTCGTTTACTTCTTCAATAATACTTTGTGGATCTCTACTACGTTCTCTTCCGCGTGTAAACGGTACAACACAGAAGGTACACATATTATCACAACCACGAGTAATAGAAACGAAAGCCGTAATACCATTACTGTTTAATCTAACAGGTGAAATATCTCCGTAGGTTTCTTCTTTAGAAAGGATAACGTTAATAGCATCTCTTCCTTCTTCAACTTCGGCAAGCAAATTAGGTAAATCTTTGTAAGCATCAGGGCCAACAACTAAATCTACAATTTTTTCTTCCTCTAAGAATTTAGTTTTTAGGCGTTCTGCCATGCAACCTAAAACCCCAACTTTCATTTTTGGGTTTATGCGTTTTACGGCATTATATTCTTGTAATCGTTTTCTAACAGTTTGTTCAGCTTTGTCCCTAATAGAACAGGTGTTTACTAAAACAAGATCTGCTTCTTCAAGGATTTTTGTGGTATTAAAACCTTGCTCAGACAGAATAGAGGCTACAATTTCGCTATCGCTAAAATTCATAGCGCAGCCATAACTCTCAATAAATAATTTGCGTTGGTTACCTTCTTTCTTGTCTATGATTAAGGTTTCCCCTTGTTTGTTTTCGTCTATAATTTTTTCCATCAGCTGTAGTGAATACTTCAATTCTCAATAAGTATGCAAAGGTAATATTATTTTATAGATTATGACAAAGTGGCAGTCATAATGTTTAATTATTATATTTAAACGGTGTTTAGAGTAGTGTTTTTCTTGAATATCTAATAAAAATAGATTTCTTTTGGCGAACTAAATCACAAGACTAAAAATGAACAGTACAGAAATTAAAAGCAAAATTCAAAACGCGAAAGCACTAGATTTTGGAATTATCTTTAATCAATCCATAGAATTATTTAAAAAAGTTTGGGTACAAGGATTGGTAATGTTATTACTAAATATTGTTTTGGCAGTACCTGTAATAATGATTGTTTATATACCCTTGCTGTTTTTTGGTTTTGCTAATGCTTTAACTGTTAGTGATAGTTATGACTCATATGGGGCTTATGGGGACTCCGGAATGGGGTTTGCTTTTGGATTGGTGTTTTTTGTAGTTTATATTTTTCTCATTGTAGCTATGAGTGCAATTGGACTTGGTTTAAAAGCTGCCTTTTATAGAATATGTAAATTCAAAGATTTAGAGCAATCAGGGAAAGAAGACTATTTCTATTTCTTCAAAAAACCGTATTTAGGTAAAACGATTAAGCTGGGGGTTGCATTTACGGGTATTGCCCTTTTAGCAACGCTATTGTGTTTCCTTCTTATAATATATGCAGTCGTTCCTTTGTCTTTTATTGTTGTTATTTATGCTTTTAATCCTGATTTATCAGTTTCTGAAATTATTGGATTAGGTTTTGATCTTGGTAATAATAAATGGTTAATTTCATTTGGGTTAATGTTTGTAACCGGATTTTTAGCCATGATAGTAGGATTCTTAATGTGTGGACTTGGGGTGTATGTTACTTCTTCATTTGGTTACTTGCCTTCGTATTTTATATATAAAGATGTTGTTGGCTTTGATGAAGAGGATGATCAAATGCGACGAATTGAACAATTGTCTACATTTTAACGCAACCCTTTAATCCGTTTTACATCTATACAATAAACATACTCTTATGAAACTTAGTAAAGTTATAATGTTTTCGTTGACCTCAATGTTATTGATGAATTTTCAATGCAATGAAGATGATGTAGTGCTATTACCATGTGGATTAGAAGTCGTAAGCAATAATGAAGCCTATGAAACAGCAGAGTCTGATAATTTTGGTGTGTTAAATGTTGATTTGAGTGGTGATTGTTTAACAGTTGATGTGACCACTAGTGGTTGTGATAGTAACGATTGGGTGTTAACATTAATAGATTCAGGGAATATTGCCGAATCCATGCCGCCTCAGCGTTATTTAAAATTGACACTTTTTAATAATCAAGTTTGCTTAGTAGTGCTTGAGAAAGCTGAGACTTTTCATTTGTCTTCATTACGAGTCGATGGAACCAATGAGGTTTTGTTAAATATTGAAGGTTTACCAGAATCCGTTTTATATGCCTACTAATTAAGATTTGAAAATTTTTATAAATCGAAGAAGCCTTATAATTTGTAGGGCTTCTTCTGTTTTTTATAACATTTTAATCACGATAAAATGTATGGTATTTACGACCAAATTAGGATTGTAACTTAATTTTCATATACATTTGTAAACGCAAAAATTTAAGAATGTCAAAGAATCTCGTTATTGTTGAGTCACCTGCAAAGGCTAAAACTATTGAAAAATTTTTAGGAAAAGATTTTAAAGTAGAGTCCAGTTTTGGACACATTGCAGATCTACCTTCAAAAGAATTAGGAGTGGATGTAGAAGGAGACTTTATGCCTAAGTATCAGGTTTCTAAAGATAAGAAAGATGTCGTTAAGAAATTAAAAGAATTAGCAAAGAAAGCAGATATTGTTTGGTTAGCAAGTGATGAGGATCGCGAGGGAGAAGCAATTGCTTGGCATTTAGCCGAAACTTTAAAATTAGATAAGGAAAAGACGAAACGTATTGTATTCCATGAGATTACAAAAACGGCGATACATAAAGCGATAGAGAATCCAAGAAGTATTGATTATAACTTAGTAGATGCCCAACAGGCAAGACGTGTTTTAGACCGTATTGTAGGTTATGAATTATCTCCTGTATTATGGAGAAAAGTAAAAGGTGGGTTATCTGCAGGTAGAGTACAATCGGTTTCAGTTCGTTTAATTGTAGAGCGCGAACGCGATGTGCAAGGGTTTAAAACAACCGCATCTTATAGAATAGATGCTGAGTTTACAAACGAAGACGGAAATTCATTCAAAGCAAAACTGCCTAAGAATTTTGATTCTGAAAAGGAAGCATTAAAATTCCTAAATGATAATATGGGTGCTTCATATGAAGTTTCAGACCTTCAAAAGAAGCCCGCTAAAAAATCACCCGCCGCGCCATTTACAACATCAACACTTCAGCAAGAAGCGTCTCGTAAGCTAGGCTATTCTGTTAGTAGAACGATGACCAATGCTCAACGTTTGTACGAAGCTGGTTATATCACCTATATGAGAACAGATAGTGTAAACTTATCTGATGAAGCTAAAAAAGGAGCAGAAAACGAAATTACTTCGGCTTACGGTTCTAAATTTAGTAATCCAAAAAATTACAAAGGGAAATCTAAAGGAGCGCAAGAAGCTCACGAAGCTATACGACCAACAGATTTTTCAAATCACACCGTTAGTGCAGAACGCGACCAAGCACGGTTATACGATTTAATCTGGAAACGTGCTATTGCCTCTCAGATGAGTGATGCTAGATTAGAAAGAACTAATCTTAAAATTCAAATCAATTCTAAAAATAAAATTAGCGAACAATTCACAGCTAATGGAGAAATCATCACGTTTGAAGGGTTTCTAAAAGTATATTTAGAAGGAACAGATGATGAAGACGCAGAACAAGAAGGAATTTTACCAGATTTAAAAGTTGGTGAACCTCTTAAAAATAAATACATCACAGCAACTGAGCGTTTCACAAGACCGCCTGCAAGATTCACAGAAGCTTCATTAGTGAAGCAATTGGAAGAGCTAGGAATTGGTCGTCCGTCTACTTACGCACCAACTATTTCTACAATTCAAAATAGAAACTACGTAGAAAAAGGAACGAATGAAGGTGATGAAAGAAGCTACAAACAATTAGTATTCGAAAATCAAACGATTAAAGATAACACGCTTTCAGAGCAAACAGGTTCTAATAAAGGGAAATTGGTGCCTACAGATATTGGTATTATTGTTACCGATTTCTTAGTTAACCATTTTGAAAGTATTTTAGATTATAACTTTACAGCAAGAGTAGAAGATCGTTTTGATGATATTGCTGAAGGTAAGGAAGATTGGCGTGAAATGATGAAGGATTTCTACAAAGGCTTTCATCCACAAGTCGAAGATGTACAGGAAAATGCAGAACGAGAATCTGGAGAACGGGAATTAGGTATCGATCCAAAAACAGGACGAACAGTTTTAGTACGACTTGGTAAATTTGGACCATTAGTACAGTTGGGTAAACCTGACGATGAAGAAGAGCCTCAGTATGCAAGTTTATCACCAGATCAACAATTAGGTTCTATAACTTTTGAAGAGGCTATGGACTTGTTTAAGCTTCCAAAAGCATTAGGTCATTATAAAGACGAGGAAGTTGAGGTTAATAACGGACGATTTGGACCATATGTAAAGTTTGGTAAAAAATTCGTGTCATTACCAAAAGGTGTTGATCCATTGAGTGTAGAGATGGACGAGGCTTTAATATATATTAAGGAGAAAGAAAAAGCAGATGCTCCTATATATATGTATAAAGATATAGAAGTTACAAAAGGAAAAGGGCGTTTTGGACCATTCATAAAATGGAACAATATGTTTATTAATGTGAATAAAAAATACGATTGGGATAATTTATCAGAAGACGATATCATTACTTTGATTGAAGAAAAAATTCAAAAGGAAATTGATAAGGTCATCCATAATTGGGAAGATGAAGGAGTAAGAGTAGAGAAAGCAAGATGGGGAAGGCACAACATTATAAAAGGCAAGCAAAAAGTAGAGTTGGCCAAAACGGTAGATGTGACTAAAATGACTTTAGAGAAAGCGCAAGAGATTCTCGAAAAAAACGCACCTAAAAAGAAGGTTGCAAAAAAGAAAGCCCCTAAGAAAACGGCGACGAAGAAAACTGCAACAAAGAAGAAAGCTACAACTAAAAAGAAATAATTGGATATGAATTTTAATTTCCTTACGCCTGTATCAGATGCGGTTTTAGCTCATAATGAACTAATAGCGCAACAAGCGCTAGGGAAAAAAATTAAGGTACATTCGCGTCAAAACGGTGTTCCAGATTTGGAAAACGTACAAATGGCGATTATTGGAGTTCAAGAAAATAGAAATGACGTCAATTTTATTGGTGCTCATGTTAATTTTGACTCTATTCGTAAAACACTCTACACGTTGTTTCCGGGTAACTGGCATACAACATTAGCGGATCTTGGTGATATTGAACCAGGCGAAACGGTTGAAGACACGTATTTTGCAATTCGTACGGCGATATCTGTTTTAGTAGAAAAAAGTATCATTCCTATTGTTTTAGGAGGAAGTCAAGATTTAACTTATGCAAATTATCGTGCTTACGATTCACTCATGCCTATGGTAAATGTGGTAAGTGTGGATAGTAATTTCGATTTGGGTGATGCAAATCTTCCAATTAAGAATAATAGTTACGTAGGTAAAGTCATTGTAGAAGAGCCTTATAATCTATTCAATTATTCTACAATTGGCTACCAAACATATTTTAACTCCCAAGAAGAAATAGATCTTATAGAAAAGTTGTACTTTGAGGCCTACCGTTTAGGTGAAATATCTGGAGACATCAGTAGGGTAGAGCCATTAATGCGAGATGCCCATATTGTATCGGTAGATTTAAAGTCGGTTAGAGCTTCTGAAGTAAGTGAAAATCAGAAGTATTCGCCTAATGGTTTTTCAGGAAAAGAAATTTGTGCCATAAGTAGATATGCTGGTATTAGTAATAAAGTGTCATCATTTGGGGTTTATGAATACCAAGGCTCTAAAAATGATAGCTCAACTTCAATGCTAATAGCACAAATGATATGGTATTTTATTGAAGGTGTAAATTGTAGAGTTAAAGATGACGATTTTAACAATGAAAATCATTATCAAAAATATAATGTTTTGGTAGAAGATGATGAATTAATTTTTTACAAAAGCTTAAAAACAGGTCGTTGGTGGATTGAAATTCCTTTTTTACCAAATGTTAATAATAAATTAAAAAAGCATACGTTATTACCATGCATGCATTCCGATTATGTGCATGCAACTCAAGGTGAAATACCTGAGCGTTGGTATAAGGCTTACCGGAAGAATAGCTTTTAAAATGAACGTTTAATCCGATTTTAACACTTTTTTAATCGATGAAATGCTTATTTTCAGGGTAAAGTGCAAAAAAAAGATAAAAAAAGTTGTTTATTCGGAAATATATAAATATGTTTACGACCTCAAAAATAATAAGGACTAATTTAACCTAGAGTTACTATGAATATTAAGAAGTTTATTTTACTAACCGCAGTACTAGTTATGGTAGCCAGTTGTAATTCTGGAGATCGAGGACAATTGGTTGGTGTACAAGGTAAGAAATGGCATCCAGAAAAGCCCTATGGAATGACATTGGTGCCAGGTGGAGCTTTTATTATGGGTAAATCAGATGATGATTTAGCTGGAGTACAAGACGCGCCAACAAGAACAGCCACAGTTCGTGCATTCTATATGGATGAAACTGAAATTACAAATAGTGAGTACCGTCAGTTTGTAGAGTGGGTAAGAGATTCGACTCTAAGATTAAAATTAGCTGAGATGGCTGACTTAGAAGGGAAAACACCTGGAAGTGGAGATATTGGAGAATTTGCGTATTTAGATGCAAATCCAGAAGATCTTAACGCTTACGAAAGTTACATGGTGAATACCTATGGTAACGAACAAAGAAAAATTAATCGCGATGCAAAGTTGCATTTCAATACGGATGATTATCCAGATGAATTGTATGCTGAAGTGATGGATGGTATGTATTTACCATTAGAAGAATCATATAATGGCCAACGTACTTGGGATGTTAAGCAATTTAAATTCCAGTATACTTACATGGATATTCAAAAAGCAGCAAAGGATAGAGGTTTAAAACGTTCTGAGGTTGTAGTTCAACAAGAAGTTGAGATCTATCCAGATACAACGGCTTGGATTAGAGATTTTGCTTACTCATATAATGAGCCAATGCATAATGATTATTTCTGGCATGATGCTTATGGAGATTACCCAGTAGTTGGTGTATCTTGGAAGCAAGCGCAAGCTTTCTGTCAGTGGAGAACTTTATACCATAATGCAGATAGAAAGAAAAGAGGAAGACAACCTGTAAACTCTTACAGATTGCCATCTGAAGCAGAATGGGAATATGCAGCACGTGGTGGATTGCAAGGTGCAACGTATCCTTGGGGTGGACCTTATACTAAAAACGACAGAGGTTGTTTCATGGCTAACTTTAAACCTTTAAGAGGTGATTATGCAGCCGATCAAGCATTATATACAGTAGAAGCGGATTCTTATGATCCTAACGATTTCAACTTATATAATATGGCGGGTAACGTTTCAGAATGGGTAAACGGTTCTTACGATCCTGCATCTTATGAATTTGCATCATCAATTAATCCAAATGTAAATGATCCTAATAACGCACGTAAAGTCGTTAGAGGTGGTTCTTGGAAAGATGTTGCTTATTTCTTGCAAGTAAGTTCTAGAGATTATGAATATGCTGATTCTGCAAGAAGCTATATCGGATTTAGAACAGTTCAAGATTACATGGGAACTGAAGTAACTAAAAACGCAGCAACAAATTAATTCAAACTTATTAAACTTAACTTAAACCTAATATTAATCCAAAATGAGTATTAACAACCAAGCTCATTTGAAAACAAAAACTTAAAATCATGGCACAAAAGAAATTATCAACAATGAATATGGTCTACGGACTTGGAGCTGCAATCGTAATTGTTGGAGCATTATTCAAAATTCAACACTGGCCTTATGGATCCCTTATCCTTACTATCGGTATGATTGTTGAAGCACTTGTATTTACACTATCAGCATTTGAGAAGCAAGGTGATGACTTAGATTGGTCATTAGTATATCCTGAATTGGCTGGTGGTCAAACATTAGGATCTAAAAAGAAAGCTTTAGAAGAGCCTAAAGATGCAGAAGGTATGTTATCTAAAAAATTAGATAACTTATTAAAAGATGCTAAAATTGATGGTGCGCTTATGGCAAGCTTAGGTGATAGCATTAAAAACTTTGAAGGAGCAGCAAAAGGAATTTCTCCTACAGTTGATTCTATGGCATCTCAAAAGAAATATAGCGAAGAAATGTCTTTAGCAGCAGCTCAAATGGCATCTTTAAATAGTCTTTATAAAGTTCAAGTAGATAGCGCAAATCGTCAAGCTGCTATCAACGAAGAAGCTGTAGAAAATGCAACTAAATTAAAAGAACAAATGCAATCCTTAGCATCTAACCTATCATCTTTAAATGGTGTATATGGTGGTATGTTATCTGCAATGAACAAAAACTAATTGGTTTTTATAATCGAATTATTAATAATTAAAAACTAGTTAGAAATGGCAGGAGGAAAACAGTCCGCAAGGCAAAAAATGATTAACTTGATGTACTTGGTATTTATTGCTATGATGGCAATGAATATGTCTAAAGAAGTACTATCTGCTTTCGGATTAATGGAAGCAAAATTTGCTGATGCTAATGAAGCGACAGGAAATAGAAATGAAGCGATGCTTACAGATTTAAAAACTAAAGGTGAGGAAAAGCCTGAGGAATTTAAAATCCCAGCAGCAAGAGCACAACAAGTGCAAATTGCATCAGATAAATACTTCAAGTTTCTTGAAGGTGTAAAAGTAGATTTACTTAAAGCTGGAGAATATCAAGTTGATCCTAAAACAGGTAATTTACCTTTTGAAGCAATGGATAAAACCGATATTCTTGATGAGGCTTGGTTTACCGGTGATCGTTTAACAAAAGAAGGAGACAAAGTAATGGCTGCTCTTAACGATTATAAAACTGATATTAAGGCCATCTTATCTAAAGATGAAGCTTATAGAGGTGAAAGTGAAACTTTTGAAAAAACGTTTAGCACAGCACAAGAGGTTAATAAGGATGGAAAGAAAATTGATTGGTTAAATTATAACTTTCAAGGTTATCCAGCAATTGCATCTTATACGAAATTAACAGCAATGCAAAATGATGTTAGAGTAACAGAAGCTAACCTTTACAACTTGTTTTTAGGTAATACATTATCAGAAGCTACAACACTAAATAACTACAAAGCAATCGTTTTGGCTGATAAGTCTGCTTTTTTCGCAGGTGAAAAGTTTCAAGGACGTGTTGTTATTGGAAAATATGCAAATGTTCCTCCAACGAAATTAGTAGTACAGGGTAAAGAAGTTGATTTAAAAAATGCAATTGATTCAACAGGAGCAGCAACATTAGATTTTAATGTTGGTAATGTTGGTGAGCATTCAATTGAAGGTGAATTTACATTTATTGAAAATGGTAAAGAATTACCAATTCCAATCGTAGCTAACTATGTTGTAGTACCAAGACCAAACTCTGCAACTATTTCTGCAGATAAGATGAACGTTGTTTATCGTGGTGTTGCTAACCCAATGACAATTTCTTTTGCTGGTGTACCAGATAATAAAGTGTCAGCTAGTGGATCAGGTTTATCTAAAGGTTCTGGTGTTGGAAAATACACTATGAATCCAGGAACAGGTAGAGAGGTTACAATTAATGTATCTGCTACCTTAGATGATGGATCTAGAGTTAGTGATCAACAAACATTCAGAATTAAAGATATTCCAAAACCAACTGGTACTATTTCAGGTCAAGACGGTTTTGTTAAATTACCAAAACGTAACCTAGAAATAGGTACTGTTGGTGCTAAATTAGATGATTTTGTATTCGACTTACCAATTAACGTAACATCGTTCCAAGTAAAAGTACCTGGACAGCCTACTGTTAATGTTGCTGGTACTAAAATGAATGCACAAGCAAAATCTGCAATTGGTAGAGCACGTGCGGGTGATGTTGTTACTATTTTTAATATCAAAGCTAAGATTCAAGGAAATTCTAGCTACCAATTAAAAGGAGTTTCAACAATTACTATTGAGGTAAGTAACTAATAATAGATTGTTTATAGAACAATCATTATTAAAAGAAAATCCCAAATTATAATAAAAAATAAGATGAATTTAAAAAGCTTTTTATGTATAGGATTAGGTGTATTAGCTGCAAACAGTATGTTTGCTCAGGCTAATATCCTAAATGCAAAAATACCAGAAGAAATTGGTATGAAAACTGAAGCACAGTTACTTCTAGATAACGATAAGCCTTTAGAATACGGATATGTCGGAGATAGAGATATTTTATTTTCTAAAATGACTTGGGAAAAGATTGTTTTAGACGAACGTGCCAATTTTCCTTTATACTTTCCTATTGAAGACAATTTAGGTGATGATAGAAAATCATTGTATATGGTGCTAATGCAAAATATCAATGATGGTACTATTCCAAAAGTATATGCAGATGCATATTTTACTGAAGAACGTACTATGGAAGATTTAGCTCCTGCTTTAGTAATGGAACGAATCACAGATGTTGGAATTGATTGGATGAACGCTGAAGGTGTTACTGATACGGCATTAGTGCCAGAAGAATACAAGATTCGTAGAGAAATTGGTCCTGCGGATATTAATTCTTATTTAGTAAAAGGACTTTGGTATTTTGATAAGCGTCAAGGAGAATTAAAGTTTCGTATCTTAGGTATTGCGCCAGCAGCACCAGATGTAAACTTTATTGATTCTGACGATGAGTCAAATAAAGAACCTATCGGTTTATTTTGGGTATTTTTCCCAGAAATCAGAGATATTCTTCATGAAGCGAAAGCTTTCAACAACAAGAATAGCGCTGTACCATTATCTTTCGATCATTTATTAAACAGCAGACGTTTTAGTGGTTCAATCTACAAAGAAGAAAATGTCTACGGTGATAGAGAAGTAAAGGAGTATGTTGCAGAAAATGCATTAATGCAGCTTTTAGAATCAGAACGTATCAAAGATAAGATTAGAAACTTTGAACAAGATATGTGGAGTTACTAGTTAGCTTTAGCATAAAATATATAAACGCTCACTTTTTAAGTGGGCGTTTTTTTTTGTTTTAATATTTTTTTTATCTCTTCTGTAAAGGTTTTTGAAGTCTAGATTTATTTACTTTTGTAATAATGAAAGACGTAGATTATATTATAGTAGGATGTGGCTTAGCAAGCATCGCTTTTTGCGAGCAGTTAAGAGCTCACAATAAAACATTTGTAGTATTTAATGATGACTCTCAGAAGTCTTCTATAGTCGCTGCAGGATTGTATAATCCGGTTATACTAAAGCGTTTTTCAGAGGTATGGAACGCGAAAGAACAATTAGCACTAGCATTACCTCTATATTCTAAAATTGAAACCGAGTTAGATATAAAGATAGATTATAAACTACCAATATTAAGACGTTTCACTTCTATAGAAGAGCAGAATAAGTGGTTTACAGCATCAGACAAACCGTCTTTAGAATCGTATCTCTCACTTCAGCTTATTAAAAATGATAATCCTGAAATTGATGCTCCGTATGGATTTGGTGAAGTATTACATGCCGGACGATTAGATACAGAAAAGCTAATAACCAATTATAAGAATCTTCTAAAAAAGGATGATTGTCTAGAGGAGCTATCGTTCATTCATAATAATATTCAGTTTAAGGACGATGCTATTCATTATGAAAACTTCAAGACAAAACAAATTGTATTTGCTGAAGGTTTTGGCGTAAAACACAATCCGTATTTCAATACCATTCCGCTTACGGGTTCAAAAGGAGAAATATTAACTATTAAAGCTCCAAAGTTAAAGATTAAGTATGCTATAAAGTCTTCTGTATTTGTTATTCCATTAGGTGATGATTTGTATAATGTAGGTTCAACTTACAATAACGATGATAAATCTAATATACCAACAGAATCGGCTAAGGAAGAGTTAATTTCAAAATTAAAGACATTCATAACATGCGATTTCCAAGTTGTGAATCACATTGCAGGAGTTAGACCTACTGTAAAGGATAGACGACCGTTAGTTGGTAGACATCCAAAGCATCATAATCTTTATGTGCTTAATGGATTAGGAACACGTGGTGTTATGATTGCGCCTTACGTCGCTGATAAGCTATTTAAATTTATAGAACATAATGAAAGTTTAGACGCAGAAATTGATGTAAATCGTTTTGAGTAATTAATGCTTTACCTTTTTTACTTCTGATTTTTCAGCTAGTTCTTTATCATAACTCATAAAGAGGTTTATCCAAATATTACGAGATAAACGCATAATTACAGGCATAAATCCAATTAAGGTAGCTATAATTGCAATAAAAGCAATTGTTAAAGACGATCCCAATATGTTGTAGCTAATAATAAATGCAGCTACAGAAAAAGCAATACCAACGGCATAACTTACATACATCGAGCCATAGAAAAAAGAGGGTTCTATTTCGTATTTCGTCTTACAATGAGAGCACGTTTCCTGCATTTTTATAACTTCAGAAAGTGCGTAAGGATTTGTGTTCTGATACATGGATTCTTGATGACATTTTGGACATACACCAAAAAGAATACTATAAAGTTTCATTCCTTTTCTAATCATAACTAAAACCTTTACTTTTGCATTTTTCTAAGACACTGCGAAGATAAAATAATATAACTGATGCACTGTAACAATTGTAACGTAAAACACAATTGTAATATTCAAAAAACTTATGCTAAATATCCATAATCTTTCAATATCATTTCAAGGAGAATATCTTTTTGAAGAAATTACTTTTAAACTCGGTCTTGGTGATCGTATTGGCTTAATTGGCAAAAATGGAGCAGGGAAATCAACAATGCTTCGTATTTTATCTAAAGAACAAGAAGCCGATTCTGGTCAGATTGCTGCCGATAAGGATATGAGAATCGGATTTTTAAAACAAGATATTGATTTCGATTTAGGTAAAACAGTATTAGAAGAATCTTACCAAGCTTTTAAAGAAATTAAAAAGTGTGAAGCACAGCTAGAAGATATTAATACACAATTAGCCGAGCGTACCGATTATGAAAGTGAGACTTATCATCAGTTAATGGTTGATTTGAATGATATTCAACACCAATACGAAATTTTAGGTGGGTATAATTATCAAGGTGAAACGGAGAAAATTCTTCAAGGTTTAGGTTTTAAACGCGAAGATTTTGATAAGCTAACCGATACCTTTTCTGGTGGTTGGAGAATGCGAATTGAATTAGCAAAACTGTTGCTTCAAAATAATGATTTATTACTTTTAGATGAGCCAACTAACCACTTAGATATTGAATCTATTATTTGGTTAGAGAACTTCTTAAAAGGCTACACGGGTGCCGTTGTTATTGTATCTCACGATAAAATGTTTTTAGATAATGTTACCAATCGTACGATTGAAATTTCATTAGGTAGAATCTACGACTACAATAAGCCTTATTCTCAGTTTTTGGTATTGCGTAAGGAAATGAAGATTCAACAATTGGCAGCTCAGAAGAATCAGGAGAAACAAATTCAGCAAACCGAAAAGCTTATTGAAAAATTTAGAGCTAAAGCGTCTAAAGCGACCATGGCACAATCGCTGATTAAAAAATTAGATAAGATAGATCGTATTGAAGTCGATGAAGATGACAATAGTGTAATGTCTTTAAAATTCCCCGTCTCTATTACGCCAGGTAAGGTAGTTGTAGAATTGGAAAATGTGTCTAAACGCTATGGAGACTTGCAAGTATTGCATAATGTGAATTTAGCAGTTCCTAGAGATATTAAAACGGCTTTTGTTGGACAAAACGGACAAGGGAAGTCAACTTTAGCTAAAATTATTGTTGGTGAAATTAAACACGAAGGAAAATTAAATCTAGGACATAATGTTCAAATTGGCTATTTCGCGCAAAACCAAGCAGAGTATTTAGATGGTAATAAAACCGTTTTAGATACGATGATTGATGCGGCAAATGAAACCAATAGAAGTAAGGTTCGTGATATTTTAGGATCGTTCTTATTTAGAGGTGAGGAAGCAGAGAAATACGTAAGAGTACTTTCGGGAGGGGAACGAAACCGTTTAGCTTTGGCTAAGTTATTGTTGCAGCCATTAAACGTCCTTATTATGGATGAGCCAACAAATCACTTAGATATTAAATCTAAAAATGTATTAAAAGAAGCGTTAACGCAATTTGAAGGCACTTTAATTTTAGTATCTCACGATAGAGATTTTCTTCAAGGGTTGACAGACACGGTGTATGAATTTAAAGATCAGAACATCAAGGAATATTTAGGTGATATTGATTTTTACCTAGAACAACGTAATCTCGAAAATTTAAGAGAAGCTGAAAAAAGAACAGTTATAGCAGACAAACCTAAAGAAAGTAATAAACAGAGTTACGAGGATCAAAAGAAATTAAAGTCTTTAAATAATAAGTTGAGCAATATTGAATCTAAAATTAATCAACTTGAAAAAGACATTAAAGCTGATGATTTAAGATTGGCAACGGATTATGATAAAACTGCTTCAGATCCTAAATTTTTTGATGATTATCAGAAAAAGAAGAAGTCTTTGAGTAAATTAATGGAAGATTGGGAGTCCGTTCAGTTTGATCTAGATGCTATTTCTTAAGAATAATTAAGATTTTTTTAACGGCTTCAGTTGGCTTTAAAGTTAGCTTTGTAAATTATTGACGACCAACGTGCTTATGTTAAGAAAAATTATTTTATCCGTTTTAGGAGTTGCATTAATAATTGGTGCAATCATTTTTGCAAATTATCTTATAGATAATAAGCATAAACCGAAACCTGTAATACCAAAAGTTGTTAAAACAGTACTCGTAGATACTGTGAAAAACAGCACAATCCCCATTGTGATTGCTGCAAATGGAAACTTAACTGCTATGCAACGGGTGGAGTTGTACTCTGAAGTTCAGGGATTGTTTTTAACAGGTTCAAAGCTATTTAAGCCAGGTCAGAAATTCAACAAAGGGGAAACATTAATTCGCTTAGATGCATCAGAATATTATGCTAGTGTGCAATCTGCAAAAAGTGATTTGTATAATAGTATTGCAGCTATAATGCCCGATTTACGTTTAGATTTTCCTGATGTATTCCAAAAATGGCAAACCTATTTAAATGGATTTGATTTAAATAAAACCACTCCAAAATTACCTGAAATTTCAGGAGAAAAAGAAAATTACTTCATCACTGGTCGAGGCATTGTAAGCGCTTTCTACAATGTAAAGAACCTAGAGCAACGCTTAACAAAATATAGAATTATTGCACCATTCTCGGGGATATTAACAGAAGCCTTAGTTACAGAAGGGACGTTGGTCAGAAATGGTCAGAAGTTAGGTGAGTTTATAAATCCTTCAATTTACGAAATGGAAGTTGCTGTTAGCAAGTCTTTTGCTGATATACTAAAAGTGGGTGAGAACGTTGCTTTAACAAGCTTAGATAATACCAAGACTTATGAAGGTAAAGTGTCGCGTGTTAACGGAAGTATAGATGCAAATACACAAACCATTACTGCTTATATTGCCGTTGAACATTCGGATCTTAAGGAAGGAATGTATCTTGAAGCAAATTTGAATGCAGAAAAGGTTGAAAATGCTATTGAGATTGACAGAAACTTGTTATTAGATAGTCAAGAAATATATATAATTAAAGATAGTTTACTTGATGTTATAGCCGTGAAACCAGCCCATTTTTCTAATACAAGTGTCGTTTTAAGAGACGTTCCAAACGGAACTATAATTTTAAGAAAACCAGTTCCTGGTGCCTACGCAGGTATGCATGTGAAAGCTGCAAGTAATGGTGATAAAACCTCTGACTCTATTCAATAATGAGAAAAATAATTGAATATTTTATAAGGTATCATGTTGCAGTAAATGTATTAATTCTTGCATTTGTTATTTTTGGTATAATTGGGGCTTTGTCTTTAAAGTCATCTTTCTTTCCTCTTACTGAAACAAAAATTATTACTGTTAGTATTACATATCCTGGTGCTTCACCTCAGGAAATAGAAGAAGGAATTGTACTTCAAATTGAAGATAACTTAAAAGGTCTAAAAGGTGTTGATAGAGTTACTTCTAAGTCGTTAGAAAACAGCGGATCCATAACCGTAGAGATTGAGAAAGGGGAGAATATAGACTTCATGCTTCTAGAAGTTAAGAATGCGGTAGATCGTGTACCATCATTCCCTACAGGTATGGAGCCTTTAGTGGTTTCAAAACAAGAAATTGTAAGAGAAACCATTTCTTTTGCTATAAGCGGAGAGAATATTCCTTTGGTTACTTTAAAACAATTGGCTCGGCAAGTTGAAACCGATCTAAGAGGAATTGAAGGTATTTCTCAAATTGAATTGTCTGGTTTTCCTGAAGAGGAAATAGAAATAGCGGTTAATGAAATAGACTTGTTGGCTTATAACCTAACTTTTGAGGAGGTGGCTTCGGCAGTGAGTAATGCTAATATTTTAGTGACAGGCGGAAATGTAAAAACCGTTGCTGAAGAGTATTTAATTAGAGCTAACAACAGACAGTATTATGGTAAAGAACTCTTAAATATTATTGTAAGAGCGTCTTCTGATGGAAAAGTAATTCGATTAAAAGATGTGGCAATTGTTCGCGATCGTTTTTCTGAAACACCAAACGCGACTTACTTTAATCAGAATTTATCTGTAAATATTGCAGTTACAAGTACTAATAATGAAGATTTAATTTCTTCTGCAGACAAGGTAAATGAATACATTGAAGGGTACAACCAAATGTATAACAACGTGCAATTAGAAGTTGTTAATGATAGATCAATTACCTTAAATCAGCGGACACAACTATTAGCCGAAAATGCCATTGCAGGTATGTTATTGGTATTGCTGTTTTTATCTATATTTTTAAATACAAGATTAGCGCTATGGGTTGCTTTTGGTTTGCCTATTTCGTTCTTGGGTATGTTTATTTTTGCATCTCAATTTAATGTTACCATTAATGTTTTATCACTTTTTGGAATGATTATCGTTATTGGTATTTTGGTGGATGATGCCATTGTAATTGCAGAAAATATTTATCAGCATTACGAAAAAGGGAAATCACCAATTCAAGCTGCGATAGATGGTACCATGGAGGTAATACCACCTGTAGTATCCGCAATTATTACAACGGTTTTAGCCTTTTCATTATTCTTCTTTTTAGATAGTAGAATAGGTGAGTTTTTTAGTGAGGTTGCTGTAATTGTAATTTTAACGCTTATTGTGTCTTTAATAGAAGCGCTTATAATTTTACCAGCGCATTTAGCACATTCTAAAGCGCTAAGAGCTCAGAAAGTAGATGCAAACCCTTCAAAAATAAAACAGTTTTTCTCTTTTATGAAAAACCTTAATAAGGCAGGAGATCGATTTATGTCTTATCTAAGGGATAGAGTTTATACTCCGACTTTAAACTTTGTTTTAAATTTTAAAATTTTATCACTAGGTATATTCGTTGCCTTATTAGTCTTAACACTTGGTTCGCTAGGTGGGGGTGTTATTGGAGTCACTATATTTCCGAGAATTGCGAGTGATTCTGCTAATATAGAATTGGTAATGCCAGCAGGTACGAATGTGAAAATTACAGATTCTATAATTTCTTTAATTGAAGAAAAATCATTTATCGTTAATGAAGAATTGACAGAGAAATATCTAAAAGGCACCGGAAAACAACTATTTGAAAACACAATCGTTGATATTAGTAATAGCTCTAATGCACGATTAAGAATTAACCTTTTACCAGGGGAAGAGCGACCAGACGAAATAAAAGCAGACTTAGTAACTAAGAGATTAGAAGAATTGGTCGGCCCAGTAATAGGAACAGAACGCCTTATCTATGGTTCTGGCGGTAATTTTGGGGGGAGTCCTGTGTCTGTATCGTTATTAAGTAATAATATTGAAGAGCTTAAAGCTTCTAAATTAGAACTGAAAAAATACTTGGAAACTAACCCTTTACTTAAAGATATCGGAGATAATGATCCTGCTGGTATAAAAGAGATACGATTAGAACTCAAAGAAAGTGCTTATTTATTAGGTCTCGATTTAAGAACGGTAATGGCTCAAATTCGTTCAGGATTTTTTGGATCACAAGCACAACGTTTTCAACGTGGACAAGATGAAATTAAAGTTTGGGTACGTTACGACCGAGAAAATAGAAGTTCTATTAACGATTTAGATGACATGCGAATTGTAACTCCAACAGGAGAGCGTGTGACTCTAAAAGATATTGCTAGTTATAGTATTGCAAGAGGAGATGTTGCAATTAATCACTTAGAAGGTAAACGAGAGATTCAGGTTTATGCCGATTTAAAAGATCCAAGTACGAGTAATACAGATATTTTAGAGGATATTAAAACGGTTTTTATTCCACAATTGCAATCTAAATATCCAACTATTAATGCCTCTTTTGAAGGGCAGAATAGAGAAAAAGACAAACTAGTTGGTTCTTTAGGTGTTGCTGGTCCTATTATTTTAATATTAATTTATATCACTATTGCATTTACATTTAGAAGTTACTCGCAACCGTTTTTACTCCTTTTGTTAATTCCATTTAGTTTAACAGCTGTAGCTTGGGGACATTGGTTGTTAGGTTTTCAGGTTAATATTTTATCACTTCTAGGGATTATTGCTTTGATTGGTATTATGGTGAATGATGGTTTGGTTCTAATAGGAAAGTTTAATAGTAATTTAAAAGAAGGGATGACTTTCGATTTGGCATTATCAGAAGCCGGAAAGTCACGTTTTAGAGCTATTTTCTTAACATCATTAACTACTGTTGCAGGTTTAGCGCCTTTACTATTAGAAAAAAGTAGACAAGCACAGTTTTTAAAGCCTATGGCAATTTCTATTTCTTTCGGAATTGCTTATGCTACTATTTTAACCTTGTTGGTACTGCCTTTATTTTTATCGTTTAGTAACAGTATTAAACAGAATGGTAAATGGTTGGCTACAGGAAATAAGATTACCAAAGAAGAAGTAGAACGTGCCATAAAAGAACAAAATGAAGCAAATGATCACTAAAAGCAAACTTACCATTTTGTTTTTTGCATGCTGTCTTGGTTTGCAAGCACAAGAGGTGTTAACAAAAGAGCAAGCCGTTTCTGCAGCTTTAGATAATAACTACGGAGTAAAAATCGCAAAGAATGCGGTTACAGTTGCTGAGAATAATACCAGTATTCTTAATACAGGCTTTCTGCCAACCCTTACTGGTAACGCAGGCGCAAACTATAATTTAGATAATACAGAAGCTGAATTTTCAGACGGAAGACCAGATGCGGTCTTAAATAGAGCCGAAAGTTCAAATTATAATGCCAGTTTGAGTCTGAATTACACATTATTTGATGGCTTAGGTAGGCGTTATAATTATAAACGATTAAAGGAGCAATACCAATTATCAGAATTACAAGCTAGACAAACTATAGAAACGACCATACTTCAGTTATTTTCTGTGTATTATAATGTGGCTCAACTTTCGGATAATTTAAACGCTTTAGAAGAAACGTTGAATAATACAAAAGATAGATTGATAAGAGCTGAATATCAATTTGAATACGGCCAAAACACCAAATTAGAAGTTTTAAACGCGGAAGTTGATATTAACACCGACAGTATCAATATTATTAATACAAGGCAAGATATAAAAACGGCTAAGCGCGACTTAAAATTAGTATTGGGAGAAACATATTCTAATGATTTTAATGTTGAGACAGAAGTAGAGTTTACACTTCAGTTTCAAAAAGATAGTTTATTTGAAAAAGCGAAAACACGTAATGTCGCACTGCTTCAAACTGAAAAAAATATTTTAATTAGTGAGCTCGATATTAATTCAGGTAAATCAGCATATTTGCCAACTATAGGTTTATCGGGTGCTTATGGTTGGAATAAGAATGATAATAATGCCGTAGCACTTTTGGCAGTTTCTACAAATACAGGCTTGTCCGCAGGTTTAAACTTAAGTTGGAATTTGTTTGATGGTGGATCTACTATAACGAGAGTGAGAAATGCTAAGGTAAATCTTGAAACGCAAAAGCTTCAAAAAGAAAGTATCTTACTCAGTATAGAACGTGACTTTAATAATGCTTGGGATAACTACCAGAATAAATTAGAAATTTATAATATTCAGGAAAAGAATATTAAAACGGCTCAGAATAATTTTGACCGTACACAAGAAAAATTCAAAATAGGACAAGTTAATTCTATTGAATTTAGACAAGCGCAAGTCAACCTTCTTAATGCTGAATTAAGTCGGAATCAGGCTAAGTTTTCTGCTAAACTATCTGAGTTAGAAGTGCTTCAAATTAGTGGGGAGTTATTGAATGTTGAACTGTAGATGTTATGGAAGAACATTTTTTTCAGTGCCCTTATTGTTGGGAGCAAATTTCAATGTTGATTGATTTATCTCAAAGCCGTCAAAGCTATATTGAAGATTGCGAAATTTGTTGTAATCCCATTCAACTTTCAATAGATATAAACAATCAAGAAATTGTAAGTTTTCAATATGAAAACATCGAACAATAAAAATTCTTAATGTATTAATTTTTAGCGTTTTGCGTTTTGTGAGCGTGTAGTTCGTCGAAAAAATTTGCAGTTCGTGGTGATAGTAGTTATATTCGTGCTGTTATTGTGTCCCTCCACAAAAAATCAACCACTATGAAGACACTAAAAATAACATTACTATTCTGCTTGGTTTCAATATTCTCTTTTGCAGAAGTTTCTAAAGATCAAAAAACAGCACTTGTAGATTTATACAACGCAACCAATGGCGATTCTTGGACCCAATCATGGGATTTAGACCAACCCGTTTCAAAATGGCATGGAATAACCCTAGACAATGAAAATGTTGTAGCCATAAATTTAAGTTTTAATGGTTTAAATGGAACACTTCCAGAATCAATTTCAAAATTAACACATTTAAAATCTCTTAATTTATCGTTTAATAAAATAGGTGGTGAATTACCAAACACCCTAGTGAGTATGATTAACTTAGAAGAGTTAAAATTATTTTCTAATGTATTTAACGGTGAAATTCCTACTGATATTGGGGATTTAGGAAAATTAAAGTCACTAGAGTTATTTAATAATGACTTTGTAGGTGAGATTCCTTCATCAATAGGGAAGCTAACAAAATTAGAAAGTTTAATATTAAGTAGTAATCAATTAATAGGTCATCTTCCTTCTAATTTATCTAATTTAAAATCCTTAAAAGTTTTAAGCGTTTTCGATAACAGATTACTAGGAACAATACCTTCAACTATAGGAGGATTAGCACAGTTAGAAGAATTAGTATTATCAAATAATGCATTTTATGGTGAGTTACCAAGCGAACTAGCACAATTGACTAATTTAAAAACATTACTATTAGGACAAAATCAATTTAAAGGCAATTTCGCAGCATTGAAGGCGAAGTTCCCAAATATTGTAGACTTTGACTTAGATGATGTCAATAGAAACAGTGCACTAGCGACATTAGATGCAGAGGAAGAAGACGAAAATTAAGCAATAGTTATAGATAATATTTAGTGACGCTCAAATTAATTTAATATTTGAGCGTTATTTTTTTGTTTATACTTTGGTATTCTAAAAAAAGTATTATCTTTGCAGTCCCAAAACGATATGTCGGCATTATGAACCGAAAGTTAAAAGCTAAGAAAATCGTTTTTTGATTAACATCGCGGGATAGAGCAGTAGGTAGCTCGTCGGGCTCATAACCCGAAGGTCACTGGTTCGAGTCCAGTTCCCGCTACTAAGTAAGACAAGGCTTTCGAGAAATCGAAGGCCTTTTTTTTTGACTTCCTTTCATGTCTTCCTATAATTATACTATCATCAATAGCATCAATAATTAATTGTATTGCATTAATTAAGAATGCCTAATACGCCTAATTTTACAATAAGAAATTTAGAGATGGTTAAAGCTGTTTTGTTTTCATACTCTCTCTAAATAAATGTTTAACCAATAAATTTAAAATTATGAAAATTAGAAATTCTATAGTAACGATGGCATTAATGTTTGTAACCGTATTTGCATTTGCTCAGAATAAAGATGATAAACGTGTTATGAAGGATGCCGAAAAAGCAATCTCAACATTGAAGAGTTATGATGTTGGCTTAGAGAAATTTTTTAGTAATTCCTCTGGTTATGTTGTATTTCCAAATGTTGGGGAAGGAGCATTAATTATAGGGGCAGCTTCAGGTAATGGTGTTGTTTATGAAAATGGAGTTCCAGTAGGAATGGCTGATCTGAAAAAATTAGATGTCGGTCTGCAAGCAGGAGGAGAAGCCTATATGCAAGTTATATTCTTTGAAACTGAAGATGCTTTAAACGAGTTTAAGCAAGGAAACTTTGAGTTTTCTGCTGAAGCAAAAGCTGTTATAGTAGATAAAGGAGCTAGTAAAAATGCCAATTATAATGATGGTGTTGTCATTTTTGCAAAATCTAAAGCTGGTGCAATGGCTGATGTTTCAATCGGTGGTCAAAAATTTAATTATTCAGAATTTTAATTGAGTAATTAAAATTTTATCACAAGAAAAGGCCGATTATCATAATCGGCTTTTTTGCATTCTTAAAAGTCTCTAGTTGTAGAAGTAATTATTTATTCTTCATATTTTAATAATTCACAAAAATAACATAGTGAAATATGCGAATTTTAATATTAAATTTGAATAGTGATTAAAGCGTTCAACCTAAAGAACAATACTACAACATGAAATTATTACTAAAATTTGATTTTACTAAGGTTTGCAACACGGTTTTAAAGCAAAAGTTAGAAGCACACCAATTCAATTATCAACAAACTGCATTTGGTGAAATAGAATTGATGGCCAAGGTATCAGAAGAACAATTAAAAAGATTTCATGATGATATAAATGATTATGGGATTGAAATTATAGAAGATCCTAAAAAGATTGTGATTCAAAAAATTAAAGATGTTATTGTAGATATGGTCTTTAATGAAAGGGATGTAAATGTTAAGACTTCAGTTTATTTAGCAGAACAGTTAGAAGAGAATTACAACTATTTATCTAATCTGTTTTCGGAAGTGACATATACGTCCATCGAAAATTTTATTATCTTACAGAAAATAGAATATACTAAAATATTATTGACAAATGAAGAGCTTTCGCTCACTGAAATAGCCTTTAAACTCGACTATTCAAGTGTTGCGCATTTAAGTAAGCAGTTTAAAAATACAACAGGTATTACGCCATCTGCTTTTCAACGAATTATTGCTAAAAGAAAACAAATAAATTAACCTAACCTTAATTTTGTAAGTATGAATAGCGATTATATTAATATAGCATTGGCTGATGATGATGAAGACGACAGATTGTTTTTTACAGAGGCTTTTGATGAATTGAAACTTAAAAGTAAAGTTCTACTTTTTAAGGATGGTATAGAATTAATGGAGTATTTAAATGATGGAGACAATACACTTCCAAGCCTTTTGTTTCTCGATTTAAACATGCCAAAGAAATCAGGGTTAGAATGTTTAAAAGACATCAAAGCTACCGAACGCTTACGAGAAATGGTAATTGCCATATACTCTACATCAGCTTCTGAAGAGGATATTGAAAATACCTTTGTTAAAGGAGCCAATGTGTACATTAAGAAACCCAATGATTTTGAAAAGCTTAAAAAAGTTCTTTCAGAAGTCGTAACAACCAATTGGCAATATCAAACCAGTGGTTTAAATAAAGACAATTTTTTATTAAGATTATAACCTATGCCTACACCTTCTAGCAGATATCTAAGAACCGCGTTTATTGTTGGTCTTTTCGTTATTTTATGTATTGGTGGTTTTACATATAAACATATTAGTGAGCTCTCTCAAACATCAAAAGTTGTTAAAGATAATTATTCATTAAGAAGTGAGCTAGAACTCATTATTTCTAATCTTAAGGATGCCGAAATAGGACATAGAGGTTTTTTGCTCACACACGATTCTTTATTTCTGAATCCGTATGAAGAAAGTTTACAAAAAGTAACTAGTAACCTTCATAAATTAGATACACTGATTGTATCTAATGGAGAACAAGTAGAAAAACTTAAAGAGTTAAAGGGGGATATTAAGAAGCGCTTCAACAATTTTGATAAATCATTTAGTCTTGCTAAGGATGATACAATTCTAACACAAGACTTATTATTTTTACTGCATGAAGGTGAAATAAGGATGGACAGAATTCGTGCAGATATCACTGCAATGTTAGATTTAGAGCAACGTCTGTTAACACACAATCAAGAGATAAATGAGAAAAAGATAGGTTTAACTCCCTTATTATTTTATGGCCTACTAATAGTTACGTTAGTTATTCTTCTATTGGCTTATTTTAAAATGAGTAAGGATTTAAAAGCTCTTAAAGAGAATAATATTGAATTAGAAATTTTTGAAAAATTAACCAAGCAATCTGAAATTGTGAGTAATACCAGTACTTGGGTCTGGTATATTGAAGACAATGAATTTGAATTTTCAGATAATTTATACCGTTTGGTAGGTGAAGAACCACAAAGTTTTGAGCCGACTTTAGAGAATTTTTATAAATACGTACACGAAGAGGATATTAATCATTTGGGGCAGCAAATTAATATGATGATGCGAGAAGAGGAATTGCCTTTTACAACGTATCGTGTAGTTCATAAAGATGGAACCATAAGACACTTAAAGGCTTATTCTAAAATGATGGATGATACAGAAGGTGATAAAAAAATGTTTGGTGTCACTATTGATGTTACAAATGAATTAGAAAATTATCGAATCATTGAGCAGCGCAACCAAGAATTAGAACGTACTAATAAAGAACTGTCTGCATTTAACTATGTTGCGAGTCATGATTTACAAGAGCCGCTAAGAAAAATTCAGACCTTTATGTCGCGATTAGAGGCTAAAGAAAAGGATCATATTTCCGAAAGTGGGCAACTTTATATTCAAAGAATGAAATCTGCATCTGCCAGAATGCGCATGCTTATAGAGGATTTGTTACAATATTCTCGAACAAACACATCAGAAAAAGAGTATTTAAGAACAAATATGAATATGCTATTAGAGCATGCTAAAACAGAGCTTTTAGATAGCATTGAAGAAAAACAAGCTACAATTATTTGTGATGATTTACCGACAATGGATGTGATTTCATTTCAAATTCAACAATTATTTATTAATATAATAAGTAATTCATTAAAGTATAGTCGTGAAGGAGTTCCGCCAATAATCGAAATTACACACCAAGAGGTGCTCTCTAAGGATGTAGAAGAGATTAAAGACTCGTTATATAAGTTTCACCATAAGATTACCTTTAAGGACAATGGTATTGGGTTTGAGCAAACGTATGCCGATAAGATTTTCTTACTATTTAATAGGTTACACGGTAAATCTGAATATTCTGGTACCGGTATCGGTTTAGCAATTTGCAAAAAGATTGTAGAAAACCACAAGGGAGTTATTTTGGCGGAAAGTATGCCCAATGCTGGTGCCTCATTTATTATTTACTTGCCGTTTTTAAAATAGTATAAACATTTTCTGAAATTGTATAACATGCTCTATTTCTAATTGAGCATATTTGTTAAGAACTGACCGTCATTTTATAATTGCTTAAAGTTTGTTTTAAAATTGTTTGAAGCAAATTTCCCTATAAAGTTGATGCCCTTAATTAAATCGTTTTTCTACAATGAAGACTTTTATTTATGCTTTTTTAGTATTACTAGTTATCCTTTGGGCTATTGGATTTTTTGTCTATGCATTATCTGCCGTCATTCACTTATTACTAATATTGGCTATTATTTTACTTGTAGTGGTTAATAGAAATAATTCTAAGGAGTAACAGAAACCTTATTCAAGGTTATCTCAATTCAAATTTTTATTTAAGTACATTTTTCTATTTCTCAGCGATGTCTATTTACGCTATGTTATAAGTGTAGCTTCAACTTTTGATAGGCTGATGTCTAACTTTTTGGGCATCTAATTAGCGCTTTTTTAAGTTTTGTTTAACAGTAATTCGGAATAATATAACAAAGCTAGGGAATTGTATAACACAGTAAGCCTAAAGAGTTCGTTACTTTGACATAAGAAAATTAACCTAATCCATCACACCATGAAAATATCATCTAAACACTTACAAAAGCAATTTGCTAGAGTTGGAAGAATTTTTCCAAAACGCAAAATTGAAGTTGCATATTCAGAACTGGAGTATTCAAAATTGAATGCTATAGTAAGCTCCAAAAAGACCTTTTAAACTTACAAGATTACCATCCTACTTAAGACTAATAAAATTACTGTCTAACCAAAAAACAAACACATATGAAAACTATAGAGATTAAAGCAAATAATTTACAATTTATGTTTCACGCTTTAAATAATGAAGTTGGTGGAACTTTTACAACAAACCGAAGAGAGGTTGAGTTAAAAATTGATAATGAGTTAGGCGTAGGGATAATTAGAGGTATAGAATTAGAGAGACATACAGTTTTTATAGAGTTTGATGTAAAATTTAAAGAAGACGTAACGTTCGTAGTTGAAAGCTCAAAACGATCAGTTGTAAACTTTTTATATTGTTCGGAAGGAAAATTAAAACATTCTTTCAATAATGATAGGAATTCAAACATTGTGGAGACATTTCAAACAGGTATTTCCGCTAATATTGAAACTAGTGAAAACCATATCAGCTTCTTTAAAGATATCTATGTTAACTCTACCATTATTTCGGTTAACACGTCTGAGAAGAGTTCAGCTAAACACCATATAAATAATATGGTTTCAGAACTTTTCATTTCAGGGAACACAGCAGATTATAGTTATGTAGGTTCTTATAACTTAAAAATTGCAGAAAATATTAAGCAATTAAAGGCTATAAAACAAGATGGTGTTGTAAGAACATTATTAATTCAAGGTTTAGTAAACTTTATATTAGCAATGGAAATAGAACAACACTCAATGGATGTAAAAAGTTCTCAAAACCCTACAGGATCATTAACTAGTTTTGAATTAAAACAAGTAAAAGAATTATCAGATTTCATTAATAATTTTCCTGAAACCAATTTGAGTGTTACAGAATTAGCAGCAAAGATTTCTATAAGTCCTGCTAAAGTTCAAGAAGGATTTAAACTGATGCATGGTAAAACGTTAAATAATTTTATCAGATCGGTGAGAGTTAAAAAATCTGAAGAGCTAATTAAAAACACAGATTTAAATATTTCGGAGATTGTATATTCTCTTGGGTTTTCTAGTAGAAGTTATTTCTCTAAAATATTTAAAGCGCAATATAATTGCTCGCCAATTGAGTATAAACAAAACATTAAGTTAGCTGCAACAGCATAATATATACTAATAAAATTGACTATTTGAAAAAGAATGAAGAGAGAAAGGTCACATTGAGCGCAGTCGAAAACTTATAGGGATTTAATTCTTCGACTGCACTCAAGCTGACATAAGTTAGAAATGTATTATACTAAATGTATGTAAAATATTATAAAGATTAAGTTAGCTGTAACAGCATAATATATATCAGATGGAGGTTGTATAAATATTAATTAAAATATTTATACAACCTCTTTTTTTTTATGATTTTGAATCAAAAAATAATTCAAATTTTTATTTTTGAGTCATGAATGATAATTTTACAAATGAATTCTTCGGAATTGGAATTCAGAATGGAAAAACACCAGAAAATCTTGGGGTGCTTTGGAGATCTGCTCAAAATTTAGGGGCGAGTTTTATTTTTACAATAGGAAATCGTTATGCTAAACAGGCGTGCGATACGCACAATGCAGTGAAGTCCATGCCCTATTTTCATTATGATACCTTTGAAGAGTTTTTTAATAATATCCCTAAAGGAGCAAGGCTTGTTGGAGTAGAGTTAACAGAAGAAGCTGTGCCTTTAGAAACGTTTAAACATCCTAGACGTTGTGTTTATTTATTAGGAGCAGAAGATCATGGTTTGTCTAACCAGGCGATTGAAAAAAGTCATTTTTTAATAAAATTCCAATCCCAACTAAGTCTTAATGTGTCGGTAGCAGGTAGTATAGTGATGTACGATAGAGGTATTGATAAACCTAGGGTTTAATTCAAATAAAAAAAAAAGCATAAAAAAACCTTGAAAGCTAATTTCAAGGTTTTTTTAGTTTTATATATTCAGGCTATTAGCCATTCATAGAAATTAAGAACTCTTCATTGTTTCTTGTTTGCTTAAAACGGTCATTAATGAATTCCATAGCTTCAACTGGGTTCATATCTGCAAGATACTTACGCATCACCCACATTCTTTGTATTGTAGTTGCATCTAATAAAATATCATCGCGTCTTGTGCTTGATGAAGTTAAATCGATAGCAGGGAAAATACGACGGTTAGAAATCTTACGATCTAATTGTAGTTCCATGTTACCAGTTCCTTTAAATTCTTCAAAGATAACTTCGTCCATTTTAGAACCAGTTTCTGTTAATGCTGTAGCAATAATAGTTAAAGAACCACCATTTTCAATGTTACGTGCAGCTCCAAAGAAACGTTTTGGTTTGTGTAAAGCATTAGCATCAACACCACCAGAAAGAATTTTACCAGATGCTGGTTGTACAGAGTTATAAGCTCTTGCCAAACGCGTAATAGAATCTAATAAGATCACAACATCGTGTCCACATTCTACTAAACGTTTTGCTTTTTCTAAAACGATATTTGCAATTTTTACATGCTCGTGTGCTTCTTTATCAAAAGTAGAAGCGATAACTTCTCCACTAACATTACGTTGCATATCTGTAACTTCTTCAGGACGTTCATCAATTAATAAAATCATTTGATAAACCTCAGGATGATTCGCTGCAATAGCATTGGCAACATCCTTAAGTAACATTGTTTTACCTGTTTTTGGTTGCGATACAATCATACCACGTTGTCCTTTACCAATTGGTGCGAACAAATCCATAATACGTGTAGAAATTGTTGCTTGCTTTTCGGCAATATTAAATTTCTCTTGTGGAAATAGTGGTGTTAAATGTTCAAAAGCAACTCTATCTCTTACCACATTAGGCAATTGACCGTTAATTTTGCTAACTTTAATTAAAGGGAAATATTTTTCACCTTCTTTTGGTGGACGTACATTTCCTAGTACAGTATCACCAACTTTAAGTCCAAATAAACGAATTTGAGATTGAGATACATAAATATCATCAGGAGACGATAGATAGTTATAATCTGAGGATCTTAAAAATCCATAACCATCTTGCATAACATCTAAAACACCTTCACTTTCAATAATAGCATCGAATTCAAAATCTGGCTCACGATAGCGATTTCTGCTATCTTTATTACCATTGCTTTTTGAATTATTACCATGAGTATTACCATCTTTAGAACGTGGTTGCCTATCGTTTTGTGGACGACGTTTATCATCTTTACGAGGATTAGGTTTCTTTTGTTCTTGTGGTTTGTTCTGAGGCTTCTCTTTTACAGGTTTTTCTGTATTAGATTTTTCCTCTTTATTCTTAGTATCCTGCGGTTTATTTTCCTGTGGCTTACGCTCTTGGGGTTTACGAGGATTTGGTTTGTTTTGTACTTGAGGCTTTGCTTTAGAGTCTTCTTTCTTGTCAGCAAACTCTATAGATTTTTGCTCTTCACTCTCTTTAGGTTTTTGTGGAACTCTAGCGCGTTTTGGAGCTGGTTTAGTCTCCTTTGCTTCAGTTGCTACTGATGTCTCAGTTGCTACCTTTGCCTTTACAGCACTAGGGTTAGCTGCTTGGTAATCTAAAATTTGATAAACCAAGTCTAGCTTTTTTTGTGTACGGTATTTAGGTACGTTTAGTTGTTTTGCTATCTCCTGTAATTCAGGAAGTTTTTTAGCCTTTAACTGAGAAATTTCAAACATTCTATATGTTGTATATGTATTATAATTTTGATATTATTAATTCAATATTTTCTAGATGAAATAAAAAGAAAAAAAGTGAGATTAATTTGGAAGATTAGGCGGATGCAACTCAGTACGTTACTTCTTTCTATTGCAATAATACAATTTTATTTTAAAATAATTTCTATCTTTTTAAAAAATAAACTCCTAATTTTGCAGAGCTTTTTTAATAAAAGATATGATTCAACGCATTCAAACTCTATATTTACTTTTAGCTGTTATAATTTCAGCAGGCTTAATCTTTGTTTTTCATTTATGGACGGACAATGAAGGAGCAAAAGTATATGCTTTAGATAATTATTTGTATTTAGGTTTGTTTTTAGGCTCAGCTTTATTAGCTTTGACATCAATATTTAGATTTAAAGACAGGAAATCTCAATTTGTTTTGGGACGACTTAATATAATATTAAACTTTATTTTACTAGGAATCTTTGTATATCAATCGCTAAGCTTATCTGGAGAAATTAACATTTCTGAGAAAGGTATTGGGATTCTTCTTCCTATTTTTTCTATTGTGTGTTTAGTCTTGGCTAACAAGGCTATTAAAAAGGATGAAGATCTCGTGAAATCTGTAGATCGATTACGATAGACCTAAAATCTTAGTAGTATTAGTGTGAAAACCCAGACGCTGCCGTCTGGGTTTTTTTTGTCTTTTAGTGAAAAATATATTTGTTTTAGAAAATTTTGTAATTTAGTTGAAGGCTGTAAATGCCTTCAGTTAACAAACGATATAAATGAGAAAACAAGTTGTTTTACATGTATTAGCCGCTTTAGTTTTAAGTTTCTTACTATATAAATTGGCTTCATTTACTATGGGAACGTCACTATTTATAGGTGTAGGAACCGCTCTTTTGGGATTGATATATAGTGCAAGGGGGGCTAAAAAGTAATTTAATCTCAAAATTACCTAGTTTCAAACTCTATAACTTCTAAGTCCTTAATTGCTGCACCGTCAATTTTAAACCGCAACATCGTCCGCACGTTATGAAACCCATGTTTTCCAGCTGCCCCAGGATTCATATGAATTAAATTTAATTTTTTATCTGGCATTACTTTTAAGATGTGAGAATGCCCTGTTATAAACAATTTTGGTGGGTTTGCAACTAATGCATCACGAACATTGCTGTTGTATTTTGGAGGATAACCACCAATATGAGTTATCCAAACGTCAACATCTTCGCACATAAATCGGTTATGAAGCGGGAATTCAGTTCGTGCTTTAGCATCGTCTATATTACCGTAAACAGCTCGTAAAGGTTTTAAATTTTTAATTTGATCAGTAACCTCTAAATCTCCGATGTCGCCTGCGTGCCATACTTCATCAGCCTGTTTTACATGTTTAAGAATGGCGTCGTCGATGTAACTGTGTGTGTCTGATAATAGGAGTATTTTTTTCATTATAACGCTGAACTTAATTCAGTATGTTTTCCTGTATTCTTTCCTGAAAAAAGAAGGTTTATATCTCTAATGTTTTGTTAAGGAGATTCCTGCCTTCGCAGGAATAAAGTTATCTTTGTAGATTCCGAAGCAAAAATAATGTAATCTTTTGAGATATTTTTTAGAGTTATCATATAATGGTAAAGCATATCATGGTTGGCAAAATCAGCCCAATGCTATTTCTGTACAAGAAGTAATAGAAAAGGCGCTTTCTACCATTTTGAATACTAAAATATCTATAATGGGAGCAGGTAGAACAGATACTGGGGTGCATGCTTCACAAATGTTTGCGCATTTTGATTATGATGGAGATTTTAAGTCTATAGATATCATCTATAAACTGAATTCATTTTTACCAAAAGATGTGGCAATCACTTCTGTTTTTGAAGTGAAGCCAGAGATACATGCTAGGTTTTATGCGGAAAGTAGAACGTATAACTATAAAATCTCGACGTCTAAAAATGTATTTAATTACGATTTTGCCTACCAAATACAATCACCTTTAGATCTTGAAGCGATGAATGAAGCTTGTAAAATCTTATTTCAGTATAAAAATTTTCAATGCTTTTCAAAAACGAATACTGATGTAAAAACGTATAATTGTGATATAAAAGAGGCACATTGGACAAAAATCAATGAGCAACTTGTTTTTACAATTACTGCGGATCGGTTTTTAAGAAATATGGTTAGAGCCATTGTTGGTACAATGGTTAATATTGGTTTAGGAAAAATGAAACCTGAGGAATTGCATGCTATTATTGCTTCAAAGAATAGGAGTGAAGCCGGATTTTCAGTTCCTGCACATGGCCTGTATTTAGTAAATATAGTGTATCCTAAAACGATAAGAATAGAAAATTAAATTGAAGAGGTTCCCAGTTTTTAGGGAAATAAGTATGACAGATAAAAAGAAAAAAATATTTGATGTATCGTTGTTTACACGATTGTTGAAATACATAAAACCGTACCGTACGGTTTTTATTATTTCATTGTTTTGTGTTGTTGGCTTGGCGGTATTCGGTGCTTTTAGACCTTATGTTTTAAAAGAGGCTATTGACGTTAAAATTGCAAATAAGGAGTATAATGGCTTTGTAATTTACATGGTTATAATGCTTGCATTATTAATTTTTGAAGTTGTATCCCAATTGCTTTTTATCTATTATGCAAGTTGGTTAGGACAATCTGTGGTTAGAGATATTAGGGTGAAATTATTTAAGCACATGCTTAAGTTTAAAATGACCTATTTCGATAAATCTTCAGTTGGTGTTTTAATAACAAGAGCTGTCACAGATATGGAGCGTATTGCTGATATTTTTGGTGAAGGCTTATTCATGATTTTTAGTGACATTTTAAAAATGATTGTAGTCGCAGGATTTATGTCATTTATTAATTTAAAATTGAGCCTTATTGTTTTTGTTACAATGCCAATAGTTTTATTCGCCACTAAGATTTTTCAGAAGTATATGAAAATTGCTTTTGAAGACGTGCGTACGGAAGTTTCAAATTTGAATTCTTTTGTTCAAGAACGTGTTACAGGAATGAAAATATTACAATTGTTTACACGTGAAACTACTGAATATAAAAAGTTTAAAGCTATTAATGAACGTCATAAAAAAGGATGGTTAAAAACGGTTTGGTATAATTCTATTTTCTTTCCTATTGCAGAGTTTTTAGCGTCATTAACAATGGCGATGGTTATTTTGGTAGGTGGTTTTAATGCTATTTCTGAAAATGCAGGTACAACATTGGGAGATTTAATTGCTTTTACGATGTTTATACCAATGTTGTTTAGACCTTTAAACCAAATCGCAAATAAGTTCAATACGCTTCAAATGGGAATGGTCGCTGCAGATCGTGTTTTTAAAGTGTTAGATACAACCTCTAATATTGATGATTCTGGTACTATTGAAGCCAGTCATTTTAAAGGACATATTTCATTTGAAGATGTACGATTCTCTTATATTAAAGATGAAGAAGTTCTTAAAGGTATTTCGTTTAATGTTAAAGCTGGTGAAACCGTTGCTATAGTTGGGGCAACAGGAGCTGGAAAATCTACTATTATTAATTTATTGAATCGTTTTTATGAAATCAATTCAGGAACTATAAAAGTTGATGATATCGATATTAAGGACATGACCTTAAGCTCGCTTAGAAGCCAAATTGCAGTAGTGTTACAAGATGTGTTTTTATTTGCAGATACTATTTTAAATAATATTTCGCTTAATAATCCTAACATTACAGAAGCCGATGTTGTAAACGCTGCTAAAGCAATAGGAATTCATGAGTTTATTTCTAGTCTTCCTAATGGGTATCATTATAATGTTAAAGAACGTGGTGTCATGTTATCTTCTGGTCAACGTCAATTAATTTCTTTCTTAAGAGCTTATGTGACTAACCCTAGTATATTAATATTGGATGAAGCCACATCTTCTGTAGATTCCTATTCTGAGCAACTCATACAAGATGCTACTGATAAAATTACAAAAGGAAGAACCTCAATTGTAATTGCTCACCGATTAGCTACGATACAGCAGGCTGATAAAATTATAGTGATGGATGCAGGAGAAATTGTTGAAATCGGAACCCACAAATCTCTCCTTCAAAAAGAAGCAGGTTATTATAAAAATCTTTATGAAGTTCAGTTTTTAAAGGTTGAAGTGGCTTAATTTGCTGACTTTGCTTTAGAAGCTTCTTCTCCTATTTTTTTGCCAGCTTCAAAGGCTGGTCCAAATGTTTCTTGTAAATCACCTGTGAAGAACAATACAACAAACAGAATTATTGTAATAATAACGAAGGTTATTCCTAACACAACAAAAAACAATAATGTTCTAACTATAATATCAGAAGTGCTAAGTTCTAATAGTCGTTTAAGAACGTATGCTGAATAGATGATCATTAATGGCACCATAAGCATTCCAACAATGCTTGAGCTTATTCCTAAGACTCCTAAAGTAATTATGACTATTGCACTGGCTATTGATATTTATGCTTGTATATACATAAAAACAACAAGCAACTCTGTGTAGTTGTATTTTTTGATATTGAAGAATGTAATCCGAGCCATTAAAGCATACAAAGGCACATATAGCATCATTAGTATGGATTGATACTCTTCAATAAATGACATATTCTTTTTCTGAAACTCTTCTTGACCAGAAATAGTCATTTGAGAAAAATCGAAGGTTTCGGGAAAGAATTTTTTAACTATTATAAGGTAAAACCCAGATATGGTTATGGCTAATGCAAAATAGCTAATGACATTAACGTGTTTTTTTCGTGTACCATTTACGTAACCATCTATAACATCTTCCGGTTGTTTAAAAAGTTGAACAAAAGTTCGCAATAACTTGTTATCATAATTGAAAAACGTTTCACTAATATGCTCAAAAAGATTTCTGAAAGTCAAACGATTTCTAATCACTTTACCACCACAGCATTTACAATAATCATCTTTTGTTGATAGCTCTGTGTGGCAGTTTTTACAATTCATAATTTAAATTTTAAAATAACCATTAAAAAATAAAACTATAGCCGCGATTATAATTAGGATAAAATAGATAACCATATAAAAAACCATCACAATTAAAAATTTAGCAACTGTATTCCAAAAATCTTCTTTAAATACTTTTTTTAATACGTATGCTAAATAGATAAAAGTAGGTAAGCCAAGAATAGTTGATACGATTAGATAATTCATACCAATAACTAAGAACAATATGCTAAATACAGCTGTTATTATGATGATTTGAGCTGAATAATAAAGATTTATAACGAGGTGTTCTGTAAAATTAAAGCGCTTATCTCCAATAATAAAATAGACTAGCCAAGTTGCTAATGAAGAAACCGGAACACCCAAAATATATATTAAACCTTGATGCTTTGTGAAGAAATCGGGATTAAAACCTGCCATAGAATTGATGTTTTTCTCTGGCATGTTTTCTATTGCTTTAGCAAACTCTGGCGTAAAATCTAAGGCGTCTCTAAAAAATGTAGTAAGTAAAAAGACCTGAATACCAGCTAATGTTAAAGCAATTGCAAAATATTGAAGGACATCAATATACTTTTTTCGAGTACCATTAATATAACCCACGATTACAGTTTCTGGTTGTCTAAAAAGATCAATGAATGTGCGAAGAAATTTATTGTCTATAGAAATAAACTGCTCATTAACTTGTTGTGCTAATACTTGTGGTTTTAAGCGATTTTGAATGATTTTCGCGCCACATTCATCACAAAACTTCTGTGATGCTTTAAGCGTGTTATTACAATTTTTACAGTTCACTAACCTAAATCGTGTTTGATTTTATCTCTAAGTTCGTCCGTATTTTTAAACATTTCAAATTCTCCATTTTTAATATAAGAAATCTGACCTGTTTCTTCACTCACACAAAGTGCAATGGCATCTGTTTTTTCTGTAATACCAATGGCAGCTCTATGACGTAAACCAAAACGTTCCGGAATATTCTTCTCGTTATTAACAGGAAGAATAACACGTGTGGCTTTTACCACGTTTTTATCGATAATAATGGCGCCATCATGTAATGGGCTATTTTTAAAAAAGATACTTTCTATAATGGGCTGAGACACTAAAATATTCATCTCATCTCCGGTGTTTGTTAAGAAATCTAAATTGTTGTTACGCTCAATAACGATTAAAGCTCCGGTGTTAGACGCTCCCATTTTATTACAAGCATTAATAATAGAATCCACATCGGTTGTGGTTTGGTCGTCGTTTTTAAGAAACTTAAAGTTTTTAAACAGATTTCGCTTTCCGCTAATATTCGTAGAACCTACCATTAAAAGAAACTTTCTAATTTCGGGTTGAAATACGACGATTAAAGCGATAATACCAACTTTCATAAAACCATCAAAAATGCTGTAAAGCATGTGCATATTGAGGTAATCTGTTAATCGCCAGGCAAAATAAATGATTAGAATACCAATAAAAATATTGATGGCAACCGTACCTTTTACAAGCTTGTAGATGTAATAGAGTAGGATAGCCACAAGGAAGACATCCACAAAGTCTATAAATCTAAAATCCCAAAGTTGTAAGTTTTCCAAAAGGCTGGTGTTTCTGCTAATTTAGTAATTTATGTTAAGTACGTAAGTAAAAATAATAATTGTTAGCTCATTTACTTTTTCGATATTAAAATATTTATACCCCTAAAGTCCCCTCAAGGGGACAATCCAAGAACGTTTAATTTGTCCGTTGTCCCCTTGAGGGGACTTTAGGGGTGTTTTTTCAAAACGTATAAATCTTTTTATTATTTAATAAATGAATTCGTTAAAATCCACCGAAATTAAATCTGATGTTAAAGAATTAATTTTTCTTCTAATAGTTATATAATCTTGAAATGATAAATTCTCATCGAAGTAGAGTTGTAAATGAATTCCGATAAAATTAATTTCCGTCAACTTGTTGAGTTTATTTTTTAACTCATAGATTTTTGATTCTTGTTCACCAATTTCGAAGTGATTACTGTCTTTAAAGATTAATGGAATTGTTGAGCTGGCATGGAAACCTGCAACTCTTTTCAAGTTTTCTTCGGTAGGCATGTTGTATTTATGATAGACCGTATCAATTTTGATTTTTTCTTTAAATACCACATCCGTAAATTCAATAAACCCCAAACTCCCAATACTCGTATCATTACATGTAAAATAATTTTTAGCATTCTCGTTTTTGTGCATTTTAGCATTTCGCTTTTTTTCTTGCATCAATATAATCTTAGGAATCGCTTGTTTTAAGGTTAAGCGCTTATCTACATTCACTAACCAATTGGTTGTGCTAATTAAATTTTTGCGATTCAATAATGTAGAATCTAGTTCTGTTTCATCATAAAAAATATAAGCAGGTGACACGTCTAAGACTTCGGTGATTTCGGCATTTTCAATTTCAGGCAAGTATAAAAGGCGTTCGTTATTGCAACTAAAACAGCATAAAATAATAAGTAGATAAATATAGCGCATGGGTTAATTAGATTTCAATTGGTTATAAAGTGTTACACATTCCATCGCTTCTTTGACGTCGTGTGCACGTAAAATTTTCGCACCTTTTTGTAACGCCACCATATGTAACGCAGTGGTGCCGTTGAGGGCATTTTCAGATGTTGAATTTAACGTTTTGTAAATCATAGATTTTCGAGATACACCAGCTAAAATAGGTTTGTCGGTAAGTTGAAGCAATTCGAGTTGATTGAGTAATTCAAAATTTTGGTCTACTGTTTTTGCGAAACCAAATCCAGGATCAATAATAATATCATTAATTTTTTCTTGGTGTGCCGCTGCGATACGTTCTGCAAAATAAGCAATCACCTCTTTAGTTACATCAGTATATGTTGTATGCTGTTGCATGGTTTTGGGATTCCCTTTCATATGCATCATTATATAAGGCACGCCTAATTTTCCAACTGTAGAAAGCATGTTTTCATCGAGCTTTCCTGCTGAAATGTCATTAACTAGTGCAGCTCCTGCTTCAATACTTTGTTTAGCAACCTCACTTCTAAAGGTGTCAATAGAAATTAAAGTATCCGAAAAATGTTTCAAGATTAATTTAATGATAGGAATGACGCGGTTTAATTCTTCTTCCTCACTAATAGCATCAGCATTTGGTCTAGAACTATAACCACCAATATCAATAAAAGTAGCTCCATGGTTTAGCATGGTTTCAACTTGATTTAAAATAGCCGTTTCATCTTTATATTTTCCACCATCAAAAAACGAATCTGGCGTAACATTCAATATACCCATCACTTTTGGTGTGGATAAATTGATTAATTTTCCTTTACAATTTATATTCATGTTTACTCTAAAAAAGGCGTTAAGAAAACTTTAAACCCCAAACTTTGAACTTCTAATTTATTTATGCGAAATTTACGGAAATTATAACGTAATAGATGCAAGATACTTCAAAACAATACGATGCTGTTATCGCTAAATGTAGAGCGCTTTTTGTAAATAAAATGAGTGATTATGGGAGTGCATGGCGCATTTTAAGATTGCCATCTTTAACCGATCAAATTTTTATAAAAGCACAGCGCATTAGAGGATTGCAACAAAATGCGGTTAGAAAAGTAGATGAAGGAGAGGTAAGTGAATTTATCGGTATTATTAATTATTGTTTAATGGCTTTAATTCAGTTAGAAAAAGGAGTGGTAGAACAACCCGATTTAAACACTGAAGAAGCGGCTAAACTTTACGATGAAAAAATTGCACTCACCAAACAATTAATGCTCGATAAAAATCACGATTATGGTGAGGCTTGGAGAGATATGCGTGTAAGTTCGTTAACGGATTTAATCTTACAGAAATTATTACGTGTAAAGCAGATTGAAGACAATGCAGGAAAAACACTAGTAAGTGAAGGTATTGATGCTAATTATCAAGACATGATTAATTATGCGATTTTTGCTTTAATTCACTTAGGTGAATCAAAGCAATGATCAAAATACAATTCCGAATTTAGAAGATTGTAAGCAATTGGTGAGATCGTCCGGTTCAGTTGGGGCAAATTATATTGAAGCTAATGAAAAGTTAGGGGATAAAGATTTAAAGTTTCGATTAAGAATTTCTAGAAAAGAGGCAAAAGAAAGTGAGTATTGGCTGAAGCTTTTAAAGGAATTAAACGAAACTCATAAAGACAGAATTGAAGAATTAATTTTAGAAGCGAGCGAACTTAAGAAAATTCTCTCTGCCATTATAAACAAATTGAAGTAGAACAATAAAGTTGAATGTTAAGTTTTTTGGAATTTAGTTTTTGATTTTTGGAATTAAAATATTTATGAAATACATTGTACATCTTAGCAGAATTTTTACAGGAATATTATTTATTATTTCAGGGTTTATAAAACTGAATGATCCGCTTGGTTTTTCATACAAACTAGAAGAATATTTTGGGTCTGATGTTTTAAATTTGGAATTCCTAATTCCGTATGCCCTTGGTATTTCAGTTATTGTTGTGGTCTTTGAAGTCGTTTTAGGAGTCTTCTTATTAATTGGCTATAAACCTAAATTCACAGTTTGGAGTTTGTTATTGATGATTGTCTTTTTTACGTTCCTAACGTTTTATTCGGCGTATTTCGATAAAGTAAAAGACTGTGGTTGCTTTGGTGATGCCTTAAAATTAACACCATGGGAAAGCTTTACCAAAGATGTGGTGCTATTAGTGCTTACTTTAATTTTGTTTTTCGGTGTAAAACACATTAAACCTTTATTTTCTAAATTGCCAACAACAGTGATTGCACTATTGAGTTTTGTTGTGTCGCTTTGGTTTGGGTATCATGTATTAATGCATTTGCCATCTATAGATTTTAGAGCCTATGCGATTGATAAAAACTTATCTGAAGAAATGGCGATTCCTGAAGATGCTCAAAAACCAATTTTAGAATACACATGGACATTTAATGTCAATGGAGAAGAGCAAGAGTTTGTGACCAATGGAAGTTATCCTAGTGTAGATGGTGAGTATGTTGGAGTAGAAACTAAGACTATAGACGAAGGGTATATTCCTGCCATTCAAGATTTTTCTATTGAATCTGATGAAGAAGATTTAACAGGGTATTTCTTAGAACAAGAAAAATTAGTAATGGTAACCATGTACAACGTCACCAAAGGCGAAGCAGAAGGTATGGCAAAGTTGAAATCGTTTACAGATGAGGCTATTAAAAAAGGCTATACTGTAATTGGTTTATCGTCATCTGGTGCTGCGGATAAAGCGCAAGCAAAAGCAGAATATAATTTTAATTTCGATATTTATCTCTGTGACGAAAAAGTAGTTAAAACCATTGTGCGTGCAAATCCTGGAATCATCATATTAAACAAAGGAACTGTTGTAAACAAGGCGCATTGGAATGATATTGAAGATATTGAGTTATAGTTTATAACGTAGTATTTTAGTGTCAATTTTTAATTAAATGATGTTTTAACGGAGTTTTATAACAACCTATTTTTTTGATAAGATATTTAATCAATAAAATCTTTTATGCCTTTATCACCTTACTAGGTGTTATAACCGTCATTTTCTTTTTATTTAATAAACTTGGTGACCCTGCAAAAATGATGCTCGGACAAAACCAATCAGAAGAACAAGTCGCTGCGGTAAAGAAGAAATACGGATTTGATAAGCCTATCGGAACGCAGTTTTTATATTACCTGAATGATTTGTCACCAATTTCGTTTCACTCTAAAACGGAAAATGATTATACCTATTTAAGCCCAAATAAGTATACAGCAACAGAACTATTCAGCTTTGGGAATACCACTACGGTTATAAAAGCGCCGTATTTACGAGAGTCCTTTGCTAAACAAGGAAAGAAAGTAAGTCATATTATTGGTGAAACCATTCCAAATACGTTTGTTTTAGCAATTTCTGCTATTATTATCGCCATTGCCTTAGGTATTGTTTTCGGTATTATTTCGGCTTTATATAAGGACACTTGGATCGATAAAACAATTCAGATTTTAAGTACGTTTGGTATGAGTGTACCGTCCTTTTTTAGTGCCATTTTATTTGCATGGTTATTTGGTTTTGTATTACATAAATACACCAATTTAGAAATGACAGGTAGTTTATACGAACTCGATGACTTTGGCGAAAAGATGCGTATTCAATGGAAAAACTTAATCCTTCCAGCAATCGTTTTAGGGATTAGACCATTAGCCGTTGTGATTCAGTTAATGCGAAACTCGCTATTAGAAGTTTTAAACCAAGATTATATAAGAACGGCGCGAGCTAAAGGCTTGAGTGAGTTTCAGGTGATTAAAAATCATGCGGTTAAAAATGCTTTAAACCCTGTAGTTACTGCAATTTCAGGTTGGTTTGCATCGATGTTAGCAGGAGCTGTTTTTGTGGAATATATTTTTGGGTGGAACGGCTTAGGGAAAGAAATTGTAAATGCACTTAATACTTTAGATTTACCAGTAATAATGGGAGCTGTTTTAGTGATAGCGATTATATTTATTACGATTAATATTTTTGTAGATATCATTTATGCTTGGTTAGATCCAAGAGTGAAGTTATCATAATGAAATACTGACAATTGTCAATTTACTTTCATCTTTATTATGTTATTTTTGTGTACTGAAATTAAAAATTTAATATACTTATATTATGAGAAAACATATCGTAGCCGGAAACTGGAAAATGAATAATGATTTACCGCAATCGGAACTTCTGATAACAGATTTGTTAAAGCAAAATCAAACATCAGATGCTGAGGTTATGATTGCACCAACGTTTACCAACTTATGGCAAGCGTTTGAATCTTTAAGACAAGAGTCTATAGAGGTTATTGCTCAGAACATGCACTTTGCTGAAAACGGAGCATATACTGGTGAAATTAGCGCTAGTATGTTAAAAAGTATCGGAGTTAAAACGGTTATTTTAGGTCATAGTGAGCGTCGTGCGTATTTCAATGAAACGGACGAATCGTTAGCTAAAAAAGTGGATGCCGCTTTAGCAAATGATATGAGAACAATCTTCTGTTTTGGTGAAGAATTACAAGATAGAAAATCTGAAAACCATGAAGCTGTAGTAGAAAGTCAGATTAAAAATGCATTATTTCATTTAGAAGCTGATGCTTTTAAAAATATTGTTTTAGCATACGAACCAGTTTGGGCCATCGGAACAGGTGAAACTGCTAGTCCAGAGCAAGCACAAGATATGCATGCCTTTATTAGAAAAACCTTAGCAGATAAATATGGTAATGATGTTGCTGACTCTGTTTCTATCCTTTATGGTGGAAGTGTAAAGCCAGGAAACGCTAAAGAGATCTTTGGAAAACCAGATGTAGATGGTGGATTAATTGGAGGAGCCGCACTTAACGCAGAAGATTTCTATGCGATTGTAAATGCATTCTAAAAGATCTTAACTTATAAACTAAGTTTATAATAATTTAAAAAGTCCTTAAACTTTTGGAGATATCCAATGTGTTTAAGGACTTTTTTTTGCTTGAAATCTAAGTTGTTTTCTAGATTTCAATAAGTGTGAATTAGACTATATCCCTATTTCAACCTGAAATCTTAAATACCAATTGCTAGTAGTGCTAGAATCTAAATAGTTTAACTCTGTATTTGTAACTTCGGCTTGTAATTTTAAAGCATGTTCCCAAATATACTTCGTAACACCAAGACTGTATTGATTGGTTTGTGGTGTTAATGCTTCAATATCTTTGTGTGGTTCTTGGTAAGAATAACGGCCAATAACTTCGTAGTTATTGTCAAAAATATAACTCAATTGGGTGTCAAATCCATTTCCTGTAAAAACGTATTGAGAATCTAAAGCATCATCCGGATTAAACGTTATAGGATCATCAGCAGTTCTCTGCATATAAGCTGTTTGAAACGCCCAGCCATTATATTTTACAATAGCATCTAAAAATAGGGATTGTATGTCGCGTTGCGCAAACAACTCATCACCAATAGTACCACGTGTTCTTCGGGCATTATTATTGTAATGGTAAACACCAGAGAGCATTAATTTTGGACTTTTTTCACGTTTTATATCTCCTTCAAATAACATGCCGTTACTTTTAAAAGCACCAAAAGGAAAGAGTTCTAAACGCCCTGTAAACGCTAATCCGTTATCTGGTTCCTTCGTCCAGTTTCGACCTTCACCAGTACTAATCGCTGTTTTTACATTATAAGAAAACTTGTCTTGTAAATCATTCAGATAGTAGACTTGTAAACCAAAATCTCTGTCGATATTAAAACGTGCATTGTTTATAGAGCGATCTGTAAGTTGTAAAGCACCAGAGGAATTAATACGTTGCCTATTTCCAGGAAGTTTGGTTTGTCCGAAACCAATATTCCAATGCTCATCGGGTCTGTAAAATACAATCGCATCTCTAATAATGTTAAGATTGTCACCGTCCTCAATAGCACCAACATCATTTGGTGAAAACGATAATTGAATAACATAAATAATGCTTGGGTCACCAACATAACCATCAAAACGCAAACGCAAACGTCTAATCATGGCTTCATATCCATCTTCCTCATCTTCATTATATAGAGATGTGAATCGATTTTGCATTCTAAAACGAATGTTGAGTTTAAAAATACTATCCGGTGATGTAATTCCTAGACCTTTACCATAGCTATAATACGGTAATGCAGATAGTTTAATGTCGTTGTCATCTTGAGCAATGGTTACTTGAGATAGAACCAAAAATAGAATGCCTATAATATATTTATTCATATCATTTTAATTTGAAGCAAAAATACTAGTAACTAAATTAATGATTAGTAAATTTGCAAAAAAAAAGATTAATGTCCGAAATATATATAGGTTACACGTTTAAAGTAAGTCCTTTACAACCAGCAGTTGAGATTTTAATTGCAGAATTAGGTTATGCTGGTTTTGAAAGCTTTGTAGAAAATGAAGAAGGCGTCATAGCGTATATTCAAAAAGAGGAATGGAATGAAAACATTCTCGATGCTATTTATATTTTGAGTTCAGATGAATTTAAGATTGATTATACGTTTGAAGACATAGAACAAACCAATTGGAACGAAGAATGGGAGAAGAATTTTAATCCGATCGTCGTTGATGATTTGGTTTCTGTACGTGCGCCATTTCATGAGAAACGAGATGATGTAAAATATGATTTAATTATTGAGCCAAAAATGAGTTTTGGTACAGGACATCATGAAACCACACACATGATGATTCAGCATATATTACAAAACGATTTTAAAAATAAGTCGGTTTTAGATATGGGTTGTGGAACTGGAGTTTTAGCCATATTAGCTGAGAAAGTAGGTGCTACTAAATTAGATGCTATTGATATAGATAATTGGTGTTATTTAAATAGTTTAGAAAACGTAGAACGAAATGATTGTAAAAATATTTCGGTTTATGAAGGTGATGTAACGTTATTAAATGACAAAAAATACGACAGTATTATTGCGAACATCAATAGAAATATATTATTGGCTGATATATCAGAATATGCCAAATGTTTAAATGAAAACGGATCTTTATTTTTGAGTGGTTTTTACGAGCAAGATATTCCAATTATTGAAGCAGAGTGTAATAAGCAGATGTTAAAGTTGACTAAAACTCTGCAAAAAGGACAATGGGTGTCGTTAAAATTTATAAATTAGTAGTAATTAAAAATAGAGTCTGTCACACTAAGCACTGTAGATGATGTGCTTAAAAAGATATCCACTATGACAAAAGAAAAATATTCAGAAGAACTACTTCTAGAAGAAGAAGTATTAAAACAAAACGAAATCGTATTATTTAATGACGAAGTCAATACGTTTGACCATGTTATTGATACGCTTATTTATGCTTGCGATCACATGCCAGAACAAGCAGAGCAATGTGCACTGTTAGTGCATTATAAAGGTAAGTGTACCGTAAAAACAGGTTCTTATGACGATTTAGAACCACGCTGCTCTAAGCTTTTACAAGCAGGACTTAGCGCTGAAATAGTTTAAATAAAAAATCCCACATCATGTGGGATTTTTTATTTTATAATTGATATGTTTAACTTTTTACAACGTTGACGGACAAACAAAATTCGTCATTTTTAAATCTGTGTTTTTAATTGCGCCAAATCCACCAGCAATATCAACAAGCTTATCAAACCCTCTTGCTTTTAAAATAGAGGCTGCAATAACAGAACGATAACCACCTGCACAATGTACATAGTACGTTTTGTCTTTATCAACCTGATTCATGTTCTCATTAATAAGATCTAGTGAAAAATGTTGAACGCCTTCTAGATGAGTAGATTGGTATTCTCCATCTTTTCGTACATCTAATACATTAAGTTGATTTGCTTTTGCTCTATCTGCAAATTCTTCTGCAGAGATAGAATCTAAAGTTTCAATATCTTTTCCTGCTTTTTTCCAAGCGTCTAATCCGCCTTCAAGATAGCCCAAGGTGTTATCATAGCCAACACGAGATAATCTTGTAACAGCTTCTTTAGATTTACCCTCAGGAACCACCAATACAATAGGTTGTTTGATGTCTTTAATTAAAGCTCCAACCCATGGTGCAAAACCACCATTCAGCCCAATAAATATAGAATTTGGAATATGACTTTTTATAAAATCAGCTTGTGTTCTAACATCTAGTACTAAAGCAGATTCATGATTTGCCATCGCTTCAAACGCTTCTGGACTAAGAGGAACGTTTCCTGTTTTTAAAACCGTATCAAACGCATCATAACCCATCTTGTTCATCATGGCATTTTTCGCAAAGTATTGTGGAGGTGGTGCAATACCATCTAAAACTTCTTTTACAAATTCAGCTTTCGTCATGTCTGCTCTTAACGCATAATTTGTTTTTTTCTGTTCACCTAAAACACCTACAGTTTCTTTGCTCAGATTTTTTCCACAAGCAGAACCAGCGCCATGTGCAGGATAAACTATAACATCATCTGCTAAAGGCATAATTTTATTTCGAAGTGAATCGAATAACATTGCTGCTAAATCTTCTTTGGTTAAATCGGATTTAATGGCTAAATCTGGCCGTCCAACATCACCTAAAAATAAAGTGTCACCAGAAAAAATGGCGTGATCTTTTCCATTTTCGTCAATTAGTAAATAAGTAACTGATTCCAAAGTATGGCCAGGTGTATGTAAAACCTTTATAGTCACATTTCCTAGTTTCAATTCTTCACCGTCAGTAGCTGTATGGATGTCGTATTCTGTAGTTGCGCCTGGGCCAAATACAATCGTTGCACCTGTTTCTTTAGCTAAATCCACATGTCCAGAAACAAAATCAGCATGAAAATGAGTTTCTAAAATATATTTTATTTTTGAGTTATTCGCTTTTGCTTTATCAAGATATTGCTGAATTTCCCTAAGTGGATCAATTATAGCAACTTCTCCTTCCGATTCAATATAGTAAGCACCTTGTGCTAAACAGCCTGTGTATAATTGTTCTATTTTCATTATTAATTTATATGTATTACAAATTTACAAAACTTCATTTTTTTGCAGTGTGATAATTGTCACAAAGAGTGTTAAAACAATTCTTTGAAAATTATATAGATTGCCATGACTATGGTAAAATAGCCAAATCCACGTTTTAATTTTTTAGGACTAATTTTTTTCGACAATGCTAATCCGATAAAAATCCCAACTATTGAGATCACGGTAAACGTAATTAGAAAGCGCCAATCGATAGTTAATGTTTTTAAATCACCTAAAAACCCTATTAGGGATTGAATGGCAATTATAAACAACGATGTGCTAATGGCTTTTTTTATAGGAAGTTTTACTAATAATACTAATGCTGGTACTATTAAAAAGCCTCCTCCAGCTCCAACCAAGCCTGCCAATGCACCAATGCCGATAGCTTGCGTACCAATGGCGAAATAGTGAGTGTTATCTAATTTGGTTACAACACCTTCTTTATTGACAACTTTAGATTTAATCATTGACCAACCTGCCAAAAGCATAATGATAGCAAACAGCAACATAATAAATAGTGAATTTGTAAGCTGAAAATTACCGATTGAAAATAAAACCTCTGGTAAGTTAGGGATTACTAAACTTCTTACCGTAAATACAGTAAGTATTGATGGAATTGCAAATATAATAGCCGTTTTAAAGTCTATCGTCTTTTTCCTAATGTTGCGCACAGTACCAACTAAGGCTGTGCTTCCTACTATAAAAAGAGAATAGCCAGTTGCAATTATGGGACTGAAGCCTAAAAAATAGACTAAAATAGGAACCGTTAAAATAGAACCACCTCCACCTATTAGACCTAATACAAGTCCAACGATTAAAGCGCCTATATAACCTACAATTTCAATAAAATCCATTTTAATGTGGTAGTTTATCTTTTAATAACCCATAAACATAAGTGCCTAATAAGGCCGCAGCAATAACAATTATAATTGAAAAAGCGCCTGTGCCAATTAAAATATACATAGGTCCTGGGCAAGCTCCTGATAGCGCCCAACCCAAACCAAAGATTGTTCCTCCAAGGATATAGCGTGTAAAGCCACGGTCTTTTAAAGGAACTCTTAAGGTGGTGCCTTCTGTTGTTTGTATCTTTTTCTGCTTAGATATTAATAATAGAATCACACCGGTACCAACGGCAGTGCCAATAATACCATACATATGAAACGATTGAAATTTAAACATTTCAAAAATGCGATACCATGATACAGCTTCGGACTTTACTAAAACAATTCCGAAGAAAATACCGACTATAAAAAACTTTATATACTTGCCCATAATTAAAAGAGTATTGGAAAAATAAGATGAATCATTATGAGGCCTCCTAAAAAGAAACCAATAACAGCAATTAATGATGGTAATTGTAAACTACTTAGCCCTGTTATAGCATGGCCAGAAGTACAACCACCAGCGTAACGTGTACCGAAGCCAACAAGAAAACCGCCTACAATAAGAAGAGACATGCCCTTGATGCTAAATACAGCATCCCAACTAAATAACTCTGGCGGTAATAAACTTTGGCCAACATCGTTAAACCCAAGTGCAGTTAAGTCTTTAACCGTAGCTTCGCTGAGATCCATATTAATAGGGTTAGATAATAAATAGTGCGCTATAAAGCCACCAACGATAGCCCCTAATACAACAATGAGATTCCATTTTTGACTTTTCCAATCAAAATTAAAAAAGGCGACACGTTTACCTGCGCCTCCTATAGCGCATAGCGTTCTAAGATTAGAAGACATTCCGAAAGTTCTACCAAAATAGAGTAGTAGATACATTATGATTGCAATACATGGACCCGAAACATACCAAGGCCATGGTTGTAAAATAAATTCCATACGTTTAATTTGATACAAAAATAGCTTTATGATTTTAAGACTATGTGATAAATGTTACTAAAAGTCTAAAACCCGGATTTTGTTTCTACCGAGTTCAATTTTATTTTCTCGTTCTAATTGTTTTAATAATCGTGAAATTACAACCCGTGAAGTATTTAAATCTTCGGCAATTTCTTGGTGGGTGACTTCTAAATTAGTTGAGGCCGATAATTTAACTTGGTCAGTGAGGTGTTTAAACAAGCGCTCATCCATTTTCATAAAAGCGAGCGTGTCAATTGTTTCTAGCATCTCATCGAAACGGACTTGGTAACTTTGTAATATGAAGTTACGCCAGCTTTCATTAGAATTAAACCACAGTTTCATATTGGCAATAGGAATCATTATAACCGTAACGCCTTCATCTGCAATGGCTCTAATTTTACTGGTTGATTTTGACATACAACATGTTAAAGACATCGCACAAGTATCTCCTGTCTCTAAAACATAGAGTAAAAGTTCGTCACCATCAGTGTCTTCTCGTAAAACTTTAATATTTCCTTTAATTAAAAGGGGGATAAAATTTAAGTCTTGACCTATGTCTATAATAATATCAGCCTTCTGAAAAGTTTTAAGAAACGCAACATTGGCGATGCTATCGATTAGTTCTGAGTCGAATAGGTAATTAAATGGTTGAAGTAATTCTTTAGAAATCATACTTCAAAAATAGTAATTTAAAAATTTGAAATAAATAGTTTGGCTATCATTTAATAAATGTATTATATTTGCACCCACTTAAAAAAATACCATTAGGTATTATTAAAGTGAAAATAATGGCCTCGTGGCGCAACTGAATAGCGCACTTGATTACGGCTCAAGAGGTTACTGGTTTGAATCCAGTCGAGGTCACTAAAAGCTGTATTAAATAGCATCAAAACCACGCAAATCTACGGATTTGCGTGGTTTCGTGGTTTTTAGGGGTTCATTTAATTTGATGTTATTTGGTTTAAAATGATACCTAAAAGGTTACCTCTAATTTAAAAAGGTTACCTCGGGTGTATTTTAAGCTAAAATAATATAGCTCAATTGTTTGTTTGATTTGACGATCTGAATTTAAGTTTAACTTAATGCAACAACAATTATGAGAACAGTAAAAACACTTGGGGTTCATTTCTGGGTCAACAAGCAAAAAGAAATTAATGGAGAAGTACTTCTCTATGCACGAGTTACTATTGACCAAAAGCGTGTCAACATTAGTTTGAAAAGAAAAGTCCCATTAAAACTTTGGGATTCTAAACAACGAAAGGTAATTGGCAGTTCTTCAAAAGCCAAAGAAATTAATGAGTATTTGGAATTGACAAAATCAGAACTCTATAATCATTATCAAATTTTACGAAGTAGTAATAAATTAATAACAGCAGATGATATAAAAAATGAGTTTCTACAAGAAGGAGAAGACTCGAAAACTTTAATAGAGTTAATAAATTATCATAGGCTTAAAATTGAAAATACCCATGCGGTTGGTTCAATTAGAAATTTTAAAGTTTCTGAAGGTTATGTTATTCGTTTTCTTAAGAAAAAAAGGGTCACAGATATATCTCTATCTGATTTGAATTATAAATTCTTATGCGATTTTGAAACTTTTCTCAATGCTTACTACCCTAAAGGGCATCCAAAAGCAATGAGCCATAATACGGTTACAAAGCATATTCAACGTTTACGAAAAATAGTAACACTTGCTTATAATTTGGAATGGATAAAAGATGATCCCTTCCGAAGATGGAAATCGACCTTTGATAAAGTGGATAGAGAATTTTTATCCGATAGTGAGCTTTCGAGACTTGCAATACATCGGTTTTCAATTGACCGTTTAGACCGTGTAAGGGATCTTTTTGTTTTCAGCAGCTATACAGGAATTTCTTATGTTGATATTAAAAATCTAACAAAGAAGAATGTCTGGATAGGAGACGACGAAGGCAATAAATGGATTAGCACTTTTAGACAAAAAACCAATAGTAAAATTAAGATACCATTGTTATTTAGGGCAGAACAAATTCTTAAGAAATATGACTCACATCCAGTCACACAAATTTTAGGTACACTTTTACCTTCAATATCAAACGAGAAAGCAAACCTTTATTTGAAAGAGATTGCTACTGAGGTTGGAATTGATAAGAACCTGACCTTTCATATGGCACGGCACACATTTGCAACAACAGTTGCTTTAAGTAATGGAATGCCAATTGAAACGGTTTCAAAAATCTTGGGACATACTAAAATTACAACGACTCAAATTTATGCGCGCGTTATGGATCATAAGATAAAATCTGATATGGATGCGGTGCAGAAAAGACTCAATGAAAAAGCGAGGAAATTTGAAGAGGAAAATGAGCTTAAACATTTACGTGAAGAAATTGTGGAAGCTGAAAAGACGAAGTATTCTAATTTAACAAAGGAGCAATTAATTGAGAAACTGAGTGAAGTGCTCAATGAAAAATCTGATGAAAATTAAGCATTAATTTTTGTTTTCGAGATTTAAAAAGATACTAGTTAATAAAAGGTATTCCCATTTTAAAATGGATAAATTTTATCCAATTGTCATTTGGAATGCAAATGCAAAAAGTGGGTTTATAAGACTAAGGAGGGAATAGCAAGAGGATAACACGCTGCGCGATGTTATAATTATTCCCTTTTTTGTTTTAATTAACTTATTTTCAGTTGTTTATGTTGTGTTAGAGAGGTGTTCGAATATTCAAATTTGCGTTAAAATTGAGAAAAATCGCCGAAAACCCTTATAAACAGTAGAATGCATTATCCTAATTTTTAAAATTTAGCATTATGAGTAAGAATTTTTCAAGAATTAATTTTCACAATGAGACTGTCGAAAGATTTAAGAATTTTGCATTGGACAAGAATGAAAATTATACAGAAACAATGGAAGCAATGTTGGATTTTTTTGAAAAGAACCAAATCAATCCATTCGTTCCTTTTGACAATAGTATAAATAGTTTATCCATCCTAATAAATAAAAGAATGGATGCTGTTGAAAGTATTTTAAGAGAGATTGAAAAGCGTGATTTAATACCTACTAGAAAAATGTTGGAATCATTGTTTGTTAATCCAAAACCAACACAGTCAAGATTAGTAGAGGAAAAACTTATTAAGGTTCAGAATGAAAAAAACTTCGAAATGGAAATTAAAGTCCCAAAAATTTAATACGATCGTTTGGAGGGTAATATGAATTTATTAAAAAATGATTTGAGATGCATTTTAGGTAAAGTTAAGATTGTAAAAAGTACCTTCGCGAAGGATTATATAAAACTGGAACTAACTGAAAATGAAGTGTTAAATTTTAAAAGAAGGATAGATGTCAAATTTTAAATTGGCGGATTGATGTATTTATAATTATCCTAAATCCATATTGAATTTTTATTATGCTCACAAAGATATGTTATCTCTTTGAAGCCTATTGATCGCTATTAATAGCACCACAGCGATTTAAAGCATAAAGTTTTTTACTGACTTCAGTTTACATAATCTATCAAAATGGACAAGACGTCCTTTTTTGTATTGCAAATTGTAAAATATTACAATGAAAGTCGAAATTTAAAGTAAAACAAAAAAACTATTTAGATGACTTAACGCATTTCTTAGTTTTTTGTAGGCAATACGCTTTTGGGATTTAACGGTGTTGATCGATATAGACAGTTCTTCTGCAATTTCGTTATTGGTATATTCATTTAAGCTAAACCTTATGATCTTTTCACATTTATTGGGTAGTGTTTTCATTGCACTTTCCAAATTCTTATAAATGTCAACAATTACTATTTCGCTCAAAAAATGATCTTTTGTTTGAATTTTATAAAAGTCTGTATCTGGAGTTATCATCATTTTTTTATGATAGTTACTTCGTAAATAATCTAACGATTTATTTTTAACAGAGATATACAGAAACGATTTTATAGCATTATAGTTGGGGTGGGGCACTTTACGTTCCCAAGTTTTAATAAATACTTCTTGAACCACATCCTTAGACGTATCTAAATCTTTTAAATATCTGTTAGCGAATAGACATAACGAAGGGTACAAGTCGTCAAAAAGTGCCTTATACTTTTCTGAGGTCATATGTTGTGGTTTGCCTTGAAGCATTTTTTTAGGTTCTGTGGAACCACTCATTTAAATATACATTATACTATTCCTAGATATTTAGATTATAATTTACTAGGCGTTAAACAACTGTTTTCCAATACTACTCGTGAATGTTACAAAAAGAACACCGTCACTATTTAACTAAATGTAAAATACAAATAGGGTTGAAATTCAACTGACACGAATAGAGATACTGATATACTTTACTTTGATAAGAAAGCCCACGCCTTAGGCGTGGACCAATCTACTTATCATCTCATCTACAAAAATTACCAGTTTTCTATTCAGAGATTCAAAGCTAGAACTTCAAAGATTTTCTAATGTGAAGAATGGTAAAATTAGATAATTAATTACAATATAGTAAATAATTTATTCAATACAAATATGTATCGAATAAATTATACAATTTTTCCAACTTTTACAATGTGATAAAGTATAACGAAAAAGAACTACAACTTTTAAATATCCAAATAGGATGTGTTCTTAGATTAGCTAGATTGAAACAAGAACTTTCGCAACTTACTCTTTCACTAATGTTAAATTCTAACCCAACAATGGTGGGTAGGGTCGAAAGGTTTGAAAATGTAAGTAGTTGGGATAAAATTTATATAATCAGCCAACTTCTAGATATTGATTTCTGTGAATTATTTGTACTAAAAAGTAAAGATAGATTATTATCAATTCTAGAAGAATCAATAAACCTTGAAGATAAGCTTACTAAGGAAAAAAGAAACTATTACAGTTCTTTAAAAAGTAAGATTATTAATGAGTATGACTCTTTATAAAATTTGAATTGAAATTTATTTTACTCAATGAAATCATATTAAATTTATTATTATCAAATTCTTAAAGGTAAAAGTCTAGTTGGAATTCAATTATTTCAATAGGTGTTTAGCTGGCGTTTCTTCGACAAGTTTTCAATCTAATTTTTTTAAAATTTAAAAGTAACAAAACATGAGTTCAGTTTCAACTGCAAACTGTGATTTGACACTAACCACAGAAATGCTCGAAAGCTTTTTGTTAAGCCAGAACCTAAACATATTGCACGGCATCTTTCGGGTAAGTGAGGTTGAAAGACTGTATAAACATTTATGGTTAAAATAGCACCAAAAACCCTTTTAGGTTTGTTCGATAGATGTTGGGGCTTGCAGCGCTACGCTCGCTGACTTTATTTTATGTTCATTGTTATGTAATATAAAAATTATAAATTACAGTCATCAAAGATTTGGCAATTAAATCTATTTACTGCCAAATCTTTGAATTGGGTCTGATCAAACGAGGGCAAAAATTAACTAAATTCACCTTTGATTATAAAGCAAAGATAAATAGTACCCTTGTTTAATTTTTAATTCACATCTGCACGTGACATTCAATCGCCATTTAGGCTAACATTTTAAAAAGTCGAAGATTGCCCAACGCTTAAAAGCCAGCAACTTTAAATCTTCGTCTTTTCAAAATGCCACTTTCGAATAAAATTTGCGAACGCTTGGCAAAATTTGACGGTTTGTAAGTGATCGCTAAGATTTTATTTTTATACCCATTAAGGTATAATTTACTCTATAAAAATAATAGTATACCCAAAAAGGTATATTTTTTGAACATTTTATTAATTTACCCATAAGGGTATATTAATGAAAGATTAGAATCGACATAATGCTACTGCTGAATTTGTTAGGGTGTGCAGTAAAGAAAGTAAAATGACACAGTTGAAGCTATCACATTTAACTGGTGTTGGTTGGGCTTTGCTTTGTGCATGATCTTAAACCGGGTAAACCAAATTTAATGACTGCAAAGGTAAATGAAGTTCTAATATTTTTTGGACATGAATTATCAACAACACCTATAAGTGATGAGACGAGGAGAAATTTGAATGCGTAATCACGAAAGTATTTTATGCATTATGAAATACTACTTTAGAATTACCATTATAATGGTAATTCTATAACAACACCTTCTCTTCTAAAATCGAAATCAAATCACCATCATAATACTTATAAACATCTGGTATATCTAATACTTTAATTTTTGAATAATAGGTAGATCCTGTATGCTTCTGTATTTGCACAAGATGTCTTTTTTCCATTACATAAACAGCCTCAGCCCATATTAATAAATCCTCTGTAAGTTCTGTAGTCCCTTCTTTTCGACAAATTTTAAGATTGGTGCCAGCACTCAAAAATTCGTGGATGCTATATTTTGAAGCAAAGTAATCCTCTGCAGTTTTAGACCGCTGTTTATTAGCCGAACATATAAATAATACTTTCATAAACTCTCATTATTAGCTTTTGTGAACCTATTTCAATAGAAATAAATATTTTATTAAATAAAATTTCACCTAAAAACACTAGTAAAAGTAGCCGCTTTCGCTAGACTAAACATAATTGTACATAAATAACAATAAAATTAATTAGGATTCAAACCTAAATTACTATACATTTGTACGTAGATAACAACAAATAAAATGAAACTTAAAGAAATCACTACAATATCCTCGGGCATAAATGAGCGCAGAAATCCTCAAGGAACCATCTACTACTTAGGTGCTAGTGATTTTGTAGATTTTCACTCTATTAATCCGCTTATCGAACCTAGCCTAATGCCATCATCAAAGTTAGAAAAACATTTTTTAACTAAAGAAGATATTGTGGTTTTAGCAAAAGGACATAACGGATTTATTGCACACACCTTAAAGCATTTTGTCAAACCTATGGTTGCTTCATCTGTATTTATGGTACTACGCGATACAATAACTTCGGTAATACCTAGCTATATAGCTTGGTATATTAATTTAGAAAGTACTCAAAAAGAATTGAGAGGTTATAGTCGTGGTACTGCATTGCCAGCTATTAACAGAACAATACTTGGAGAATTAGATATAGAAATCCCAACATTAGAAATTCAAAAAAACATTGTAGCTATTGACGAACTTAAAAAACAAGAATCTAAATTGACAAAACAATTAGATCATTTAAAAACAACCAAATTAGAATTATTACTAAAAAATAAAATACAATCATAATGAGCAATAAAATTAAATCCGAAGACATCAATAAAGTTATTTGGCAAGCCTGCGATACCTTTAGAGGTGTTATAGATCCTAGTCAGTATAAAGATTACATCTTAGTGATGTTATTCTTAAAATATGTATCTGACACCTATACAGAGAAGTACGAAGTACATCTTAAAAAATACGATGGCGATATTTCGCGTGCGCAACGTGCTATGGCTTCTGAGCGTTTTATAGTACCAGAACATAGTCATTTTAACTCTTTATATAACAAACGTACTGAACCTAATATTGGAGAGTTAATTGATATTGCTCTTGCAGATTTAGAGGATGCTAACCGTGAAAAATTAACAAGTAGTGATGGTGCAGGAATTTTTAGAAACATCAGTTTTAACAGTAGTAATCTAGGAGATAAAAAAGACAAGAATTCAAGACTTAAAAATCTACTTACAGATTTTAATAAGCTAGATGTAAGACCTTCAGCATTAGATGGACAAGATGTTTTAGGGGATACTTACGAGTTTCTTATCTCAAACTTTGCAAGTGATGCTGGTAAAAAGGCGGGTGAATTTTATACGCCAAAAGAAGTCTCTACATTACTTGCGCGATTAACAAAATCAAAACCAGGAGCGCGTATTTACGATCCTACGTGTGGCTCTGCATCACTATTAATTAAAGCAGGACAACAAGTAGGCGATTCTAACTTTTCATTATATGGACAAGAAGCTAATGGAAGCACTTGGGCACTAGCAATGATGAATATGTTTTTACACGGTTTTGATAATGCCTCTATACGTTGGGGAGACACATTACGAAACCCTAAACATACAGAAGGCGATAATCTTATGAAGTTTGATACAGTTGTAGCAAATCCGCCTTTTTCATTAGACAAATGGGGACACGATGAAGCAGAAGACGATAAGTACAACCGTTTTAACCGTGGTGTGCCACCTAAAAGCAAAGGAGACTGGGCGTTTATATCACACATGATAGAGAGTGCTTATGAAGGTACAGGTGTGATAGGTGTTGTGGTTCCTCACGGTGTACTTTTTAGAAGTGGTGCAGAAGGACGCATACGTAAACGTGTCATAGAAGACAATCTTTTGGATGCAGTAATTGGCTTGCCGGCTAACTTATTTTTTGGAACTGGTATTCCTGCGGCCATACTCATTTTTAATAAAGGAAAAGACAAACGTACAGACACTTTATTTATAGATGCCAGTCAAGAATATGATAGTGGTAAAAATCAAAACGTACTTTCTGAAAAACACCTAGACCATATTGTAGACACTTATATAAGTTTTCGCAAAAGCGGAATGCCTTCAGGTGTAGTAGAAGATAAATACAGTTATGTCTCTACTCTCGAGGAGATGGAAGAAAACGAATACAACCTTAATATTCCACGGTATGTAGACACCTTTGAAGAAGAAGCAGAAATTAATATCACAGAAGTTCAAACAGAAATTACTAAATTAGAAAATGAACTTGTTGGAGTGCGTGAAGAGATGAGTAAATACTTAAAGGAATTAGGCTTATGATTGTAATAGCAGAAAAAGAAACCAATCTTTTACAAGAGATAGAAAATCATATTTTAGAAGGTTTAAAAAAAGGATATGATCAAAATCTTTATTTTACACAAAACTATACAGATTTTCAATCGCGCATAATTGAGTATTTAATAACTGTAAATATTGCTCAAAATTTAGAAAAACATTGCTTTAGAAAAGGTTTGGCTGTTAATTTAGAATACCCTATTGAAAATTTTTATAACGGTGCTTTTCCTAGTGTGAAATTTCCAGAAGAATTATTTGGTGGTAAATTATTAAATAGAAAAGATCATAATCCTATAAATAATAAAAGTAAAAGAATTGATATTACAATTACAGAGGATTCTATGCATAATTCTGGCTACTTGTCTAATCAACAAAGATCATTAGTAGGTATAGAAGTCAAAGCATTGAATCCGGATTTTAACAAAATAAAAGAAGATGTACTAAGAATTGTAAATGCATTAAATTTAAAAGACTCAATTTGTCACAATCAAATTCTTTCAGGTTATATCTGTTTTTTTAGAAGGTTTGATAAAGACAATCAAACGCTTAATAAGATCCAGATAGAGAAGTTAAAAAAGAAAGAAATTGAGAAGTGGTCTAAAATAATTAACGAATATTCTCTTGAATTCACTGATTTAAACTTTGAAATTATTCCTAAAAAATTAAAAGAAAGTCCTGTTGAAGACATCCCATCTTTTGGAGATAATTCTGCACATGAAAACTATCAAGATTACGCCGATAACTCTGGGTTAGTAATGGCATATTTAATTAAAGTAACACACAAGAGATTATGATGCCTATAAAGAAAAATAACATACCTTCTAAACTAGGATTTAAAGAAACCAAATTAGGATGGATTCCTGAAGATTGGGTGATTGACAAGTTAGATAATTTAATTACTCTAGAATCAGGTCAACATCTAGATAAAGAAGACTATAGCTCTAAAAAAACGGGAATTCCTTATTTCACGGGCCCGACCGATATAACTAATTCAATAAGCAAAGTCAAAAAATGGACTGATGTTCGCAATAAAGTGTCATTTAAAGGAGAAGTTCTAATTACAGTTAAGGGTTCTGGAGTGGGAGCCTTAGCTTTATGTAGTTTAACTGAAGTCGCTCTAGGCAGGCAATTAATGTCTATTAATGGAGTGAAATCAGACAACCTATTTTTATTTTATATTCTGAATGAAAAGAGATATAAATTTCAACAATTGGCTTCAGGAAATATGATACCTGGACTTTCACGAAAGGATATTTTATTGACAAAATCTATCATTCCACCGCTCCCAGAACAAAAAATCATTGCCAACTGCCTAAGCACTTGGGACACTGCCATAACAAAACAAGATGCTTTAATAAAAGCAAAACAACAACTTAAAAAAGCCTTAATGCAACAATTGTTAAGTGGTGAAAAACGGTTGTCTGGGTTTAATAAAGAGTGGGAGGAAAAGCGTGTTGAAGATTTCGCAAGTGAGTATAGTGAAAAAAATGATGCAAATGAACCTATTGAAGTCCTATCCTGTACTAAATATGATGGCCTAGTACCTTCGTTAGAATATTTTGGAAGACAAGTTTTTGGAGATGATTTATCAAAATACAAAATAGTTCCTCACGGATATTTTGCTTATGCTACAAATCATATAGAAGAAGGATCTATCGGATATCAAGACTTCAATAAATTTGGTTTAGTTAGTCCTATGTATACGATTTTTAAAACCAAAGAAACAATAGATGATAATTATCTTTTTAAAGTTTTAAAGTCTCATAAACTCATTCACGAGTATAACAGAAGAATGGAAGGATCTATTGATCGTCGTGGTGGATTAAGATGGAAAAATTTTAAAGGAATTAAGATTAATATGCCTCCTATAAAAGAACAAATTGCCATAGCCCAAGTTTTAAACACGGCAGACCAAGAAATAAGCTTACTAACAACCCAACGCAACCAATTGCAATTGCAAAAAAAAGGCTTAATGCAACAATTGCTTAGTGGTAAAAAAAGATTAAAAGTATAATGGCTGTAAAGAAAATTATACAAGAAATCGATGGAGATATTAAAGACATCTTAAGTACTGATTTTTCATATACTTCTACTAAGTATGTGCCTAACTTAGATGACAGCGCACTCACTTTTGGTAACACAGAAGAAAAGAAAGCAAAAGTAATAAACACTTGTGTCCTTTTTGTAGACATTAGAGGTTCGATCGCTTTAACCAGAAAGTATCATACTAAAACTATGGGTAAGTTATATTCTGCTTTCTCTAAAGCGGTATTAAAAGCAGCGCATCATCATAGTGGTTACGTTAGAAATATTATTGGAGACCGAGTGATGGTGGTGTTTCCTTCTGATAATTGTTACAGAAATGCAGTCCATTGTGCAATTACCATTAATCATTTATGTACCCAAATAATTGACACCGAATTTACAAGTATGGATTTTAAATGCGGTATTGGTGTAGATTATGGAGAATTAAAAGTGATCAAAGTAGGTACGCCAAAGAAAGGTACAGAAGCAAATGAAAACAGAGGCTTGGTTTGGACTGGGTATCCTGCAAACCTTGCTTCTAGGCTTACGGATACTGCTAATAAGATGGTTAAAGAGGTTTATTATTTAGTAAAGCGAAATCCTTCTAATAATATTGGTTTTTTAGATTTTAATTTAGGTCTTGCAAATCCTCCTGGAGTAACACCTTTAAGTAGACTTGGTTTACCAACGTATTCAGATATTATAGAAACAGTAGAAATGACACCAGAAAAGTTTGCAGCTTCTATACAAACCTCATCGACAGGTAGTGTATACGTGTCCGGTGGAAAATTTATAAGCTTTGAAAAGAAAATTAGAAAAACAGAATATCCAGCTATATTAATTTCTAAAGCAGTATATAATGGCTATAAAAAAGAAAATGCAGATGGAAATGATGTTATATATAAATGGTGGGAAAAAGAAACTTATAAAGTTAAGGATGTTAATAACGAGGTTTACGGCTCTAATTTAACTTGGAAAATAAAATAAAAAATATGAATAAAGAATTATTAGAAATACACAGCAATGTTAAAGATTGGCTAAAATTTGCTGAAGCTAAAAACGCAATGCTTGTAGTATTTAATTCAGCCTCTATATATGGCGTTGCTAAGCTTCCCTTTTTAAACAAAGCAGAAGAGCCAAATTTTATAGATAACTACTTTTCATTTATAATTATTTTATTAATTATCTCTACAGTCACTTGTTTAATTTCATTTGTACCTCGCCTTAAATTTATACTCCTAAGTATTTCAAATTCCAAAGAAAAAAATAATATTTTCTTTTTTGAACATTTAGGAAAAAGCACACCTAAAAAGATTTTAGAATCTCTAAAAGGCAAAGGTGTAAAAGAAGAATTCTCAGAAGTTGATGAAGACATAGCTGTTCAAATTCATTCCCTAGCAAATGTAGCTACTAGAAAATATAGCCTATTTACAATTGCTGTTTGGATAACAGTCAGTGCTTACATTAATCCTATAGTCGCTGCAATTTTCGCAGCCTACACATATAAAAAATAATATGCCAGAAAACTACGAATATAATATCTACATAGACGAGAGTTGCCATTTAGAAAATGACAAACAACCTTTAATGTGTATTGGTTATACAAAAATTGCATCAGAGAACTACGTCGCTTTCAAACAAGCCATAAAGGGTTTAAAGCTAAAACATAAATCTCCTACCGAGATTAAATGGAACAAACTCTCTTATTCCAGAATAGGATTATATAAAGATTATATTGATTTTTTCTTTGAAAATGAGATACAATTTAGAGCTATTTTGGTTAAAAATAAAAACCAATTAGACCACTCTAAATACAATAAAGGGGATCATAATTCTTTTTACTACACATTAGTTTTTCTATTACTGCGTAATCCTTGGGTAAATTACTTAGAAACACCTCATAAAGTAACTTTAGACATAAAAGACACAAGAGGAAAGGAACGTTTAAATAAGTTAGACACCAGGCTTAATGCAGAGTACAGGGAAAAGTACAGCAGAGACTCTCCTTTTAATTTTTTTCAGCATATTAGATCAGATGAAAACGAGTTTTTGCAAATGGCAGATTTCTTTATTGGCGCAATAACCTTTAAAGCAAGAAAATTACATAAGCAAGAAAATGCTTCAAAGGTTAAAATAGAAATTATTAAATATTTAGAAGAAAAATCTGGATATGCTATACATGACGGAACACCTCCTTTTGAAGAAAAGTTCAATATTTTCGATTTTCAAATTCAAATTCAAAAATAAGATATGATGAATTATTTTGAGGAAGAACACGAACTAGATATTGTGGAAGATCTATTTGAATATTTAGATTTAGACGAACCAACATCAGATCAAATGTATACGCTTTATGGGGTTTTTAAAAAGGATATGATAGAAGAGCCTATTTATATAAACGGAATTCAGGTCGCCTATGACAAAAGAAAGTCAAGGCATCCGTTGTTTAGAGGTAGGCCTTCTGGTTTTGAACATGTTTGCACAAGAGAAAGCAAACATTCAGGCAAAAGAAATTTTGATCCAGAACGAGCAAATAAAATTCATTGGATAAAACCAGTTGTGAATTGTAAAGAAGATACAAGAGTACGTTATTTTGAACGCATCCATGCAAATGGTAAAAATCAACAGTATTACTGGTTATATGAAAAAGATTATGTAGTTATTATAAGAGAAATAACCAATTCTTTACAATTAGTAACAGCATTTAAGGTAGATGATATAGAGAGAAGAAGGTTTCAAAATTGGCACAATGAATACCCAAATTAAAGGCAAAAAAAAACCTCACTTCGTAAGTGAGGAACGTATCTTTAGGCAATACGAACGATGCAACAAGTGCTAAGCCAAGTCCTGTACCCTTTGGGTAATGACACTGCAAAAGTAACTAAATTTTGCTTATAAACAAAATATCAACAATCATACCGTTTCGCTTAGAGCGGTTTTGTAATGAACAAAACTATGGAAACACCTTCGTTTAAAGAAGATCATATTTCACAAATACCTGCATTGCAGTTATTAATTAATATGGGCTACAACTACCTCAACCAAGAAGAAGCTATAAAAGCGAGAGGTGATAAAACATCTAGTATTTTATTAGAGGATATTTTGCGTAAACAATTACATAAAATTAATATAGCACGTGTCTCTTCAAATAAAGTAGTTCCGTTTACAGATAATAATATTGAAAATGCAATCATAGCATTGAGAGATATACCTATGGTAGATGGTTATATGTCCACTAGTGAGAAAATCTATGAGCTTCTAACTCTTGGTGTTTCATTAGATCAAAGCATAGAAGGAGATCGTAAAAGTTTTGATTTACAGTATATCGATTGGGAATATCCAGAAAAAAACATATTCCACGTAACAGAAGAGTTTAGTGTCCTTCGTTCTGGATTAAAAGAGCATTACAGACCAGACATTGTATTGTTTGTAAATGGTATTCCACTTTGTGTTATAGAGTGTAAAAGACCAGATATGAAAGAGCCTTTAACACAAGCTATATCACAAAACCTACGCAATCAAAAAGAGGATGGTATTCGTCCATTATATGCAATGGCGCAGTTAATAATGGCGGTGACAGTGAATGAAGGTAGTTATGCTACAACAGGGACTCCAGAAAAATTTTGGGCACAATGGCAAGAAGATTTTAAAAAACCTAATGGAGGTATTGATAAAGAAAAAGAAGCACGCTTTCGCGAAAGTATTTATAAACTAAAAAACACACCTCTTGCAGATTCAATAAAGCAACGCTTATTTAACGAACGTTTCTACTACGTCCGCAAACATTTTGACGCATTAGAAGTAGAAGAAATAAAAGCAACGCCTCAAGATGACTATATATACAGCCTATGCAGCAAAGAACGTTTATTAGATCTCATATATAATTTTACATTGTTTGATAATGGTTCTAAAAAAGTAGCACGTTATCAGCAGTTTTTTGCCATAAAAAAGGCAATGAAGCAAATTAAAAAATTAAATAATGGACAGCGTACAGGTGGTGTGGTATGGCATACGCAAGGAAGTGGAAAGTCACTTACAATGGTGATGCTTGCCCAAGCTATTGCAATGGAGTCAAGTATCTTGAATCCAAAAATTATTTTAGTTACAGATAGAACAGATCTAGATACTCAAATCACGGGTACATTTAGAAAATGTGGAATGGATGTAGATAACGCTAAAACAGGATCGCAACTAGTAGAATTATTACATACAGAAAGTGATGCTGTAGTAACTACAATCATCAATAAATTTGAATCTGCAGTAAAGAAAATAAAAAAACCACTCACTAGTAATAACATCTTTGTATTAGTAGATGAAGGACACCGTACCCAACACGGTACCTTTAATATTGAAATGCAAAAAACATTACCTAATGCGTGCTTTATAGCATTTACAGGAACTCCATTATTTAAAAAAGACAAGAGTACATTATCAAAATTTGGTACGCTTATAGATAGTTATACGGTAGATCAAGCGGTAAAAGATAAAGCTGTAGTGCCATTATTATATGAAGGGCGTCACGCAATACAGGACGTTAATGCAGCGCCTCTAGATAACTTTTTTAATATGGTGTCAGAGCCATTAAATGATTATGAAAAAGCGGATCTTAAAAAGAAATTTTCTAGAGCAGATCAACTTAATATTGCCGATCAAAAAATTTATGCAATCGCCTGGGATATTACTAATCATTATGTAAAGAATTTTCAAAAAACAAAATTCAAAGGCCAAATTGTATGTCAGTCTAAAGCAGCTGCTGTAAAATATAAAAACTATTTAGATGAAATAGGTAAAGTAACCTCAGCACTTGTAATATCTCCTCCAGACGAACGTGAAGGTGAAGACACCGCCTATGGAAAAACGAATGATTTAGTAAAAACGTTTTGGCACAAAATGATGGACGAACACGGTTCTCCAAAAAAATACCAAAAGAATATTGTAAACCGTTTTAAAAACGATAATAAACCAGAATTAATCATAGTTGTAGATAAACTACTCACAGGTTTTGATGCACCTAATAATATAGTACTGTACTTAACCAGAAAATTATTAGGCCATACGCTATTACAAGCTATTGCACGTGTAAACCGTGTAAGCCCAGATAAAGATTATGGTTATATAATAGATTACTATGGTGTTCTTGAAGAGTTGGACTCAGCATTAAAGACCTACTCTACATTTGACGATTTTGATGAAGATCAATTACATGGAACGCTAACAAATATTAGTGAAGAAATAGAACAATTGCCACAAATACATAGTGATCTTTGGCAACTTTTTTCATCTATTACAAATAAGAAAGATGCAGAAGGATACCAACAACTACTAAGGGACGAAGCACTACGAAATAAGTTCTATGATCAACTAGCAAAATATGCGCGCATATTAAAATTAGCACTGTCATCTATTGTTTTTCATAAAGAGACAGAAGAAAAACGAATTGCAAAATATAAAGAAGACTTATCCTTCTTTATGAAATTGCGCACAGCTGTAGCATCAAGGTATTCTGATAAGATAGATTATAAAAAATACGAAGGTCAAATTCAGAAATTAATTGATACACATATACCGACTTCAGATGTTGTGACACTTACAGAACTAGTAAATATTTTTGACAGAGAAGCGTTTGATGAAGAAATAGAAAAAGCAACAGGACAAGCTGCTAAGGCAGATATGATTGCCTCAAGAACAGCAAAGCATATCTCTGAAAAAATGGATGAAGATCCAGCGTTTTATAAACGTTTTTCGCAATTAATTAAAGAAACTATTGAGGACTATCTACAAGGTAGAATTGATGAAACGGTTTATCTACAAAGGATTAAAGAAGCTAAAGACGCGGTATTGAGTAGAACAGACTCTAGTATACCTGCTTCTTTGGAAGACAAAGAAGTAGCTAGAGCATTTTTTGGAATAGGTATTGAAGAATTTCAGTCTCGTAATGATGATAAAGCAACGGTACTTATAATAGCAGAAGAATTAGCACTTAAAGCAGATGATATTATTCTTAATCTACGTCGAGTGGATTGGTCGGGTAAAAGCGGTACAGATGTTCAAAAGAAAATGATTTTCCTTATTGGGGATTTTATTATAGATCATATTCGAGACAAATATGACCTAAAATTGAGTTTCCAAGATATCGACAAAATTGCAGAACGTATTGTAGAAGTAGCTAAAATAAGATATAAATAATGCGTCGCACACTAATATATGGCTCTGAAGAAATAGTATATAACTTGAACTTTCGTGAAAGAAAAACATTAGGTATTACCGTGCATCCTGATCGTTCTACTGAAGTGAATGCTCCAGTTGGAAGTAGTATAGAAAAAATAGAAGAGAAAGTCCGAAAGAGAGCGTCATGGATATTAAAACAACAGGATCATTTTTTATCATTTGAACCTAGAAATACAGTCCGCAAATATGTCTCAGGTGAATCTCACTTGTATCTAGGTAGACAATACCAGCTTTTAGTAGTAAAAAGCAATGAAGAAATCGTAAAGCATACAGGACGCAATATCGAAGTAAGAACAAGTGATGTCAGCAAAATAGAACAATTATTAGAATCCTGGTACTTAGAGAAGGCAAGAGCTTGGTTCCATACCATAGCGCAACCATTAATAGAACATTTTAAAAAATATGAAGTGGCACCTAATAAATTAGAAATTAGAAAAATGCCACACCGTTGGGGTTCTTGTTCTACAAATGGAAGAATTCTTTTAAATCCAGAACTAATTAAAGCGCCTAAAGTATGTATAGAATACGTAATCATTCATGAACTCTGTCATCTAGTGCATAGAGATCATACGCAAGCTTTTTTTGACTTACAAGAAAAAGAGTTTCCAGAATGGAAGAAATGGAAGAACAAATTGGAGATACTATTGGCCTAAACAATTATTTAAAAAAATAAAACTATGACTAAAACAATTTCGGAATTATATTATTTAATAAATGTATTAGACAATATTAACTTTCATTATTTAAGAACATTCAATAGAATACATCAAGATTATTTTTCCTATCCTATAGCTTTTTTTAATCACGAGTATAGAGGTCGTCCAATAATAGATTTACTTGTAGACTTAGATTATAATGATACTTTAAGTGATAATTTTAAAGCTGGTCAATTTTACTCAGAACAGTTTAGTCAGGGAAAATGTGTTATTATAGATGATAATTATATTTCATTTCACTGTAATTTATCACAAGTATTATTTTGTAAACTAGCACAATTATTAAATTCTGATATTCGAACAGTAATTGAAGCTTTTAAGGATGAAAAAATGATAAAACATCCTTTTTATGCCAAGTTAGATAAAGCAAATTATTATACCTATCATCCTAATAGTCATGATGAAATATGGGCTGTTATTAGACCTCAGTTATCCCATTCTGGAGTATTATTAAATTTTCTAAATACCATTGGACAGTACTTACGCTATACCATTCATGGGAGAATGGAATTAAAACTTCCAGAACTTGAAATGCTTCTAAGTGATTATATTCAGACCTACAATTTTGAAAATTTTGTTTTAAATATTGAAGATAATTAAACATGAAAAAGTTAACAGTATTATTAGGTGCAGGTTTTTCATTTCCTGCAGGTATGCCATTAGCTAATGATATAAGAACACGCTTTGATCGCGATCAAAAAAGCAAACTTCTAAGAATGGGCTCTGGAGAGTGGATGTGGGAAGACGAAAAGGATGCTACTACAATACATAATGGCCTTTTAGGCGTTGAGCAATTGGCTTACTCATATATACTTGATGAAATAATAAAGACATACAATCGAGAAGTTGATGATTTTGATAATTACGAAGTGTTTTTTGCCTTCATAATGAATAAATTCAATGACATGGATTGGTTTAAAGAAGTCTACAAGAGAGCTAAGACAACTCTTATAGCTGATAAACCATATCTTATTGGTGAACCAGAAGCTCATGCGCCCTACTTATACTTATTTGAAAGAGATCCTTATTTGGAGCAATTATCTCAAATTATTAACCATCTGATAAGTGATCTTCTCTTTGTTAATAGTAATAAAATTGACGAAGCTTTTCGGGAATATCAAATATTTCTAGAATATATAAAGCAATTTGATCAAGTAGATATATACACTTTAAACCACGATGTGCTTTTAGAAGGATTATTGCAAAGAGAAGGCTTAAATTATTCAAGAGGTTTTACAACAACAAATTCGGAAATACAATATGAAGATCAACCGCTAAAAGTATTTCAAAATGAATTTTCAGAAAAAATAAGAATTCATAAGTTGCATGGTAGTCTAGATTATTTCAGATTTGAGCACTTTGAAGATAGAGGTAAAATGTTTTTGCAACATACAGGGAAATACAATTACTTTACAACTAATAGCTATCGTGCTAAGCATTATGCAACAAGAATAGATCCAAAAACAAAGAAGGTAATCCAAGATATGAATTTTGATATCACACCTAAGTTTATTACTGGAACTAATAAAACGGATATTATTGATAATGATATTATGTATTCTCAGTTACTTCAAAACTTTAAGGATTCTATTGGGGCTGCGCAAACAATCTTAATTTCAGGTTATTCTTATGGTGACGAGCACGTAAATAACGAATTAAAAAAACGCAAAGATTTAAATATTTTTAATCAGAATCCATTTGTTGATTATCCTTTTGAAGCTGCAACTAATCGTAACTTAAATAATTTGGACGATCTTCTAGAATTTATTTAGAGTTAAAAAATTATGACTGAAAATGAAAAACAAATTTGGAAATCAACTATAGAGCAGATTCTAGTAGAGAATGAAAGTTGGGATAAAAAAAATAAAAGTGAACGCTATCACGTAATCTTTAAAAAAGTAAAAATGCCACCTAAAGTTGTTTTAGCTAGAGCATTTAATGTGATTGAAGCAGAGTATCCAGAATTAGAGGTAAAATCAGTTAGTGGCGGCGTTCCTACAAATCAATTCATAGAGGAAATAGGTTTTAAAATAACTGAAGATTTTATCTACAATACTACCGATAGAAGCAAACTTATTAAACACCTAGAAAAACGGGTTAAGAAACTCGATCTCTTTCAAGGTTTTATAAAATTTGGTCACACTATCCTTACTGATTTAAATATAGAGGTGTACAAGGTAAGATTGGCTATTGAAAGCCAAGGAATACTTTCGGTTATTGTTGGGATGAGAGCGGCTTACTCATATATCGAAAAAGATGATTATGCTCATATTGGTTTTCTAGTCAGCAAAAAGTTTAAAGATCAGAACAAAAGTAAATATAACTTTGTTTACGATTATCCATACAAAGGCGAACCAGAGCAAAACTTTATAAAAATCAAAGTTAAAAATTGGTCTGAAGTAGATGAAGAATTAATTCAAGAACACAAAACTCAATTTCAACTTCAATATAATGCAATAAAAAATTCCAAAAGAACACAATGGAATGTTGAAGCTAATACCACTAATAACGCACTTAAATATTTAATGTTTAAGAATGAAAATATAGAGAAATTTATGAGTCAATCAAACAAAGAAAAAAATATAATTGATCTATCTAAAAATAGAATATACAAGTTGTCGATGGGTACATTTCTTAAAACGACAGCTTATAGAAAAGCTAATCTACTTGAAAAATTTGAAGGTCATAAATGGGCTGTCATGGGAAGGTACACAGGTAATAATCAAGGTGAAAACTGGATGAATGAAGCAGTTATAGGTGATTACGCTTATATAACTTGTGGAAGAAATAAACTCTCACATCTTATTAGATTTACATCAAATTCTAAAGAATTGCCAAAAGAAATAAATGATATTATTGGTAACAGCGAGTTTACTTATAGAGAATATGAAATTATCTTAAAACCTTTTATTGATAATACTAGAAGTTTAGTAAATGATAAACGGGATTGGCTACCTAGCGGTTATTCCACTTTCAAAGAAATTAAAAATATTGAAGAGGCCAATAAACTACTTTTTCAGCCTTTTTACCAAGCTATATTATTACGAAATAATAATATAGAAAACCTGATTAACGTTAAAAAAGAATTTATCGATTGGCTTTTGCAAAATCCTAGATCTAACTATTTTAATAACGATGTAGAGCTTTTAAATAGATACTTAGATGAATACAATACGTATTTTGATATGGATATTTTTGAAGTTTCAAAATCCAACTATTTTAATATTATAAAAGCGATAAATGAAGTTGCATATAAAAACGAGGATAACGATTTTATAAAATACAGCAAACGGGAAAGCACACATAGACCCAGAGCAATTTTAGGTAAGGATAACTATTATAAATTTTTAAACCAAAAGTTCGGTGAGACTAATAACAACGATAACGGTGTGAATAGATTAAAAGAACCTTTAAATCAAATTTTGTATGGTCCTCCAGGAACTGGAAAAACGTTTTTTTTACAAAATGAGTATTTCTCAAAATTCACAATTTCTGAAGAAAACTTAACAACTGAACAAGTACATGATAAAATAGCAGAAGATTTAAGTTGGTGGCAAACATTTGCTATAGCCCTTAGAGATATAGGTGAATCAAATACAAAAGAAATATTAGCGCATCCTATAGTAAAAGCAAAAGAACGTTTATCAAGTGCTAAATCAATTCACCCTATTCTATGGAGTAGATTACAAGCACATACAGTAAATTCTTGCCCTAATGTAAATGTAAAAGACAGAAGTGAGCCACAGATATTTTTCAAAACTAAAGAATCTAAATGGAGTCTAGAAGAAGAAGCTGTAGTAAACTTATATCCAGAAGTAGATGAACTTTTAAACGAGGTTAAAGATCCATCAATTGAATTTAATGATTCTATCAAAAATTTCGAATTTGTTACTTTTCATCAATCGTTTACATACGAGGATTTTGTAGAAGGTATAAAACCTTTACTTGAAACAGGAAGCACTGATATATCCTATGAAATAAAAGACGGTGTCTTTAAACAATTAGCCTATAAAGCAGAACAAGATCCAGATAATGACTATGCTATTTTTATTGATGAAATAAATAGAGGGAATGTAGCTTCAATTTTCGGGGAACTAATAACTCTACTTGAAGGTGATAAAAGAATTGGAGAGGTTAATGAAATAAAAGTTAGGTTACCATATTCAAAAAAAATGTTTGGTGTACCAAGCAACCTTTATGTAATTGGAACAATGAATACAGCAGATCGTTCTGTTGAAGCTTTAGATAGTGCTTTAAGACGTCGTTTCAGCTTTAAAGAAGTAATGCCTAATTATAAAGTTATTAGCACGGTTTTAGGCGATAAAAATGAATGGAACGACACACAAATTAGTGTCATTTTAGAAAAAATAAACAAGCGCATCAAACGTTTAATAGATCGAGACCATCAAATAGGTCATTCCTATTTTTTAAAATTATCAAAAATTGAGAATATAAATATTACTGAAAGTTTGAAAGCTGTTTTTTCAGAAAATATTATTCCGCTTCTTCAAGAATACTTTTTCAATGATTTTAATAAAATTGGGTTAGTACTGGGCGATGGTTTTTTAAAGACTGATGATGAAATGGAAAATGAGAGGAAAGAAAATTTGTTTGCAGTATTTAGTAAAGGTGATAGCTCAAATTATGAAGATGAGGTTTTCGAGATAATAGATCCAAAAACAATGGAAGACGAGGAATTTATAAATGCCATCAATAAGCTTATCAATTAGTGAGTAAGAAAAACACATATCAACCTTTACAATTCTTTGAGTACGAAAGAGTCTCCTACATAGGAAAATGGAATGATGAACGATTTTTAAAAAATCATTTTCAAGCTTTTGAACAATACTATAATGAAAATCCTAACACACCTTTTTTTGAATTAATCCCGAACGGTGTACGTTTTAAACAATATGTAGGAGTAATACAAATAGGAAAAACAACAATTGAAGTATTGCCTAAATCAGGTAAAGAAAACAATAAAAATATCTGGCAAGGTGTTTTATTGGATATGCTAAAAACTTGCAACTTATTAACCGCAAAAAATACGGGTACCGCACAACTACGGTTAAAATCTAATTCGCTATTGCATTTATATTTTGAATTATTTTTAAATGAAGTTGAAATATTAATTCAACGAGGTTTAATAAAAAAATACAGAAGAGAATCAGGTCAAGCAAAGGCTTTAAAAGGCCCTATTCAATTTGCTAAACACATATCAAAAAACACTATTCATAAAGAACGTTTTTATATAAATAAAAGTTTATATGATAATAACCACTTGATTCACCAAATACTAAACGAAACGATTAAAGTAGTATCTCATTTTACTTCAGAATCTATTGTATTAGATAAGCTAAATAGAATAAAAACTTTATTTCCTATTACAGACAACCTAAGAGTAAAAAGTAACCATTTTAAGAAAATCCCAATTTCACGTAAGCATATTCCTTATGAGAAGGCGTTACTTATTTCAGAATTAATAATAATGAATTACCGACCAGATATCAAGTCTGGGAACAAAAATTTAATAGCATTAATGTTTGATATGAATAAGCTTTGGGAAGAATACATACTGCAATCAATAAAAAAAGAGGGCAGCAAAGAATTTATCATAAGAGGCCAAAAACAAAAGGTCTTTTGGAATAAAAAAGTAATAAAGCCTGATATTGTTTTAGAGTCTAGAAGTGGAGATAAAACCTTTATTATTGATACTAAATGGAAAGTTGTAAATGATGGTAAACCAGGTGATGATGATTTAAAGCAGATGTATGCTTATAACTATAGATGGAATTGTAATCATAGTATGTTATTATATCCTTCAACAACAAATCAGAATACCATTAAGGGTGATTATTTTATTGCAGAAGATGATAAGGCGCATTCTTGCGAATTAGCGTTTGCCGAAGTTTTAAAAGATGGTAAATTGAATAGAGATATTGCCAAAGAAATTTTGGAGTCGTTTGAAGCTAACGTAAATTAATCCCACACTTCCAGCACATACTAATTCCTTCATTCCGTAAAAACTACATTCACTCAATCGCAAGAGCTTCCAGTTCCGCGCAATACTCGTTATGTCCTTTTCACACCTGTCTATCGAACAGACGCTACATTGCCATAACCAGTATTTTTCGCCAGCCCACTAATAATTATAAAACATAGACTTAGTCGTTTTTATAAGTTTGTTTTCATTTGATTTTTTTTATCTTTACGATAAGATTGAAAATATAACAAACATATAGAAAATCAATCGCTGTGGGAGCTAATAGGCTACCTAATAATTAAGAAATTTGCAAATGCCTTTATTTATTAAGGTTTGTGGTACTGGGTTTGAATCCAGTCGAGGTCACTACTAAAACCAATACTTTCAAGCAATTTTGAAAGTGTTGGTTTTTTTGATTTATAGAATGTTTGCCTGTTTTATACAATAAAACCACGATGATCATAAAGATATACGTGGTTCTATTAATTATTTTTTAATAAATTTATTAGATCGGAATCTTATTCATCAAGTAATAAATTTAAAGTTACTGTAATATTATCGCGTGTTGCTTTACTAAAAGGACAGGCTTCATGTGCTTTTTCTACGAGGTCTTCACCTGTTTTTAAATCGACTCCTGGGATATAACAATCCAAAGTGGCTTCTAAGCAAAAGCCATCGTCATCTTTACAAAACCCAATAATAGCAGTGACACTTAATGCGTCATTATCTATTTCGATGCCTTCATTCTTAGCGACAGATTGTAAGGCTCCGCCAAAACATGCTGCGTAGGCGGCACCAAAAAGTTGTTCTGGGTTTGTGCCGTCTCCACCTTTGCCTCCCATAGATTTAGGGACAGAAAGATTGTGATCTAAAGGTCCATCTTCTGACGTGATATGTCCTGTTCTTCCTCCTTCTGCTATTGTGGTTGCTTCATATAATGTTTTCATGGTCTTTTGTTTTTAATGTTAGTATACTAAATATAATACGTTACAACTATCTAATAAAATCTTCGGTCTTAAATTTCTCATAAATTTAGATAATGTTAAAAGAAAACTTTAGTTATAAAGTGATTTGCCTTAGAAAGAATAGAAGATAGAATCCATAAAAAAGGATTAATTAGCCTAGCGCATTTTTAGTTACATAAACGCGCCAACCTATTATAGCAAGTTGAAGCTTAGAAGCTTTGCTAAGGTCTAATTGTTTTTTAGTGTAAGAAGGAAGTATGGCTTTGTTAAGTTTAGCCAGGATTTTAAAGATTTTAGTTTTCATAGTAAATTGAATAATAAATCTTTAACAAAAATAGTAAAACTTATTCTAGAACTAAGCTTTACTTTTTTTGGTTGGTAATTTAATTGGTTTTCATTTAGATTGAAGAAATAATAATTTCAATAATCAATTTAGTTAATGTCATCATAGTTTTTAAGTTTAGAGGTTAATAAATTACTTCGTTTGTTTGATTGAGATTTCAATATATAATCTAAACAATGTTCCGCCAAATGATTTGGAATAAATCGATGAATTTGGATTCTAATTTATAACTAAAAATACCATTTGTGTTTCAATATATTGTGACTTGCCTATGATTGTGTTTCATTTTATTGTTTTAATAGTGGTTTGTGGCTTCGTTTTGATACTTTTATAGGGGTGTTTTTGAATAGGTATCTAAATCGTAGGGGACTTTCGTCCTGAAAATGACTAAATCTCTACGTTTGGTTATTGTTCTACATATTTTTCATGATAATTTTCATGTTTTATTTGAAGTGTTTTTCGTATTTAATATTACCGTAACAGATAGACATAATAATAGAACTATCTTTGTGAAAAAGTAAGCGATGAATAAAATTACTATTGTAATATTACTATTAATTTCAGGATTTAGTTGGTCTCAAGTTTTAGTGATTAATGAATTAGAACCTGATAGTCCTAGTATAGATACTGATGAGTTTATTGAAATAAAATCAACAACTCCGAATTTTTCAACAGATGGCTACATCTTAGTGTTCTTTAATGGATCGAGTAGTGGCGGCGATAGCAGCTATTTTACATATGATTTAAATGGTTTAACAACAGATATTAATGGTTTGTTGGTTGTGGGTAGTGCGAATGTGACTCCTTTTCCACAATCTTTAATGTCCGAAAATGTCATTCAGAATGGTCCAGATGCCGTGGGTATTTATCAAGCTTCGGTAAATGATTTCCCAGAAGAAACGGTAGCAACTCAAACGAATCTAATTGATGCTATGGTGTATGGAACTAATGATTCTGATGCCACTGGTTTATTAGATAAGTTAGGTGAAACACTTCAGCATAATGATAGTGGTACTAATGCCAATCCAAAATCGATTCAACGTTTTGTAGATGGTATGGGGAATGAAACATTTGCGTCTGCAACTCCAACACCGCGAAGAGAGAATGATGGATCTGGTATTACTATTACCGCGATAGCAATTTCAGTAACAGAAACACAGATCGGGGAAGGTGAGGCTTTTGATATTTTGTTTACGTCAGATACAGAGATTACTTCAGATTTAAACTTCAATATAAGTTTAGATAATTACGGGTTTAATACCTCGGATTATACTGGGAGTACAAGTATTACAATTTTATCTGGTGAAACTACAGCGAGTACCACAATTACTATAGTTGATGATGCGGATGATGAGGGTGATGAGGTTTTAAAAATTAGATTTTTAGATTTAGTTGAACCCATTATTGCTAATAATGGTGATATTGAAATACGAGTTGTAGATAATGATTTTACAGTAGCAGCTTGGGGGACACCATTAGAGCCAACATACGGCATTGTAGAAAGTACACAACCAAATGGCTATTATAGTAATTTAGATGGTTTAGCTGATGTAGAATTGCGACAAGCATTACAAGATATTGTAGCAGATCCAAGTGTTGTTAGAGCGCAGACGTATGCTGATGTTATTGATATTTTAAAAGAAGCTGATCAAAATCCGGAACATAGTAATGAGGTTTGGTTGGTGTATTTAGAAGAAGGACGTGCTAAATTAGATATTCAAACAAATTCCTTAAGTACAGGGAAGTGGAATAGAGAACATACATTTCCGAGATCTCGTGGTGGATTTGACAGTATAGAGGAAGATGAAATTGCAGATGGGATTGATGTGTATTGGACAACCAAAGCAGACTCGTTACGTCATGGGAATTCTGATGCACATGCGTTAAGAGCTGCAGACGGACCAGAAAATAGTAGTAGAAATAACCAGTTCTATGGTCAGTATAATGGTCCAAGTGGAACAGCAGGTAAATTTAAAGGAGATGTGGCAAGAGGTGTATTCTATATGGCAGTACGTTATAATGGGTTAGAAATTGTTAATGGCTTTCCGGAAGGCAATGTTGGTGAGTTTGGCGATTTAGCAACCTTATTAGATTGGCATAGAAATGATCCGCCAGATGATTTTGAAATGAATAGAAATAACGTAATTTATAACTGGCAGAAGAATAGAAACCCATTTATAGATCAGCCAGATATGATAGAATATATTTGGGGAAATAGAATTGGTGAAGATTGGGATCAAGTATTAAATGTTACTGATAATACAGAGCTTAAAGTAGCTATATTTCCTAATCCAACAACAGGACGTGTTTATATTTCAGGATTAAATGCTAATGCAGATGTTGAAGTTTATTCTATTGATGGAAAACTTTTAAAGCAATCGCAATCTGTTGAGGAGTATATAGATTTAGATGTGGCTTCTGGCTTGTACCTTTTAAAGTTGACAAGCGAGAATCGTTCTGTGATTAAGAAGGTTATTGTCGATTAACGTATAATATTACTTCAATAAAAAAGCCAAACTGAATTTAAACAGTTTGGCTTTTTTAGTATTTGAGATGATGTAAATTTTATTCTTGAGTTCTTGCAATTAAAGTGCCTTCTGATTTTCCGAATTCTATATTTGGAATACCATCAGTGACTTTCCAGGCGGCACTACTTTTAGATCCTTTTCCATCTTCGAGGCTAATTTTTATACTTGTAATCTCGCCAGCTTTGTTGCGTTTTAATTTTGAATACTTAACCGTGATTCCAATTCTTTTAAGTTCATTTACGTGAGAATCTAAAATTTGATCTGGTGTAGATTTTGAAATATAAGCAATGGATCCATTTTTTGAAGCATCTTCATCGTCAATAAAAGTGACGTTGCTTATTTCTGCCTTGCTTACTTTCCATTGGCTATCTTTTTTTATCGCTTTGCTGTCTTTTAAAACTAATTCAATAACACCATTTTTTCCTTTGTCGCCGTAAGTGTCAATAGCGTTTTCGCCTTTTAAAACAGTCATACTTTCAATATCATTAGGATCAATAGTTTTTAAATAACTTGAAAGAGCAGGTTTACCATTTACAATTATTAAAGGTTTTGGATTCTGAGAATCGTAACGTGAGTTGTAAATTGCCTTATTGGATGGGTCATGAATTATGACTTCTTGACTGATAATTTTAGGTTTAGATCCATCTTCATAATAAAAATCAGATTTTTTGTTGATTTGACTCTTAATCTCTAAAGAATCCATAGAGGAATGAATAGTGTCTTTATTAAAACTTAATTGACTAATTTTAGTCTTGTATTCAGGAGTTTGAGTATTAAAATAGATACTGTCTTCGATTATAAAGGTTGTATTTTTATGATCGTTAGGTTGAACGACCTCAACCCCAAAGCTGCCGTCATCATCCATTTTAAATTCAAAAGGAGCAATACCATCTTTGTCTTTAACATGGTAATTTGTAGTGCCGTTTTCTGTTTTAAAATCAATATTTAAATTCGAAATTTCGCTATTTCTGTTTCGCTTTACGTGTTTTATGGTCATGGTGACATTCTTAGACTTTAACCATGTTTTCATTTTGTATAAGCTTTCATCGCTCATATTTTTTGTAAACTTAACCTTGATACTTTCAGTTGAGATGGCATCAATAATCTCAGTTGTGTTGGTGTTTTTAATGATGTCATTTTTAACTTCAACATAAACAGTTTCCGTATTCATACTCATTAATAAGCCAGCTAAAAGCGGAAGAATTAAAAGGTACTTAAATAGATTTTTTTTATTTGATCTCGATTTGTTTAACATAAGAATTCGTTTTTTGATTGATGAATTATAAAAATTATTAGATACTATAGTAGCGTGATTAGTAACGCTGGTTTTTAATAATAAATGTTGGTATTCTTTTGTGGTGTTGGTAAGGGATTGTGTTTTAGAATCTGCGATATATTCTAAGTTTTGGCGCACTTCTTTTTTGTACAACCAAATTAAGGGGTTAAACCAAAATAGAATGCAAGCCAATTGTGTACAGATAATATCTATAGAATGCAATTGGTTAACATGAACTTTCTCGTGTGTTAGAATAAGTTGAAGTTCTTCTGCGTCATACGATTCCGGATTATAAACAATCCATTTAAAAAATGAAAATGGTGAAATTTTAGTATCTACAATCACATAAGTGAAATGTTGGTCTTTGTGTTTTGGATTTTTTAGAAGGAGTAAAACTAACGAGCCCAACTGAAAAACAAACTGAACGCTAAACACGATTATTCCAATACTATATAGTATAGGAATAAGTTTAAACCAATCAAATGCGACTTCAGTTGGAGTAGTAACAAAACTTGAAGGTGTAGATGATATAAAGGTTGTTACTTCATTTGCTATAGGTTCAACAGGGATATAAACAGGAATTACGATTAAGGGGAAAATTAACGCAAGTACTAATCCCGTTAAAAGAAACCATCGGTTGTGCTCAAAAAAAGTTTCTTTTTTCAAAAAAAAGTAAAAACACACATACATTATGGCAATTACGGCTGATGCTTTTAATAGATATTCCATAATTATTTTTTGTTTTCTATTAAGGCAATAATCTCTTTTAACTCATCGACACTAATTTTTTCTTCCTTAGCAAAAAATGAAACAACATTTTTGTACGAGCTATTAAAGTAGTTTTCAATAGCAGTATTCATAAACTTGGTTTTATAGTCTTTTTTGGTTACAATAGGGAAGTACTGATGTGTTTTGCCATAGGCATTATAACTAACATAGCCTTTTTCTTCTAGATTTCTAATAATGGTAGAAAGCGTATTGTAATGTGGTTTATCAACCGATATCTCTGCTAATACATCTTTTACAAAAGCTTTTTCCAACTTCCATAAAATGTGCATTATTTCTTCTTCTTTATTTGTTAGCTTTTGCATAAACGTAAAATCTAGTGTTAGTCTTTAATTCAAATGTATAACTATTTTTGTAGTTGTACAACTGCAAAAATAGTTTTATAACGAAAATTATAGTTTTAGTAGGTGTGAAAATGAAATATTATCTTTGCGCTTTTAATGGATATAAGTAATTAAAAATATAAATAGAGATGAGTGTGTTAATGGTTATTGCAGGGTTAGCGTTGTTAGTAATTGGTGGAGATTTTTTGGTTAAAGCATCCGTTGGATTGTCTTTTAAACTTAAGCTGTCTAAGTTGGTTATTGGTATGACGGTTGTGTCTTTTGCGACGTCTGCACCAGAATTATTAGTGAGTTTGCAAGCCGCTTTAGAAGGGGTTTCGGATATTGCCTTAGGAAATGTCATCGGTTCTAATATTGCAAACATTGGCTTAGTATTAGGAATAACGGCTATTATTTCTCCATTAGCTGTAGATCGTGACTTTTATAAACTGAATTGGCCAATGATGATGTTATTGTCATTTGTACTGTATTATTTCTTAAAAAATGATGGAGTTTTAACCGCTATTGAAGGCTTGTTAATGATGATTTCTTTAGTTGTCTTTTTAGTTATTTTAATTAGAAGTTCTAGAAAATCAACTAAAGCAAACGTTGAAGAGGTAGACGATTCACTTGCTGTAGTTTCTAACTTTAAAATTGTAATGTGGTTGCTAATTGGTGCGGCAGGTTTATATTTTGGTTCTCTTTGGTTAGTAGATGGAGCTAAAGAGTTAGCGGTATCTATAGGTATTAGTGATTATGCCATCTCTGTTACCGTAATTGCTATTGGTACAAGTGTGCCAGAGTTAGCGGCTTCTGTTATTGCAGCATTAAAGAAAGAGAAAGCTATTTCTTTAGGAAACCTTATTGGTTCTAATATTTTTAATATCGCTTCAGTATTAGGTCTTACTGCAATGATAAAACCTATTGTTGTTAACCCTGAAACTCCAGAGATATTATCAACAAATATATTTTGGATGATTGGTTTTGCTGCTATTTTAATTCCGTTTATAATCATCCCAAAACGTTTTGAAATAGGAAGGTTTAAAGGAGTGTTATTGTTAGGGTCTTATTTGGTGTTCATATATATGGCGCTTAAATAGATGTTGAGGTAAATTAGGAATGTACGTTGTTGATGAAGGTATGATTACCTTCTCTTAATTAGCATAAAGCATAAAGAGAAAGCCTCATGACCTTATAATCCGTGAGGCTTTTGTATGCGCTAGAATGGTTCATTAATTCTATTATTTCTAGCGAATAACTCACTAAGCACTATTTTGAGTTTCTTGTTGTAACGTCTACAATGGTTGGTCTAACAACTAAATTCTTAGCATTAAATTTAGCCTCTTATACTCGCTAAGGTAAGTTTTTAATTATATGAAATGAACGTTATGACTATTGAGTCGTTGAGGTATTAAAGCTCATTTTACACCTATCTTCAATTGAACATAACGTCTAAAAAGTAATAGAAAAAAAAAGCCTCCTGAAAATATTTCAGGAGGCTTTGTATATAGTAATTGGAATTACTAATATGTTGCTTTACTTATTTAGTAACAACAAACTTCTTAGTAATGCTTGAGTTTCCAGTGGTAACTTTATATACATATAAGCCTGCAGCTAAATTACTAGAGTTAAATTCTGCTTTGTATACTTTACCTGGGTAAGCTTCCTCATTGAATACACGACCAACATTACGACCGTTAATATCAAATACCTCTATCGATACGTTACCAGTTGCTTGAGGTGTAAATTCAATATAAGATACACCATTTGTTGGGTTAGGGTATGTTCTAAAGCCTAATTCTTCAGCATTCACCGTATTTACACTAAGTAAACGTTGTTGTTCAGCGTAAGCCTGGTAATCAAATTCTTCACAAGTTCCTATAGCAATTACACCGTCAAGGTCATAACCGTCTTCCGTTGTTGTTAATTCGTCGTTATTTACAATTTTCACGTAGTAAATAAAGTTAAACCCACCAGCGTCTGAAATATCAATTGTATTATCTGATTTACATACAGTACCAGCAAAATGATAATTGATATCATCAGCAGACACATAAACATTAGCAAACTCTTTGTAACTGTCACATCCTAATGAATTACCAAAAGTAGTTTCAACAATTACTAAGTCAGGACCTTCTTGGTTGTAAACAGCACCACCAAATGTTAAAGTAACTTCTCCACCGTACCCTAATGATGTAAAGACGTAATCATCAGTTGATTCTGGCTCACCAAGTACATTGTTAGGCGTTTCAGTTCTAATAGCGTCAATAACACCACCATTCTTTTTAGTTCCTTCAACATAGTTAAAGTAATCTACAGCATAACATCCTGCAGGTGTAGGTAAAATAGGTTCTTTACAACCCGTTAAAGCAACAACACCATCTAAGTCAAAACCATCAGCAGAAATAGATCCACTAGGTGTTGTGTCTACAATCTTCACTTCTGTAATATAAGATAAGAAAATAGGTGCATTGCTAATATCTAAATCTCCTGCGTCATCTGTAAGAACTGATCCAATAAGGTAAAAATCGATACCGTTTTGAGACACATAAATATCAGCAGATTCTGGGTAGCTAGCGAATGATGCGTTACCAAATGTAGTTTCAACAACTTCGATATCTGGACCTTCATTATTGTAAACAACACCGTCAAAAGTTATTGTAACTTCTCCACCGTAACCTAATGATAAAAAGTTTAATGAATCATCCATTTGAGGTTGACCTAAAGCTTTATTTGTGTCCATGCGCTCAGCAACTGTTAATGCATTTCCATTGTTATCTAATCCTGGGATATAGTTCATAGCTCCTGAACCATAACAAACATCAAGAGGAATGTCTTCACAGCCATTCACTGCTTCAATACCATCTAAATCGTAGCCATCTCCAGCTCCATATGTTATATCTGTAATTCTAATTTGAGTAACGTAATCTAAAGCAACACCTTCAAGGTCTATTGCTCCATCACGACAAACTGTACCGTATTCGATCCATGTTTCACCGTCTTGAGATAGCTCTACTAATGCCATTTCATCATCATATCCACTGCAGTTATCTCCAGAGAAAGACGTTTCATAAATCATTATATCGGTTCCGCGCTCATTGTATACAGCTCCGCCTAAAGCAAGAGTAATGCTTCCTTTCATACCTAAAGTATAAAATCCGTTAGCAGCGTTTGATTTGTCTGGTGCATTTAAAGCGGCATTAACATCTGAACGACTCGCAAGTACCGCATCACCATTTGATTGAGTGCCTTGGGTTGAGGCAATCACTTCGACAGCATTACAGCTATCTTGTGAATTACCTTGGAAGGCATTCATATTAATTGACATAAAAGTAGCAGCTCCGCATAAAACAGGAAGTAGGTGCTTAGTAAAATTTTTCATAAGTATTTGAATTTGGTTAATAACAATGCAATATTATGAAGGTGTGTATTGGTAGCCCAAAAAAGGCGAAGACTATCTCAAAAAGTCGATAAAATGACGTAATTTACTATGAAAAACAGATTTTATCGTTGTAAGGGAATACTCCTTAGTTCTTATGAAACTCATAAGTATGAGCGAGATACAGTAATAAGTGAAGTTGTTTCTTGAGAAGTATGTTGCTTACTTGTAAATAAACATGAGATTAAGTGTGTTTTAATCTTCACATATAATAAGGAGTGAAAAAGTCGTCTAGAAAAAAAAATTCTAGACGACTTTTAAAATATATAATAGTGGCTAATTAAGAAATGTCAGCACTTTTTACAGTTTTAATAATTCTACCTGCAATTTTGTATGGATCACCATTAGAAGCTGGTCTTCTATCTTCTAACCAACCTTTCCAGCCTTTCTCAACTACGATAATAGGAATACGGATTGAAGCTCCTCTATCTGAAACTCCCCAAGAGAAATCATTAATAGATGCCGTTTCGTGTAAACCTGTTAAACGTTGATCGTTAAACTCTCCATAAACAGCAATATGTTCTTTTACTACAGGGCGGAAAGCTTCACAAATTTTTGCGTAAGTTTCTTTATCTCCACAAGTTCTTAATACCTCGTTAGAGAAGTTGGCGTGCATACCAGAACCATTCCAGTCCATATCTCTACCTAATGGTTTTGGATGGTATTCAATATAGTAACCATATTTTTCAGTTAAACGGTCTAGTAAGTATCTAGCGATCCAAATTTCGTCACCAGCCTTTTTAGCACCTTTAGCAAATAATTGGAATTCCCATTGTCCTGAAGCAACTTCTTGGTTAATACCTTCAAAATTTAAACCAGCATCAATACATAAATCAGCATGTTCTTCAACTAAACCTCTTCCGTGAGTATGTAACCCACCTACAGAACAGTAATACATACCTTGTGGTGCAGGGTATCCGCCTATAGGGAATCCTAATGGTAACTGAGTTTTAGTATCCATAATAAAATACTCTTGCTCAAAACCAAACCAGAAATCATTATCATCATCATCAATAGTAGCTCTACCATTAGAAACGTGAGGTGTTCCATCAGCATTTAAAACTTCTGTCATTACTAAATATCCGTTGATTCTGTCTGGATCTGGATAAATAGCTACTGGCTTTAATAAGCAATCAGAAGATCCACCTTCAGCTTGTCTAGTAGATGATCCATCAAAAGACCACATGCCTAATTCTTCTAAAGTACCTTTAAAGTTTTCGTGCTCTTCTACTTTGGTTTTACTTCTCATATTTTGAGTTGGGAAGTAGCCATCTAACCAAATGTATTCTAATTTAATTTTTGCCATAATGATTGTTTTGTTTATCAGATAATAATGACACAAATATTGTTATTTTTTTTTACCCATCAAAAAAAATGGGGGTATTTAGTTTAAAAGTGTTTAATTATTGTAGACTACCCTAATTTTGTGTAGGTAATTGTCTATTTTTTAAATATTTTGTATTTTTGACCTTAAAAACTAACAATATGTCAACACTCAGATTTCATGCTGTAAAAGCATCTTTAAAAAGGAAGCCGTTAAAGATTAAGGAGAAGAAACGCCGATCCGAAATCTTTGGCTCTAATGTGTTTAACGAGGTAGCGATGCGTCAATATCTAACTAAGACCGCTTTAAATAGTGTTTTAGAAGCCGTTGAAAAAGGAACTAAAATAAACCGTCTTGTTGCAGACCATATTTCTACAGGAATGAAAGAATGGGCAATCAGTAAAGGAGCAACACACTATACACATTGGTTTCAGCCATTAACTGGGGCAACAGCTGAGAAACATGATGCATTTTTTGAAACTATTGGTGATGGACTCGCTATTGAAAAATTTGGTGGAGATCAATTAGTACAGCAAGAACCAGATGCTTCTAGTTTTCCAAATGGTGGTATTAGAAACACGTTTGAAGCTAGAGGTTATACAGCTTGGGACCCTACATCACCTGCTTTTATATATGATAAAACATTATGCATTCCAACAGTTTTTGTATCCTATACAGGTGAAGCATTAGATTTTAAAACTCCACTTTTACGCGCTTTGCAAGTGGTAGATAGTGCTGCAGTTGCTGTGTGTAAATACTTTGATAAAAACGTAAAAAGCGTAAGAACCTCTTTGGGTTGGGAGCAGGAATATTTTTTAATAGATACGGCATTGGCATTATCTAGGCCAGATATCTTATTAACCGGAAGAACGCTATTGGGGCATTCGCCAGCAAAGGGTCAACAATTAGATGATCATTACTTTGGTACTATTCCGGCAAGGGCGATGTCGTATATGCGCGATTTAGAACACCAATGCATGCTATTAGGAATTCCTGTTAAAACAAGGCATAATGAGGTGGCACCAAACCAATTTGAATTGGCTCCCATTTTTGAAGAAGCTAATTTAGCAGTGGACCATAATTCATTGTTAATGGATATTATGCAGAAAATTGCCAAACGACATAGTTTTACAGTGCTTATGCACGAAAAACCATTTGCAGGTGTTAACGGTTCAGGTAAGCATAACAACTGGAGTTTATCTACAAATACAGGTGTCAACTTATTATCTCCAGGAAAAACACCGATGAGCAATCTTCAGTTCTTAACCTTCTTTATTAATACGATTAAAGCGGTACAGACGCACGAAGAGTTATTAAGAGCTGCGATTGCTTCTGCTAGTAATGATCATCGTTTAGGGGCTAATGAGGCACCTCCTGCGATTATTTCAATTTTTATTGGAGATCAACTAACTAAAGTGCTCGGGGAATTAGAAACAGTAACTAAAGGGAAATTATCTCCTAAGGAAATTACAGACCTAAAACTTAATGTGGTTGGTAAAATACCAGAAGTGATATTAGATAATACAGACAGAAATAGAACCTCGTCATTTGCCTTTACTGGTAATAAGTTTGAATTTAGAGCAGTGGGTTCTACAGCGAATTGTGCTAACCCAATGACAGTTTTAAGTACGATAGTTGCAAAACAACTAATGGATTTTAAAATTGAAGTCGATGAGTTAATCGATAAGAAATCAATGAAAAAGGATGATGCTATTTTTAATGTATTGAGAGAATATATTAAAACATCTAAGGCGATTCTTTTTGAAGGTAATGGTTATAGTGAAGCATGGGAGAAAGAAGCTAAGAAGCGTGGGTTAAGTAATAATAAAACGACACCTGAAGCATTAAAGATAAAAAAGGCTAAATCTACAATAGAACTTTTTGACAGCTTAGGGGTGATGAATAAGGTGGAGTCTGAAGCGCGTTACGAAATCGAAATGGAAGATTATATTCACCATGTTCAAATAGAAAGTAGAGTCATTGGGGATATTGCCAGAAATCATGTAGTGCCAACTGCTGTGAGGTATCAAAATATTCTGATAGAAAATGTAACTGGTCTTAAGACTATTTATGGAGATCGTTTTAAAGATTTTGCGAAAGCGCAACTGGTTCTTATCGAGCAAATATCAGAACATATTGAAACGATTAACTCAACGGTAACTAAAATGACGGAAACGCGAAAAGCAATTAATAAAGAAGCGAGTCTAGAAAAGAAAGCTGATGGATATTGCAATGAGGTAAAACCATTATTTAAAGATATTAGATATCATTGTGATAAACTAGAATTAATGATTGATGATGAGTTGTGGCCTTTAACTAAATATAGAGAGCTTTTGTTCACTAAATAATTAATATAAAATGTCTTAGAGGTGTTTGAGTAGGTAATTCTATGCGATGAAATACGTATATATACGTACAACTTACAGTGCGAAAATTGCGTTTTGTGCAGTTTGTCGATAACATTAAACTAGTTGTCGAAAAGGTGGTGGTATCGTGCGAAATAATTGGGGGTGGACCTTTTAACGATACGTTTGTTTAGTATCTTTGTAGGGCTATTAATCAATAATTTGTAAAAATGAAAAAGTTACTACTTAGTGTAGCAATTCTTGTTGGAGCAACGCTTATTTTATCTCAAGACAATTCTAGCGAATTGAAAAATGTTAATAATGATGAAGTTGTAAGTGTACAAGTAAAGCTACCAGCAGATCTTAAAAATTAAGATAAAATTATTAGGTAATATTTGCCTTCTAGGCTATAAGATAAAATCGATGTTTCGGTTTTATCTTTTTTTTTGCTTTAATTGATTTCTTCCAGTAAACATATAGTGTGTTTATAGTTAAGTAAAAATTTATCTGTATTGTCAATCTCTCGTTAAATCTGCAATAGAATATACTGATCTTCTAATTTAGAAGTATATAATTTCTAAACTCCAAGCTATTGCTTTGGGTATAGCATTGACTTTTTTTCTAATTCAGAGTTTTCTCAAGAAATTAGTAAAAAAAAAGTAAAAAGACTATCAATCGCAAATATGCTTTTTTTGATTACAGAGGTTTCAATGTTGCAGATTTAGCAGTTGGTTCAACAATGATGGAGGGCGATTATCCAGAATCAGAGTGTGAGTTGTTCTTCAGAATAGGGTGTAAGCATCATATTACAAGTCATCTTAATATATATATCACATAGAATAAATACAACGTTGCTGTTAAGGCTGTTTTTAACGAAGGATTTATGTCTTTCGATTTAAATTTAGAAATCCTATTTAGTCCCTATACGAGATTTTTACCATTTTTATTTGTGGGTGGTGGTTATAACACATCTAATTCTTTTATAAGTACAGTTGCAAGAGCACAAGGAGGGTTTGGTTTTGAGGTTCTACTCACTAAAGGTGTTGGCCTAATATTATTTGGGGAATATAATTATATGTTTATCGAGGATCATTTAGTTTGTCTTATGGCAGATGAAACAGATGATGCGTTATTGAGAGGTGGATTAAGCTCTAATTTATACTTCGGTGGTAAAAAGAAAAAGGAAGCATTATTTAGAAAAATGAAAACTGTTATTAATTACAGCTTAATCATTCCTTATAATTAAACGCAATTCTTACTTTTGCAATATCAATACTAATAAACGATACAATGAGTAATTCGGTGAGTAAAAGATATGCGCAAAGAGGAGTTTCTGCTTCAAAGGAAGATGTCCATAATGCTATAAAGAATATCGATAAGGGCTTGTTCCCTAAAGCGTTCTGTAAAATAGTTCCAGATTATTTAACTAATGATTCTGATTATTGTTTAATAATGCATGCCGATGGAGCTGGTACAAAATCGTCTTTGGCATACATGTATTGGAAAGAAACTGGAGATATTTCAGTTTGGAAAGGCATCGCTCAAGATGCGTTAATTATGAATATTGACGATTTACTCTGCGTCGGAGCCACAGATAACATAATGTTGTCTTCAACCATTGGAAGAAATAAGAATCTAATTCCTGGTGAAGTCATTTCAGCAATAATTAACGGAACAGAAGACTTAATTGAAGATTTAAAGTCTTTTGGAGTTACGATCCATTCAACTGGTGGTGAAACTGCAGACGTTGGCGATATAGTAAGGACGATTATTGTCGATTCTACAGTCACGGCACGTATAAAGCGCTCAGATGTTATTGATAACGCTAATATTGTTGCAGGTGATGTTATTGTCGGTTTAGAGTCTTTCGGTCAGGCCTCTTACGAAACCGAATATAATGGAGGTATGGGAAGTAATGGATTAACATCAGCAAGACACGATGTGTTTTCAAAATATTTAGCCGAAAAATATCCAGAAAGTTTTGATGCTGCTGTACCAGAAGACTTAGTGTATTCCGGACAAACAAAATTAACAGATACTGTTGAGAACTCACCAATCGACGCTGGTAAGTTAGTGTTATCGCCGACAAGGACTTACGCGCCAATAATCAAAGAAATTCTGAATACATATAATAGTGATTCGGTTCACGGCATGGTGCATTGTAGTGGAGGAGCGCAAACAAAAATTCTTCATTTTATTGATGAACTTCATATTGTAAAAGATAATATGTTCAAAGTTCCGCCGTTATTTAAACTAATTCAAGAACAATCTAAAACAGATTGGAAAGAAATGTATCAAGTGTTTAACTGTGGCCATCGTATGGAATTGTATGTAAAGCCAGAAGTTGCAAGTGCTATTATTGAGATTTCAAAATCTTTTAATGTAGATGCTAAAATCATTGGTCGCGTAGAAGCTTCCGATAAAAAACAACTTACTATTAGCAGTGAATACGGCACATTTAAGTATTAATTTATTTCAAACATGAAAAACTATTCTTGGTTTATATTTAGCGTATTTGTCTTATGCTCTAGTATCCTTTTTGCTCAGCCAGATTCTTTATATTTTCAAAAGAAAAAGAATGAACCTATTCAATTAGGGTGGAGAACTAAAAAAGAAGTTGGCTTAACGCTTAATCAGGTGTCTTTTACAAACTGGAATACAGGTGGAGCTAATTCAATCTCGGCTATTATATCAGGTAAAGCAGAGGCAAAATATAAGCAAGAAAAATGGTTTTGGAATTCTAACTTTAACATCCGTTATGGTTTAAACAAGCAAGAAGATCTAAACATTAGAAAAACGGAAGATGTTATTGAGGTAATCTCTAATATTGGTTTAGAAAAAGACCCCAAAAGTAATTGGTTTTATTCTTCAAAATTTAGTTTCAACACGCAATTAGCAAATGGATATAATTATCCTAATAGAGATGAGCCTATATCTAGAGTTTTAGCCCCTGGTTATATGTTTTTTGGTTTGGGAATGGAATATGGAAGGTTTATAGAGCGCATGTCCTTTTATGCCTCACCATTTACCTTAAAAACAACATTTGTTTTAGATAATGATTTAGCAAATAGAGGTGCTTTTGGAGTAGAGCCAGCTATTTATGATTTAGAGGGAAATATGCTTAGGGAAGGTAAAAAGGTGAGACAAGAATTGGGTATATTATTAACTAATAAATATGAAGAGGAGCTTTTTGAGAATATTAAAGTGTCAAGTTTATTACGTTTATATACGGATTATATTAATAGTTTTGGAAACGTTGATTTAGAATGGGAACTCAATTTGGACATGAAAGTCAATAGATTTGTAAAGGCTACTTTAGGCTCTCATCTTAGGTATGACGATGATATTAAGGTAGAAGTTGAAACCAATGAATTAACCAATGAAGAAAGTGTTATTGTAGGTCCTAAGTTACAATGGAAACAAATTTTGGGTGTTGGTGTAGTGGTAGATTTAGATCAAATTATTAAAAGTAATTCATCATCTTAATTCTTTTATAAGGTACCTTCACTTAAATATTTATAATCCTCAAGTTCTGTAAGGTTTTCAATTTTTTTTGTGGAGCCATTATTTAATAAGTAAATATGATCTGATGCCTCAATAATGTGTTGATACATATGGTCGGATATAATAATAGCTTTTTCTTTTTTTTCTTCTTGAATAAGCTGTTTTACAGTTTCAATATGTAAAGGTGATAAATGAGAAAATGGTTCGTCTAAAAATACGATTTGACTTTTGGTTTTTAGAATAATATAGGTTTCAATAATACGTCTTTCCCCACCTGATAGTGCGTTGAATCTCGCATTTTTATAGATAGAAAACGCTTCAAAACTTTCAATAAAAATAGCCCAATCAATAGCATATAATTTAAATACAAAAGACAAGGTCATGTCACCAGGAATAAAATTATACTGTGGCAGATATATAGCAATTCCTGTAGAATATAAGGGCTTTAAAAGAGGTTTGCTATCTAATCTTACCAACATGTATTTTGGTTTTAAATTCCCAAAAGCAATATTGAGCAAGCAGCTTTTGCCACAGCCATTTCTACCTAAGATAGCTGTAACCTCTCCCGTTTCAGCTTTGAGGTAAATACCGTTTAAAATGCGTTTGTTTTTAAAGTAAAGTTCTACATTGTCTAGTTCAAATATCATTTGTTTATCAAGTGAATTCCTTAAATATGGTAATAAAAATAATGGTTAAAATACAGTCTAAAATAAATATAACAGAAAAAAGCTTTAAAGTAGAAATACCTAAATTTTTGTAAAAGGTTAATTTTCGTTTATTATTAGTTTCACTCACATAATACCATGCAAAAACCGTAAGAAATAATTTGGTCACTAATGCTGGTACTATTAGTGGATTGAAAAATCCGATAATAGCATTCGCCGTAAAAGACCAAACCACAAACGGTCTGTAAAATGTAAGTATAGCTAGGAATCGATACATAGTTTTATACTAACGTTATTTATGGGGAGTTTATTTTTACCTGTAATATTGAATTTGTATTAGCATTGAAAAGAATCAAGGCCGCTCTGCTTTTAGAGTCAAGAATAAAGATTTTATAGTAAAGCGACATTTTCTATATTTTAATACTGATAACAATAATACTAAAAGAATTTATTAGTATTAAAGTAACTTAATCGGAGCTAACTAGATCATTGAAAGTTACTGATTTATCAATATTTAGGTCTTGATTCTTTATTCTAGAAACGCAGCGGTCTAATATCTCAAAAAAAACGTATTTTTGAAATCCAATTTTGAAGAGAGATGTTAGAGAAAATACAGATTATAAAACAACGTTTTGATGAGATCAATGATCTTATCATTCAACCAGATATTATATCAGATCAGCAGCGCTACACCAAGCTGATGAAAGAATACAAGGATCTTAAATTAATTGTAGATAAAGGTGAAACCTACAAAGAATCCTTAGAAAATATTTCTGAAGCTCAAGAGATTCTTGCGGATGGCTCTGATGCCGAAATGGTAGATATGGCTAAAATGCAACTTGAAGAAGCAGAAGAAATCATTGAAAAGCTTGAAGAAGAGATTCGTTTTATGTTGATTCCTAAAGATCCAGACGATGCTAAAAATGTCGTTGTTGAGGTGCGTGCGGGTACAGGTGGAGACGAAGCTAGTATTTTTGCGGGTGATTTATACCGAATGTATTCAAAATATTGTAGCGATAAAGGTTGGAGAGTCGATGTTGTAAGTCAAAGTGACGGAACATCTGGTGGTTTTAAAGAAATTATTTTTGAAGTATCAGGTGAAGATGTTTATGGAACTTTAAAGTTTGAAGCTGGTGTACACCGTGTACAACGTGTGCCACAGACAGAAACTCAAGGTCGTGTGCATACAAGTGCAGCAACGGTTATGGTATTACCTGAAGCGGAAGAGTTTGATTACGAATTAGATATGACGGAAGTTCGTATAGAGCGTACCACATCAACTGGTCCTGGGGGGCAGTCGGTAAACACAACCTACTCTGCTATTAAGTTACATCACGAGCCAACGGGAATGATTGTAAGTTGTCAAGACCAGAAATCATCTCATAAAAACTTAGAAAAAGCCTTAAAGGTGTTACGTTCGCGTTTATACGATTTAGAATTAGCGAAGCAACAAGCAGCCGATTCTGAAAAACGTAAAAGTATGGTGAGTTCTGGTGATAGATCTGCTAAAATTCGAACCTACAATTATCCACAAGGACGCGTAACAGATCATAGAGTACCAGGTTTAACCCTTTACGATTTACAAAATATCATTAATGGTGATATTCAAAAAATAATAGACGAATTAATGTTAGCCGAAAACACAGAGTTGTTAAAGGCTAATGATGATGTAATTTAAATTGAAGCCTCTTTACTGAGGCTTTTTTTATACTATGACTACACAGCAACTTATAGACCAAATTAAAAAAAAGAAATCGTTCCTTTGCATAGGATTAGACGTCGATTTAAATAAAATCCCAAAGCATTTATTAAAAGAAGAAGATCCAATTTTCGCTTTTAATAAAGCCATTATAGATGCTACACATCATCTTTGTGTTGCCTATAAACCCAACACAGCATTTTACGAAGCATACGGTATAAAAGGCTGGCAAGCTTTAGAAAAAACAATCAACTATCTTAACGACAATCATCCTGAAATTTATACGATTGCAGATGCGAAACGTGGAGATATTGGGAATACAAGTACGATGTACGCTAAAGCATTTTTTGAAGATTTAGGTTTTGATAGTGTTACTGTTGCACCTTATATGGGAAAAGATTCAGTAGAGCCTTTTTTAGCTTTTAAGGACAAACACACCATACTTTTAGCATTAACTTCAAATGAAGGAGCTTTTGATTTTCAAACAAAGTCGGTTGATGGAGTAGAGTTGTATAAACAGGTTTTAGAAACGTCTAAATCTTGGAAGAATTCTGAAAACTTAATGTATGTGGTTGGTGCTACTAAAGCTGAGTTTTTAGCGGATATTAGAAAAATTATCCCAGATAGCTTTTTATTAGTGCCTGGCGTTGGTGCGCAAGGAGGAAACCTTCAAGAGGTTTGTAAATATGGTATGAATAGTTCTGTTGGCTTATTAATTAATTCGTCTCGAGGCATAATTTATGCGTCTCAGGAAGAAGACTTCGCGGAAGCTGCAGCTCAAAAAGCTAAAGAATTACAACTACAGATGGCTGTTGAATTGTGAACTGTCATTCCGAGGAGGTAGGACGTGGGAATCTCTTGAAACAGAACTATAATTAAACAGATTGCTGTACTCAGGTTTTACTGAGCGGGGCCAAAGTATTCATAATGACATATATCGATCAACTTAAACGAGAAATTCAACTCAACAAAACACCCAAGCGTATCATCTCTTTGGTGCCTTCGCAAACCGAATTATTGGTAGATTTAGGTTTAGAATCTTCAATTGTTGGTGTTACTAAGTTTTGTGTACACCCGAAGCATCTTAGAATGTCTAAAGCTGTTGTTGGTGGCACAAAGAAAATCAATATTGAAAAAATAAAAGCGCTTCGTCCAGATATTATCCTTTGCAATAAAGAGGAGAATACTAAGGAGATTATTGAAAGTTTAGAAGAAATAGCTCCAATTCACGTGAGTGATGTTTATAACCTCGACGATTGCTTTGAGCTCATTAAGATGTATGGGGAAATTTTTAATATTGAGAGGACAACGTCAACTTTAGTAGCAAATATTCAATTAGAACGCGAAGCATTTCAAATTACACTTCAAAACACAGATAAGTTAAAAGTTGCTTATTTTATTTGGAAAAAACCGTGGATGATTGCGGCATCAGAGAATTTTATAGATGCTATGATTAAAGAATCTGGTTTTGTAAATGTGTTTAAAGATGATAAACGTTATCCGGAAGTCGACTTAAGTAATCCAAAATTAAAAGAGGCAGACCTCATTTTTCTATCAAGTGAACCTTTTCCGTTTAAAGAAGAACATGTCTTAGAATTAAAAGCTCAATTTCCAGAGAAGACTATAAAAATTGTCGATGGTGAATTGTTTTCTTGGTATGGGAGTCGTGTACTGAAATCTTATAGCTATTTCAAAACCTTTCATAATTAAGCATAAAAAAAGTCGATACCTAACTACAATATCGACTTCTAACTAACTAATGTAAGATCTAACTAACTCAATCTTTTGCACTGCAAAGATGGTGAGTTTAATTAGCTTAGAAGTTAAGAGAACGTTAGGGTATAATTAAGTGTAATTTAATAAGTTAGGATTAGTAGACTTGGACTTCCGAATTGTGCATAACAAACCCTAATTTATTAATTTTATAAAGAACTTTAGTGGCTTTGTACTCAGAGAAATCACTTAAAGCGTGATCTGTTTGTCTTAAATTATAAGCGTCTTCAATAAGTTGAAGGTACTTTTTCTTAAGCTTTATTCTTTTTTTTATTATTTTTTCTGAATTACTCACAGCTAAATTTTAATAAATACCTTAGTAAATTACTAAAATTTAGCTAGAACAAATGTTTTTTTAAGTAAAAGATAACAAAATCTATAGCGTAATGCTGATTTAATCTTGCATAGCAAAGACCTTCTTCAATAAATCACTACTACGAGAAGATACTTTTGTTCTTATTTCTTTTTCTTCAACAGCAATCATAGTATAAACACCTTTTAAAGCTTCTTGCGTTACGTAATCCGTTAAATCAGGGTTCACATTATTTGTCAAAGGAATATTATTGTATTTGGTAATAAGGTTAGACCAAATTTGATCAGCACCTACTTTGCTAAACGAATTATTTATAACAGGCTTAAACTTGCTGTATAATTCCGTTTGCGTTTTTGATGTTAAATATGATGTTGCAGCGTCATCTTCTCCCAAAAGAATGTTTTTGGCATCATCAAAAGTGATGTCTTTTACAGCATTAACAAAAATTGGAGTCGCTTCAGATACGGCATCTTCTGCAGCTCTGTTAAGTACCTTTAAACCTTCATCAGCTAAACTGCTTAATCCAATTTTACGAAGTGCGCTATCTACTTTTTGAAGTTCTTCTGGTAAAACGATTTTTACCAATTCATTTTTAAAGAAACCATCTTCTGCGGTTAATTTTGTTACTTGTTTTTCAATACCTGTGTCTAAGGCTTCTCGTAATCCGGCTGCAATATCAGCATTACCTATGACTCCACCAGTTCCTTGAGGTAAAGAATCGACAACCTGTTGTAACTCAGCACAAGCTGTTAAATTGAAAATAATCAGTAGGGCAAAAATTCTTTTAATCATCATTTAAGTTTTAATTTTTGGTAAAGATAATTTATATAGGCAAAAAAACTTCAAGTTTTAGACCTAAAATAGACATCTCAACTTATTATTATAGACACATTTAAGTTGCAATAGTCACTATAAAATTGTTTTTAAGTTGAATTTGTATCTGTAAATTAGTATTTAAGAGAAGATAATGGTCTTGTTATTATAGACCATAACTTTTCTATTGGCGTGAAGTTTAATAGCATTAGATAAAACTATCTTTTCTAAATCGCGTCCTTTTGCTATTAAATCTTTAATTGAAAAGGTATGAGATACATGTGCTACGTCTTGTTCTATAATTGGTCCGGCGTCTAACTCTTCAGTGATATAATGACTTGTAGATCCAATAATTTTTACACCGCGTTTGTATGCCGAATGATACGGTTTTGCGCCAACAAAAGCAGGTAAAAACGAATGATGAATATTGATAATCCTATTAGGATATTTATCAATTAATGTTTCAGAAACAATTTGCATATAACGGGCTAAAACGATAAAATCAACCTGATGCGTTTCAAGTAAGTTCAACTGTTCTTGTTCCGCTTCATGCTTCGTCGCTTTTGTAACAGGCACATGATAAAACGGAATATTGAAACTATCTGCAATAGGTTTTAAATCGAGATGATTACTAAGAATGAATGGGATTTCAAGAAATAATTCACCCGAGTTATAACGGCCTAAAATATCATACAAACAATGATCGTATTTAGAAACGAATAATGCCATTTTTGGTTTCCTTTCAGCAGAATATATTTTCCATTTCAATTGAAATTTCTCGGCCAATTCAGAATTGAATAGGTGTTTGAATTTTTCAAGTGAGAACGAATTTGATGCAAATTCACATTCTAATCGCATAAAAAATATGTTTTGCTCTCTGTCGACATGCTGATCGATATAGACAATATTTCCATCGTTTGAAGCCATAAAACTCGTCACCGAAGCAATAATATTCGGTTGATCGGCGCAATGAATAAGTAATGTGATTTTATGCATAAAACTAATCTTGAATGAGTTGATAAAAGTAATTAAAATTGTGTGCCGTTGCCACTTTCTCTGCGTTTTAGATAATTGATGATTATTGCCTTAGATTTTTGAATATTCCTTAAATTTGCCATTCAAATAAGCAAGATTTTTAAGAATGGAACAAGTTGCACCTTATAAGCCAAAATATAAAGTACGTATAGTAACAGCCGCATCTCTTTTTGATGGACACGATGCAGCCATAAATATAATGCGTCGTATCATTCAATCTACTGGAGTTGAAGTGATTCACTTGGGGCATGATAGAAGTGTAGAGGAGGTTGTGACTACGGCGATCCAAGAAGACGCGAATGCCATTGCATTAACATCATATCAAGGGGGTCACAACGAGTATTTTAAATATATGTATGATTTGCTGAAAGAAAAAGGAGCTGGTCATATTAAAATCTTTGGTGGTGGAGGTGGAGTTATTCTTCCTGAAGAAATCAAGGAATTAATGGATTATGGAATTACCAGAATCTATTCTCCAGACGATGGAAGAGCCCTTGGTTTACAAGGCATGATTAACGATTTGGTTCAACAATCAGATTATGCTATTGGAGATTCATTAAGTAACGAAGTAGATCTACTTCCTACTAAAAATCCAAAAGCAATTGCTAGAGTGATATCTTCTGCAGAAAACTTTCCAGAAGTTGCAAAAGCGACATTAGACAAAATTCATATAAAAAATAAAACATCTAAAACACCGGTTTTAGGAATAACAGGAACAGGTGGAGCAGGAAAATCGAGTTTAGTCGATGAGCTGGTGCGTCGTTTTTTAATTGATTTTCCAGAAAAAACTATTGGTTTAGTTTCTGTAGATCCTTCTAAACGTAAAACAGGAGGTGCGCTTTTAGGAGATCGTATTCGTATGAATGCGATTAACAACTCAAGAGTGTATATGCGTAGTTTGGCAACACGTCAATCTAACTTAGCATTATCCAAATATGTAAACGAAGCGATTGAAGTTCTAAAAGCTGCAGAATACGATATAATCATCTTAGAAACTTCTGGTATCGGTCAATCGGATACTGAGATTATGGAACATTCGGACGTGGCCTTATACGTTATGACTCCAGAATTTGGTGCAGCAACACAATTAGAAAAAATTGACATGCTAGATTTCGCCGATTTAGTAGCGATTAACAAGTTTGATAAACGTGGTTCTTTAGATGCGTTACGCGATGTAAAAAAACAATACATGCGTAACAATCATCTTTGGGATGTTCACCAAGATGATTTGCCGGTTTATGGAACAATAGCTTCACAATTCAACGATCCAGGAATGAATACGCTTTATAAAGCGATTATGGATAAATTGGTTGAAAAAGCTAATTCAGAATTAAAATCGACTTTTGAAATTTCTAAGGAAATGAGCGAGAAGATTTTTGTGATTCCTCCGTCTAGAACACGTTATTTATCTGAAATTGCAGAAAGTAATCGCGCTTATGATAAAACCGCAGATGCGCAAGTTGAAGTGGCTCAGCGTTTATACGGCATTTATAAAACATTAGAATCTGTTTTAGAGGCAACTCCAGAATTAGATAAAGCAGGAATTGCTTCAGAATCTATAGCGCCTAATGAAGAGAATAAAGATTTTGTAAAACTTTTAGTTAGTGAATTCGACCGGGTAAAATTAAACTTAGATCCTTACAATTGGGAAGTCATTACTGGTTGGGATGAGAAAGTTAATAAATACAAAAATCCAATTTATAGCTTTAAAGTAAGAGATAAAGAGATTAAAATCGAAACACATTCGGAGTCGTTATCACATTTGCAAATTCCACGAATAGCGTTACCAAAGTATCAAGCTTGGGGAGATTTATTACGTTGGACATTGCAAGAAAACGTACCAGGAGAATTTCCATACACCTCAGGATTATATCCTTTTAAACGTACAGGCGAAGATCCAGCACGTATGTTTGCAGGAGAAGGAGGTCCAGAACGAACTAATAGACGGTTTCACTATGTAAGTGCAGGCTTGCCAGCAAAACGTTTGTCTACTGCTTTTGATAGTGTTACACTTTATGGAAACGATCCAGATTTAAGACCAGATATTTACGGAAAAATTGGTAATGCAGGAGTTAGTATTTGTTGTTTAGACGATGCTAAAAAACTGTATTCTGGTTTTGATTTAGCAAACGTAATGACCTCGGTGAGTATGACTATTAATGGTCCTGCGCCAATGTTATTAGGGTTCTTTATGAATGCGGCCATTGATCAGCAATGTGAGTTTTACATTAAAGAAAATGGTTTAGAAAAAGAGGTTGAAGCCAAAATTGCTAAGATTTATAAAGGCAAAGAACGCCCATCTTATAATGGAGAGCTACCAGAAGGAAACAATGGTTTAGGACTTATGTTATTAGGTGTTACTGGAGATAAAGTATTACCTGCCGATGTTTATGCCGAAATAAAAACCAATACCATTGCTCAAGTTAGAGGAACGGTTCAAGCAGATATTTTAAAAGAAGATCAAGCACAAAACACCTGTATTTTCTCTACAGAATTTGCATTGCGTTTAATGGGAGATGTTCAAGAGTATTTTATTGAAAATAACGTACGAAACTTTTATTCAGTTTCTATTTCTGGATATCATATTGCAGAAGCAGGAGCCAATCCAATTACGCAATTAGCGTTGACCTTATCTAATGGTTTCACTTACGTGGAATATTATTTAAGTCGTGGTATGGACATCAATAAATTTGGTCCAAACTTATCGTTCTTTTTCTCAAACGGTATTGATCCAGAATACGCAGTAATAGGTCGTGTGGCACGTAAAATTTGGGCAAAAGCAATGAAGCACAAATATGGCGCCAATGCAAGAGCACAAATGTTGAAATATCATATTCAAACGTCTGGACGTAGTTTACACGCTCAAGAAATTGACTTTAATGATATTCGTACAACGCTTCAAGCTTTATACGCTATTTATGATAACTGTAACTCATTGCACACTAACGCGTATGATGAAGCTATTACAACACCAACTGAAGAATCGGTTAGACGTGCGATGGCAATTCAATTAATTATAAATAAAGAACTAGGATTAAATAAAAACGAAAATCCAATTCAAGGCTCATTTATTATTGAAGAATTAACCGATTTAGTAGAAGAAGCTGTGCTTTTAGAATTCGATAGAATTACAGAAAGAGGTGGAGTCCTTGGTGCTATGGAAACCATGTACCAACGTAGTAAAATACAAGAAGAAAGCTTGTATTATGAAACCTTAAAACACAACGGAAAATTCCCAATTATTGGTGTAAATACCTTCTTAAGTAGTAAAGGGTCACCAACAGTTGTGCCTGCGGAAGTGATTAGAGCAACGGAAGAAGAGAAACAATTTCAGATTAAAACCTTAGCGAACCTTCATGAAGCAAATGATACAACAGCATTGTTAAAAGATTTACAACAACGTGCCATAAACAACGAAAATATATTTGAAGCTTTAATGGAAGTATGTAAGGTCTGTAGCTTGGGAGAAATTACCTCGGCATTATTTGAAGTAGGAGGTCAGTATAGACGAAACATGTAAGCAGAGAGCCACTTTTTGCTTGTCGAAAAAAGTGTGCGAATCGCTTATCCCAAACTAGTTTTGGGATCTCAATAAATAATAATAAGATAAAAAAGCGTTTCAATCTGAAACGCTTTTTTTATATTCAATAAAAAGAACACCATGTCTATAAAACACACCTTTAAAGCAACCGTAAACTGGACAATTAATCAAGGAGAAAGCACACAAAACCCAAGAACTTTCAGTCGGAATCATGAGGTGTTAATAGATAATAAAACAACACCATTACAAGTGTCAGCAGCAAAACCCTTTAGAGGTGACGACGCCTTGTACAATCCGGAAGATTTATTATTGTCAGCTTTAACATCGTGCCACATGATGTCTTATCTATACGTTTGTGCTCAAAATAATATTGAAGTCTTAAGCTATACAGATCATGCAGAAGGCGATTTAGAAGTTATGGCTTCAGGAAGTGGAGGTTTTAAATCGGTAAGATTAAAACCTATGGTGACTATAAAAGATGAGGCACAAAAAACACTAGCACTAAGTTTGCATAATAAGGCAAACAGCTTATGTTTTATAGCTAATTCGTGCAATTTTCCAATTACTCACGAAGCAATTATATTGGTGAAATAATTCAACATTAATAAATAGTGTCATCTTTTTTGCATCTTTTTAAAGATTCTTTCGTCTATTATATGAACTAAAAAAATAGATATCATGAAAAATAAAGAATGCACTTGCGACTGTGATAGTTGCGCTAAAGGAAATTGTTTTGACTGTACTTGTAATAGCTGTGCATGTACAAACTGCAATTGTTAAATTAGTGTTAGTTCGGATACAAGATTTTGTGTCCGAACTAATTTTAATTAATTTAGAGTATGACTACAAAAGATGTTTGGGGACTATATGCAGAAGACATAAGACGCTTTATACTAAGTAAAGTAAAGAATCCTGTGATTACAGAAGATATTCTTCAGGAAACCTTTATAAAAGTTCATACGAAGTTGCATACCCTAAAAGACGAAGATAAACTGAAATCATGGTTGTTTTCAATTGCTAGATATACGGTTTTAGATTACTTTAGAGAAAATAAACAAGAGTTTCCTGTAGACGATTTAGAAATAGAATCAGAGCCAGAACCTAGTGAACATTCGGAGCAAGATTGTCTTAGAGGTATTATAAAAAGCTTACCTAAAAAATATAGAGACCCTTTGTTTTTATCTGATATTAAAGGCTTAAAACAACAAGAGGTCGCTAATCAATTACACCTTTCATTACCAACGGTAAAATCTCAAATTCAGCGTGCAAGAAAACAGATTGCACAGGGTTTTATGGATTGTTGCGGCTTTAAAATGAATGATGAAGGTCATTTAGTTGGAGAAATACAAGACAAAGCCGACTGTAAAGTCTGTCATTAATGGTATCTTTGCAGTCCTTAGTAAATTTTTAATTTACTATTTAAAAAATGCATTCATGTCTTTCAAAAAATTACATCCTTTATTAAAAGAATCTTTAGAAAACGCTGGTTATGAAACTTCAAATTCGTTTCAGAAAAAAGTACTTCCAATATTAAAAGGGGGCTCTGATGCTTATATCATTGCACCAAAAGATAGTGGGAAAACAACAGCGCTTATTATTGCGACTATTCATAAGCTGAAAGCTGAAGCGTTTGAGGATTCTCCACGTGCCGTAATCATTGTAAAAGATAAGGCAGATGCTTTAGCTTTAAAAGATGAATTTGAACGTTTTACCAAAAACACAGATTTAAGAGTTTATGCGCTTTACGATGAATATGATATTGAAAAGCAAAAAACGGAAGTGTATTACGGTCAAGATATTGTGATTGCCACTCCTGCACGATTAAGTAAGTTGTATTTTTTAAATGGTATTCATTTAGGAGAAATCCAATTATTTGTTATTGAAGATGCGGATTATGTAGGTAGAAATAACACCTATAATCTCCTATTACGCTTATCAGAAAGTGTTGGTAAAAGTCAATTTGTAATTATAGCAGATGCCATGAGTTCTAAAATTAAGAATTATCAAAATTCTTTTATGAGCAATGCACAACTAATTGAAAAAAAATAACGTCTTAAAGCGTCAACATCCAAGTGCGTTGTAATTTTCTAAACTTTCTTAATTCTCCACGAAGAATAGGTAGATAATCTCTTCCGTTACTATTAGATTTTTCTAGTCTTTTGCAATTGCTGTATAGACGCGTTGTTAAACGGTCTAAGCTTTCTAGATGCTTACTCTTTTTATGAGAACAACGTTCTTGTTCAGCACTAATAATTTGAGGGGCAAGATTTGTAGATTGTTGAACAATATCTCCTGAGAAATAAATATGCTCATCCTCTGAACCATCAGCATTCAAGTATGATAAATCTTGATTGAGATAGGTTGAGATACTTCGAGACAACACAATAATATCTATTGCCTTCTGGTAAACAGGCAAATGAGAAAAATGCGATGGTAGGTTATAATTCATAATTTCAATAGCAATTACTACGAAATTAAGGACTAAATACGAATTTAAACTTTAAGATTTAAAGTGATTTTGTATATTTACTTTAATAATAATGTTATTATAGTTAAATTTCTTTAAATGAAGATAGATAATTTAAATTGGAAGATTTTAAAGTGCTTACAACAGAATGCGCGCATATCTAATGCCGAAATCGGAAGACAAGTTGGTATAACATCGCCAGCAGTTTCGGAACGTATAAAAAAAATGGAGGATGCTGAAGTTATTCAAGGGTATACCACATTCGTTTCTCCTTTTGAAGCGGGTTATCAGCTTAAGGCTTTAATTACATTACGAGCGTTTATGGGGATGCTAAAACCTTTTTTAGAGAAGGTGAAAACCTATGATGAGGTGGTAAATTGCTATCGTATTACGGGTAACGAAAATATAGTAATGGAAGTGGTGCTAAAAAATCAGAAGCACTTAGAGGTTTTTATTGATCAGTTAATTAGTTATGGTGAAACTAAAACCCAGATTGTACTATCTCATGTTATTAAGTACAGTGAAATTAAACCTGTGAAATAATTACTCTAGAGAAGCCTAGATTCGTAAGTCTGTTTTCTTTTAATAATTATATAGTTTGCTCTATATGATTAGCAATCATTTTGGCATGTACTCTAGAGTTTTCAATAAACCATTTGTGCGTTTCTTTTCCTCCACAAATAACTCCAGCTAGATAAAGGCCTTTAACATTAGATTCCATTGTTTTTGAGTCGTAATTTGGAATGGATTTTCCATCTGTAGAAAATGCAATTCCAGCCTTCTCTAAAAACTTAAAATTTGGTCTGTAACCTGTTAATGCAATGACGTAATCGTTGGTTATTGTTTTTTCGCCTTTAGGAGTATTAACGATAATTTCTGAAGGTTTTATTTCTTTGATTTCAGAATTAAAATAAGCTTTAATACTACCTTCTTCAATTCGATTTAAGATATCTGGTTTGACCCAATATTTTACACGTTCTCCAATGGCGTCCCCTCTTACAATCATAGTAACATTACCACCTTTTCTATAAATTTCTAAAGCGGCATCCACCGACGAATTACTTGCACCTACAACTACAATATCTTGTAAAGTAAAAGGATGGGCTTCTTTATAGTAATGAAACACTTTTGGTAAATCTTCACCTTCTACATTTAAGAGATTTGGAATGTCATAAAACCCTGTCGCTATGATGATTTTCTTTGTGTTGTATTCTGCTTTATCCGACTGAACTTTAAATCCGGTTGGTGTTTTGTTGACGTCTATTACCGTTTCATAAAGATTAATATTTAAAGCGTTAGATGTTGTAACACGCCTGTAATATTCTAAAGCTTCATTCCGCGTTGGTTTAGGGTTGTTACTAATAAAAGGAATGTTGTCAATCTCTAATTTTTCAGATGTTGAAAAAAAGGTCATGTTCAACGGATAATTAAATAATGAGTTGGTTAAAGCTCCTTTTTCGAGTACCAGATAATTCAAGTTTCGTTTTTTGCATTCTAACGCACAGGCAATTCCTATTGGGCCAGCTCCAATAATTAAAACGTCTAAATCTAAATCTTTCATAAGTGTTTAAAATTACATTTAAAGTAGATGATTATAAAATGTATACTATTAAATATCTCATAAAACTGAAATGAAATTCTATATGTTGTATTTTTGAAGTTTAAATCATAAAATTATGCGCATTTTAGTTGTTTTAATTACGGTTTTGTTTTGTTTTAGCTGTGCTCAGGAAAAAAAGGTTTTAAAATATGAAACTCCATTTCAAGAAAAAATGAATACTGAGTTTAAGGATGCGTCAAAATCCCCTTTAAAAGCGAAGGATTTAAAAAATTTTGAAGGTTTAGATTTCTTTCCTTATGATTCGACTTATGTTGTAATAGCCACTTTAAAGCGCACGCCAAATAGCGAATGGTTTTATATGAAAACCAGTACAGATCGCTTATCTAAAGAACGTGTTTTTGGTGTTTTAACTTTTGAATTAAAAGGTGAATCTCATCAATTGAATGTTTACCAAGGAGAAGAATTGATGCAAACGGAAGGTTTTGAAGATTATTTATTCTTGCCTTTTTTAGATCATAGTAATGGATATTCAACTTATGGTGGTGGTCGCTATATAGATTTAGAAATTCCCGATGGCAATGCATTAGAAGTAGATTTTAACTCTGCATATAATCCGATGTGTGCTTATAATGAAAAGTATTCTTGTCCTATTGTACCCGGTGAAAATTATATTAAACTAGAAATTGAAGCCGGAGTAAAAGCTTATAAAAATCACTAAACATGATGCCTCTATCTACTGTATGATTTTTACTTTATAGTTGCTTTTCTACCAGGTAATTTTCAAAGCCAGCGCCTTTAACATTCTTGTTTTGTTTTTTAAGAACTTCAAAGTATTTATTGTCAAAAAAAGGTAAAGCTGTTTTGCTGACGTCAGATTTCAGGACTTCAAAATCATTCATCATCACTTGAGATTCTATAATCCGTAATAGTTTTGAACCCACCCCTTGGCGTTGATGGTCTTTATGAACAAATAATCCATCTAAATAATTGCCGTTTTTTAAGTAGGCAAAACCAACCATATTGTTTTCGATTTCAGCAATAATAAAATAGAATTTATCGATTCGTTTTTCCCACTCTTCAACATCGTCAGCACCAGAAGACCAAGCATTAACTTGCTTTTCAGAATAATGTTTCTTATTAATATGAGTAATAGTATCTCTAAAAAGTGAAGTGATTTCAGGAATATCTTCTAATGTTGCGGGTCTTATTTGTATCATTTTTTTAATTTAAATATACTACCAAAAGAGACCACACGCTGAAAAAAGTAAAAACTTTGCTCTGCATGATCTGCTGAATCATTGGTTGTTCTTATATTATTCATATCAATATAGCCACCTTTTGCATTTAATTGTATAAAAAAGTGTTTAAAGAATGTGAGATTTAATCCAATATTAGCAGATAATCCATAACCTGACACATGAAATTGATCGTATCTATCCTTTTGTAACAATGTTGTATTCGTTCTAGGAAATAAAAGACCTCCTCCGATACCTTCGGTTATATTGACTTGAAATTTATCTGTATCGTTTATATGAAATAATGATGAAATATCATCATATCTTGCAATTTCGGTGTAGATAAAGTTGAGACCGTCCGTGTGTTCAAATTTTAATAAATCACTAGAAATAAATACATTTTCATCGTTAAACTCACCGTTATAATTGCTTCCAGGTTCATTGTCTGGTAAATTAATATAGCCGTTTACATTTCTATTTCTGTCTCTATTCATAACATATTTCATGTGGTCTAAACCAATTGAAACGGTGTAATGATCTGAAATAAAATAACCCAATTTGGCATTTGTTTGAGGGATGGTCATTCGAGTAGGATTTATATAATCGATATGCCAACCTTTAGGTTTGTCTTTTGCTGTAGCATCACTTATCGTAAAATCGTAATCTTCACCTTTAAAGCGAATATCCGATTTTGAATAGGCTCCTCTATTTCCGCCCCAGCTAATAAATAATTTTCCTTTATTAGAGGTTGAGTATTTTAGTGTTCTTTGAGTTTGGCTGTATGTTATTGTACATAACAAAGTGAATCCTAAGTTTAGAATTCTATTTAAATAGTTCATAAGATAACTTCCGTAAGGATAAGGGTAGACGTTAATCTAATCGCTTACTTACAATAGTTGTGAAAATAGAAGTTATAATGAGTTAATTGTTTTTCTAATAGCAACTAAATTAGATAATAAGCTTTCCAAATTATCTAAGTGTAACATGTTGGCTCCATCACTTTTTGCATTTGCGGGGTCAAAATGTGTTTCAATAAACAAACCGTCGACGTTATTAACGACACCAGCTCTTGCAATTGTCTCAATCATATCTGGTCGTCCTCCGGTAACACCAATACTTTGATTAGGCTGTTGTAATGAGTGGGTAACGTCTAAAACTGTTGGGGCATATTGGCGCATGGTTGGGATACCTCTAAAATCTACAATCATGTCTTGGTAACCAAACATGGTACCACGATCTGTAATCCAAGCTTTATCATTGCCAGCATCTTTAACTTTTTGAACGGCATGCTTCATCGCTTCAGGACTCATAAATTGTCCCTTCTTTAAATTAACAACTTTTCCGGTTTCGGCAGCAGCAACTACTAAATCTGTTTGTCTCACCAAAAATGCAGGAATCTGTAAAACATCTACATATTCTGCAGCCATTGCAGCATCAGATACTTCGTGGATATCGGTTACTGTTGGGACGTCAAAAGTTTCAGAAACTTTTCTGAGAATTTTTAAAGCTTTTTCGTTTCCAATACCTGTAAAACTATCAATTCTACTACGATTCGCTTTTTTAAAACTACCTTTAAAAACGTAAGGGATTTCAAGTTTATCTGTAATTTTTATGACTTTCTCGGCAATACGTAATGCCATATCTTCACCTTCAATAGCGCAAGGGCCGCAAAGTAAAAAGAAGTTATTGGAATCAGTATGTTTTAATTTTGGAATTGATATCAAAGCTTTAGACTTAAAATTAGTAAGGTACAAAGATACGATTATGTATGTTTAGATGAAACTATGATTAATGGATATTAAGTTTCAAAGTTTCAAAGTTTCAAAGTTTCAAAGTTTCAAAAGTTCGATACTTTGCGTTTTTGCAAATTTGTATTTTTTTTACTTAGCCATCAATAAGTCTTCCGTATTCAATTAAAAGACCTTCTTAATACTATTTCTCACAATCCATAGTGACATTACAAAGTTTCCAATAACTAAAAGCCCTCCATAAAATAGTAGTTTTTTTGAGGTTTCGGTCCAATGAATAATGTTAAGTAAATCAAATACATAAGCTAGAATTAAGTAAGAAGACAAGCACACAAAAATAATTCCTAAAGAGAAATTTAATTTTCTATTTGGTTTAATTAGTTGCCATAAAAACGGAATTCCAAATAATAATATAGGATAAGCAGAAATGCCTTCACTTTTATTCATGGTTGTAAACCAATATATAATTACCGACAAAAAATAGAGGTAAGGGATAAATTTGGTGTATTTGCTAAGAGTTTTCATCTGTTAATTTTTTAGAGTTCAGATTAGCCTAAAAAAGGCAGTTTTAGTTGCCTAGTTAGCGGTAGGTTTTGTAGGGAAGGCTTTACCTGTTAATCAATTATTTAACGTAAGATACGGCTTCAAATTATTTGATAATAAAATTATAACATATAATTAACGGAAAAAGAAGAATAAAACGTACATTTGCACGCTTAAAAATCAGCATCAGTTATGACCAAGATTAAAAATATTGCAATTATTGCGCACGTCGATCACGGAAAGACAACATTGGTAGATAAGATTATGTATCACTGTCAATTATTCCGTGAAAACGAAAATACAGGAGACTTAATTCTAGACAACAATGATCTAGAAAGAGAAAGAGGTATTACAATTACTTCTAAAAATGTTTCTGTAGTATACAAAGATACGAAGATCAACATTATTGATACACCTGGTCACGCCGATTTTGGAGGTGAAGTAGAACGTGTATTAAACATGGCTGATGGTGTTGTGTTATTGGTAGATGCTTTTGAAGGGCCAATGCCACAAACACGTTTTGTATTACAAAAAGCAATTGATTTAGGTTTAAAGCCTTGTGTAGTTATCAATAAAGTGGATAAAGAAAACTGTACTCCAGATGAAGTACATGAAAAAGTTTTCGATCTAATGTTTGAACTTGGTGCTGAAGAGTGGCAGTTAGATTTCCCAACCGTTTATGGTTCTGCAAAGAACAACTGGATGAGTGATGATTGGAAAAATGAAACTAAAAATGTTGAGCCATTATTAGATATGGTAATTGAGCATGTGCCAACTCCAGAATTTGAGAAAGGAACAACTCAAATGTTAATTACATCTTTAGATTTCTCTTCTTTTACTGGTCGTATCGCTATTGGTCGTGTACAAAGAGGTAACATCGTAGAAGGACAACAAATCGCTTTAGTAAAAAGAGATGGTTCAATCGTAAAAAGTAGAATTAAAGAAGTATTCATTTTTGAAGGTTTAGGACGTAAGAAAGTTCAAAGCGTTGAAACTGGAGATATTTGTGCACTTGTTGGTGTTGAAGGATTTGAAATTGGAGATACTGTTTCGGATTTAGAAAATCCTGAAGGTTTAAAATCTATTGCGATAGATGAACCAACAATGAGTATGTTATTTACAATTAACGATTCTCCTTTCTTTGGTAAAGACGGAAAATTTGTAACATCTCGTCATATTAAAGATCGTTTAGAAAAAGAATTAGAGAAAAACTTAGCGCTTAAGTTAGGTGAAACAGGTAGTGCAGATAAATTCATGGTTTTTGGTCGTGGTGTATTACACTTATCGGTATTAATCGAAACGATGCGTCGTGAAGGTTATGAATTACAAATTGGACAACCACAAGTAATCATCAAGGAGATTGATGGTGTTAAATGTGAACCAATTGAAGAGTTAACAATTGACCTTCCTGAGACGGTATCTGGTAGAGCTGTAGAGTTTGTTACTAAGCGTAAAGGTGAGTTACTAAGTATGGTAACTAAAGGTGAGCGTATGATTTGTGAGTTTATGATTCCTTCTCGTGGTATTATTGGTTTACGTAACCAATTACTAACAGCAACTGCTGGTGAGGCAATTATGGCACACCGTTTTAAAGAATACCAGCCTTATAAAGGTGATATTCCTGGACGTATTTCTGGATCTTTAATCTCTATGGAAAACGGAACAGCGATTCCTTATTCAATTGATAAATTACAAGATAGAGGTAAGTTCTTTGTTGAGCCAGGGGAAAGTATTTATGAAGGACAAGTGATCGGAGAAAATTCTCGTCAAGATGATATGTCTGTAAACATTACAAAAGCTAAAAAGCAGAGTAATGTACGTAGTTCTGGAGCAGATGATAAAGCTAAGATTGTACCAGCAATTAAGTTTTCTTTAGAAGAAGCTTTAGAATATATTCAGAAAGATGAGTATGTTGAGGTAACTCCAAACTCTTTAAGATTACGTAAAATCTATTTGAAAGAAACAGATCGTAAGCGTAATAAAATATAATCTACTAAGATTTATTATATATTTGAAAAGAGAAACATTGAAAAATGTTTCTCTTTTTTTGTTTTATAAATTCAGGAAAACAAACACGTTAATCACTCATTGGGTTTTGCTTATAATCTGGTTAATTATTTCCTTGTCGCTTCAATAATTACTCTGTATTAATAAACTTAACTCATAGTTTTTTGTTTACTTTGGTGTCTAACTAAATAGTCAACATTATTTTCTCAGTAAAAAAATATCACTCTAGCTTACAATCGGAATGGGATGCGTTTGTGAAAGAGGCTAAGAATGCGACATTCTTGTTTCAACGTGGTTTTATGGATTATCACAATGATCGTTTTGAGGATTTTTCAATAATGATCTATAAAGATGATCAGTTGTATGCGTTACTTCCTGCAAATAGTGTTGAGGATAAAGTAATTTCTCATCAAGGCCTAACTTATGGGAGCTTTGTGCTTCAAGATAAATCTAAATTCTTTTATGCTTTTGAAGCTTTTAAAGCGATGCTTGCTTTTTATGAATTAGAAGGGATTAAGCAACTCGAAATAAAAGTGATACCCACGTTTTATAATAGTATGCCAGCAGATGAATTGGACTATTTCCTTTATAAAGCTAACGCACAATTATTAAAAAAAGATGTGCTAATGGTCATTGATTATGCTCATAAATTACGTTTTCAAAAAAATAGAAGAGAAGGTATCAATAAAGCCTTAAGATCTGGACTAAAACTTAAAGTAGATACAAATTTCAGCGAGTTTTGGAATTCAGTTTTAATACCAAATCTAGATAAGAAACATGGTGTAAAACCAGTCCATTCTTTAGAAGAAATAGAATTATTGGCGACGCGTTTTCCAGATAATATCAAACAGGTCAACATCTATAAAGATGGTAAAGTTGTCGCAGGATCAACCGTTTTTTTAACTAAAACAACTGTTCATCCTCAGTATGTTTCTGGTAATGCTGATAAAAATGCATACGGCAGTCTCGATTTGGCTTATGATTTTATAATCAATGAAATGTGCGATGATAAGCGTTATTTTGATTTTAATATTTCGAGTGAAGATAACGGGAATAAGATTAATGAAGGCCTCATCTTTTGGAAAGAAAGCTGTGGTGCACGAAGTTATACGGCTAACACGTATCTGTTAGAGACGTCTAGTCATAAAATTTTGGATATACCTAAAACATAAGTTTATTTTTCTTCCTTATAATTCAAATAATTATGAACTAATTAAAATGAGTATTATATAAGGTTGTTGAAATCTAATTAATTAAAGTTTTAATTTAATCAATTGTTGTTTTATATTTCACAGACTTATCTGATTAGTTAATTGTACAACGAAGAGATATGTCCTTTCAATTTTTAAATTTATGATTAAGTTTTTAGATTTATATAAGATCAATAACCGCTTTAGAGACGAGTTTCAAGCGTCGTTTAGTAAATCTTTAGACGATGCCCATTTTATTCTAGGAAATAACGTTACCAATTTTGAAAACGAGTTTGCCAACTATTGTGGTACAAAATTCTGCATTGGTACAGGTAATGGATTGGATGCCTTAACTCTGATCTTAAAAGGCTATATAGAACTCGGTAAGCTAAAAAAAGGAGATAAGGTTATTGTACCTGCCAACACATTTATTGCAACAATCTTATCGGTTATACATGCGGATTTGATTCCTGTTTTGGTGGAGCCCAATCCAGATACATATACGATTTCTGTCGATACAGATAAGGCCATATTTGTTGATGCTAAAGCCATTATAATGGTTCATTTATATGGTCAATTGGCAGATGTTGAAGGCTTACAACAAATAGCTAAAGATTTTAATTTACTTTTATTTGAAGACGCAGCCCAAGCACACGGAGCCATTCTAAATTCCAAAAAGAATAGTTCAAATTCGATTGCAGATTCAATTTCAAATTCAGCTAAAGCAGGTAACCTTTCAGATGCGGCAGCATTTAGCTTCTATCCGAGTAAAAATTTAGGAGCACTTGGAGATGGTGGAGCCATAACAACTAACGATTCAGAATTAGTTACTGTCATTAAGTTATTGCGAAATTACGGTAGTGAAGAAAAGTACACTAATAAAATTATTGGTTTTAATAGTCGTTTAGATGATATGCAAGCGGCATTTTTAAGCATAAAATTGAAGACCTTAGACAACGATAATGATAGACGTAGGGAAATTGCTAAGGCTTACTTAAATGGCATTAAAAACCCAAAGCTAAAATTACCACTTTATGATGGTAGCAAGAATCATATATTTTATGCTTTTGTCGTTGAGGTTGATGATAGAGCTGATTTTATAAAGTTTCTAGATGCCAATCAAATAGAATGGTTGATTCATTATCCTATACCACCGCATCAACAAGAGGCTTTGCGTTCTTTTTCGTGTTTTAATCTTCCACTTACGGAAAATATTCATAAAAGAATTATAAGTTTGCCTATGAGTCCTGTGATGATAGATAAAGATATTCAGTCGGTTATCTCGGCTTTAAACACATATTAATTGAAAAAGTTTTTTAATTACATCAATAGCGAAGTTTTAGTAAAGGCAGCAAGTTTAAACTTAGCCAATATTAGTCTCAGAATTTTAGCAGGTATTTTAATTTCTAAATTTATTGCCGTATACATTGGTCCACAGGGGATGGCACTTATTGGAAATTTGCGAAATTTTATGAGCGGTCTGCAGTCGTTATCGATTTCAGGACTTTATAAAGGTGTTGTTAAGTTTGTAAGTCAGGTTAAAAATGATTCGGTTGAGCTTACAAAAACCTTATCCACTGTCTTTTATTTAGGGTTTTTCTCGTCTACTTTCCTCGCTTTTTTATGTTATTACAATGCTCAGTTTATAAATGATATTATTTTTTCGTCAAATTATAGATATACATATATCATTAAAACGCTTGCCATTATTTTGCCTTTCTATGCTTTAAATATGTTTACCTTTTCTATTATGAACGGGTTTTCTAAGCACAAATATTTGTTGCTTATAAATGTTTTAGGTCAAGTTCTTGGGCTTTTAGTAACGTTAATTCTCATATATCAAGAAAATATAGATGGTGCATTAATAGCCATAGTGATTACGCCTGCGCTTAATTTGCTTATAACTATTGTTGGTATAGCGTTTAGACGCAGTTTAATGTCATTTGTTAAGATTACACAAATAAGTCTGTCGGTCTTAAAGAAATTAAGTCCTTATATGATTATGGCGTTGGTTAGTGCTATTGCAATACCAATTGTGATGATTATAATTAGAAATTATCTTATTGACGAAGTTGGTATTAAAGCCGCAGGCCATTGGACAGCAATGACAAGAGTTTCAGATTATTATTTGATGTTTATCAATTCGTTGACGGCACTTTATATTTTGCCTCGTTTTTCTGAAATTAATTCTAAACGCGATTTTAGAAAGGAAGTATTTAGTTTCTACAAGAGTATTATGCCTGCATTTTTGGTATTACTATTAATTATTTACTTAAGCAGATCTCTATTAATAAACATATTGTTTACCGAAGATTTTAGACCAGTAGAAGATTTATTTGGGTATCAGATCTTAGGTGATATTGCACGTGTACTTTCTATGGTTATAGCCTATCAGTTTTTAGCGAAAAAGATGTTTGCACATTTCTTAATTCTAGAAGTGTTTTTATTCATAATGATGTACTTTTCTAGTATTTATCTCATTGATGAGTTTGGATTACAAGGAGCTGTAATGGGACATTGCTTGAGTTATTTTATGTACTTCGGAATAATATTATTACTCTTTAGTAGTTCTTTATTTGGGGTTTTAACTGAAGATGGTATAGAAGGATATTAAAAGCAAACACGTGAAACTTCCAAAATTTATTAGTAGTAATATAGTGCTTAAAATTACCTCGCTTAATGCAGTGGTGATTACTATTAGACTAATTGTTTCTGCATTTGTTCAGCGTTTACTTGCGGTTACTGTTGGCGAAGCTGGCTATGCAAGTATTGGTCAGGTACGAAATGTATTGGCGATGCTTACAAGCACATCTACTCTAGGGACTTTTAATGGAGTTGTTAAATATGTCGCAGAATTTAAAAAGGATCAGCCAGAACTTTCTAAGCTATTTTCTACTGTTAGTGTTTTTGCAATAGTTGGCTCAATGCTTTCTGCGGCGATATTATTTTTAGGAGCATCGTTCTTATCCGATTATCTGTTTCAATCTCAAGAGTATATTTATATTTTTCAATTGTTTGCTGCTATTGTGCCATTTATTGCTGTTGGTAGAGTTACCAATGCGGTGGTTAGTGGGTTGTCGGATTATAAACGCTATGCTAAAATTGAACTCATAAGTTATCTTCTAGCAACAGTGGCCCTTGTTATTGGTGTATATACTTCAGAATTAAAAGGAGTAATCATTGCTATTGCACTAGCACCAGTAATTCAGTTAGTTGTTTTGGCCTTTGTCTTTGGAAAAACCCTGAAAACCTATGTGAAATTTAAGTCTTTAAATTTCAGTCTCATTTATAAAAATAAATTATTGGCATTTACATTAATGTCTTTTATTTCTACGTTTTTGTTGAATTATATTGAGTTGAATATAAGAACTCTAGTCACTGATGAATTAAACATTAATGAAGCTGGGTATTGGACAGCAATTACATTTATTTCTAAAAACTATATGGTGTTCGCTACAGGATTATTTACACTGTATGTATTACCAAAATTCGCGAGTATCCATAATAAGCATGAGTTTAAGATTGAAGTACTCAATATTTATAAAACCATTTTGCCGATTTTTGGATTAGGAATGCTTTTGGTTTATATCCTGAAAGATTATATTATTCTATTAATTTATCCAGATTTCACAGGAATGGAACCTTTGTTTAAATGGCAATTATTAGGTGATTTTGTAAGATTAGGAGCCTTAGTCTTATCACATCAGTTTTTAGCGAAACGTTTAGTAAAAAGTTTTGTAATTACTGAAATAGCGTCTTTAGCATTGTTTTTTGTATTGTCTAAAGTGTTTATTCAGTATTATGGTACCGAAGGGATTGTAATTGCTCATTTTGTGAGGTACATTCTTTATTTTATAATGGTCTTTTTTGTTATAAAAATATATTTCAGTAATCAAAAAAATAATTTCACCGATGGAAAAAACATGTAAAATATTTATTGATAATCAACCTTTTGAATTTAAGGTTGAAGGTGATTTTTTTTGGGGGAAACCAGAATTACTTTACCCACAGGAAGATAATGTTTTGTCTAAAATGGAGTGGGAAAATGAAGGTTTTAATATCGTGAAAGCATTTGAAAATCAAGATTTTTTAAAGCTTCAAGAATCTGTAAAAAATATTATAATTGAAGCTTTAAAGGCTAATAATGTCGGTGTAGATAATAAATTATTTGATTTAAAGGATTATCACAAATTTGTGACTACAGATGCATTACATAATCAGGTAATTTCTATAACTCGTAATCTTGAAACCTTAGATTTTGATTTTGATATTGACTTGTTAGCAAAACGGTTTGGGGACATTTTGGGTTACAAATTGACATCTTATGTAGAGGAATTAAAAAAATCACATATTCAAATAAGAATAAGCAGACCAAAGTCGTTGGATATAAATCCACCACACAGAGATGGTTATTTGAGTTATTGGGAAGATATTATTAATGTTTGGTTACCTATAGCAGGTTGTAATGAAAAATCGTCTTTACCAGTAGTAGCAAAAAGCCACCTTATACCAGAAAACGAAATTTTAAGAACAGAAAGTAAGGGCGCAAAAATTAACGGTAATATTTATTATGTGCCCTGTATTTTGGAGACAAAATCTGGAGTCATAAAGATGACAAGACCAAACCCTAAGGAAAGTGAAGCCTTATTATTTTCTCCATTTTTAATTCATGGTGCTGCCGTAAACGAAAATGAAGATATTACAAGAGTTTCTTTAGAACTTCGATTTCCAAAACAAAAAAATTAAGACCATTTTTCTAAAAATAATTTCGCATTCTCGGTATGGTCATGATACTGTTTTACAAACTGACGTGCATTCTTAGAAATGTTAATTATTTTTTCAGGGTTTTCAATTAGCCATTCTAGTTTAGAGGCAATCTCCTTAGCGTCTGGTAACGCATTTATGGCAATAGTATTGGGTGTAACATTATAATAGTCCTCCCATTCCTTTTCAGCGCCTGTAAACACTACTTTTCCTTTTGCCATAGCTTCTAAGGCATTATAGCCTTGGTCATAAGCATAGACTTGATCTAGTAAGATATGAGCAGTGTCAAAAGCTGTAATGTATTCTTTATAAGGTAAATTTTCAACTTTAATTATATTGACTTTTGTTTTGTATTTAGCATCAATTAGATCTAATGCAGCATCAAAAATGTCATTTCCTTTTTTATAATAGTTGGCTCTGTTGATGCCATGAAAAATAGTTATTTTTTTCTCTATATTAGGTGCCTGATAAGGTATACTATCTACATTTATAACATGAGGAATCATTCCTAAATGTTTTTTATGGTTTTGTAAAGGAATGTAATAATCGAGATCAGAACTAATAACTCCTTCAATTTTATTGTAAATATGATGGTGTAATTTTACAAATTCAGGTGTTAAATATTTTAAACCTAACGCGAAATCTGTAGGCTTTACACGACCTTCAAAATAAGGGGTATGTATGGAGTATCTAAATTTTTTATCTATCGAGAATTTTACGCTAGAGTAGTCTGTACCACAAGATAATATGTATGCTTTCTTGTTCCAGCTAGTTAATAAATCAAATACGTTTTGTTCATCTTTAGCCGAACAGAGAAAAGAAGATTCATTTATAAATTGGACAACATCAAAGTTTTCTAATTGCGCTTTATGTTTTAATAATTGCTTCTTTACATCAATAAAATGTAAGTCTATTTTAAACAAACGGATCATTAAAGATCTCACTTTTTGTAATGGTCCTATTCTAAATTTTTGATTTATTTCTATATCAACATCAATTTTTTTGAACCCATCATCCATGCCAACAACAATTGCTTCATGTCCTAAATTTTGCAGCCCTTCTTTTAAATATCTATGTGACCTGTTGTATTCGCCAACCAATAAAACTCTCATGTGTAGATTCTAATTATTGTAATCAAAGTTAAGGAACATCTCAAGAATAATCTAGTTAGAATAGCATTGAAATATAGATGTTTCATTTATATCGTTACATTTGTCTTAAAGATAATCGTTAATGCCAAAAGCTAAGAATAAAAAGATTTGTATTGTTGTTTCTTCCTTGGGTAAAGGCGGCGCAGAACGCTCTTCTGGCTTATTATCGCAAATACTTTTTGATGTTGGTTATGATGTGCACGTAGTTAGTGTGCTTAATGATATAGAATTTCCATACAAAGGGAAACTGCTTAACCTTGGAGAATTAAAGGATGAAAATGATACCACCTTTGGAAGATTTAAAAGATTAAGAATTTTAAAAGCCTATTTAAAACAGCATAACTTTGATTATGTCATTGATAATAGAACAAGAATTGGGACTTTAAAAGAATATATTATTTCACAGTTCATCTACAATCCTAAGAAAACGATTTATTGTGTTAGAAGTTATAATGTAGATTTATACATCAATCCTAATCGATTTTTAGGAAAATTAATATATAGTAATGCCTATAAAATTGTTGGTGTTTCTAAGCTTATTGCTCAAAAAGTAAAGGAAGATTATGGGGTAAGCAATGTCACTTCTATTTATAATGCAATTAACTTTAAAACTGAAGTGATAACAACGGAAACAACTGAGGACTATATCCTGTTTTTTGGACGCTTAGATGATGATGTAAAAAATATTTCGTTGCTGTTAGATGGCTACTCAAAATCAAATTTACCGAGTCAGAATATTAAACTTAAAATTTTAGGAGACGGTAAAGATTTAGAGAAATTAATAAGTAAAACTAAAGATCTTTATTTAGACGCTTCTGTAGAGTTTCTAGGTTACAGTCCTAATCCTTCAGCAGTAGTTAAATCGGCGTTGTTTACAGTATTAACAAGTAGGTATGAAGGTTTTCCTAGATCGATTATAGAATCCATGGGGTTGGAAACTCCTGTGATTTCAGTCGATTGTAAATCTGGTCCAAATGAAATTATTCAAAATAATCACAATGGTCTTTTGATAGTAAATTATAATTCAGATGCATTAGCAGAGGCGATGAACCGCCTTTTTGAAGATAAAGATTTATACTTGCATTGTAAACAGAATTCTAAATTGAGTGTTTCGCAGTTTTCGGAAGAAAATATAGCAGCACAATGGCAATCTATTTTAAAGTAAAACCTTAATATGAATACAATAAACGACGTAAAAATAATTGACATTCCTAAGGTACATGATGAGCGTGGTTTTTTAGCCGTAATAGAAAAAGACGCTATTCCATTTGCAATAAAACGTGTGTATTATTTATACGATGTACCAAGTGATAGTTTTCGAGGTGGACATGCGCATAAGGAACAAGAATCGGTGATTATTGCTTTGAGTGGAAGTTTTGAAGTTCTTATAGACGATGGTAAGACTAAAAGACGAATCATGCTTAATAAACCTAATCAAGGCTTATATATACCCACAGATATTTGGAGAGAAATCGATAATTTTTCTTCTGGCTCTGTTTGCTTAGTGTTAGCTTCTACAGAATATGATGAAGTTGAATATATAAGAGATTACGATGATTTTAAAAATCAGCTTTTAGGATAAATTAAACGTTCTCCTTTTAATGATTGTAATTTAAGCAAGAGTTGAAGCAACCATTTAGGTGACTTAAGAAGCAAACGCTGTTTAATACTAATATTCTTACGGTCTAAATGCGATGTGTAATACAAAAAACTCTTATTATCATTTTGTAACTTACTTAATACGGCCATCGAGTATCTATTACGATCTAAGAAATCTTTTAAAGAACTATTGGTTTTTTCATATTCAAAATAGGAGTCAAAATTTGGTTTTTTTTCTAAATCGAAATTTGTATTCGATAGGCTATAATCGTCATGGTGATAATAGGTCAAGAGCTTATTAATAAATAGGATCTCAAAATGAAGCCCAAACCTAATCCACATGTCAGTATCTTCTCCGGTAATAAGTGATGTATCAAAAACTCCACTTTTCTCTATAACTGATTTTTTGAAAACGACGCTAGAACTTGTAAGAAGTGTGTATTTCTTGCTGGCTTTAAAATAATTATAAACTCCGTAAAGTTCGGTTTGTTTGAAGCTATATGGCACAGGAACAACTTTATTCTCATATTTTTGAGCTATAGCAGCAGAAAAAATATTTATGTTAGGAAATGCGGTGATAGCATCAAACATGTATTGCAAATAGGATGCATCCCAAGTGTCATCTCCATCTAAAAGTGCAATATAGTCAGTGGTTGCCGTTTTTATTCCTGTATTTCTAGCATTTGAAGCTCCTTGGTTTTTAATGCATAGAAGTCTTATACGATAGTCGTCAAAACTGTTTATAACAGCTTCGCTCTTATCTGTAGAACCATCGTTAATAATAATAACCTCAAAATCTTTGAAACTCTGATTCAGAACACTTTTAATAGTGTGTTGAATATAGTTTTCCTTATTATAAACCGATATGATTACAGAGAAAAATGCCATTTATCTTTTCGATTTTAAAGTGCAATAGTAACTTAATCTGTACAAATCAAAAATTAATAGCGAAGGGTTTTTACCAAGTAGGTTCTTTCTGAAAGTAGCTTCAAACTTATAATAAATAGAGGCTAGAACTTTTGAAATGACGTTATCCTTAATTTTTGAATAGATGTTTGTAATTCGAGTGTAATTAGATGGTAATAAATCTTGATTGATAAATAGATTTATCGCTTCAACCGAGTCTAATGATTTTTGTAAAAAAGTCTTACTGTCTTCAAGACCAAGATGGTAAACGGGATTTTCTATATGTTGTATTCTAATGTTTGCTTCCTTTAAGTTATATGAAAACAAGGTGTCTTCATGTCGTAAGTTAGGAATATCTTCATTAAAACGAACCGTATCAAAAACACGTTTATGTATTAAGAAGTTTAAGGTTAAAAAGCTCAAATATGTGTTTTTGTTTCGAACTTCGGCAGATAAGGCTTCTCGTTTATTTCCATAAATCCAACGTAAGAGTTGAGCATCATCTACATGTTTTTCTTGATATAAAATACCACCATAAATAACATCTGATTGTTCAGAAATAGATTTAAGATAGGTACTTATAAAATCATCATTTTTGGGAATGACGTCTGCATCTAGAAAAAGGCACCAGTCGTATGTTGCCTTTTGAGCAAGCTTATTTCTTATAGCACTTCGGCCGATATTCTTTGGCAGAATATGATACTCAGAATGTGAAAGTGTATTTATAATGTTATTATACTCCTGAAATTTAATATCGTTAGAACAGTCATCATAACACAATATTTCAAAAGGGGTTTCCGACGTAATTAACTGCTTATGTACTTCGGAAACGAGTTCTGAAATATTATAATTATAAACAGGAATTAATACAGAAATCATAAGATTTTACAAAGGTTAACCAAGAACTTAAGAGCGTTACATTGAAGATTTAACTCTTACGTTGTACAACTTCAAAAACTTTGTTCTCGTCACATTTTAATGTTTTGCTCGGATACTTTAAAAGTAAAGCATAATCGTGTGTGGCCATTAAAATAGTATTGCCATTTTTATTAATATCTTGTAATACTTCCATGACTTCAACACTGGTTTGTGGATCTAAATTCCCGGTTGGCTCATCGGCTAAAATGAGTTCAGGATCATTTAACAATGCACGTGCAATAGCAATACGTTGTTGTTCTCCACCAGAAAGTTCATGAGGATATTTAAAGCCTTTGGTCTTCATTGCCACCTTATCTAAAACTGTATCTATACGGTCTTTAATACGGTCTTTTTCTTTCCAACCTGTAGCTTTTAGTACAAATTCTAAATTTCCGATAATCGTACGGTCTGGTAGTAATTTAAAATCTTGAAAAACGATACCCAATTTTCGTCTTAAAAAAGGGATGTCTTTTTCTTTCATGGTTTTTAAATTGAAATCCACAATTGAACCTTCTCCTTCTGTTAATTGTAAATCACCATAAAGCGTTTTCATGAAACTACTTTTTCCGCTTCCTGTTTTACCAATAAGATAGACGAAATCGCCTTTCTTCATTTCAAAATTCACCTTAGACAACACCATACTGTCACCTTGATAAATTGTAGCATCTCTAAGTTCTAAAACCGTTTCGGACATATTATAAATATAAATAATTGGTAACTGTAAATGTATTGCTTAAAATTTCAAATCCAAAACATAAGTTTTAAATTCCAATTTAGAATTCTATTTTCAGCCAACGACTACAAATCAAAATAATCAATATAGTTCTGCAAATCCTTATCACCACGACCAGATAAACTAATCACCACAACGTCGCTAGGTTTAAAAGTTTTATGTTTAAAAATAGCCAAAGCATGAGAACTTTCAATAGCCGGGATAATACCTTCCAACTTTGTTAATTCTAAGCCAGAGTTCATCGCTTCATCGTCGGTTGCTGAATAAAATTCACCACGACCTGTTTTATACAAATGTGAATGTAGTGGTCCAACACCAGGATAATCTAATCCTGCAGAAATCGAATACGGCTCTGTAATTTGTCCGTCTTTGGTTTGCATTAATAAGGTTTTACAACCATGAATTATACCTTCTTTTCCTAATACAGAAGTTGCTGCACTTTCACCGGAGTGAATACCTTTTCCTGCAGCTTCTACAGCAATAATACCAACATCTTCATTGTCTAAAAAATGATGATAGGTTCCTGCGGCATTACTTCCTCCGCCAATACAAGCCACAACGTAATCCGGATTTTCTCGACCTTCTTTTTCCTTTAATTGCCATTTTATTTCTTCGGAAATCACCGATTGAAATTGCGTAACCATGTCTGGGTAGGGATGTGGACCAATAGCAGAACCAATAATGTAATGGGTATCAACCGGATTGTTAATCCAGTCGCGAATAGCTTCATTAGTCGCGTCTTTTAAAGTACGGCTACCAGATAATGCAGGTACCACTTTGGCGCCTAACATTTTCATTCGGGCGACGTTGGGTGCTTGACGTGCAATATCAATTTCGCCCATATAAACCACACAGTCAATACCTGTTAAAGCACAAACAGTAGCGGTTGCAACGCCATGTTGACCAGCTCCGGTTTCGGCAATAATTCTGTTTTTGCCTAAACGTTTTGCCATCAGAATTTGACCAATGGTATTGTTGATTTTGTGGGCTCCAGTATGATTTAAATCCTCACGTTTTAAATACACTTTGGTATTGTATTTTTCTGAAAGACGTTTCGCAAAATAGAGTGGAGAAGGACGACCAACATAATCTTTTAAAAGTTGATTGAACTCTTCTTGAAACGAAGGTTCAGCCATAATCTTTAAATAGTTTTGACGCAATTCTTCTACATTAGGATAAAGCATTTCGGGAATGTATGCTCCACCGAATTCTCCGTAATAGCCTTTTTCGTTGATTTTGTATGTGTTTTTCATAATCGTTTGTCATTCCTGCGAAGGCAGAAATCTATTATTTTCATTGTGGATCACGCTTTTTTGCGTGATATGGCAATCTGTTTCTTTCTTTCTTTCTTTCTTTCTTTCTTTCTTTCCGTTCATTTTGTCTTGAAACACTATTAAATAAAAATTGTCCAGTGGACGATTTTTGTTTAATACAAAACCAAAAATTCAAAACGATTTATTAGGAATTACTCATTGATTTCTATTGTTTCAATAAGGAATTCGTGAATGCAAAGCATTTGCTAAAGCACCATTCGCTTTCAAAGCTACATGCTTGAAGCTTCGCTTCGCAGTTCCGCTTTTTCGCTCTTTATTTCTGAAAATCGTTGTTTCCGACGCTGTCGGAATTTGGGACACTCTTATATGCTAATTTTTGCTTTCCTCCCAAGTTATTTTAATTTTTGCTAACAGCTAACAGCTAACAGCTAACAGCTAACAGCTAACAGCTAACAGCTAACAGCTAACAGCTAACAGCTAATTACATTATGTTTAAACGTTTTCAATTCCTCCACATTCTTCAACCCAGGTTCAATTTCAAATTTACTATTAACGTCAATAGCGAAACAATATTTTGAAGCCGGACTTTCTTTAAAGCTGTTTATCTTTTCAATTTCATGTAATCCAATTCCACCACTTAAAAAATAAGGTTTGGTTGATGGATACTTTTCTAATACATTCCAGTTGAACGTGTAACCGTTTCCTCCTGGTAATTTTCCTTTGGTATCGAATAAAAAATAATCACAGACATCTTCAAAAGGTTGAAGCATATCAAAGTTGAATTCATCTTTAATGCTAAACACCTTTATAACTTCAACAGTATTTATAGCAGCACAATATTTTGGCGATTCGTGACCATGTAATTGCACGGCTTGTAAGTTGAATGTCTTAATAGTGTCTTGTACAATTTCTAGTTTTTCATCCACAAAAACACCAACTTTTTTTATTGATTTTGGCAATTCAGGAATAATAGAATCAAAATGTCTGGCTGATTTTTTATAAAATATAAAACCGAGATAGTCTGGCAGCAAATTAGCCACAGCTTCTAGGTTCTCCTTATATTTCATGCCGCAGACTTTTAGTTTCATCTTCATTCTCGCGAAAGCGGGAATCTCACCACGCTTTTTAACTTTTGTCATTCCTGCGAAGGCAAGAATCTATTTATTTCTTCTCGATATAATTTTTTCGTACTTCAAATAACACTCGAAGTGACGTTAAAATTAATTTGTTTCTTTTCTATTTTAGACCTGCTAGGTTTTATAAACCTGCTAGGTCTTTTATAAATTGAGTAGCACTCGCTCCAGGATTACCTGTTTTCATAAAGTTTTCGCCGATTAAAAAGCCTTTGTAACCATAAGGCTGTAATTCTTTGATGGCGTCCACCGAACTAATACCTGATTCTGATACTTTTACAAAATCATTTGGTATCAATGCACTTAATTGTTTTGAGATATCTAAACTGACTTCAAATGTTTTTAAATTTCTGTTATTCACACCTAGCATATCTAAAGAAGGCATAATGGACTTGTGTAATTCGTCTTCGTTATGGACTTCTAATAACACATCGAGATTTAGGCTTTTTGCTAATTCCGAAAACTGCTTAATCTCAGCTTTAGTTAATATGGCTGCAATTAGTAAAATAGCATCTGCACCAATGGCTTTGGCCTCAATAATCTGATATTCATCAATAATAAATTCTTTTCGAAGTAAAGGTAATTCGCAATTTTCTCGGGCAATCATTAAGTCGTCCATTGAACCACCAAAATAAATCTCGTCTGTTAAAATAGACATGCCACATACTCCTGCGTTTTCGTAACCAATGGCAACATCTTCAACTAAAGCAGTGTCATTTATAATAGATTTAGAAGGCGATTTGCGTTTGAATTCTGCAATAATACCAGTCTGACTTGCTCTTAGTTTTTTAGACAATGACCTTGTTTTCATTCCGAAATAAGGTAGCTGTTCATAAGCTTTTATAGGAATTAGTTCTTTTTTAAGATTAACCTCCTTGCGTTTGTCTATTACTATTTTGTCTAAGATGTTCATTTGCTCAATTCAATTAGTTTATCTAAACTTTGTTTTGCTTTTCCACTAACAAGAGATTCTTTCGCCAATGCAAATCCTTCCTTGTGAGAAATTTGCTTGGCTGTAGCAATGGCTAGTCCGGCGTTGGCACACACCACATTGTGCTGTGCTTCTGTACCTTTATAATTGATAACACTTTTAAAAATTTCGGCAGCCATTTTTATACTGTTTCCCCCAAAAATTTCAGATTGTTGTATTTGTTTGACTCCTAATTCATCCGGTTCAAATAAGGTTTCTGCAGTATTAGAAATCACTTTCGTTTTTCCTGTTAACGAGATTTCATCATAACCATCTAAAGCATGAACTATGGCATAGTTTTTATCCGATTCTTGATATAAATAACTGTATAATCGCAATAATTCAAGATTAAAAACACCAACCATTTGATTTTTTGGAAATGCAGGATTGACCATGGGGCCTAACATATTGAAAAAGGTTTTTACACCCAATTCTTTTCGTATAGGAGCTACGTTTTTCATAGCAGGATGAAACAAAGGAGCATGTAAAACGCATATTCCGGCTTCATCTATACTACGTTTTAAAAAGTCGGTATCACTTGTAAATTTAATCCCTAAATATTCCATAACATTTGAAGATCCACAAGCAGAAGACACGCCATAATTACCATGCTTCGTAACATGAACTCCTGCACCTGCTGTAACAAATGATGATAACGTTGAAATATTAAAAGTATCTTTTCCGTCACCTCCGGTTCCGCATAAATCGATAGTCTCGTAGTTATCTAAATTTACTGGAATACATAATTCTAATAATGCGTCTCTAAAACCTCGAAGTTCTTCTGTGGTGATACTTCGCATCATATAAACGGTTAAGAATGATGCAATTTGACTTTGGTTATATTTTCCTTCGGATATGTTGACCAAGACGTTTTTTGCTTCTTCACTAGAGATGCTTTCTTGGTTAATAAGTCTGTTTAATAATTGTTTCATATCAATGCCTACGAAAGCAGGTATCTTTTTTTTATTTGTTCTTATTTTCTTTTGTTCATTTGCCTTGATGCAAACGAACCAAAAATCACGATCAAAATTAGGAAATTGCTAAAGCACCATTCGTTTTCGAAATTCCATGCTTAAAGCTTCGCTTTGCAGTTCCATTCCTTCCCTTATTATTTCTGATTTTTGATGTTTCCGACTATGTCGAAATTTGGGGCATTAATTTTTACTAAATATTGTATTCTTCCCAAATTATATTTTAATTTTTTCTCACTTCTCACTTCTCACTTCTCACTTCTCACTTCTCACTTCTCACTTCTCACTTCTCACTGTTTACCCAATTTTCTAAAATTTGCTTTCCATCTGGTGTTAACACCGATTCTGGGTGATATTGCACACCTTTAACGTCGTAAACTTTATGTCTTAATGACATTATTTGTCCGTTGTCGTCAAAAGACGTAGCTTCTAAACAATCTGGTAAATTGGCATTAACGACCCATGAATGATATCTGCCCACTTCAAAAGTTTTGCCTAAGCCTTTAAAAAGGGATTCGTCATCAACTGAAAGTGTAATGCTAGTGGCTATACCATGATACACATTATCTAAATTTTCTAATGAACCACCAAAAACTTCACCAATAGCTTGTTGTCCTAAACAAACACCTAAGATACTTTTGGTTGGAGCATAAGTTTCTATAATCTTTTTTAATAAACCGGCTTCATCTGGGACTCCAGGTCCTGGAGATAACACAATTTTATCAAAAGCATCGACTTCTTCTAGTGTTAGTTTATCGTTTCGTTTTACGGTGACTTCACAATCTAAATCTTCTAAATAATGAACTAAATTGTATGTAAAACTGTCGTAATTATCTATGACTAATATTTTTTTCATCGCAATGTTCCGTGAAACGGAATATCTTTTTAATTATACTTCAATTTTTTAAATAGATCCCTGCCTATGCAGGAATGACAGCTAACTCAAATTTCCTCAGCCTGTTCAATCGCTTTCGTCAATGCTCCTAATTTATTATAAACTTCTTGCAATTCACTTTCAGCTTCAGATTTGGCAACTATTCCTGCTCCTGCTTGCCAAAATAATTTATGATTCTGACTTAAAAATGTTCTAATCATGATGGCATGATTAAAATTGCCGTTAAAATCCATAAAACCGATAGCTCCTCCATAATAACCTCTGCTTGTTTTTTCATACTTCTCTATCAATTGCATGGCTTTGTGTTTTGGTGCTCCACTTAGAGTTCCGGCAGGAAATGTGTCTGCAACCACTTGCATGGTATCGGTATTTTTGTGAATTGTACCTGTAACTTTACTCACTAAATGTATCACGTGAGAGAAGAATTGTACTTCTCTATAATTTTCGACAGTAACATTGCTTCCGTTTCTACTTAGGTCGTTTCTTGCCAAGTCAACTAACATTACATGCTCGCTGTTTTCTTTATCATCTTTTATTAATTCTTCAGCTAATTGCGCGTCTTTAAGGTCGTTTCCACTTCGCTTAAAAGTACCAGCAATAGGGTGAATTTCGGCTTTACCATCACTAACCACTAATTGTGCTTCTGGAGAGCTGCCGAATATTTTAAAATTCCCATAATCAAAATAGAATAGGTAAGGGGATGGGTTAATACTTCTTAAGGCTCTGTATACATTAAACTCGTCTCCACTAAATTGTTGTGAAAATTGTTTAGATAATACCAATTGAAAGACATCCCCGCGTCCACAATGTTTTTTTGCTAGTTCTACATTTGCTTTATATTCCTCATCTGTAAGATTAGATTCAATGTCTCCTTTGGGTTTAAAATCGTAAGAGGCATATTGTCTCGTTTGGATCAATTGTAAAATGTCGTCAATGTTATTTTCGCTATGAAAACAATGTGCAAAAATGTAAGCTTCATTTTTTTGATGATCTATAGCGATGATATTTTGATAAACAGCGTAGTATATTTCAGGAATAGAAACAGAATTGTCTTTTTTTGAAATTTCGATATCTTCAAAATACTTTACCGCATCATAAGCCGTGTATCCAAAAATTCCATTATTGATAAACTTGAATTCTTTGTTTGAATCTACTTTAAAACGTTGTGTAAACTTATGAATCTCTTCAATGACACCAACGGTTTGAATTAAATTGCTCTTAGAGCTTCCATCAGGATAGGTTTGAGAAATTGTATCACCTTCCACTTTTATAGAAGCGATGGGGTTGCAGCAGATATATGAAAAATTGTTGTCGTTTGCATGATAATCACTACTCTCTAACAGAATACTATTTGGGAATTTATCTCTAATTTTAAGATAAATACTAACTGGCGTAATAGTGTCTGCTAATATTTTTTTATAATGTGTGTTTAAACTAAATGTTTTCATCTTTGCTGAATTTATTTCAGTATTCGGTTAAATTAAAAAAGGCTTGTCGTGAATGACAAGCCTTTTTTTTATATAAGTATTACATACCAAGGATTAGTTCACGAACGTAAGTTTGAGAAATTCCACCACCAAGTATGATTTGTATTTATTTTCATTTGAACATCAAAGATAGAAATCAAAATTCGGATTTCAAACACTTTAGGAAAAAAAGATTCCTGTTGCGGTAAATTTCAGGCAGACAGGAATCAAAATTTAAATATTACTAAATGTATTTATTTGGGATTAAAACTTAAGCGTCACATTTAAATCAAATTCGTCATAAATTGCTTTATCTTTTATCGTTTCTAAGATAGAAGGTGATTTGTAAGTAATATTATGTTTCGTTCTGTCAATCTTTAAATTTGCAGTTGCTGTGTTATCTTTAATTAGTAAAGGAAAAGAAATAGCTTCTGTTTTTCCTTTAATGGTAATGTTAGCTTTTACGTTGAAATTTCCATCTTTACCTGTAACAGATGTAATGTCTAAAGTCGCCGTAGGGAATTCTTCTACACCAAAGAAATCATCAGATTTTAAATGGCTATCTAATTTCCCTTTGTATTCTCCATCGAGATCTGTGCTACCAAGAGTCGTCATATCGATAGTGAAGTTTCCTCCTGTTAAGGTTTTTCCATTAAAAATTAATGAACCACTTTTTAAGTCAATAGTTCCGGTATGTTCGCCACCTACTTTATAGCCTTTCCAAATTACTGAGCTCTCTTTAATTTTTACGGTTTTGTCTTTTAACGTTGTGTAAGACATAAATGATAATGCTAAAATGAATAGCATAGCAATGTTTGAATTTCTGTTTTTCATAATTATTTGTTTTTAAGTTTTATTAAAAGGGTATTCAATTGTATTAACTCTTCTTGAGTCAAGTTTTTTGTGATGTTTTTTTCTGTACGATTTATAATTGGGTCCACTGTTTTTAAAGTTTCTAAACCCATATCTGTAATGACGATTTCAACTTTTCTTCTGTTGGTTTTACAAATGGTACGGTTTACAAATTTTTTCTTTATTAGCTTATCAACTAATCTTGTGGTATTACTCATTTTACTTACCATACGTTCTTGTATGTCTTGTAAGTTTATAGCATTTCCATTTTGACCTCTTAAAATTCTAAGGACATTAAATTGTTCTAAGGATAAATCGAAAGGTTTTAGCTCTAATAATAAATCATCCTTCATCCATGTTGTGGTGTGAAAAATATTTATGACTGTCGCTGTTGGTATTGGCAAATCAGCTTTTGTTTTTAGTATGTCGTTTAATTCTTTCATGTACAACAATTGTATATACAAATGTATGTGTTTTATTGATATGTGAAATTAATATTTTGTTAAATTTAAAACGTGTAGGTTTTAATTATTTTGAAGTTCATGACTTTCAAAAAAAGATGTACTAAAAGAATGATACAAGAGTTATATATAGGATGCTATTAGTCTAATACTAAAAGAACATCGTATAAAAATGAATAAAAAGCGAGTAATTAGCTGTATTATTACAGTAGATTCTTACGATAAAGGCAGAATATGTTAAAAAATGAATCTGAAATGTAACACTTCTGATTTTTTTACGTCTATATCATAATGGAATGTTAATTTTGCTAAAAATTAAGAATAAAGAATGGCTGATTTATCACAAGAAGAATGGACAAAACAACTCAAAGCAGACGATAATGCAGTTGTTTTAGATGTAAGAACACAAGATGAGATTGATTTAGGGATGATTCCTAATGCAATTCATATAGATATATTTAAAGGACAAGGATTTATACACGAAGTAGAACAGTTAGATAAAACAAAAAACTATTATGTGTATTGTAAATCTGGTAATAGAAGCGGACAGGCTTGTGCTATTATGAATCAATTAGATATTGAAAATGCTTATAACCTCTTGGGTGGTTTTAGCGAATGGCAAGGTGAGGTTGCCCACAATCAATGATTTTAAAACATACAAAAATGTATAGAGTATTTGTAATATGTTGTTTGTTGTTAACACTAGGCGTTAGCACAAGTTGTTTAGACAGTAGTCCGGCGGACTCTGAAATAAAGCTAATAACAGCTGACGAAATGCAATCTATTTTAGAATTAGAAGATGTGCAATTAATTGATGTAAGAACCCCCAAAGAATATGAAGGTGGTTACATTGCTAATGCGCAAAATATAGATTTTATGTCACCTACTTTTGATGATGACATTACAAAATTAGATAAAAATAAACCTGTGATATTGTACTGTAAATCTGGAGGTCGAAGTGCTAAATGTGCTAAGAAGATGAAAGATGCAGGATTTAAAAAGATTTACGATCTTAAAGGAGGAATTTCTAAATGGAAATTTTCCGATGGAATCAAAATTGAAGAAAAATCGTAACAAACTAACCGAACTTAATGTTCGGTTTTTTTATACTCACAATTCTCTTCCCGAATTCTTAAGATTTTTATAAATTAGACGATTGTAATCCTAGAATAGAAACCCTTCTGTTACATTTGCAAATTAACATGTCGTTTATGAAATTTAATAAAATACTTCTACTTTGCCTTTTGGCATTTACGTTTTCATTCAATTTATTTTCGCAAGTTTTTGATCCCGTGAAATGGGAAACTAAAGTTGAAAAAATTTCAGATACAGAATACAATCTTATTTCAACAGCAACGATAGATGCTGGCTGGCATTTATACTCGCAAAATGTGCCAAACAATGGCCCTATTCCTACAACCTTTGTTTATACCGAATCTAAAGATTTTGAATTAATAGGAAAAACATCTGAAGAAGAAGGTGAAACTATTGACGATCCTGTTTTTCAAATGCGAATTAAATATTTTGGTGAAAAAGCAGAATTCTCACAACGTATTAAAGTTCTTAATAAAGAATTGTCACTTGTTGAAGGTGAAGTGGAATTTATGGTCTGTGATGACGAAAAATGTTTACCACCAACTTATATAGATCTTACGTTTAACCTAAAGGATGCTGAAGATACTAAGGAGATTCCTGCAGGAATGGCATTAAATTTAACAGGTAATACCACAAAAATTCTTGAGCCTGTAAAATGGAGTACTTCTGTTGAAAAACTAAATGATACCGAATTGATTTTGGTGTCTACTGCAACTATTGATAGTGGCTGGAAATTGTATGCTCAAAATATTGAAGAAGGAGGTCCAATTCCAACAAGTTTTGACTATACATTAAAAGACGGTATTGAGCTTGTAGGTTCTACCAACGAAGAAAAGGGTGAAGAAAGTATAGATAAGGTCTTCGATATGAAGATTAAATACTTTAGAAATACGACTGAATTCAGACAAAAAATTAAAGTTTCAGATGCTACAATTTCTTCAATCGTTTCTGAGGTTGGTTTTATGGCTTGTGATGATACACAGTGTACCGCACCAACTTATATCGATTTAGAATATGATTTAACTAAGACAGTTGTGGCTTCTTCAGATGTTACTGAGAATTCTGAAGCAGATGACGACGAGTCGAGCGAAGGCTTATGGTCTATATTTATTATCGCTTTCTTTTCAGGATTTGTAGCATTATTAACACCATGCGTGTTTCCAATGATACCAATGACGGTGAGTTTCTTTATAAAACAAAGTCAATCTAAAGCCAAAGGCATCCGTAATGCTATTATTTATGGATTATCAATAATCGTCATCTATGTCTTATTAGGTACAATCATAACAGCGATTTTCGGTGCTGATGCGTTGAATGCATTAGCAACAAACGTTTGGTTTAACCTTATCTTCTTTATATTATTAGTGGTTTTTGCCATTTCATTTTTAGGTGCTTTTGAAATTGTATTACCAAATTCATGGGCAAATAAAGCCGATAAGCAAGCCGATAGAGGCGGACTCGTTGGCATCTTTTTTATGGCTTTAGCCTTAGCAATTGTCTCATTTTCTTGCACAGGTCCAATAGTAGGAACTATTTTGGTTGAAGCAGCTTCCAAAGGAGGTATCGCACCGGTAATAGGAATGTTAGGCTTTTCATCTGCAATCGCATTACCATTTGCATTATTTGCTGCTTTCCCGGGTTGGTTAAATTCTCTACCAAAATCAGGAGGCTGGTTAAATACAGTGAAAGTCGTTTTAGGATTTTTAGAACTAGCTTTAGCATTTAAATTCTTATCGCAAGCCGATTTAGTATTGCAATTACATTTCTTAGAACGCGAAGTATTTATAGCCATATGGATTGCCATTTTTGGAACCTTATCCTTATATCTTTTTGGGAAAATTCAATTACCACACGATTCTCCACTGAAACATATTTCCGTAGGACGCTTATTATTTGGCTTACTAACGTTGACCTTTACGATTTATATGATTCCAGGACTTTGGGGCGCACCTTTAAAAATTATAAGCGCCTTTCCTCCTCCATTAGATTATTCTGAATCTCCGTATGGAGTCGGTAATTCAAAAGGTGGTGGCGCAAGTATAACAGATATTCCTGAGGGTGCCCATTTATTAGCACCACATGATATTTTAGCATTTAATGATTACGAAACCGGTTTGGCTTATGCTAAAAAAGTAGGGAAACCTGTGATGCTAGACTTTACTGGATGGGCTTGTGTGAATTGCCGTAAAATGGAACAAAATGTTTGGGTAGATCCCAAAGTGTTGTCAAAACTTAAAAACGACATTGTGCTTATTTCTTTATATGTCGATGAGCAAATCGATTTTCCTGAAGGTGAAGCACCAGATTCAAAATTAAGACCTGGTAAAAAATTAAAAAACCGTGGTCAGAAGTGGAGCGAAATGCAAACTATTAGGTACAAAACCAATACACAGCCGTATTATGTATTGATGGATCATAATGAAGAAAATCTTATTGAGCCTGTTGCTTACACTCCAGATATTGAGGAATACGAGGCATGGTTAAAAGAAGGGATTGGGAATTTTAAGGATTAAGAAAACGAACGTTTTACGCTTTTTATTATCAGCTTTTTTGTCATATTCTGACTTCTCCCTTTAAGAGTTATTCTGCTGTATTTTCTATTAGGGTTATAACCATAAATGTAATAAAGACACACTACATGGCTTTTGAGTTAAGCGATGTGGTGTTAAAGAATTTACTTTATAATTCATTAACAGGAATGGCATCATGTACTACAGAAAAAAGCATGGCAAGGGCTTTCGCTACGTCGATAGCTCTAATAATACGATTAAAGATAAAGATCTAAAAGAATGGTTTAAGTCTTTAGTTATTCCTCCGGCTTGGACGGAAGTAGAAATCGATTCTAAGAAGACAACTAAAATTTTAGCGACAGGTAGAGACGATAAAAACAGAAAACAATACATCTACAATCCTAAATTTAGAGAAAAACAAGATCAAGAAAAGTTTGATCGCATTCTTAAGTTCGCCGACAATTTAGAGCATATGCGTCGTGTTACTGGGCAGCATCTTCGTAAGCGTAAATTAGCTAAGGAAAAAGTGCTTGCGTGTATGGTTCGCCTTTTGGAAGCGGCTTATTTTCGTCCAGGAAGTGATCGTTATTCCAAAGAAAATAGCAGTTATGGTTTAACAACGATGAGAAGTAAACACTTACAGATTGATGGAGATGAGTTGATTTTTCATTACATCGGAAAGTCTGGTAAAGAACAAGAACGGCATATTGTAGATAAAAAGTTAGCTAAAATAGTACAAGAAATCGACGACTTACCGGGTTACGAAATATTCAAATTTATTGATGAAGACGGTGTAAAACAAGACGTGAAGAGCGATCATCTCAATGCATATATTCGGGATGTGATGGGAGACGAATTTTCGGCTAAGGATTTTAGAACATGGGCAGGCACTGTAATTGCTGCTATGGCATTAGATGAGATTGGCTATTCTAAAGAACAAGATCAAAAAGAACTGGATAGTAATATTCGCAATGCTGTTATAAAGGTTAGTGAAAGGCTAGGGAATACGCCTTCGGTAGCACGTAGTTCTTATATTGATCCACGTGTCATTGATGAATATATTGATGGTAAAACCATTAATTATTTTCAAAAGGAAATTTTGCGACTTTTGAAGGTCAACGAAAATCTTTCAAGAGAAGAAATCGGAGTGTTATGTATGTTGAAAAAGAAGTTAAAATAAGCGGTTAATTCCAACTGAGATCACTTCGCTCTTGCCAATAGTCTTGAGGATCTACAGTAAGCGATTTTAGTTTTAAAATCTCGTCTGCTTCTAGTTTTAAATTAAAAGCTTTCAAATTTTGTTGAAGCTGATTAGTGCTCGACGCACCACTTAAGATGAGGCTTGGCTCTAAACTATCCATAATAAAACGAATGGCTATAGCATCTGCATTAACGTTGTATTTCTTAGAGAGCGTTTCAAGGTAGTCATAAGAGTATTTATAAGCAGGAAACGTATCGTTTTTGAAAATTCTACCATTAGCTAAAGCTTCTTTAATGATTACGGTTTTATCTTGTGCTAATAATTCTTTTAAAATTTCAAAAGTAGATTGTTCAAAAATATTGAAGGTCACTTGATAACTGTCAAATAGATCTTCACCATTAAAACTAACTTTTCGAGCTTCTTCTATAATTTTTACCTGCTCAGTTCCGCTCGAAGAAATTCCGATTTTAAGTTGATGCTCTTGTTTTAATTCGTTTAATCTCGAGAGTACAGCATCATTGGTTAAAACACCACTATCTAATGTTGCTGAATGAATTTGATAGATTTTTAAATTAGGCAATAAGGCTTTTGAAACGTCCCATTGTTCGTTCAATTTCTCTATAGAATGTTCTTTGATTTCATGCTTACCTGAAAATCCAACTTCCCAATTCGCAACATAGGTATACCCAAATTTGGTAGAAAGATGAACGTCTTTGTGGTTTCTAGAGTCATTCCAATTTTGCAAAAATTGTTCCCCCAAACCATAAGAAGGAGCCACATCAAAATCCCGAATTCCTAAGGCATAGCTCTCATCTAATACCTTTAATGCATTTGTCCTAAAACTCTCAATAGACTTATCTATGTTTTGTGCTGGTCTTATATTTATATAATCTGGTCGGCCTAAAGCGGCTAAGCCTAATCCAATTTTTGTGTTGCTCATCTGTTAATTATTCTGATGTCGATTGTAATGTTTTGGGAATAAAGTCTATATCAATATAATTTGAAAAATCCTTTAATAAGAGTCTCAATTTAGGATTTATAAAGCGTTCGCAAAAAGGTTTTTCAGGATTTTTTTGATAGTAATTCTGAATGGCTTCACGAGACGCTTTAAATTCTGAAAACGGATACACTTTAGTTATTAGTTGGTTTCTAAACTCTGGTTGAAATGCATTTAATAAAGTTTCAGTTTCTGCTTTCTGATTCTCTGAGAAATAATAGATGGCAGAACGGTATTTGTCTCGCATAGAATGTGCAGATGTACTTTTGTGTGTACGTAAATGAATTTCAATTAAAACCTGAAGTGAAATAACATCAGAATCAAACTGTAAAGTTACCGCTTCGGAAAACGAGCTGTTATTCTCGGTAGAAGCGATAAAACCCTGTTCTACATTATAGACTCCTTTCAAAGATTGAAATACAGCTTCGGTACACCAATGGCAACCACCTCCAAATGCTATTTTAGTTGGTCTATCCATTTTATTAATTCTGCGTCCGATGGGTTTCGTAATTTTTTAGTTCCTAAAGTGAGTGTTGGAAAATTAAGTTTTTTATTGATATATAAGTTTCTTAATTCTTCAGCATGATCTTCATTGATGTCTACATCTAAAAACGAATATGCTAAACCTTGTTCATTCAAAAGCTTTATGTAATGTTGGGTTTTATGGCATCGCGATGTGCCATATAGCTTGATTTTTAAAATAGAAGGCATGTGTTATTCGCGCGTTTTTGTTGATAAAAAAAAGAGCAACTCTCTTTTGAAAGTCGCTCTTAAATATTTGTTTGTTATTTCAACTTATCTGAATGCAGTTTTCTGAGCTTCGCTAATTTGGGATCTATAACGAAACTACAATAACCATATTCCGGATTGCTTTCATAAAAATCTTGATGTTCTTTCTCTGCTTCATAAAAAACAGGAGCAGCAGTTAATTCGGTAACAATAGGTTGTTCGTAATAAGGTTTCATCTCCTTAAGTACAAGGTCCGCAATGTCTTTCTGTTTATCATCATGATAATAAATTACAGAGCGGTATTGTGTGCCACGATCGGCTCCTTGTCTATTCAGCGTTGTAGGGTCGTGCGTGGTCATAAAAATGACTAGAATATCTTCGTAGCTAATGACGTTAGCATCAAAAGTAACTTGTACAACTTCAGCATGCCCCGTTAAGCCAGAACAAATTTCCCTATACGTTGGTCGTCCAGGAACAGTTCCACCCGAATATCCAGATATCACTTCTTCCACACCTTTTACTTCCTGAAAAACAGCTTCTGTACACCAAAAACAGCCTCCGCCTACGGTTGCTATTTGTAAATTTTTAGTTGTCATTAGGCAGTCTCCGTATCTAAAATCATGGATTCTGAATTCACGCAATAGCGCAATCCGCTCGGTTCGGGTCCATCGGGGAACACATGTCCTAAATGTCCATCGCAAGTGTTACACATCACTTCTACGCGTACCATTCCGAAAGCTGTGTCTTTTTCATACTTAATGGCGTTTTCTTTTATGGGTTGCGTAAAACTTGGCCAACCTGTGCCTGAGCTAAATTTTATGGTAGAATCAAACAACGGAGTGTCACAACAAACACAATTGTATTTGCCTTCGTCATAAGCTGTACAGAGCTCACCTGTATGTGCGCGTTCTGTGCCTTTTTGTCTCGTAATTCTGAATTGTTCAGGAGTTAATTGAGCCCTCCATTCTGCTTCTGTTTTTTCAACTCTTTTATCTGGAGTTGGATTTCCATTTACGGAAAAGTTGATGACTTCTTTCCAAGTTAACATAGTTAATGGTCCTTTCTTGTTATAATTGATTTGTCTATCTGTTTTCAAGATAAAGGTAGTCGAAATGTTTTTCAATTTCTTACAGTTATAGAATTATAAGTGCGTTACCTAGGTATCTTTCTAAATTTACATCAAACGGTTAATATATCACGTTAAGTTTTTCTTAAATACACCGAAAATATTAGGTTTCATTCTTTATTCTGTCTTAGAAATAATAGTTTTGCAACTTAAATAAATGAAAACAAGAAGTATGAGTATAGTAAAAGAAAATGATACAGTAAAAGTTCATTACACAGGGAAGTTAAAAAACGGACAAATCTTTGATAGTTCTTTAGAGCGTGAGCCATTAGAGTTTACCTTAGGTAAGGGCATGTTGATTCCTGGTTTTGAAAATGCTGTCATTGATATGAAAGTGAACGATAAGAAAACTGTGGATATTCCTGTAACTGAAGCTTATGGTGAGGTAAAACAAGAATTATTTCATAAAGTTGAAAAAACACAACTTCCTGAAGAAGTAAAGCCAGAAGTAGGTTTAGGTTTAGTATCTAAAGATGCGCAAGGTAATGAGCACCCTTTTAAAATTGTAGAAGTTAATGATGACCATATCGTAGTAGATGGAAATCATCCATTAGCAGGACAAGAGTTAGTATTTGATCTAGAATTAGTAGAGATTAAATAAGTGTCTGTCTGAGCGTAGTCGAAGACCTTATGAAAATTACTTTTAGTGGTAATTCGAATGCACCCATGTGACAAAATAGAAAAAAGCTGTAAAGTTCAACTTTACAGCTTTTTTTATTAAAAATCAAGGGCAAAAAGGCTATTTACTTTATAATGTGTGCTTCACACCATGCATCGTATGCGGTTTGTAATTCTTTAACTATTTCTGGATGCTGCGCTGAGACATCATTGCGTTCTCCTGGGTCAGCTTCAATATCAAATAATTTCAGAGTTAAATCATCTCTTATTGGCGCGATATATTGTGCCGATGGTTCGCTTTTCCAATGATTTTCCTTAGCATTTGTTATTTTCCATTTTCCTTGTCGTGCAGCCCAAGTTTTTTGCCATTTCCAAACTAATAGACGTTCTTCTTTTGGGTTAAGTAAACTAATACCGTCAATATCCTTATCAGTGATTGTAATTCCTGCAGCGTCCGTTAACGTCGGTAGAATATCTAATGCAGATACATAACGTTTTTCAATTTTTCCAGCATCCACATGTCCTGGCCAACTTACTGCCATTGGCACTCTGATGCCACCTTCCCAAAGAGAGTATTTACCACCTGTTAATGGAGCGTTATTTGCACCTGTAAGCGGAGAACCACCATTATCTGATACAAATACAACTAAGGTGTTTTTGTCTAATCCGGTTTCATTTAGAGCATCTAAAACACGGCCAATATTATCATCTAAACAATTCAAATTGGCTAAGTAGTATTTTCGTAAGTCATCTGTATTTATGGCGCCAACTCTAGAGTATTTATCGTAGTACGCTGAGTAACTTCCTGGTTTATGATTTCCAAACTCTTCTAAGTTGTCAGGGTCGTAGTTAGGAATCTCTTTAACATTAAACTTATCTAAATATTTTTTTGGTACTTCGTGAATTAAATGATGAACAGCACTGTAGGATAGTGTTAAAAAGAAAGGCTTGTCGTGTTTACGTTTTAGATAATCTATAGACTCGTCTGTTAAAATATCGGTAAGATAACCTTCTTCGTAACTTTTTTCTCCCATATTATGCATTAAAGGTCCAAGTAAAGCACTCGTGCCATAAGGATCTGGAGTGCGATCTTTTATACTTTGAGAATTTGCCCAATAATCGTGAGCGTGTGCAGAAAACCCTAAAAACTCATCATAACCATGTTGTAATGGATATTCTCTAACATCATTTTTATGAAAATTACGACCTAAATCGTTTTTGCCAATGCGCGCTGTGTGGTAGCCTGCTTCTTTTAAATATTCAGGAATTGTTTTTACGTCGTCTGGTAACCCTGGTCCCCAACTTGCGGGTTTATCCCAACGAAACTGGTTTTTTCCCGTAATAATTCCTGCTCTAGATGGACTACAAACAGGAGCTGTAACGTAAGCTTGTGAGTACACCGTTCCGGATTTTCCTAATCGTGCGATATTTGGACTAGAAACAGAGGTGTCAAAATTGTCAAAGGGCGAAAAATCAGCATAACCTTGGTCATCTATAACAATTAAAAGAATGTTTGGTTTTTCATTCTGCATTGCCATATCTTCTGAAGAAGTTTCGCTTTTCTTTTTTTCTGAATGACATGAAAATAATAAAGCGAAAACTAGTAATGTTACGACGTGTTTCATTTTAAAAGTTGTTTTGGTTAATTCAAATTTACAAGCCATCTACAATCGTGACTTTGATTTCTTTTTCTTCTAATTTTTTTCGTTTTATGTCAGAAATACCGCTGTCTGTGATAATTTCATCCACACGTGAAAGATCACATATCCGAGCAAAGCTCTTTTTTCCGAATTTTGATGAATCCGCCAAAACAATCACTTTTTGAGCTGCATTTAGCATTTTCTTGTTTAATTCGGCTTCTTCTAAGTTTGTAGTAGAAAGGCCGTATTCTAAATCAATTCCATCAACACCTAAAAACAATTTACTACAAGACACATTTTGTAAAATATATTCCGCGTAATTTCCGATTACAGAAGCCGAACTGTGGCGTATATAACCACCAAGTTGAAGGATTTCAATATTTTTATCATGTATAAGGTGTAGAACCACATGAAGCGAAGACGTAATTACTGTCAGTTTATTTTTGGGTTGAATGTATTTTGAAAAGGCTTGTACGGTTGTTCCAGACGCAATTAAAATAGAGTCGTTTTCAACAATACGACTTGCGGCCAATTGCGCAATGCCATTTTTCTCTTCTACTGAGATTTTTTCTTTATCTAAAACCGTACGTTCATTAATGTATGGGTTTTCTAAAGAAGCTCCGCCATGAGTTCTGTGGAGTAAACCTTTTTGTTCTAGAAGTTTTAAATCTTTTCTAATGGTTACTGCAGAAACATTTAAAATCTCACATAAGTCTAAAACTTCAAGGTGTTTTTCTTTCTCTAACCGGTCTAGTATGTCTTGATGTCTCTTCATGTATTGAATTTTGATGCGATGCTTTTTTGATAATGATAAGGCTTGAAAACAAACAAATATAATAAAACGAAACAAAATGAAGTTGGTGTTTTTCGATAATCTTCATTATTAAGGAAATATAAGTTTCATTTTGTTTCATTTTAGATTAATTTATTTATATTTGAAACTAATTGTAATACAAACACACTATTTTGTTCAAAAGAGAAACGTTATTAGATCAGTTAAAAACGTCCGAAAATTGGGATGTTATCATCATTGGAGGTGGCGCAACAGGATTAGGTGTTGCCTTAGATTGCACAACCCGTGGTTATAAAACATTGCTTTTAGAGCAGGTGGATTTTGCTAAAGGAACTTCGAGTCGAAGTACAAAATTAGTACATGGGGGAGTTAGATATTTAGCACAAGGAAACATCGATTTGGTTCGAGAAGCTTTATATGAGAGAGGGTTGATGTTGCAAAATGCCTCACATTTAGTAAGTAATCAGTCTTTTATAATTCCAAATTATAGATGGTGGGATAATTTTTTCTATACGGTGGGAATGAAGGTTTATGATTTTTTATCCGGAAAATTAAGTTTTGGTAAGTCGATTAGAATTAAGAAGAGTGAAACCATTGCTAGGTTATCAACTTTAAAAACAGATAAGTTAAAAGGTGGTGTTGTTTATCACGATGGTCAGTTTGACGATTCTAGGTTAGCCGTAAACATCGCTCAGAGTTGTATTGAAGAAGGTGCGACAGTTTTGAATCATGTTAAGGTAAAAAACCTTCAAAAAGACGATAACGGATTAGTTAATGGGGTCGTTGCTATAGATACCGAAACTCACACTGAATATACCTTAAATGCAAATACAGTTATCAATGCAACAGGAGTGTTTTCTGATGAGGTTTTGCAAATGGATAATAAATCTGCAGAGAACAGTATTCGTCCAAGTCAAGGTATTCATTTGGTATTTGATAAATCATTCTTACCAGGAAACGATGCTATAATGATTCCGAAAACGGATGATGGTCGTGTGTTATTCTTAGTACCATGGCATAATAGAGTTGTGGTCGGTACAACAGACACTTTATTAGATAGTCATAGTTTAGAGCCAAAAGCTTTAGATAAAGAGGTCGATTTTGTTTTAGAGACAGCAAACAGGTATCTTAATAAAAAAGCGAGCAAGGCCGATGTGTTAAGTATTTATGCCGGACTAAGACCTTTGGCAGCACCAAAAGATAAATCAGAAAAAACTAAAGAAATATCTAGAAGCCATAAAATAATAGTTTCAGACTCTGAATTGATTACAATCACAGGAGGAAAATGGACTACGTACAGAAGAATGGCTCAAGATACCGTGGATAAAGTCATAGAGTTAAAGAAGCTGCCGAGCTCAAAATGCAAAACACAAAACATTAAGATTCATGGTTCTAACGGAACTGTAGATCGCGCAAATCATCTTTATATTTACGGAACAGATCAAAAAGGTATTGCTCAGCTTGTTAAAGAAAATCCTGAATTAGGAGAACTTTTGCATCCAAGATTAGAGTTTACAAAAGCAGAAATAATTTGGGCTGTAAGACATGAAATGGCGAGAAGCATTGAAGATGTGTTAGCAAGGCGTGTGCGAATACTGTTTTTAGATGCAAAAGCAGCTATAGAAATAGCACCGCTTGTTGGCGAATTATTAAGAGTAGAATTAAATGAAACTGATGATTGGAGAGTTGAACAAATTTCAGAATTTATACAAATTGCAGATCAATACATATTAAAATAATATTAATTTATTCCGAACTCTACTTCGGTAAACTAATAAATAAACTAATAAATTATGGGCAAATATATTCTGTCCCTAGATCAGGGTACAACAAGTTCTAGGGCAATAGTTTTTGATAAAAAAGGTGGTATTGTTTCAATAGCTCAAAAGGAGTTTACTCAATATTTTCCTAAGCCAGGTTGGGTGGAGCATGATCCTATAGAAATCTGGTCTTCACAAGCCGGAGTTGCAGCAGAGGCCATTGCTAAAAATGGATTGGACGTTGAGCACATCGCGGCTATTGGAATTACAAATCAGCGTGAAACTGTTGTGGTTTGGGATAAAAACACGGGGAAACCTGTTTATAATGCGATTGTTTGGCAAGATAAAAGAACTTCAGATTACTGCGATCAACTTAAAAAAGAAGGCAAAGCAGAACTTATAAAGAAAAAAACAGGTTTAGTTATAGATTCTTATTTCTCAGGAACTAAAGTTAAATGGATCCTAGATAATGTTGAAGGAGCGAGAGCTAAAGCCGAAGCTGGTGATTTAATTTTAGGAACTATTGATTGTTGGTTGGTTTGGAATTTTACAAAAGGTAAGCAACACGTCACAGATGTTACTAATGCTTCAAGAACCTTAATGTTTAATATTAATACCATGGAATGGGATGACGAATTGTTAGAGTTATTGACCATTCCTAAAAGTATGTTGCCAGAAGTAAAAGCTTCTAGTGAAGTTTATGGTCACACGACATCGACATTTTACGATACTAAAATTCCCATTGCAGGTATTGCAGGTGACCAACAAGCTGCGTTATTTGGACAAATGTGTACCAAACCAGGCATGGTTAAAAATACTTACGGAACCGGTTGTTTTATGTTAATGAATATCGGAGATAAACCAATCGTTTCAAAAAACAACTTGTTGACTACTGTAGCTTGGAAAATTAACGGAAAAACAACTTATGCCTTAGAAGGAAGTGTTTTTATTGCAGGAGCCGTTGTGCAGTGGCTTCGCGATAGTTTAAAAATTATAAGAAATTCTTCAGATGTCGAAAGATTGGCAGCTTCGGTAGATAGTACAGATGGCGTCTATTTTGTTCCGGCTTTTGCTGGTTTGGGAGCGCCACATTGGAATCAGCATGCAAAAGGTACTATGTTTGGATTGACAAGAGGGAGTACAGATGCACATATCGCTAGAGCAGCTGTAGAGTCTATAGCATTTCAAACTATGGATATTTTAAAAGCTATGGAAGCTGATGCCGATATATCTATAAAAGAATTACGTGTAGATGGTGGTGCTACAATTAATAATATGTTGATGCAGTTTCAATCGGATGTTTTAAACACTAAAACGGTAAGACCAAAAATAGTAGAGACCACTGCTATGGGAGCGGCGTTTTTAGCAGGTTTGGCTGTTGGTTATTGGGAAAGTTCTGAGGAAATTCAAGATATTTGGCAGGCGGATAAAACGTTTAGTCCAAAAGAGGACAGAACGGAAATTGAAACCAATATTAAAGGTTGGTATAGAGCTATTGATGCTTTGGAGTATTGGACTAAAAACATTTAAAACAGCGTTTAAATTATGACACCATTTATAGCAGAAATTATAGGTACAGCGATTTTAATTTTACTAGGTGGAGGAGTTGTGGCTAATGTCGTCCTCAATAAAACCATTGGTAATAATAGTGGTTGGATAGTGATTACAACAGGTTGGGCTTTGGCTGTTTATGTTGCTGTGGTTATTGCGGGGCCTTATAGTGGAGCGCATATTAATCCAGCAGTTACAGTTGCTGTGGCAATCGCTGGTAAATTTCCCTGGGCTGATGTGCCGATGTATATTTTAGCGCAAATGATTGGAGCTATGATAGGAGCTTCTGCAGTTTGGTTAACTTATAAGAATCATTTTGACGAAACAGAAGACGCAGATTCTAAGAAAGCCGTTTTTTGTACTGCGCCAGCGATTAGAAATACGTTTTCAAACTTTTTTAGTGAAATGATCGGGACGTTTGTCTTACTCTTTACCATATTTTATTTTGCAGATGCCAGTATTACAGAGACTGAAGCCGTTATAGGTTTAGGGTCTTTAGGAGCTTTGCCTGTTGCTTTTTTGGTTTGGTCCATTGGCTTGTCTTTAGGAGGTACTACTGGTTATGCCATTAATCCGGCAAGAGATTTAGGGCCGCGACTTATGCATGCTATTTTACCAATTAAAAATAAAGCTAAAAGTGATTGGTCGTATGCTTGGATTCCTGTTTTAGGGCCATTAACCGGTGGAGCGTTAGCAGCTTTTTTAATGCTTGCGTTGTCATAGCTTAGTATTTCAAGTTTATAATTTTTAATGTCAGTTCATAACGAGCTGGCATTTTGTTTGTTCATTATCTAAAACTATCTTTACGAAACAGATGAAACACTTCATATTTATATTATTTCTAAATGTATTCTTGATGCTTCCTGCGCAAGAATTACCGCCTATTGAAAAATTTACAGCTTCAGATTATGGTGGTGATAATCAAAATTGGATGATTTCCCAAAGTGCGGATAATTACATTTATGCAGCAAATAATAAAGGCCTTTTAGAGTATAATGGTTCTAGTTGGGTGGCGTATCCGTCTCCAAACAATACTATTTTGAGAGCAGTAAAGGTTATTGGAGATAGAATTTATTCGGGTTGCTATGAAGATTTTGGGTATTGGGTAAAGGATGAAAAAGGATTACTAAATTATACATCACTAATTCCAAAACTAAAAGAAGCCAATATTAGCGATGATCAAATTTGGAACATTTTAGACCTTGGAGAATGGGTGCTTTTTCAATCGGGTCACGCTTTGCATTTTTTCAACAAGGAAGCTGAGACTTTTAAAATTATTACGTCACAACAAATTATTTACAAAGTATTTAATATCAATAATCATATTTATTATCATGTAGCTAACGAGGGGATTTATCTTATAAAAGATGGGCAACCTAAATTAATAATTAGTGATGCTGTCGTTTTAGAAGATCGGGTTATTAATATGTTTTTTGTAGATGACCTTCTGACGATTCTTACCAGGAATTCTGGTTTTTTTCAGGTCAAGAATAATCAATTAGAACCATGGGAGATTACCGCAAATGAGCGGTTAAAACGATTAAACATATTTAATAGTATTAAGCTTGAAGATAACAGTTTTGTGATTGGTACAATTTCTAATGGAATTGTGAAAATTAGTAATGCAGGTGAATTTGAATATGTTATAAATCAGAAATTAGGATTAAGTAATAACACCGTTTTAGCTTTGTTTGAAGATGCGAACCATAATGTTTGGGCAGGATTAGATAACGGTATTAACTGTATAAATATCACATCACCAATACAAACATTTATAGATTACGAAGGGGTTTTAGGAACCGTGTATTCTACCATTATTTACAAGGATTTACTTTATGTAGGGACTAATCAAGGCTTGTTTTATAGATCATTAAAGTCTACAGATGAAACGTTTCGTTTTGTGAAAGGCACTGCTGGCCAGGTGTGGAGCTTATATAATCATAATAACGAAAGTTTGATATGTGGTCATCATTTAGGAACTTTTAGTGTTGATGGAAATCAGATAGAAAAAATCAGTTCAGATTTAGGGGCTTGGAACTTTAAGAAAATTCCAAATCATGATAATCTATTGCTTCAAGGAAACTATGATGGCTTATATGTTTTAGAGCTTAAAAATAAAACTTGGACGGTCAGGAATAAAATTGAAAACTTTAAAAACTCATCGCGCTTTTTCGAAATTAATAATGCCAACCAAATCATGGTAAACCATGAGTATAAAGGAGTTTTTGTTTTAAACATGAATTCTGATTTTACTCAAACTATAGATGTGGTAGATGTTTCAGAATTAACTATTGGAAATAGTTCTAGTTTGGAGAGTTACCAAGGAGACATACTGTATACTTCAAAAAATGGCATATTTAATTATAATGAAGCTGAACATAAATTCGTTAAGAATAGTGTTTTAACAGATTTGATTGCGTCCAAAAATTTTACTTCCGGAAAAATGGTGGTCGATCAGACAGGTAAATTATGGCTGTTCTTCAAAAACAACATTAGCTATATTACTAATGACAATCTTACTAATAAACCCCAGATTACAGATATTGCAATTCCTTCAACTTTAAGAAAAGGGGTTTTAGGATTTGAAAATATACAGCACATTGAAGGTGAAAAATATATTTTAGGAACAGTAAACGGTTATCTAACGCTTGATTTAGCAAATATTGAAGCTGACACCTCCCATTCAATTCATTTTAATACTATAATGAAAAAGAATATAGATGGGAGTTCAATTCATTTGTCTCTAACCGAAAGTGGTTCATTTGAACACGAGAAAGGTATCGTCTCATTTGGGTTTTCGGTTCCGGAATACAATAAATTCCTAGATGTTAGCTATAGTTATAAAATTGAAGGGCTTTCTGATAAATGGAGCGATTGGTCTCACTCGTCGAGTGTGCAATTTGAAAATATATCTTTTGGTGATTATACTTTAGAAGTTAAAGGAAAAGTTGGAAATCAACTTACGGAGAATACAATTGTATATCATTTTGAAGTGAATAGACCGTGGTATATTTCCAATTTAGCGATTCTGGTGTATGTTTTAATTTTAATAGGAATTGCATTTTTAGTTAATAAGGTTTATAAATTTTACTACGAACGAATTCTTAAGCATGAACACATCAAAAGTGAACGTGCACTCATTCAAATAAAGAATGAAAAATTAAATCAAGATATCGAAGGAAAAAATAGAGAGTTAGTGATTTCTACAATGAGTATCATTAAGAAAAATGAGTTACTCAATAAAATAAAGAAGGAATTAAAAAAGAATAGAAATAATAAAGATATTGAAAGCGCCGTAAATCTAATTGATACCAATTTGAACAATAATAAAGATTGGAAATTCTTTAAAGAGGCATTTAATAATGCAGATAAAGATTTTATGGATAAAATTAAGGCCGCACACCCAGATTTAACACCAAATGATTTGAAGTTTTGTGCTTATTTACGGTTGAATTTATCCTCTAAGGAAATGGCTCCATTGCTTAATATATCTATTAAAAGTGTGGAGACTAAGCGTTACAGATTACGTAAAAGGTTACAATTAAATCATGATGACAGTTTAGTTAACTATATCTTAAAATTCTAACACCTCGACAATCCCATTTTCTACCACGACTTTACCTCGACAAGCGTGTTTTTACGCTGAATTTTTGGTTTTTTTTAAGAAATTTTAAGTTCTCTACATTGCTAATGTTTATAATACTTACCGAGATTTTTTCAAGATTTATTATTGTTAAATTTTATGATGTTCGTTTTTTATCGAGGTATCGATTATCAAATTAGCAATTATTTGAGGTTAAATTTACAAAAGCTTAACATTGCATCTCATTTCTACATGTTTTGAAATGATAGTTTTGGGCTTTAATTTTTAACTAAATCAATCATTCATGAAATTCAAATTTCAAAAATCAAGAATTGAAATATTCTTCTGTCTCTTTTTATTGTGCAGTTCGTTTTCTCTGATTGCGCAGACCACAGTAAAAGGAAAAGTGCTTTCTGCTTCAGATAATATGCCTTTGCCAGGTGCGTCTGTCATAGAAAAAGGAACTTCTAATGGAACACAAACAGATTTTGATGGTGTGTTTACTTTAGATGTTTCAAATGAATCCGCTATTATGGTGGTATCTTATGTAGGATTTAAATCTAAAGAAGTGGTCTATAGTTCGGGAGAAATCTCGATAACTTTAGAAGAAGATAGTGCTTTAGAAGAAGTTGTAGTTATTGGTTATGGTTCACAAAAGAAAAGTGATATCGTAAATGCTGTGTCAACTACAGACCTAGAGAAAGCAACCTTATCACCAACATCAGACGTTAATGAAATGTTGAGAGGTAGAATTGCGGGCTTACAAGTTAATGTCGGCGGAGGTACGTTACGGCCAGGTGGTACATCTGATATTATTTTTAGAGGGCAAGGTTCTATAGAAGGTAATGTAAGTGCGATTTATGTTGTAGATGGTATTATTAGAGATGGAGGTATTGAGGATATTGACTCAGATGATATCAAATCTATTGAGTTTTTAAAAGATGCTTCTGCTCAGGCTATTTATGGCTCTAGAGGTGCTAATGGTGTTGTTTTAATAACAACTAAACGTGGCTCTGCAGGTAAAGTAAGTGTGAGCTATCACGGTTTTTTAACAACAAAAAGTATTGAGCGGAATTTTGATGTTTATAGCGGACAAGAGTTAGCGCAATTACGAAGAGAAGCTTGGAGGTCCACAAGAGCAGACGATAGTTATGCTGATGATGTTGTCGATAATGTATTTACAGAAGTTGAATATGATAATCTTACAAACAATCGTTTCGTAAATTGGGAAGATGAATTAATGAGAAATGGTTTCGTTAATAGTCAGGCAATAAGCGTTAGTGGTGGTACGGAATTGACTAAGGTTTTTGGTAGTATTAATTACTTCAAAGAAGATGGTCTTATACCTTCATCTAGTTATACAAGAAAAACGTTACGTTTAAATGTAGATCAAAAAATATCGGATAAATTCTCTGTAAATTTCGATATAAACTTATTAAATGATGATACTGATAGAGCTGCAAATGTTAACGTAATTACCACATCTCCATTAGGTAGTGCTTATAACGTCGACGGAAGTATTACACGTTTTCCAAGTGGTGAAGAGTTGTCAGCTGTTAACCCACTGTGGAATTTAAGAGAACAAAATCACGAAGAAAAAGGTAATGATTATGTTGTTAATGTAACACCAATATGGCAGATTACTAATGATTTACAATACCAGTTAAAGGCTAATTTAACAAGAAGAACTTCAGAAAGAGGGCAATACCAATCTTCTTTAAGTTCTGCGGGTGACGATGTTAGAGGTATTGCTAGAATTGACAATCAATTACGTGAGTCGTATTTAATAGAGAATATTTTAACTTATGACAAAACCATAAATGCTAATAATAGTCTTAATGTAACCTTAGTGCAATCGACGCAAGAAAATGCGTTCACAAGAACCTTTACCGAAGGTCAGGGGTTTGCTAATGAAGATTTAGGGTATAATGGTATTTCAAGCGCCATAGGTAATGTTACTGTAGAGCGCGATGGTGATCAATTTAGATATTTAGGGTATTTAGCCAGAGCACGATATTCATTATTAAATAAATATACTTTTGAAGGTACTGTGAGAGCTGATGGTGCCTCTTTAAATGGTGAAGGTAATAAATGGAGTTATAACCCAGCGGGTTCTTTTGCTTGGAAAATTCATAATGAAAACTTTTTAGAAGATGTAAGTTCTATACAAGAATTAAAATTTAGAGCAAGTTATGGTTCTTTGGTTAATGATTTAGGTCGTGCTTATACATCACTATTTACAGCAGATTTCCAACCTTATATATTTGACGAGGAAACTGGGTCAGGATTCTCACCATCGACTATTTTACCTAATCCAGATTTGAAGTTTGAAAGAATCACCACTTTAAACCTTGGTTTAGATTTTTCAATATTCAATAGAATATTAGTAGGTAGTATTAACTGGTACGATGCAAGAACTACAGATTTATTATTAAGAAGAGGTGTGCCGCCAGTTACAGGATACACGTCAACATTCTTTAATGCAGGTGAAATGCAAAACACAGGTGTTGAACTTAGTTTAACAGCAAATATTTTTAATACTGAAGATTTTAAATGGTCAGTTTCTACAAATTGGTCTAATAATAAAAACAAAATATTAGAACTTTATGATGATGGAAATGGTAACGCGATCACTGAAGATAATTCATTTAATTATTATGTTGGTCAGCCAGTTGGCGTTATTTATCAGTACGCTTTTGATGGGATTTGGCAAGAAGGTGAAGATTTTGAAAATGCACCTCAAGCTAATTCAGAATCAGCAAATCCTCAAACAGATTTAAGGCCTGGTGATATCAAAATTAAAGATGTCAACGGAGTCGATGAGGACGGTAATATTATCGCTGGACCTGATGGTAAAATTACACAAGAAGATCGTGTGTTTATCGATCCTAATCCAGACTGGTTTGGGTCATTATCTACAACAGTATATTATAAAGGGTTTGATTTACTTGTCGATTTCTATGCTGTAGAAGGGGCTACAAAAGTGAATCCATTCTTAAATGAGTACAATAATGGTGGGACTTTAAGAGGAGATATAAACGGTGTTAAAGTAGATTATTATACACCAGAAAATCCGTCAAATTCATTTCCGCGTCCGAATAAAGATGCTGCCGATCAGTATTTAAATGCTTTAGCGGTTAAGGATGCATCTTACCTTAGATTAAGAACGGTGAGCTTAGGATATACTTTAGCAGACAAGTTTACATCTAAATTAAATTTTGAGCAGATTAAATTTTATGTGACTGCAACAAATTTATTTACAAACACAGATTATATAGGTTACAGTCCAGAGGTAAATATTAGATCTACCTTTTCAAATGCTGATACGGGTTATCCTGATGCAAAGTCATTCACATTTGGAGTAAGAGTTAAATTTTAATTATAAAAAGAATAATATTATGAAAATGAAGTTTTTTTATTCAAAAATAAAAAGTGGATTTCTGTTAGCCACGGCGTTATTCTTTGTTGTTACTTCTTGCGAAGATTTCTTAGAAGAACAACCGAGTACGCTAATTGATGCGGATTATGTTTATACTACTGAAGGAGGCTTAAAATCTGGAGTAGTAAGTTTATATAAGTTTGAAAGAGATCGTTATGATAATAGTACTGAGGATTTCATGGGATCGGTATTGATGTCTTCTCGGGGTGATTTAACCTTTTCAAGATCTGGCTATACTGGTTTAATGGGGAGATATGAAAGAGGTACGTCTCCAGTAGATCAGGGTACTAATTTTGCGTCTTCATTATTTTGGAAACATTTTTATAATATGGCTAATAAAGCGACTGCAATAATAAATGCAGCTGAAACTTTAGAGGGTATAGATGAAGATACAAGAGCGCAAATTTTATCTGAAGCAAAGTTTTTTAGAGCACATTCGTATTTCTACTTATACAGAATGTACAATAATATTTATGTGACGACAGAAACTATAACTGTGGATAATGCTTTTGATGTTATTAATGATAAATCTACAGAGCAAGAAATTTTCGCACTTATCAATAGTGATTTAAACTTTGCGATAGACAATTTAGAGTGGTCAGATACATTTGGACGTGTTACTAAAGGAACAGCAAAGCATGTAAAGGCTAAAGTAGCAATGTGGCAAGGTAACTGGACTGAAGCAAAAAATCAAGCGGTATCCTTAATAGAAGAAGGACCTCATGGTTTGGTGTCTAGTACCGCAGATGTATTTGCTGGTGATAGAAATAATTCTGAATCATTATTCGTTATTCAATCTCAAGATGATTTACTTGGTGGTGGTAACACAACCATGATGAATGCAAATTATGTCACTCAATATTTTCAGATTTCAGGTATAGAATCTAATAATGAACAAGGAGGTAGAGGTTTTTCTAGAATTTTGCCAAACCTATATCTGTTAAATCTTTTAGCAGAAGATCCAAACGATACAAGAGATGATGATACGTATTTTCGATTAAAATATTATTATACATCTGGAGATAGAATTGGTGAGGAAGTAGATGATTATGCGGCAATCACGGATTTAGATAATCCAAGTAGTAACTACACATCATATTACCAAAGAATGCACCCTTCTTGTATAAAATTTTCACAAGAAGATGGTAATGAAGAATCTTATTTAATAAGAGGTAATGTAACGGTTTACAGATTAGCTGAGACATATTTAATAGCTGCAGAGGCTATTATGAGATCTTCAGGTGATCCTTTACCATATATAAATGCGGTAAGAACTAGAGCTGGTGCTACGCCAGTGACCACCGTAAATCAACAAACCATTTTAGACGAACGCGCTAGAGAATTAGCTTTTGAAGGGCAACGTTGGTTTACTTTAAAACGAATGGGACAATCGGTTATCGATTTTCAAATGACCAATTACGCTGGTGATGGAGAGTATTTTCCAGCCAATTTAGGGTCTAAAGATCCTAGAGAGAATTGGAGATCACATTTTATTAACTGGCCAATATCTCAAAATGATTTAGACCTTTTAGGTTCAGATTACCCTCAAAATAATGGTTACAATTAATAATTATTTGAATTAGTCATTCTATTGAAACAAAAGGGCAAGTTCACTTGCCTTTTTGTTTTCTTAATATTTAGACGTTATATATTAAAAATACAATTTCATATGAGATATTTAACTGTTTTGTTGTTGTGTATAGGATTTGTTTCATGCAATTCTACAAGTAAAGACACTGAAATTACTTTTGCAGATAACCCTGTCATTGCGCACAGAGGAGCATGGAAAACTAAAGATTTACCAAAAAATTCAATTGCGGCATTAAAAGAGGCGATTAGTTTAAAATGTACAGGCTCAGAATTTGATGTTCGTATGACGGCAGATGAAATCCTAGTTGTTACTCACGATGCCGATTATGAAGGTTTAGATATTGAATCTTCAACCTATGAAGAACTTGCTAAACACAAATTATCAAACGGTGAAACACTGCCAACTTTAAAAGATTTTATTACTGCGGGCATGACAAATAATACCACTACAGGTTTAGTTTGCGAAATAAAACCTTCTAAAACTGAAGGACGTAATGTTCTTATGGCAGACAAAGCTGTAGCCACAGTCAAAGAGCTTAAGGCAGAAGCGTATGTGTCTTATTATATCAGTTTTAGTTATGAGGTTATTAAACACATTAAAACAATAGAACCTAATGCTAAGGTCTTATATCTAGATGGTTCAAAAGCACCAGAAGACTTACATAAAGATGGAATTACCGGACTCGATTATTTAGTTTGGAAATTAAAAAATAAACCAAATTGGATTACAGAAGCTAGAGATTTAGGTTTAAAACTAAATGCATGGACGGCCAATAAAGAAGAAGATATTGATTGGTTATTGAGTCATGATTTTGATTATATTACCACAGATGAACCAGAATTGGTGTTTAAGAAATTAAAAGCAAATTCTAGTAGCACAAACTAAGCGTTGCTATCAGAGATTATTTTTATGCTGTCGATAATTTATTTTGAAAGACAGAGAGCATAAGTTCGAAACAAGAAATAAATGAAACAAATTAATTTATTTATTATTAGCCTTATACTTTTAGGTTGTAGTTCTAATAAAAGTAAGCCGGAAGCTAAAAATGAACAGTTTACATTAAAGGCAATGACTTATAATATTCGTTTGGATATTGCTTCAGATGAAGAAAATGCATGGCCAAATCGAAAAGATTTTTTAAGTTCTCAAATATTGTTTCTTAGTCCTGATGTTTTTGGAGTACAAGAAGCACGGCCGAATCAAATTGAAGATTTAAATGCCGCTTTGCAAGATTATAAATTTATAGGTGAAGGAAGAGATGGCAACGGAGAGGGCGAGTTCTCTGCAATTTATTACAATTCAAACAACTTAAAGGTTGAAGAACAATTCACCTTTTGGTTATCCGATTCGCCAGATAAAGTTTCTACAGGTTGGGACGCTGCCTATCCTAGAGTTTGTACGTATGGTTTATTTTCTTCAAATAAAACGGGTAAAAAGTTTTGGGTGTTTAATACCCATTTAGATCATGTTGGTGCGGAAGCGCAAAAGGAAGGTGTAAAACTTATTCTAAAAAAAATAGCTTCAGAAAACATCCAAAACTATCCTGTTCTGCTTATGGGTGATTTTAATGTAGAACCTAATAGTCTGGTCGTAGCAGAAATTTTACCAACCATGTCAGATTCAAGACAAATAGCCACATTAAAGTTTGGACCGGAGGGAACATTTAATGCCTTTCAATATAATGAACTCGTAACGCGACGCATCGACTATATTTTTATTTCAAAATCTCCTAGCATTACAGTACATAAGTATGCCGTATTATCTAGTGCTATTGATTTCAAATTCCCTTCAGACCATTTTCCTGTGTATACAGAAATGGAGTTAAAATGATTTTAGTATAATGATTAATACAAAAAAAACATTCCTATTTGCAGTCGTTAGTGTAAAGGCTGCTGTTATTCTACTTGTTACTTGTGCTACAGTAGATTTTGATACGTCAGTAGAGGCTAATTCCGGATTTATAAAACACACAACGTCTTTAATAGATAAGCGGATTGAACTCAAAGTAGATTCTGTATTAGCATTAATGACCATTGATGAAAAAATAGGCCAACTAGTACAGTATAGTGGTAAATGGAATGCGACAGGTCCATCAACTTCAGAAAGAGATCAGTATAAGTACAACAAACTAAAGAAAGGTGAAGTCGGCTCTATGCTGAATGTGGCTTCTGTAGCTTCAATCCGAGAAACACAACGGATTGTAATGGAGAATTCTCGATTAAAGATTCCCCTTATTTTTGCGTATGATGTTATTCATGGTTACAAAACTATATTTCCTATTCCTTTAGGTGAAAGTGCGAGTTGGGATTTAGATATTATAGAACAATCGGCTGCAATTGCAGCAAAAGAAGCATCTGCATCTGGTTTAAACTGGACGTTTGCACCCATGATCGATGTTTCTAGAGACGCACGTTGGGGAAGAGTAATGGAAGGTTCTGGTGAAGATACGTATTTAACTACAAAAATTGGAGTAGCGAGAATAAAAGGGTTTCAGGGAGACGATTTATCGGCAACACATACTATTGCGGCATGTGCAAAACATTTTGCAGGTTATGGTTTTGGTGAGGCTGGTAGAGATTACAATACGGTGAATATTGGTGAGTATGAACTTCATAATACTATTTTACCTCCTTTTAAAGCTGCTGCAGAAGCCGGTGTGGCAACATTTATGAATGCTTTTAATGATATTGATGGCATACCAGCAACAGGACATAGGCATTTGCAAAGAGATTTGTTGAAAAACGAGTGGAATTGGCCAGGTCTAATGGTTTCCGATTGGGGAAGTATAGGCGAAATGATAGCACATGGGTATGCTAAAGATTTAAAGCATGCTTCAGAAATTGCTATTAATGCAGGGAGTGATATGGATATGGAATCGTATGCTTATGAAGCTTCGTTAAAAACATTAATAGAAGTAGGTAAAGTTTCAATAGATGTCATAAATGATGCTGTGAGACGTGTATTACGAATCAAATTTCAGCTAGGACTGTTTGATGATCCTTATAAATATTGTGATACAGAAAGAGAGAAAACTGAGATCTATTCTAAAGAGAATTTAGAAATTGCTAGAGATGTCGCTAAGAAATCTATTGTATTACTTAAAAATGATAATCAAGTCTTACCACTTTCAAAAGACATAAAAAGTATCGCTGTTATTGGGCCGTTAGCTGATGACAAAAATGCGCCTTTAGGGAATTGGCGAGCAGAAGGTGACTATAATTCTGCGGTATCACTATTAGAAGGCGTAAAGCAGGCGGTATCTAAGTCAACAACGATACATTATGAAAAAGGAATTGAGTTAACGATTCCAACGGTTAAGCCAGGCGAAAATCAGTTTTTAATACCTTTAGAATTTAATACAACCGATAGATCAGGAATTAAAAAAGCAGTTGAAGCTGCTAAGAAAGCTGAGGTGGTTTTATTAGCTATAGGTGAAGACGCCTATCAGACGGGAGAAGGACGAAGTCAGGTAGATATCGGATTTAAAGGTTTACAATTAGAATTGTTAGAGGCTATTCAAAAGGTGAATAAAAACATTGTAATTGTGCTGATGAACGGCCGTCCAATGGATTTAACTCGTGCTTCAGAAGTGGCTTCAACTATTTTAGAATGTTGGCATTTAGGGTCGGAATCTGGTAATGCCATAGCAGATGTTATTTTTGGGGATTATAATCCATCGGGTAAATTACCAGTGTCATTTCCGCATCATGTAGGGCAAGAGCCGCTATATTACAATCAAAAAAACACAGGACGACCTCACGGATCAAAACAAGTAACGTATTCTGCTTATAGAGATGCACCAAGATTTGCGTTGTATCCATTTGGACATGGATTGAGTTATACCACTTTTAAATATGATAACTTAACATTAGATAAAACTGAAATAAAAGCGACTGACAGTATCAATGTTTCTGTGTCTATAACAAATGCTGGAGATACAGATGGAGAGGAAGTCGTGCAACTATATATTAGAGATTTAGTTGGTAGTTTGGTAAGGCCAATTAAAGAATTAAAAGGTTTTAAAAAGCTAATGATTAAGGCAGGTGAAACTAAAACAGTCACGTTTACAATTAATGCTGAGACACTTCAGTTTTATACAGCAAATAAAAAATGGGAGGTAGAGCCTGGTGCATTTGAAGTTTGGGTTGGAGGGAGTTCTGTAGCCACTTTGCAAAAGGGTTTTAGTGTTGTTGAGTAGTTAGTGTTCAGTTATACTGATAATCTTAATTTTTAAGTTTTACTAAAAGATTGGAGTTTTTGATTTGCATCTTTTTAATTCACATTAATAGATAAAACAGCCTTTATTTTTATTTTGGGTTGTTGTAAGTCCGAATTTTCGACTTTAATTTCTAAAAGAACCATAACCGATTAGGCTCCACAAAATAAATAGTCCAATCAATCCTATAGTGGCGTATCCGAGGAGCACTCCTGTTAAAAGTATGAGGCTGATTATCAGTATTAGCATTTTTAATGTATTCTTGTTTTTGCCTTTAGATTTATATCTGTTATAACGATAAGACTGATCTAGAAATATTTCATCTGATTTTTTTAAATAATATTGAATTTCAGAATCATCAAAACCACTCTCTTTCATTTCCTTTTTTATGTCTTTTGAATCTAGTCCTTTTTCTCTCAGTGAGATACTAAAATCGAGTTTATTCATGGAGGTTGCAATAGTGGTTAATATGTTTTCTATAATGGTTAGTTGCTTGGTTATGACCGTAATTTAGTCAATAAATCACAGATAGAAAATGCATTAAGGCTTTTGTTAATGTATTGTGAATGAGCGATTAACTATGCCTAATTTTGTTGGTTATTTTTATTATTCTACTGTCAATTTCATTAATTCTTTCGGTCCAATATTCCACTGCTTTTTTTAAATCAGTATATCTTTTCTTTTTAGTTCCAGTTGTAAATTCTCTAGGAAGGCTGAATAGAAAGTGACTGTTCTTATCCCAATCTTTGCTTTTTTCACTTTCATTTTTTGGTTCTAATCTTGTCGTCCAAAACCTTAGATTCTCTACATAAATGACTTTTTTCTCATTGAGAAACTCAATCAATTTGTTTTTGTCTCTCGGAATATATCCAGGACCAGTACAGCCACACGAATGAAAGGTAATCCCTGTTTCGTAAAGAGATTCCATGTGATTCCAGGCTTTTGTGTTGGGCTTTTTTGGTGATTCAAAGTCAAATCCCATATTCGCGGTTATTCCGCCACATTCAGGACATTTATAAGATTGTTTTTCAAATTCTATTGAATCTCTATCAATATCCTTCAGTAATCTTCTTTTGAAGGTTTTCCGACATTCAAAACAAGCGTAATGTGGTTTATATGTATTAATTCCGTATCGGCACATTTTCGTTTAAATGTCTTGTGTATGATTAGTGGCGTGTGTAAGCACCTAATTTAGTAAATAAAAACCCAATAGAATATCTGCGAGGATTTTCGTAAGTCGGCGAGAACTAGCCATTAATTATATATGGTGCTGTGGGTAGTTATTGCTTATAACAATTAAATAAAATTAGTTCAAGTGTTACAATTTTCGTTATATCTTCTGAATGTTTAAATTTATAAGTGATTATTGTTTTAAATTTTTCTTCTACAAACGATTCGAAAAGTTCGTGTTCCTCAATTGTTTCTTTTGCAATTTCAATAACTTTTGCGAAATCTTTATTGTCCTTGTTAAAAATAATAAGCGCAATTTTTTCATCTCTCCATAAAACGTATCTTTCTATAAGTTGATTAATTGCTGAACTTAAATAAGACTTCCCTTTCCATAGTTTGCATTCCGCAACAAAGGTATTTATAGCATTCATATCCTGAATTAGGATATCAGTTTTCCCTTTTTTATTAAATGTTTCTCCAGTTGCTATATGTTTTTTTGATATTTGAGTTAAATGAGGAAGAAAATAATCTCTAAAATCTTCTTCTCCAAATGAGCTATGAAGGTGTTTTAATTTTTCTAAACTTTGTCCAAAAAAGAATATTTGTTGAATTAAAAAAGAATGAAAGTTTTGTTCACTAATTTTATCAAAAATAGGCTTTAATTCACTAATAAACCCTTTTTCATTTTTCAACCATTTTTTTAGAACTTTAATGTATTTTAATTCGTTTTTTGAGAAGTTTTCTAATAGCAATAATTGCCCTAGTTTGTGCTTCTCAGCAATAATTTGAATTTCATATTTTTCTTTATCTGTAAGATTTAAACTTTTGTAAACATTTTCAGATGTTAATTGAAATAAGATTTTCTTTGTATGATTAACAATAATTTCAATTAATTCACTTTGTGTTCTACCTTTGAATGTTGTTAATCCTGTAAACCTATTGTATTCTCCATCATACAAGAATAAATTCATAGGTAGTTTACCTTTATAAGCTATTTTTATAGAATTAAATACAGGAATTTCGGGAATGAATTTTATCCAATTTTGAAAAGTTGAATGTAATAGGTTTAAATCAGTATTTTTTTTAACTTTCTTCTCAGTTTTTGATTTAAAGTAGTCTAATAGTTGATTCCTTTTCCATTCAATTTCTTTTGGTATTTCAAGACTGTTTTTTACCCAATATTCAATAACACTAAAAAACCTTTCTCCACCTATGCTTGGTGTTCCAAAGCTATCAATTATATAGTCTATATAGTCGGTTATTTCTTTATACCAATTATCTTTTTCAATACTATGCTCAATAAAACTACTTGTGTAGCTAACTGAATTGAGTACTTTATTTGGAATATCAGTATATAATTCTTTTTTAAACCATTTTTTCTTAAGCAGAGCTTTGTGATTGTCACAACAATTTGGGAAAGTATTAAACCAGTCATTTAGGTTGGAAAGAATGCTTTTATGGTATTCACAACAATTTGGAAAATCTTTAGGCTGTGTATAGTTGTGATGTGGTATATTAGAAAAACCTAAATCCCAAATATCACTTCCTGGTATTTCTACAAATTTTTTGTTTTCTATATCAGAAATGAACTTTTTAGGATTTGAAATTTCGAGATTTATATTTCTATTCATAAAGTTTTTTTTTTCTAATTACCCACAACAATTAAATATAAACAATGGTCCATATCTAAATCACAGCAATTTACATAATAATTCGATTATATCATTCGTGTTATGTGTGAACTATAAATAGAAAACCCTGTAAGTTAAAAACTTACAGGGTTTAAAAGTGGAGTCGGAGAGATTAACGTCGTTGTTCTCTAGTGAATCCCATCCTGTAAATACAACTTTTTGTGCTTTCAGCCCAAATGCTTTTAAACAACAAAGCTCAATCAAGTAAAACTTGTTGAGCTTTTTATGCTTAAAAGCACAACAAAGTTGTGCTTAATAGTGGAGTCGGAGACAACGACCATAAATTGTACTTTTCAGTGTTTATAATGCTTTCAAAAGGATCTGATTTTATTGGTCACCGAATTGGTCTCGATTTAACAAAATTTAACACTTAAGTTTATGTCTGCATTATAAATTATAATAATTCGGAGCTAATTTTATTATTTGATATAAGAGCCACATAATTATTTTCTATGACATCAAATAAAAGCGTGCATTATAAGATACTTTAAATAATTATTAAAAAGTATAATTACGGATAGAAGAGATACTCGAAGATTTTTGAATATCGATGTACATATCCTTACAGTTTAATGAATTAAATAAATAAAATTGAACGATAGGAACCTAATCAAGTTTGGTAATGTTAAAGCCATTAAAAGGTAATAATTTAGAAAACTTAAAATATGTTTATTATAATGTATTGAAGGTTGTTCAATGAATTGATATTTAGTATTCTTTGAGAATATATTAGTCATTTGATCTGTTATCTTTCAACAAAACATTCACATTATCTAAAAACTCACCTTCATCAAAAGGGAGTAATTTATTGGCTAATTGTAAGGTCTTACGAATATCCAATCCATCATCTTCAGTTCCATTAGAGTTATTGACATGACTGGCCATTATACA